>NZ_JACHYY010000010.1:0-197332 GCF_014193155.1 Rhizobium sp. BK098 | reverse complement strand
ATATCTATAGAATCTTGCAAATGAAGTAATAACAGATATTATTGTGTCGCGTTTCTAAATTGATTACTTTGTCTCATCTCTAAATAGCCGTGACAGTATGTGGTTTACGGGTACATTCTATTTTAAAGTGCGACATGCCAATGATTTTCAATGGCTTCACTTTGGAGGTTTTGGCATGTCCCACTGCTGTCAGCAACTCACCCTCGCCGATCGACGGCGTCTTCCTCCTCCCTCGATGCGCCAAAATCAGTTGGTGGTGCTCTGTTTAACCGTCACTGTCGAACCGGTAGCGACGGTCGCTGTCGGCACATAAGCGTCAAGAAGGCTCGCCATCTTGTCGTCGCGAATTTGCGCCGTCTTTTCGCCCATCACGACGCCGACTACGCGGCGGCCGTTTTTCGAGGCTGACGTCACGAGATTGTAGCCGGAGGCATCGGTATAACCGGTCTTGATGCCATCGGCGCCTGCGTATCGATACATCAGATTGTTGTGGCCCCGCAGCTTCATGCCGCGGAACTTCATGCCGCGAAGCGAGAAAAGTTTGAACTCTTCCGGAAAGTCGCGCATGAGCGCAACGCCCAGCGTTGCCATGTCGTGCGCGGTCGTGACCTGTTCCGGATCCGGCAAACCTGACGGATTCTTGAAGACGGTCTTGCTCATGCCAAGCTGGTGCGCCTTCGCAGTCATGATCTTGCCGAAGCTCTCCTCCGAGCCACCAAGCTGCTCGGCAATCGCGACAGCCGCATCATTGGCCGACAGGACGACGATGCCTTCGACAGCCTCGCGCGTCGTGACCTTGCGGCCTGCACCGATCGCGAATTTGAAGGGCTCCTTGCTCTCCGCATTCTCCGACATGGTCAGCTTCTGATCCCATTTCAGGCGACCGTCATGCAGCGCTTCGAAGGCGAGATAAAGCGTCATCATCTTGGTGAGCGAGGCCGGATAATTCAGCTCGTTCTCGTTCGATGCTTCCAGCACTTGGCCGCTATGCGCATCCACGAGATAACTCGCCTGCCCGGCCTCCGCTGCCGAAGCTGCACCGAGAAGCGATAGGGTCGAAATCGCCGCGGCGAGGAGCAGGGATTTTGTCTTGAGCATGGATTTTGCGGTCTCGTACTTTGATGTTCCGGGCGAAACAGCAGATCACCGAGGAAACCGGCTGCCTGCTTTCGAGCGGAATGGATCGGGCAAATCTGTGGCGGAAAAAAGAACAATGGGATGAAAAAAGGACGATCGGAAAATACTCCCCAGACCATTTTGCCCGCCCTCGCCCAAATGCCAAGCTTTCAACCGCTTTCCGCCGGCAATCGCTGCAAGATACCGCTATTCCAACCCGCGCGCCGATGGTTTGAACGCCCTCAAGCGCCCTATCCCCAGAACCATGACTTATTGACTTCGGTCCTAGCCTCGGCGCGCGTCATGCCAATGTCTCGAAGCTGGTCATCGGTCAGCTCGCGCAGGTTCCATCTCGTCTCGCGCTTTTCAAGATAGGTCAGGAATCTCTCCAGCGCTTTTCGCCACAATTCTCGCGTTCGCCGACCTCTACCTGCAACGGCGGCCGCTGCTTGCATCGGTCTGTTGATATCGGTCGTCATTTTCCTGCTCCTCAGGCTCATTTGAACATGAGCTTAGGATGCACTGGCGCTGACAATGAATGAAGCTTATGATATTTATACAAACCATAAGGAATTCTTTTTGCTCAGCCTGGATCAGCTAGCCGCCTTTGTCAGTGTTGTCGATCTCGGAAGCTTTACAGCCGCTGCCGATAAGGCCGGGCTCACACAACCGGCTGTCAGCCTGCAGGTGAAACTGCTGGAACAGCGTCTCGGCGTAAAGCTGATCGAGCGCGTCGGCAGGCGGGCGCAGCCCTCGCCGGCCGGGCTTGATTTGCTTGCGCATGCCCGCCGCATCATCGAAGCCTGCTCGATCGCAGAGGAGTCGATGACGCCTTTTCGAGAGGGATCGGTCGGACGCGTGCGAATCGGCAGCGGCGGCACCGCTTCGATTCATCTGCTGCCCCGCGCCATCGCCATAGCAAAGAAGCGCATGCCCGATCTCGAGATCATCGTCCGTGTCGGCAATATCGAGGAGATTCTGCGTGATCTCGAAGCCAATGCGTTGGACCTCGCGGTCGTTGCCCTGCCCGCCTCTGGCCGTTCGCTGGAAGTCGAGCCATTCCATGAAGACGAGCTTCTGGCCGTAGCCCCCAAGGGAAGCGTGATGCCGGAGGGCGGGCCGGATGTAGAGTTCATGAAAACCAAGACGATGCTGCTTTACGAAGGCGGCAACACGCGTCGCGCCACGAATGGATGGTTCGAGGCCGGCAGGGTTCACCCCGAGCCGGCCATGGAGTTTGGGAGTGTCGAAGCCATCAAGGAACTGGTCGCCGCCGGCCTCGGATGGTCCATCCTTCCCGACATGGCTCTGAGACGGGATAGGTCGGGCCAGCTGGTTACCTCGCCACTCAAGCCGAGGCTCGTTCGGCAACTCGGCATGGTGTTGCGCCGGGACAAGCATCTCACAAGAGGTCTTCGCGAAGTCATGAAAGCGCTGCGTGATTTTCAAACATCGGAATAGGCGATGTAAACCTTGGCAGGACATCTAGACAGTGTCCCGCCCCGGCCTTGGCTGCCTATTCGAGCCGCCTGCGGCGCTCCATCTCCTCTTCAGAGGGATTCTGACCAACAAAGGAGCCCGTCTTCACCGGCCCATCGGGTTCGTAGGTCGCGAAGATGACGCCGGTCGGAGAGATCTTGCTGCGCAGCAGCTTCATTGCGCAAGGCACTGCCCCGCCGGCAAACAGCTTCTTGCCGCCGCCCAGCACCAGCGGAAAGATCACCAGATGGTATTCGTCGATCAGCCCTTGGCGGAGCAGGGTCTGAATGAAATCGCCACTGCCCTGGATCAGCAGATCCGGCCCCTCACCCGCCTTCAGTTCCCTGATTGCAGCAACGACATCCTTGCCGAGCGATCGGCTCTTGTTCCATTTCAATTCGGCGTCGCCGCGCGTCGCGACATATTTGGTGACGCTGTTGAATTTATTGGCAATCGGATTGTCGTTGTCGATATAGGGCCAATAGGCTGCGAAAATGTCATATGTCTTGCGGCCGAGCAGCAGATCGAACGGCTTTTCGAACAGTTCGAAGAGCGTCTTGCCGGTTTCCTCGTCAGAGTGCGGGAAGACCCAGCCGCCATACTTGAAGCCGCCGGTCGGATCCTCGTCCGGACCACCGGGTGCCTGCATGACGCCGTCGAGGCTGATGAATGTCGCTGCGATAATCTTGCGCATGATGCTCTCCTTTTCTGGCATGGTGCCCAAAGGACGCCTCATCAAGCTCCATCCCGACATCTCATCGGCAATTTTTTGAACACGCAATCTAACGTTCGCGTGGCACTTGTGACCGATTGACTCTTGAACGTCGCCATGGAATCGGCAAAATTCATCCTATCAATACTTTCCCTGAGATACGAACCCGTCAGCGGGCCCGCCTCGTTCAATTATGCCTGGATAAAAGCGTGAGCAGCGATTCATCAAGAAGCGCGGCGAAGCCATTGGCCTCGCGTGCGCATATCAATGCGGTCGGGTGGGGCCAAGGCCTGTCGACGATTGTCCGGATCACCCATATGACGCTGCGCCACCCATGGCAGACGAGCTTCGCCATAGGGGCAACATTCGTAGCTGCAACGTTGCAGCTGACGATCCCGCGCCTGCTCGGTCGCGCGGTCGATCAGACACAGACAGCGGTCGCTGGTGGTACCGCTGGCCAGATCGCCGAAAATGCTTTGATGACGACCGCTTTGCTGCTGCTCGTCGTCAGCGTTCTGCGCGGCCTGTTCACGATGGTGCAGAACTATTACAGCGAATCCGTCGGCCACCATATGGGCTACGAGCTCCGGCTTGCCTGCTACGAGAAGATCCAGCAGCTCTCCTTCAGCTTCCACGATAAGGTCCATTCCGGTGATCTCATCACCGTCGGCCTGCTCGATCTCGAAGGCGTGCGCATGTATTTCTCCACCGCGCTGGTGCGCATGGTGCTGCTCACCATGCTGATCGGTGTCGGCGCCTATATGCTGCTTACGACGGATGTGGCACTTGGCCTCCTGGCCTTGAGTTTCGTGCCCTTCGTCGCCTGGCGTTCCTCCGTCACGCAGCTGCGCCTGCGTTCGACATGGCTGGAGCTACAGGAACGGCTCTCGGTGCTGACGCGCGTCATGGAGGAAAATCTCGGCGGCATCCGTGTCGTCCGGGCCTTTGCCGCTCAGGCGCATGAAATCCTGAAGTTCGATCGTGCCTCCCACAATGCGCTTTCGCTGGCGCACAAGCGCGTCGGCATCCGCGTGGTTAATACCAGCGCCATGAACTTCTCCTTTTTCGCGTCTATGGGGCTAGTGCTTTGGCTGGGTGGTCTCAAGGTCATTGCGGGCGAGATCAGCGTCGGCACGCTGGCCTCGTTCCTGACCTTCATGACCATCCTGCAGATGCCGGTGCGCCAGCTTGGCCTGATGGTGAATGCTTTTGCCCGCGCATCGACCTGTGGCTCGCGCCTGTTTGCGCTGCTCGATCTCGATATCCCCATCAAGGATGCCCCGGACGCCAAGCCGCTCGTCGTGACCGACGGCACGCTGCGGTTCGAGAATGTCGACTTCAGCTATCCAGGCGCTGAAGAACGCCCGGTGTTGAAGAATATCTGTTTCGAGGCAAGACGCGGTGAAACGATCGGCATTGTCGGCCCGCCCGGTAGCGGCAAGTCCACCATCGCGCATCTCATTCCACGCTTCTACGATGTCACGGCCGGAGGGATCACTCTTGACGGTCAGGATATCCGCAAGACGACACTGCAATCGCTGCGGCAGAACGTTGCCGTCGTGCAGCAGGATTCCTTCCTGTTCACGACGAGCATCGAGAACAACATTGCCTATGGCGATCCTTGGGCAAAGGAAACCCGCATCGAGCGCGCCGCAGAGTCGGCGCAGTTGCATAATTACATTCTCGGCCTGCCCGCCGGCTACACCACGGTCGTCGGCGAGCGCGGCGTATCTCTTTCCGGTGGTCAGCGCCAGCGCCTGACGATCGCCCGGACATTGATGCTGAAGCCCGCCGTCATGGTCTTCGACGATTCCACCGCCGCGATCGACGCCGCGACGGAGCAGCGCATCCGCAGCGCCATGAAGCGTTTTGCCCGCGACCGCGTGACCCTGATCGTCGCCCATCGACTGAGCTCGCTGATGCATGCCGACCAGATCCTCTTCATCGAGGATGGCGAGATCGTCGAGCGCGGCACGCATGAGCAGCTTTTGGCCGCCGCTGGCCGTTACAAGGCGCTTTACGATCTCCAGGTTCGCCCGGAGGACGATGTCGTCAGGACGTCGGGCGACGTGCTCGAAAGAGCAAAGAGGGAGGTATGACAATGTCGGACATCACCGAAACCGAGCGCAACGATGTGCGCGACGACGGTCGCCGCCCTCCCCGCGCAGTTGTCGGCTCGCACCGTGTCGAAGAAGAGATCTTTGGCAAGGTCTTCGACAGCAAGATCATCCGCCGCATCTGGGCCTTCGTCAGCCCCTACCGCCGGCAGGTCTATATTTCGGTCGTCGCCGTTCTGCTTTTCACGGGATCGCAGATCGTCATCCCGCTCGTGATCCGGCATGCGATCGACAAGGCGATGGCACCCGGTGCCATCGATTACTCCGCGCTTTGGCTGTCCCTGGCGATTTTTTCTGCGGCCATTCTCGTCAACTACGGCGCGAGCTACGTGCAAGAAACCTTTGTCGGCCAAGTCGCCGAAGAAGTGTTGTTCGACATCCGCCGGGCGATGCTCGCGCATCTGCAGCGCGTCTCTCTGTCCTTCATGGACAAGACGGAAGTCGGACGTTTGATGTCGCGCCTGCAGGGCGACGTGAACTCGATGCAGGAATTCCTTGAAACTTCAGTGCTTTCCGTCGGCGATATAGCCCTGCTTTTCGGCATCGTCATCGTCATGCTGTCGCTCGATTTCCGGCTCGGCCTTCTGACGCTATCCGTCATGCCGATCCTCTTCATCGTGCGGCTGTTCTGGCTGCCGAAGGCGCGTGTCGCCTTCATGAACGCGCATGAGACCAACTCCGTCACCAATGGGGCGCTGGCGGAGGCCATCCATGGCGTACGCGCTGTCCAGGGCATGCATCGGCAATCCGTCAATTTCGCTCTTTTTGATGACAAGGCACATACGAATCTTCAGTCGCATCTGACGGCGGCACGCTATGCGCAGATCATGGTGCCGATCGTCGATACGCTGACCGGCATGGCGATGGCGATCGTTATCATTGTCGGCGGCTCGATGGTGCTGAACCACAGGCTCGATGTCGGCATCATGGTCGCTTTCCTGTTCTACATCCAGCGCTTCTTCGATCCGATCCGCTCGCTCACCATGCAATATTCGGTGATGCAGCGCGCCATGGCCTCCGGCCAGCGGTTGACCGAAGTGCTCGACGTTCCGGTTGACATCAAAGATGCGCCGGATGCGATCGAGCTCTCGGCCGACATGGACGGCTCCGTGGAATTCCGCGATGTGATCTTCGGCTATGATCCGAAGCACCCTGTGCTGAAGAATGTCAGCTTCAGGGTCAATCCAGGAGAAACGGTGGCGCTGATCGGGCCGACGGGCTCGGGCAAATCCAGTTCGATGGCGCTTATCCATCGCTTCTATGATGTGCAGCAGGGCCAGGTACTGGTCGGCGGTCACGACGTGCGCTCCCTCACCCAGGATTCGCTCGGCCGCCAGATCGCCATGGTGTTGCAGGAGCCGTTCCTCTTCACCGGCACGGTGCTGGAGAACATCCGCTACAACAAGGCGGAAGCGACGCGCGAGGAAGTCATAGAAGCCGCCAAGGCCGTCGGCGCGCATGAGTTCATCATGCGCCTTCCGGATGGCTACGATTCCGTTCTTGGCGAGCGCGGCGGCGGTCTTTCGCTCGGCCAGCGCCAGCTCGTCAGCTTCGCCCGCGCTCTCGTGGCCGATGCCAAGATCCTCGTGCTCGACGAAGCGACGGCGAATATCGACAGCTACACCGAAATGCTGATTCAGAAGGCGTTGGTGAAGCTGCTCGAAGGCCGCACCGGTCTCGTCATCGCCCATCGCCTAGCCACCATCCGCGAAGCCGACCGCATCATCGTGCTGCAAAACGGCCAACTGCTTGAAAGCGGCAACCACAATCAGCTGATGGCAAACGGCAAGCTTTACTCAAAGCTCTATAACCTCAATTATGCGTCCTTCGACGACATTCCGGAGGAAGAGGCGTCTGCTTCAGTGCCTGCGGAGTCGCAGACCTAGAGTAAGGTCACAAAAAACTGTGGGGGCATAATCAACAATGACCGACAGTATTCTGGTTCTCTACGGTTCCTACCGCTCGGATCGCCTCGGCATCCGTCTCGCGAATTATCTCGTAACCAGCCTGCGTCAGCGCGGAAACGATGTGGAGCTCATCGACGCCAAAGCAGTTGGCCTGCCGATGCTGGACCGGATGTATAAGGAATATCCCAAAGGCTCCGCTCCCTCGGCCATGGAGCAGCTTGCCGAGAAAATTCTGGCTGCCGATGCCTTCGTCTTCGTCACGGGCGAATATAATTGGGGCATGCAACCCGGCCTGAAAAACCTGACCGACCATTACCTTGAGGAGTGGTTTTGGCGACCGGCGGCGATTGCCAGCTATTCCGGCGGCCGCCTTTCCGGCGCACATGCGGCGGTTTCCTGGCACGGCACCCTTTCCGAGATGGGAATGGTCGTCATCTCAAGTGCTCTTGCTGTCGCCAATATTTCAGCTGCATTGGACGTTGAAGGCAAACCGACAGGGAGCGGAGGTGATGCCCTTGCAAAAGCGTTTCCCCGTTTTGCCGAGGACCTCGCCTGGTGGACCGAGGCAGCAAAACTGCAGCGTGCCCGCAAGGCACCTCCTTACTGAAAACCTGCCGCCTGGCCGCAGCCAGGCGCATTTCGCTCATCCCCACCTAGCCTCGCATGCCAGCAGATTGAGTTCCAGCTTCGCGCAAATCTGGCTCCGCGATAGTAACTTGCATCATGATAGTTACTCGTGCTATCTGCCTCTGCATGCAAAGAACGAGCTTCAGCAGTTTCAAATGCCCAGCCGCCCGTGCGCTCGAAAGCGTCGGTGACTGGTGGAGTATTCTGATCTTGCGCGATGCGCTTCAGGGGTTGAGGCGGTTTGATGAATTCCAGAAAAGCCTTGGAATTGCACCCAATATTCTGACGCGCCGGCTCAAGCATCTGACCGATGAAGGTCTGTTTGAGCGGCGGCTCTATCAAGAGCGGCCGCCTCGCTACGAATATGTCTTGACTGACAAGGGCCGAGATTTCTTCCCTGTGCTGATGGCGCTCTTCACTTGGGGCAATCGGCACTTGCCTGCCGAAGAAGTCGCCGTGCGGCTAGCCGACGCTAACACCGGTGAAGATCGTGACCCGCTTCTCATCGACCGCGTCACCGGCCGCGCCTTTCAGCCCGAAGACACGATCCTCGTGCCGGGACCGGCCGCCGACGACGCGGTTCACGAACGCATTGCCCAGATGAAAGCATGGTTTCTGGGCTTCGACGCCTGAGATAATAGGAGCAAAAGATGGATCGTATCGTCGTCACCGGCATGGGCCTGGTTTCGCCCCTGGGCGTGGGTGTCAATGCAAGCTGGAAGAGGCTTGTCGAGGGGCGCTCAGGCCTGAGGCTGTTGCCCGAAGAAATGGTGGGCGATCTCGGAGCGAAGATCGGCGGCGTCGTTCCCGATAGCGCCGAAGATCCCGAGGCGGGCTTCGATGCCGATCGCTATGTGCCCGTCAAAGACCAGAAGAAGATGGATCGCTTCATCCTCTTCGCCATGGCTGCCGCCGAGGAAGCGATCCTCCAGTCGGGCTGGCAACCGACTGACGTCGGCGCTCTGGAGCGGACGGCCACGATCATTGCATCGGGCGTCGGTGGCTTTCCCGCCATCGCCGATGCCGTGCGCACAGCCGAAACGAAGGGCGTGCGGCGTTTGTCACCCTTCACGATCCCCTCCTTCCTCGTCAATCTTGCCGCTGGCCAGGTGAGTATCCGCTATGGCTTCAAGGGGCCGCTCGGTGCACCGGTCACCGCCTGTGCGGCCAGCGTGCAGGCAATCGGCGATGCGGCGCGGTTGATCCGCTCCGGAGAGGCCGATGTTGCCATCTGCGGCGGAGCGGAAGCCTGCATCGACAAGGTCAGCCTTGGCGGCTTTGCTGCGGCGCGCGCGCTTTCGACAGGCTTCAGCAATCGCCCCGAGGAAGCCTCTCGTCCCTTCGACAGTGGCCGTGACGGCTTCGTCATGGGTGAAGGCGCGGGAATGCTTGTCATTGAGACGTTGGAGCATGCCCTTGCGCGTGGTGCCACGCCGCTTGCCGAGCTTGTCGGCTATGGCACCGCCGCTGATGCCTATCACATGACGGCAGGGCCGGAAGACGGCGATGGCGCACGCCGGGCTATGCTCGCTGCCCTCGCCCAAGCACGGATTTCGCCTGCCGAGGTCAAACACCTGAATGCGCACGCGACATCGACCCAAGTCGGTGACCGCGGCGAGATGGAAGCAATTAAGACCGTCTTCGGCCGCGAGGGTGCGATTGCCGTCAGTGGCACGAAGGCGGCGACTGGCCACCTTCTGGGCGCGGCCGGCGGCATGGAAGCGATCTTCACCATCATGGCGCTGCGGGACCAGATCGCGCCGCCGACGCGCAATCTGCAGGATCCGGATCCGGCGGCCGAGGGCATCGATATTGTCGGCGGCACGGCGCGACCGATGGCCATGGACTACGCAATCTCCAATGGTTTCGGTTTCGGCGGCGTCAACGCCAGCGCCCTCTTCCGCCGCTGGCAGTAATCGCTTCTGCTTGCGGTCAAAGCGCGCTAAGCTTTCTCCATATGGCTGGGGATGGACATGCGCGCTTTTTCTTTCGCCGTTTTTCTCTTCTGCGCTGCCTTTGCACCGGTCGCTTACGCGGAAGATCCGGTGCAAACGGCGCAGAGCCTTATTGAGCAGCAGATCGAAGCTTTTCTGCACGATGATGCGGCGACCGCCTATTCCTTCGCCG
The DNA here is from genome assembly GCF_014193155.1 of Rhizobium sp. BK098. Classification (NCBI taxonomy): domain Bacteria; kingdom Pseudomonadati; phylum Pseudomonadota; class Alphaproteobacteria; order Hyphomicrobiales; family Rhizobiaceae; genus Rhizobium; species Rhizobium sp. BK098. The sequence continues at coordinate 187,247 of NZ_JACHYY010000010.1, read as the reverse complement.
CACCTGGCATCAAGGCGCTCTTTCCCGACAAGGACAGCTTCTTCGCCATGGTGAGGAAGAACTACCTGCCGGTCTATCATCCCGGCAACTATGCCTTCGGCAAAAGCCGCGCGATCGACAATGGCGCAGTCGTCTATCAGGAGGTGTTGATCACAGGTACCGATGACAAGGACTGGACGGCGATCTACCAGATAACTCGTCAGCCGGACGGCAGTTATAAGATCAACGGCGTGCAGATTCTTGCCAAAACGGCAAGTGAGGGCATTTAGAGCATTTCCGCTTTTATTCGAATCGCGAAAACGCTCTATCTTTTTGTTTTTACGCAGTTCCGGACGCAAAACCGCTTCGCACTTTTGCTGGAACAGCTCTAAAGCATCGCTGGCTACAAAACGCAAACAGCGCACCTCTAAACAAGAGACGCGCTGTCATCAAGCATGGGCCCGATCTTATTAACCGCGAACTCTAAGCGAATTTCCTGCGGGCGTGTTGCCTTCGAATTCCGGCCGCGGTTGCGGAATCACAACTGTCGAAGCCGGCATAGGCGTATTCGTGTATGTGGTCTCGCCGCTCGAGAGCGGTCCTGAAATTGCCATGTCGGTAGGTGCGGGCGTCGGAATCGGAACCGCAGTCGGGATGACGACGGCACTCTGCGGCATGGTCACCGTCGGATTCGAGACCGGCGTGAAGGCTGCTACGGCAGACGTCATGGACGCAGGCTGCGTTTCCGGCAGGACGAACGGAGATTGCGGCGCGCCCTGCGCGGGCACGTAATTCATCGCAACTTCATAGGCCGGAAGCGGCGCAGGCGTCTGTAATTCGCCATCGCGACCACGCTTCTCATAGAACGCGTTGCCGCCGGCATAAGCGACGTAGTGCATATTATCGTATGGGAATCTCAGGCCTTCGGTATGAAAGAACATCGCGTCCTTCACCTGGGGATGCCGCTCGCCGCGCAGGATCTTCGAGGCAGCGACTTCAAGATCGGGCTTTGCCTGATCCTTGACTTCCCTGGTCATCACGCCTGGAGCGAACTGCTTTTCCTGGGCAACGACGCCGCATATCGTGGGTGGATAAGCACCGGAGGTCAGCCGGTTCATTACGACCGTACCGACAGCCATGTAACCGCTCGGGTCGGAACGCTCTGATTCGAAGTACATTGCACGTTCGAGACAGTCCTTGTCCTTCGTCGTGTAATTGTACGTTACTTTAGCGCCACGAATGGGCTTGGTGGTATTGCTGGGGGTGGGGGTTGTCTTCTGCGTCGTCGTGCAGCCCGTAGCGGCCAAACCGACAACCAATAGCCCCGAAAAACATGCCCCGAATTTGCGTTGCGCCCTCAACGGCAAGTGCCTCCTATTTTCGGTAGTACAGCCCTTATCGATTAAGAGAATGCGTTTTAGCCGGATTTTTTCAAAATTCCAAGCGGCCACGCAATCAAATCTGCCAATGACGTTTTTCAAAGGCGGATGGACCGTTTATTCCGATTCGCTATTTTTCCCAATGGTTTATTGTCGCCGAGCTCATTTTGAAACACGGCCGGGAACGGAAATTGCCCAAGGCAAGCCCGTTCCGGCCGGCTCAGAATGATGTTTGTTAAGGATAGCAATCAATCGATAATAAATGATTTACCAACAGAGCAAGGTCCATGCGCCAGCCGACTTCGACGAGGATTCGCCCCGGCGCGAAACAATAGAACGACCAATTGCCGCGTATGATCGAAGGTGGCTTCGAAACTTCACAGCCGCTCGATTTCACCCGCTCGAACAACAGATCAACCGCCTCGCGGGAGTGCTGCATGAAGCCGATGTGATAGGTATTGCGACCGACGGAGACGCCATCGGCGCCGCCGAATTTCGCGACAGGCCGGCTGATGACAAGTTCAAGTCCGGCATCGTCGCGAAGGATGGCAAGGCCATTTGCGCCCCGCGTTTCCACCTCCGTCAGACCGAAAACGGAAACAAAAAAATCCCGGGTCGCGGCGACATCGGGAACGTGCAAATCCAGGTGGTTCAGTCTCATGACAGCTCCAAAAGGCTTTCCCGCGGAGACATGTCGGTCGAAACGGCACGCCAACGCGAGACACTCGACCACAATGGTCAAGTTCCGCGTCGCGGGCTCTCATAACCAACGGCTAGGAGCAGTGCTTCCAGATTGGAAGGGGTTGGGCCTACCGAAACCAACCCTGCCTTTTCCGACACGCTTCTGTTAGCGCGAAACCGCCACTGGAGCAAGATCGCGTGGCGCATCCTCGTCGTCATTGAATCAAACGGGCTCGAGATCACCCCTCGCCCAATTTTCCTGCGTCTCGGCCATGAAATCGGCAAAGCGGCCTTCGGCGATCGCCTGGCGAATGCCCTGCATCAGTTCCTGATAGTAGGCGAGATTGTGCCAGGAGAGCAGCATACCGCCGAGCGCTTCGTTGGCGCGGACGAGATGGTGCAGGTAGGCGCGGGAATAATCCCGCGAAGCCGGGCAATTGGACTGCTCGTCCAACGGACGCATGTCTTCGGCGTGGCGGGCATTGCGGATATTCACCTTGCCGCGGCGCGTGAAGGCCAATCCATGACGACCCGAGCGGGTCGGCATCACGCAATCGAACATGTCGATGCCGCGGGCGACGGATTTCAGGATGTCGTCGGGCGTGCCGACGCCCATCAGATAGCGCGGCTTCTCAGTCGGCAGCTCCGGAAGCGTGATCTCGAGCATGCGCAGCATGACTTCCTGTGGCTCGCCGACGGCAAGGCCGCCGACCGCATAGCCCTTCAGGTCCATACCGCTTAGCGCCTTTGCGGAGCGGACGCGCAGCTCCGGCACGTCGCCACCCTGGACGATGCCGAACATCGCCTTGCCCGGCTGGTTGCCGAAGGCAACCTTGCAGCGCTCCGCCCACCGCAGCGACATTTCCATGGCGCGCTCGATTTCTTTCGGCGTTGCCGGCAGGGCGACGCATTCGTCGAGTTGCATCTGGATATCGGAGCCGAGCAATCCCTGGATCTCGATCGATCGCTCCGGTGACATGTGATGCAAGCTGCCGTCGACATGCGATTTGAAGGTGACGCCCTGCTCATCGAGTTTACGCAGACCGGACAGCGACATCACCTGAAAGCCACCTGAATCGGTGAGGATCGGGTGCGGCCAGCGGATCAGCTGATGCAACCCACCGAGGCGGGCGACGCGCTCGGCTGTCGGGCGCAACATCAGGTGATAGGTATTACCGAGAATGATATCGGCGCCTGTTTCGCGTACCTGATCCAGATACATCGCCTTGACAGTGCCGACGGTACCGACAGGCATGAAGGCCGGCGTGCGGATCGTGCCGCGCGGCATGGAGACTTCCCCGAGGCGGGCGCCGCCATCGGTCTTCTTCAATTGAAACTGAAAGCTCTCGCTCATTTCGTTCTAGTCTTTCCGGTGGAGCAGGCTGCCATCGCCATAGGAATAGAAGCGATAGCCCGTCTCGATAGCATGGGTATAGGCCGCGCGCATCGTATCGAGGCCGGCAAAGGCCGATACGAGCATGAACAGGGTCGAGCGCGGCAGGTGGAAATTGGTCATCAGCATATCAACGGCCTTGAAGCGGTAGCCGGGCGTGATAAAAATGCCCGTGGCGCCTTGCCAGGGCTGGATTGTGCCGTCATCAGCGGCGGCGCTTTCGATCAGTCGCAGCGACGTGGTGCCGACGCAGACGACGCGCCCGCCCCTCGCCTTGACGGCGTTGAGCTTCTCGGCGGTGGCGGCATCCACATAGCCGATCTCGAAATGCATCTTGTGATCGTCGGTATCGTCGGCCTTGACAGGCAGGAAGGTGCCGGCCCCGACATGCAGCGTCACGAAATGCCGCTCGACACCCATGGAATCGAGCGCGGCAAACAAGGATGGCGTGAAGTGCAGGCCAGCGGTGGGCGCTGCGACCGCGCCCTCTTCACGCGCATAGATCGTCTGGTAATCGGCGCGATCGCGCTCGTCTTCCGGGCGCTTCGCCGCGATATAGGGTGGCAGCGGAATATGCCCAACGCTGGCAATCGCCTCGTCGAGAGCCGGACCGGACAGATCGAACCGCAGGGTAATCTCGCCGCCCTCGCCCTTGTCCTCGACAGTGGCGTCGAGCGAACCGAGCGCGCAGACATTTTCGCCGTGACCGAACTGGATGCGATCGCCGATCTTGATACGCTTGCCGGGTTTGGCAAAGGCCTTCCAGCGGTCGGGTGCGGCGCGCATATGGAGGGTAGCAGACACCTGCTGGCCGGGCGCGCCTTCGCGGTGACGAATGCCTTCCAGCTGCGCCGGGATAACCTTGGTATCGTTGAAGACCACCGCGTCGCCTGGGCGCAGGAAGGATGGCAGATCCCGTATCTGATAGTCGCTCAGCGCATGCGAGCCATTGTTCGGATCGACAACAAGCAGACGCGCGCTGTCGCGCGGCTCGGCAGGCCTGAGCGCGATACGCTCCTCCGGCAGGTCGAAATCGAAAAGGTCAACACGCATTCAATTGGTCCAGGCAGTTCATCCAGGCAAAGCGAAACCCGCCCCTCACGCCCAAGGCGCAAGAGGCGGGTTTCAGGAATAATCACGATCAGACGTCGGCGGCAACCCGCGCGGAGACGATCGAATCCGGATCCTTTACCGGCTCGCCGCGTTTGATCTGGTCAACAAACTCCATGCCGGAGATGACCTGACCCCAAACGGAGTACTGCTTGTTCAGCCAAGGTGCATCTGTGAAGCAGATGAAGAACTGCGAATTGGCCGAGTTCGGATTTTGCGAACGAGCCATCGAGCACGTACCACGAACGTGCGGAGTTGCGGAGAATTCAGCCTTCAGGTCAGGCTTGGACGAGCCGCCGGTGCCGGCGCGGGCGGTGTTGCCGCCAACCTTGCCATGCTCGACATCACCGGTCTGAGCCATGAATCCGTCGATGACGCGATGGAAAACAACGTTGTCATAAGCCTTTTCACGGGCAAGCTCCTTGATGCGGGCAACATGTTCCGGAGCGACCTGCGGCAGAAGCTGAATGACAACCTGGCCCTTGGTGGTTTCCAGGATGAGGGTGTTTTCTGGATCCTTGATCTCAGCCATGTTCGTTTCCTTGTTCTCTCTGTTTGCTTTGGAGTTATTTCTTGGTGACGGTGACCTTGACCATCTTGTCAGGGTTGCTCACTTCGCCGTTCTGGCCTTCGCCACGCTTGATCTTGTCGACGAGCTCCATGCCCGAGATGACCTTGCCGACGACCGTGTACTGGCCGTTCAGGAAAGCGCCGTCGGCGAACATGATGAAGAACTGCGAGTTGGCGGAATTCGGGTCCTGGGCGCGCGCCATACCGACAATGCCGCGCGTGAACGGAACCTTGGAGAATTCGGCCGGAAGGTTCGGCAGATCGGAACCGCCGGTGCCGGCCTTGTTCGGATCAAAACCCTTGGAGGCGTTACCATACTGAACGTCGCCCGTCTGAGCCATGAAGCCATCGATAACGCGATGGAACACGACGTTGTCGTAAGCGCCCTTCTTCGCCAGCGCTTCGATCTGCGCGACGTGCTTCGGAGCAACTTCCGGCATCAGCTGGATAACCACCGGGCCGTCCTTGAGCTGGATGGTCAAAAGATCTGCAGCTGCGGCCGAGAACGCACTGCCTGCGAAGGCGGCAAGGCTCAGGAATCCTGCCAATGCAATATGAAAGAGTTTCATGGATGCTCCGTTCGGGATTGGATTTCGGCTCAGCTGTTGCCGCTGGCCTTATTTTTGAGTTTGCCGTTCAGCGCTTCCAGAACCGCCGACGGCACGAAGGCGCTGACATCGCCGCCCATGGATGCGATCTGCCGCACCAATGTGGCGGTTATAGGCCGCGAGGCCGTGCCGGCAGGCAGAAACAGCGTCTGAATATCCGGCGCCATCTGCCTGTTCATGCCGGCCATCTGCATTTCATAATCAAGATCGGTGCCATCGCGCAGGCCGCGTACAAGCAAGGTCGCGCCGTGGGCGCGAGCGGCATCGACAACCAGATTGTCGAAAGCGACGACGGAAATATCGCCCGCCTTCTGCGGCAGAGCCTCACCGAGCGATCTGCGGATCAGCTCCGCCCGCTCCTCGAAAGAGAAAAGCGGCTTCTTGCCCGGATGAATGCCGATCGCGACGATCACCTTGGCGGCGACATTCAACGCCTGCACGAGGACATCCAAATGTCCGTTGGTCATCGGGTCGAAGGACCCTGGATAGAAGGCTGTCGTCATTATCAAGCCGGCTCGTTGTTTCGACGCCTTTTGTCATGGATGAGGCCGTATCGCAAGTGATTTGCAACCCGGCGGCAGCCTCTGAACTGCAGATGAACACGCCGTTCAAGCCTGTTTCAGCTCGACAATGCTTTACTGGCATCAACATCGAAACGGGCCTGGTTCAACGGCTCGCCGATCTCGGTTTCAGGGACATCATGCCATGCTCGTCTTCATCATCGCAGGCGCCATCATCGGTTCATTTTTCGTCGAATACCTCGTTCATCTTTTCTCCGACCATTATGAGATCGAATGGGATTCCGCCTCGGAAAACAGCAAAGATATCAATTTTGCCCAAGAAATCGCCACTGCCATGCGCAAGACGCATCGCGAATCTGAACGCCAGATGAACAAGGCATTCAAGGTCGCTTCAGGCACACATTGCTAGATAGCTCTCAATATCGGCGGAACCATTTGGAAAACGCCGCGTTAACAGTCCGAAACTCAGATTGCACATTGCGGCAAGAAGGAAGAAGAGTATGCCCGACAAGATCACCCTTATTAACGTTGTTTGGATGGCCATGATTTCGGGAATGCTTGCAGCAACCGTTGCGCTTTACGATCAGAAACCCGACCAGTCGAAGATCTACGGTCCCTTTGCTTCGGCTCGTCCCTTCGTTGCCTCGAGCCAGTACTAAGGGATCTGAACGCTAGTCCCACCAAAGGAGGGAGCGATCATGTTCACAATTTTGACGCTGCTTACACTTTTCATCAGCATCATGTTTGTCGTGTCAGTCGCATCCACCATTTCGGCGCTTCATCGCGAAAGCGAAGAGAGCAAGAGGCTGCATAAGCGTCACAAGACGCTCTGATCTCCGCGTACCGAGCACCTCCCCCGCCACATAGCTCGCATGGAACCTGAACCGGACGCTTTCCCCGCCAGCGTCCGGTTTTTTTCCCTTATGGTCCCGGCGCTTCCCTTAGGCCCCACTGCCAAGACGCAAAAGCATGATTTTGTAAGAGGAAGCGCGCCGGTTGCTTCAATCATGCTATGGTGATCGCGGTTCATCGAGGGATCAAGATGCGCATTGTCCTGATAGGCAGCTCCGGGCGACTTGGCCGGGCGATCTTTAATGCCCTGGCGCCAAGCCATATGGTGATAGGCATCGATCGTTCACCGTTTTCAACGACGCATCTCCTTGGAGATTTTACCGATGCGGCGTTGCTGCGCCGGGCGCTGACGGATGCGGATGCAGTCATCCATTGCGCGGCCTTGCACGCCCCTCATGTCGGCACGGTTTCCGAGGATGAATTTCGGCGCATCAATGTGGATGGAACACGGCAGCTGGCGGAAGCGGCGCTGGCTGCCGGCGTGAGACGACTGGTGTTTACCAGTACGACCGCACTTTATGGTCGAGCGGTCGTTCCCGGTCATTGCACATGGGTCGATGAAGACACCGCACCGCAACCGAAAAGCATCTATCACCGCACGAAACTGGAAGCCGAGCAGATCCTTAAAGGCATGACTGGCCCGGGTTTGCAGGTCCGCGTTTTACGCATGTCTCGAAGCTTTCCGGAGCCGACCAATGTGATGGCTGTTCATCGCCTGCATCGCGGCGTCGATATCCGCGATGTTGCGGATGCCCATGTCGCGGCGCTGACGAACAGCGGCAAAGATTTTCAACGACATATCGTTTCCGCCGGCACGCTATTTAAACCACAAGACTGCGAAGCGCTCGCGGCCGATGCCGCCTCCGTCATCCAGCTGCGCGCGCCCGGCCTTGCCGCGAAATTTGCACAGCGAAACTGGTCGCTGCCGGACAGAATCGATCGCATTTATGCATCTAAATCTGCGGGCACGGTTCTCGGCTGGCATTTCCGTTTTGGTTATGACGAGGTTTTCGCACAGCTCGAGCGGGAAAGCCTGGAGGTTCTTCCGCCTTTTTCGCAGGGCAACGGACAAGCGGAATAAAGGGTTAGGAACGGCCACCAGATTCGGTGCGCTATGCTCCAAATGACAATTGCGTGAGCCTGTTGCCAAGCTCACGCGATCGAAAACCTTCAGCGTCCAAGATGGGCCAGCCCGGCCCCACTGCTCTCCAAGCGGCCACAGCGAAGACTATTCTTCGCTGCCACCCTCGCTGCCGGCATCTCCGGCAGCAGCATCGTCCTCGGCTGCCGAAGCATCATCCTCGTCGCCTTCCGGCTCGCTGATACGCTCGACGGATACGACTTTCTCGTCCTTTGCAGTAGAGAAGATGGTGACGCCCTTGGTGGCGCGGCTGGCGACGCGGATGCCGCCGACCGGCACACGGATCAGCTGACCGCCATCCGAGACGAGCATGATCTGATCGCCATCTTCGACCGGGAAGGCGGCGACGAGTTCGCCGATCTCGCCCGTCTTCGACGTGTCGGTGGCGCGGATACCCTTGCCGCCGCGACCGGAGATGCGGAAATCGTAAGAAGACGACCGCTTGCCGAAGCCCTTTTCCGAAATCGTCAGGATGAACTGCTCGAGCGCCTTGAGTTCTTCGTAGCGCTCGTCGCCGAGCTGTCCCTCTTCGGTGACTTCTTCGCCGACCAGTGCAATCTCCTCATCGTCACCCGTCGCGGAGCGGCGCTCACTGACGGAGCGCTTGAGATAGGCTGCGCGCTCCCACGGCTCGGCATCCACATGCCGGACGATCGTCATCGAAATGATGCGATCGCCTGGTGCAAGCGTGATACCGCGAACGCCGATCGAATTGCGGCCGGCAAAGACACGCACATCCGATACGGAGAAGCGGATGCACTGGCCGAGCGCCGTCGTCATCAGCACGTCGTCATGTTCGGTGCAGGTCTCCACGGAGAGGATTTCGTCACCCTCCTCCTCGAGCTTCATGGCGATTTTGCCGTTGCGGTTCACCTGAACGAAATCCGACAGCTTGTTGCGGCGCACGGTTCCGCGCGTCGTCGTGAACATGACGTCGAGATTGTCCCAGGTGCTCTCGTCTTCCGGCAACGGCATAATCGTGGTGATGCGTTCGCCGGGCTCCAGCGGCAGCATGTTGATCAGCGCCTTGCCGCGCGATGTCGGCGTGCCGATCGGCAGACGCCAGACCTTTTCCTTGTAGACGATACCGCGAGACGAGAAGAACAGGACTGGCGTATGCGTATTGAGAACGAATAGCCGGGTAACGAAATCTTCGTCACGAGTGGTCATCCCGGAGCGGCCCTTGCCGCCGCGGCGCTGCGCACGATAGGTGGTCAGCGGCACGCGCTTGATGTAGCCGAGATGGGAAACGGTGACGACCATGTCCTCGCGGGCGATCAGATCCTCGTCGTCCATCTCAAGACCGCCATCAACGATCTCGGTGCGGCGCGGCGTCCCAAATTCGTCGCGAACGGCAGCAAGCTCATCTTTTACGATGGTTTGGATGCGGGCACGCGACGAGAGAATATCAAGATAGTCCTTGATCTCAGCGCCGATCTGATTGAGTTCTTCATCGATTTCGTCACGGCCGAGAGCGGTTAGACGTGCCAGACGCAGTTCGAGAATGGCGCGAGCCTGCTCCTCCGAAAGATTATAGGTTCCGTCTTCGTTGATGCGATGGCGGGGATCGTCAATTAGCCGGATAAGCGACTCAACGTCAGCCGCATTCCAGCGGCGCGTCATCAGCTCTTCGCGGGCCGATTGCGGATCCGGCGCCTGGCGGATAACACGGATGACTTCGTCGATATTGGCGACGGCAATCGCCAGACCGACCAAGACGTGAGCGCGATCACGGGCCTTGCGCAGCAGATATTTGGTGCGGCGGCTGATGACTTCCTCGCGGAACGCCACGAAAGCGCGCAGCATGTCCATCAGGTTCATCAGCTCGGGTTTGCCGCCGTTCAGCGCCACCATGTTGCAGCCGAAAGAGGTCTGCAGCGGCGTATAGCGATAAAGCTGGTTCAGGATGACGTCGGCATTGGCATCGCGCTTCAGCTCGACGACGACGCGATAGCCCTGGCGGTCGGACTCATCACGCAGGTCCGAGATGCCCTCGATGCGCTTCTCGCGCACGAGTTCGGCCATCTTTTCGATCATCGACGCCTTGTTCACCTGATAGGGAACCTCGGTGATGATGATCTGCTCGCGATCGCCACGCATCGGCTCGATGGTCGCGACACCGCGCATGACGACGGAGCCGCGCCCCGTCTCATAGGCGGAGCGGATGCCGGCGCGGCCGAGAATTTTCGCGCCGGTCGGGAAATCCGGACCGGGGATGATCTCCATCATCTCAGGCAGCTCGATCGCCGGATTGTCGATCAGCGCGATACAGCCGTTGATGACTTCGGAGAGATTGTGCGGCGGAATGTTCGTCGCCATACCGACCGCGATGCCGCCGGAGCCGTTGACGAGCAGGTTCGGGAAGCGCGCCGGCAGAACCTTCGGTTCTTCCGTCGTCGCGTCGTAGTTTTCCTGGAAATCGACCGTTTCCTTGTCGATATCCTCGAGAAGCTCGTGGGCGACCTTCGTCAGGCGGGATTCCGTGTAGCGCATCGCCGCCGGCGGATCGCCGTCGATCGAGCCGAAATTGCCCTGCCCGTCGATAAGCGGCACACGCATCGACCAATCCTGCGCCATGCGGACCAAGGCGTCATAGATCGAAGCGTCGCCGTGCGGGTGATAGCTACCCATGACGTCGGCGACGGGACGGGCCGACTTCACATATTTGCGGTTCCAGTGATAGCCGCTCTGATGCGCCGCGTAGAGGATGCGCCGATGAACGGGCTTCAAACCATCGCGAACGTCAGGAAGCGCACGGCTGACGATAACGCTCATGGCGTAATCGAGATACGACCGCTGCATTTCCTCGATGATGGAAATCGGCTCGATGCCTGGCGGGAGCTTCCCGCCGCCGGGTGGTGTTTGCTCAGTCAAAACAGATCACGATCTCTTTTAGAATCACTGCGAAATTTATAGCCGAAAGGCCTGGCGAGCGCCAATTTTGGCCGGTGTTTTTGAACAGGTTTTGCCCCTTTAAGCCATGGAATCGAACATTTCCATGGCGAAACTGATCAACACCAGCGCATGACCCTTTGCGAAAGCCCGTTCCTCGCATAACAATGCTCGCTAACAGCGACAGAACAAGCTTCGGGGACTATATGGCGAGCGCGGATACGCTGATCAATGCCTTCACGACTCTGCTTGTCACTGTCGATCCGCCGGGGCTCGCGCCGCTTTTCATCGGACTTACGGCTGGCATGAATCGTTCGGAGCGCAAGCAAGTGGCGCTGCGCGGCTCGCTGATCGCCTTCTTCATCCTGGCGGCCTTCGCCCTGTTCGGCGCCAGCGTGCTTGGTGTGCTTGGTATCTCCATCGGCGCCTTCCGCATTGCCGGCGGCTTGCTGCTGTTCTGGATCGCCTTCGAGATGGTGTTCGAGCGGCGGCAGGACAGGAAGGAAAAGACGACCGAAGTCGCGATCACCAAGGATCATATCCGCAATATTGCGGTCTTCCCCCTCGCCCTGCCCCTGATCGCCGGTCCTGGCGCCATCTCCGCCACCATTCTGTTGGCCGGCTCGCTGCAAACGACGCTTGACCGGGCGCAGCTGATCGGCGTCATCGCCGTCAATCTCGCCCTGGTCTTTGCAGCCCTTGCCATTTCAGACAGGCTCGACCGAATGCTCGGCGCTACCGGCCGCGCCATTCTCACCCGGCTGCTCGGGGTTATTCTTGCGGCGCTTGCCGCGCAGTTTGTCGTGGATGGAGCAAAAGCGGCGCTCACGCTTTCGTGAAAAGCACGTCGGTCAGACGGTTTGTTCGATGAGCCGGGATACTCGGTAACTGAAAGCGCTCGGAGCTCTCGATGTTAAAAAGCGTAATAAGATCAGTCTTCAAAAGGTATGGCTATACGTTTCTCAAGACGGTGTATCTGCGCGACTATAAGGACAGCGAATATGCTTCAATGAGCATTGTCACCGAGGATGACCTCAACAAGAAAATCCTGTTCATCTATCTGCGCGATGAGGTTACCCGAACACATATTCTCACCGAGAAAAATCTCACTCAAACTATCGATGCGTGTGAAGCTATACTGAGAGAAATTAAAGGGGCTACGAAGGATAAATCAATTGATAATCCAGCCGCCCTAGAAGAATAGCGAAGACAAATCGAAGCTGATAAAAACCCGCCAAAAGACGGGTTCCAAAGTCAGTCGGGCACGCCGATCTCAGAACGGGATGTCATCATCCAGATCGCGCGAGAAGTTGCCGCCGCCCTGGCTGCTGCCACCACGGTTGCCACCGCCACGGGAGGAGCCTTGCGATGAGGACTGGCCGTAGTCGTCGCCACCGTAGTCGCCGCCAAAATCACCGCCGCCGCGGCCACCACGACTTCCACCTTCGATGGAACCGCCGCCCTCGCCGCGGCCATCGAGCATGGTCAGGGTCGAATTGAAGCCCTGCAGCACGACTTCGGTCGAGTAGCGGTCCTGACCGTTCTGATCCTGCCATTTGCGCGTTTGCAGCGCGCCCTCGATGTAAACCTTGGCACCCTTCTTCAGATATTGCTCAGCCACCTTGCAGAGGCCTTCATTGAAGATGACGACGCGGTGCCATTCGGTCTTTTCCTTGCGCTCGCCGGAATTGCGGTCGCGCCAGGTCTCCGACGTGGCAATATTGAGGTTGGCGATCGGGCGGCCGTCCTGCGTGCGGCGGATTTCCGGGTCCGCCCCGAGATTTCCAACCAGAATTACCTTGTTCACACTACCGGCCATGATACCACCCTGCTTGCCGCCCATCGACGGCTTTGAAATTCTATGGGGAGCACCTTAACCCATAGCGGGCGTCAGGTGCTATTTATGCGGCCTTCTCAGTTCCGTTCATCCACAAAGAAATCGCCGCGATAATTTTGTTCTTTATTTGTTCTAATTTATCCCTATGATGATGTCAACGGAATCGAAAACCCGGCTCCATCCCTTCATTTCAGCCTCGACTCGCGGGCTGACATCACTAAATAAAGGCAGACTCCAAAGGACCTGCATACGACGATGAGCGAACTGAAGACTATTTCGATACGTGGTGCGCGCGAGCACAATCTCAAGGGCATCGATCTTGATCTGCCACGCAACAAGCTGATCGTCATGACCGGCCTTTCCGGCTCCGGCAAGTCGTCGCTCGCCTTCGACACCATCTATGCCGAGGGCCAGCGCCGCTATGTCGAAAGCCTTTCAGCCTATGCGCGGCAGTTCCTCGAAATGATGCAGAAGCCTGATGTCGACCAGATCGACGGCCTCTCGCCAGCGATTTCGATCGAGCAGAAGACGACCTCGCGCAATCCGCGCTCGACGGTCGGCACGGTTACGGAAATCTACGACTATATGCGTCTGCTGTTTGCCCGCGTCGGCGTTCCCTATTCGCCAGTCACGGGCCTGCCGATCGAGAGCCAGACCGTCAGCCAGATGGTCGACCGCGTGCTCGCCTATGAGGAAGGCACGCGGCTTTATATTCTCGCGCCGCTCGTGCGCGGGCGTAAGGGCGAATACAAGAAGGAACTGGCAGAGCTCATGAAAAAGGGCTTCCAGCGCGTCAAGGTCGATGGCCAGTTCTACGAGATCGCCGATGTGCCGGCGCTCGACAAGAAATACAAGCACGACATTGACGTGGTCGTCGACCGTATCGTCGTGCGTCCAGACATGGCGGCGCGCCTTGCCGACAGCTTCGAGACATCACTGCGTCTTGCCGATGGGCTTGCGGTCGCGGAATTCGCAGACAAGCCGTTGCCGCCTGAAGAAACCGCTGCCGGCGGTTCCGCCAACAAGTCGCTGAACGAGACACATGAGCGTGTGCTCTTCTCGGAGAAGTTCGCTTGTCCGGTTTCCGGCTTCACCATTCCGGAAATCGAGCCGCGCCTGTTCTCCTTCAACAATCCCTTCGGCGCCTGCCCGTCCTGCGACGGCCTGGGCTCGCAGCAGAAGATCGATCCGGAACTGATCGTGCCGGAGCCGGAACGTACGTTGCGCGATGGCGCGATCGCTCCCTGGGCCAAGTCGACCTCGCCTTATTACAACCAGACGCTGGAAGCGCTCGGCAAGCACTATGGCTTCAAGCTCGGCAATCGCTGGAACGAGCTGTCCGACAAGGCCAAGGATGTGATCCTGAACGGCACGGAAGACAAGATCGAATTCCACTATGCCGATGGGGCGCGTTCCTACACCACGCATAAGAATTTCGAAGGCATCGTGCCGAACCTCGAGCGCCGGTGGAAGGAAACGGATTCCGCCTGGGCACGCGAGGAGATCGAACGCTTTATGTCGGCCGCCCCCTGCCCGGCCTGCAACGGCTATCGCCTGAAACCGGAGGCTCTGGCGGTCAAGATCGACAAGCTGCACATCAGCCAGGTGGCGGAGATGTCCATTCGCGTTGCTCGCGACTGGTTCGATGCGCTGCCGGGCACGTTCACCGACAAGCAGAACGAAATCGCGGTGCGCATTCTCAAGGAAATCCGCGATCGCCTCCGCTTCCTCAACGATGTCGGCCTCGAATATCTGAGCCTGTCGCGTAACTCCGGCACGCTGTCCGGCGGCGAAAGCCAGCGCATCCGGCTCGCGTCGCAGATCGGGTCGGGCCTGACCGGCGTTCTCTATGTCCTCGATGAGCCGTCGATCGGCCTGCATCAGCGCGACAATGCACGCCTTCTGGAGACACTGAAGCATCTGCGGGATATCGGCAATACCGTCATCGTCGTCGAGCATGACGAGGACGCCATCCTCACAGCCGACGATGTCGTCGATATCGGCCCCGCGGCCGGCGTGCATGGCGGGCAGGTGGTGGCGCATGGCACGCCGCAGGAGATCATGGCGAACCCCAAGTCACTGACCGGTAAATATCTTTCCGGCGAGCTCGGCGTGCCGGTTCCAGACGAGCGACGCAAGCCCAAGAAGGGTAAGGAGATCAAGGTCGTCGGCGCAAGGGGCAACAATCTCAAGAATGTCACGGCGTCTATCCCGCTCGGTGTCTTCACTGCAGTGACTGGCGTGTCCGGCGGCGGCAAGTCTACTTTCCTGATCGAGACGCTTTACAAGTCGGCGGCGCGGCGTGTCATGGGCGCTCGTGAAATCCCCGCCGATCATGACCGCATCGACGGTTTCGAGCATATCGACAAGGTGATCGACATCGACCAGTCACCGATCGGCCGCACGCCGCGCTCGAACCCAGCGACCTATACCGGCGCCTTCACGCCGATCCGCGACTGGTTTGCCGGACTGCCGGAAGCCAAGGCGCGCGGCTATCAGCCGGGCCGCTTCTCCTTCAACGTCAAGGGCGGCCGCTGCGAGGCGTGCCAGGGCGACGGCGTCATCAAGATCGAGATGCACTTCCTGCCCGACGTCTACGTCACCTGCGACGTCTGCCACGGCAAGCGCTACAACCGCGAAACCCTCGACGTCACCTTCAAGACCAAGTCGATCGCCGACGTGCTCGACATGACGGTCGAGGAAGGCGTCGATTTCTTTGCGGCCGTCCCAGCCGTGCGCGACAAGCTGCAGAGCCTGAAGGATGTCGGTCTCGGCTATATCAAGGTGGGACAGCAGGCCAATACGCTTTCGGGTGGCGAGGCGCAGCGCGTCAAGCTAGCCAAGGAATTGTCGAAGCGATCGACGGGCCGCACGCTCTACATTCTCGACGAACCCACAACTGGATTACACTTCCACGATGTCGCCAAGCTTCTGGAAATGCTGCACGAACTGGTCAATCAGGGCAATTCCGTCGTGGTCATCGAGCACAATCTCGAAGTCATCAAGACCGCCGACTGGATCCTCGATTTCGGTCCTGAAGGGGGTGATGGCGGCGGCGAGATCGTGGCTGTCGGCACGCCGGAGGCGATCGTGAAGGAGAAGCGCTCCTATACGGGGCAATTCCTGAAAGAACTGCTGGAGCGGCGGCCGGTGAAGAAGGTTGCCGCGGCGGAGTAAGGTTCACCCGGACTGACGTCCAAGGAGGAGAGAATGACCAAAGCGGGCGAAATCCGCACAGGTATCGGCGGATGGACCTTCGAGCCCTGGCGCGGGACCTTCTATCCCGACACGCTGAAGCAGAAGGACGAGCTGAATTATGCCAGCCGCCAGCTGAAAGTGATCGAGGTCAACGGCACCTATTACAGCACGCAGAAGCCTGAAGTGTTTGCCAAATGGGCCGCCGATGTCCCCGACGGCTTTATTTTCTCCCTGAAGGCGACGCGTTTCGTCACCAACCGCCGCGTCCTTGCCGAGGCGGGCGAGTCAATGCAGAAGTTTCTGGAATCCGGCATCAGCGAGCTCGGCGATCACCTCGGCCCGCTGCTGTGGCAGTTCGCGCCGACGAAGAAATTCGATCCGGATGATTTCGAGGCTTTCCTGAAGCTGCTGCCGGCCAAGCAGGATGGTCTTGCGCTGAGACACGTCGTCGAAGTCCGACACGATTCCTTCAAGGTGCCGGAGTTCGTCGCGCTGCTCGAAAAATATAATGTCGCGCCCGTTTGCGCCGAGCATTTCGAGTATCCGATGATTGCGGATGTCACGGCCGACTTCGTCTATGCCCGCCTGCAGAAGGGATCGGATGATATCAAGACCTGCTATCCGCCGAAGGATCTGAAAGCCTGGGCGGACCGCTTGAAAACCTGGGCCGCCGGCAAGGTACCGGACGATCTGCCGCTGATCGATGCAAAGCGTAAGGTCAAGGCGGAACCGCGCGATGTCTTCGCCTTCATGATCCATGAGGGCAAGGTAAATGCGCCGCCCGGTGCGATCGCCTTGCAGCAGGAAGTGGCGAAATAGCGCTATAGCGGTTTAACGGCTGCGACCAGGTCTTCGGCAGTGAGCCCGTTGCCGGCACGTTGACCGGCAAGACCATGCAGCCAGACGCCGGCGGCCGCCGCCTCGAAGGCCGGCGCCCCCTGCGCCATCAGGCCGCCGACAATGCCGGCAAGCACATCGCCCGAACCGGCGGTCGCCAGCCAGGGTGGCGCGTTGGCATTGATCAGTACCCTGCCGTCCGGAGCGGCGATCACGCTATCGGCACCCTTGTAGATGATCGCGGCATGGGCTCTGGTAGCCGCCGCTCTCGTCTTGTCGATCTTGCTCAAGCTTTCATCCGCAGCGATATCCGGAAAAAGTCTCGCGAATTCCCCCTCATGCGGCGTCAGCACCAAGCGTGTCGGTCCTTCGGCAAAGGCATCGAACAGCCTTTGCGGCTCGTCGCGAAATGAGGTGATGCCGTCCGCATCCAGCACCAGATGGCGATCCGCGAGCGCGAGGCAGAATTGCCGCGCCTTCTCACCGGCGCCGAAGCCCGGCCCCAGAATGAAGGTCGAAAGACGCTGATCTGTAAGCCATTTCCGTAAAGCGGCTTCGTCGTCGACTGCATGCAGCATGATTGAGGTCAACAAACTGGCGTTAACCCCCAGAGCCTCCGAGGGCGATGCAATAGTGACGAGCCCTGCCCCAGCCCTCAGGCCCCCCATTGCCGACATGCGCGCGGCACCTGTCGCGTTCGGCCCGCCCGAGAAGACGACGAGATGACCTCGCTTGTATTTGTGCGTCTCGACGCCTGCCGAAGGTATGGCCGCCTGCCACTGTGCCGGCTTGTTTTCGGCGAGCAAGCGATCGGCATTGGTGCGGACGATACGGTCGGGAATGCCGATGTCGAAAACCTCAAGCTCGCCGCAAAGGTCACGACCGGGAAGGAGAAGATGTCCCGGCTTGCGCGTCATGAAGGTCACTGTTCGCACAGCGCGAAAGGCAGCGCCGAGAATGTGGCCGCTGCGGCCATCGAGGCCCGAGGGCAGGTCAACGGCAATCACCGGAATGCCAGCCTCATTGACACGCCCAATAATGGCCACCACATCATCCGGCACGGGACGGGAGAGTCCTGCGCCAAAGATAGCATCGATCACCACATCTCCGGTCATCGGGGCATAACCACTGAACGCAGCGCCATCGATTGGACACTCGGCGAAAGCGCGGGCGGCGTCCCCCTTGAGCCGCTGTGGATCGCCCAGATGAAAGAGCTGCACGTCGGCTCCGGCCTGTCGCAGCGCCCGCGCCGCCACATAGCCGTCCCCGCCATTATTGCCAGGCCCGCAAAGGACGACATAACGCAGCGCTTCGGGAAAGTGCCGAAGTGCAGCGGCAGCAACCGCCTGCCCTGCCTTCTCCATAAGGCCATAGGAGCCGATGCCGGATGCGGCCGCAGCGCGGTCGACGCGAGACATGGCGTCAGGGGTGAGAAGCAGATCGGCGAGCGGGAACATCATGGCGGATATTATAGATGCGAAATCTGCCTCAAAAACAACCGCTATTGCGGCGGCCATTTTGGTTTATAAATATGCATTTGCACAACAATTAACCGATAACATTCAAGACCTTGCTGGAGCACAAACATGACGCGCACAGCACTTTTTTGCGAAATTTTGCTTATCCAACGCATTTCGACGCGAAATCGCTTCCATTTTCCCGAAAAATCCTCATCAATTCATCGTCTCGGTGCGAAATCGCCGGGAATTTTTACGGCAGCTTGTTTTCAATTGGCATGATACGTGCATTACGTTGGCCGAGCGGGAAATAGGCCTGCTGTAACAGGAGAAGCGGAGAGACATTTTCTCATGAAAAAGATCGAAGCGATCATTAAGCCCTTTAAGCTCGACGAAGTGAAGGAAGCCCTTCAGGAAGTCGGCCTGCAGGGCATCACCGTCACGGAAGCGAAGGGCTTCGGTCGTCAGAAGGGCCACACGGAGCTTTACCGTGGCGCCGAATACGTCGTCGACTTCCTGCCGAAGGTGAAGGTCGAAGTTGTGTTGGCGGACGAAAATGCGGAGGCGGTGATCGAGGCCATCCGCAAGGCCGCACAAACAGGGCGTATCGGCGACGGAAAGATTTTCGTTTCCAACGTGGAAGAAGTCATCCGAATTCGTACCGGCGAAACGGGCATCGACGCCATCTAATCCGCCCGGCCCTTCGGGCCGCGGCTCGTTCAATCGTCATCTATGTCAAGGGAAGTAATTTCATGACGACTGCAAGCGAAATTTTGAAGCAAATCAAGGACAACGACGTCAAGTTCGTCGACCTGCGCTTCACCGATCCGAAGGGCAAGCTGCAGCATCTCACCATGGATGTGGTCTGTGTCGACGAAGATATGTTCGCCGATGGCGTCATGTTCGACGGCTCCTCGATTGCGGGCTGGAAGGCCATCAACGAATCCGACATGGTGCTGATGCCGGATCCGGATACGGTCCACATGGATCCATTCTTCGCGCAGTCGACGATGGTCATTCTCTGCGACATCCTAGACCCGATCTCCGGCGAATCCTATAACCGCGATCCGCGCGGCACTGCCAAGAAAGCCGAAGCCTATCTCAAGGCTTCGGGTATCGGCGACACCGCCTACTTCGGCCCGGAAGCCGAGTTCTTCGTCTTCGATGACGTCAAGTACAAGGCTGATCCCTACAATACCGGTTTCAAGCTCGATTCCAGCGAACTGCCGTCCAACGACGACACCGACTATGAAACCGGCAACCTCGGCCACCGTCCGCGCGTCAAGGGCGGTTACTTCCCGGTTCCGCCGATCGACAGCTGCCAGGACATGCGTTCGGAGATGCTGACGGTTCTGACCGAAATGGGCGTTACCGTCGAAAAGCACCACCATGAAGTCGCAGCCGCCCAGCACGAACTCGGCATCAAGTTCGATACGCTGGTACGCAGCGCCGACGGTATGCAGATTTACAAGTATGTCGTCCACCAGGTCGCCAATGCTTATGGTAAGACGGCAACCTTCATGCCGAAGCCGATCTTCGGAGACAACGGCTCGGGCATGCACGTTCACCAGTCGGTCTGGAAGGGTGGCAAGCCGACGTTCGCAGGCGACGAATACGCAGGTCTTTCCGAGACATGCCTCTATTACATCGGCGGCATCATCAAGCATGCCAAGGCGATAAACGCCTTCACCAACCCGTCGACGAACTCCTACAAGCGCCTCGTTCCGGGTTACGAAGCTCCGGTTCTGCTCGCCTATTCGGCTCGCAACCGTTCGGCTTCCTGCCGTATCCCGTTCGGCTCAAACCCGAAGGCAAAGCGCGTCGAAGTCCGCTTCCCTGACCCGACGGCCAACCCCTATCTCGGTTTCGCCGCCATGCTGATGGCCGGCCTCGACGGCATCAAGAACAAGATCCATCCCGGCAAGGCCATGGACAAGGATCTCTACGACCTGCCGCCGAAGGAACTGAAGAAGATCCCGACGGTCTGCGGCTCGCTGCGCGAAGCTCTGGAAAGCCTGGACAAGGACCGCAAGTTCCTGACCGCCGGTGGCGTTTTCGACGATGATCAGATTGATGCCTTCATCGAACTGAAGATGCAGGAAGTCATGCGCTTCGAAATGACCCCGCATCCGGTCGAATACGACATGTACTATTCGGTCTGATATAAGTTGTGAAAGCCCCGGCCTTGCCGGGGCTTTCTTCATTATGAGGAAGCCGGTGGCAGGCGTCCCTCCAAATATCGTCTTCACATTGAGCTGCTGCTCGGAGCAGAACCGAGCCGAGTGTGACAGTTCAATGAAGGAATGGGGGCAAAATCCTTGATATCAGTGGTGAAAGTCACCACATGATTGCTTGAAAGGAAGTCGTGCCATGAAACAACGAAACGCAAAATTCAATATTGGCGACGTGGTTCGACACCGGATGTTCCCCTTCCGCGGTGTCATCTTCGATGTCGATCCGGAATTCGCAAATACAGAGGAATGGTGGAATTCCATTCCCGCGGAAGTGCGTCCCGATAAGGACCAGCCCTTCTACCACCTTCTCGCCGAAAACGACGAGACGGAATATGTCGCATATGTATCGGAGCAGAACCTCATCAACGATGAGAGCGGGCTTCCCTTGCGCAATCCGCAAGTCGCTCAGATCTTCGACCAGGCCCCGACCGGGCAGCTCAAGCCCAAGATGAGCTTCGCCCATTAAGCGTGGGTAAAACCTATCCTATTCCAAAGGGAAGGCGCTCCCAACGCCTTCCCTTTTTATTTGGCTTCCGAGCATCGCTTGCCCTCCCCAGCGCAAAGAAAAAGCCCGGATCGCTCCGGGCTTTTTTTATAGGATAATGAAATTCCGCAAGCTTACTGCGCTTTGGCAGCCTTCTGGGCGTCTTCCAGCTTCTTGCGTGCTTCCTCAGCCTTCTTCTGCATGCTGTCCTGCAGGCTCTTCTGGCTTTCGGCGAGCTTGCTGTCGGAGATAGCCGGGCCATCAAAAGCGGCGCCGAAGCCGGTCAGCGAGATCTTGATCGGGTTCGGAGCGCGACGGAAGTTCACAGACGTGAAGGTGACGTCGGTGCCCTTCTTCAGCGAAGCAATCATCGCGTCCGTCACGGGGACTTCCGCGGTGCACTTGTCTGGAAGGCAGACGGCGTAATCGAGCTTCTGACCCTTGCCGCCATCGACCTGCATGGTGATGCCCGGCGGAATGAGGCGGGCCGTCGGAACGGAGATCTGCAGGATCTTGCGGTTTACCTTGCCGTCGACGGAGATGAGGCCAACAGCCGTAACGAGCTGGCCGTTGTTTGCCATGATCAGGTTCTGCACGATGCAGATGTCGGCATCGTCCTGTTTGGTGCAGGTCTTGTACCAGCCCAGACGCGGCTGGTTGGGATCACCACCGCCATCGGCCGGAGCTGCGTTGGACGCATCCTGCGCGAAAGCGGCAGCCGGCATGGCCGCGCCAATCATGAGAGCCAGAGCAGAAAGACCTGCCCGCATTTTGTTGTCAGTCTTGAACATCATAGCGAAACCGCCTCCTGAAATCCGCTGCGGGACGACAGCGCGCCGTCCCATGCAATTCGGGTCAAACCGTCGTCCACCTGTCGAATGAATAAGGCAAATACATGACCCGAGAAACCCGGCACCCCTGTTACATCGCACTGGCACGGATATCCAGCTTTTCTTTGGCCTTTTCTGCCAAGTCCTAAGATTTCCGCAGTCGCGTGTTGAATTCGGCACGCTCATGATAATGTTCGGCCGAATCATACCCTTCCCGGAAAGGATGCCATGCAAGCGCTCCGGATCGCTGCCTTCCTGTTCTTAGCAACCTTGTGCAATGCCGCGGCAGCTCAGCCGCTTTACGGCATCGCCATGCATGGAGATCCGGCGCTGCCGGCGGACTTCAAGCATTTCCCCTATGTCAATCCGGATGTCAAAAAGGGCGGCCGCGTCAGCTATGGCGTCGTCGGCACTTTCGACAATCTCAACCCCTTCATTCTGAAGAGCATGCGCACGACGGCGCGGGGCATGTGGGACCCGGAATATGGTAATCTCGTTTATGAACCGCTGATGGTGCGCTCGCGCGACGAGCCTTTTACGCTGTATGGGCTGCTGGCGCAGACGGTCGAATGGGACGACAGCCGAAGCTATATTCAATTCAACCTCAATCCCGATGCCAAATGGTCGGACGGGCAGCCGGTGACGCCGGAAGATGTGATCTTCACGTTCCAGCTTCTTCGCGACAAAGGCCGCGTCCCGTTTTCATCGTGGCTTGAGACCATTGCCAGCATGGAGAAGGTTGGTGAGCACAGCGTGATGATCCGCTTCAACGATAAAGCCAATCGCGAAACGCCGCTCATCATCGCCTCGTCGCTGCCGATTCTGCCGAAGCATGCGATCGACACGGATAGTTTCGATCAGACCTCCCTGCGCATTCCGATCGGCTCCGCCCCCTATAGGATTAAGAGCATCGATCCCGGCCAGCGCATCGTCTTCGAGCGCCGTTCTGACTACTGGGGCAAGAACCTCCCGTCGAAGGTCGGCATCGACAATTATGATGAAATCACCGTCAATTACTTCCTGCAGGACACGACGCTGTTCGAAGCTTTCAAGAAAGGCGATGTCGATATTTATCCCGACGGCAGCCCGGGCCATTGGCAGCAGGCTTACAATTTTCCTGCGGTAACGTCCGGCGCCATCATCAAGGAGACCTTTAGGCCAAAAACGCCGAGCGGCATGTTGGGTTTCGTCTTCAATACGCGGCGGCCGATGTTTGCCGACAAGAATGTGCGCAAGGGGCTGACCCTCGCCTTCGACTTCGAATGGCTGAACCGAAATCTCTATTCAGGCGCCTATAAGCGCACGGAGAGCTATTGGCAAAATTCCGATCTTTCGTCGTTCGGCATTCCCGCGGATCCGCACGAGCTCGCCATGCTGGGACCGATCAAGGATCGCATCGATCCGGACGTGCTCGATGGCACCTACAAGCTGCCCGTCAGCGACGGTTCCGGGCGTGACCGCAAGATCCTGCGCGAGGCGGTAGCCCTGCTCAAGCAGGGTGGCTATACAATCCGCGGTGAGAAGATGGTCGATAAAAACGGCCGCCAGCTCAGCTTCGAAATATTGACCCAAAATGCAGATCAGGAGCGCATGGCGATCCCCTATCGCCGATCTCTGGAATTGCTCGGTATTGCAGTAACGATTCGCACGGTCGATGATTCGCAATATCAGCTCCGGACGATCAACTACGACTACGACATGATCATCAAGTCCTACCCTTCGTCGCTATCGCCGGGCATCGAGCAAGTGGGGCGCTGGAGCTCCGCTGCCGCCAAGACCGAAGGCAGCCTTAACTTCGTCGGCGTCGCAGACCCCGATGTCGATACGCTGATATCGCATTTTCTGATGGCGCGTTCGGCCGAGGATTTCCGCGACGCCGTGCGTTCTTTCGATCGGATGCTGATTTCCGGATATTATCTAGTGCCGCTCTACCATATCGACCAGCAATGGGCAGCGCGGCGCAGCCGCATCAGTCATCCCGGTGTTCTGCCGCTTTACGGGTACTATCTGCCTGCGTGGTGGGATGCTTCCGCGCAATAATCTCGGCCGGTTCCCTTTCGGTAACCGGTTGAAGCCATCGGCACAAAGGCATAGATGGAGAAGAACAGCGCGAAAAACCGAAAGGATAAAACCATGGAACGCATCACGATCGACATCGTCTCGGATGTCGTCTGCCCATGGTGCTATCTCGGCAAGGCCCGCCTGGAGCTCGCCATTGCCGAGGTGCAGGACGAAGTAGGCGTCGACCTCAACTGGCGACCCTATCGGCTCAATCCCGACTATCCGCCCGAAGGCGTCGACCAGAAAAAGGCGCTGGAGCAAAAGCTTGGCGGCGCCGAGCGTGTCGCCGAGGGGCACAAGATGTTAACCGAGCTCGGCCGCGAAGTGGGAATCAAGTTCGATTTTGACGCCATCAAGATCGGCCCGAACACGCTCGATGCCCATCGCCTCATCCACTGGTCCGTCACCGAAAGCCGCGAAAAGCAGGACAAGGTGGTCGATGCGCTCTTCAAGGCCAATTTCGAAGAGGGCCTCAATGTCGGCGATCATGCCGTACTGCTCGATATTGCCGAAAAGGCCGGGCTCGACCGCTCGGTCATATCAACGCTGCTAGCCTCCGATGCGGACCGCGATCTCATCATCGGCGAGATCGACGCCGCCCAGAAGATCGGCGTCAACGGCGTTCCCTTCTTCATCTTCGACCAGCAATATGCCGTCAGCGGCGCGCAGACGCCGGATGTGCTCGCCGAGGCCTTGCGCGACATCGCCAAGATGAAAGCGGAAGCACGGGCGGGGATGAACTAAGCGGGATTCCGCTTTTTCGATCATAGCTGCAAGAGCTTCCGCGATCTGCGATTCGCGGAAGTAGCCGCGTCATACCGGCATCAGGTTTTTGCCAGTAATCCCGAAGCCATCGCCCGGAAGGCTTCTATCGCCTTGGGCAGCACTTCCGCCGGATTATCGCTGGCAGCAACCCAGAGGGCAGCATTCAGCGCCGCACCGGAAATGAGCCGGGCAGCCGCCTCGGGATCGACCGGCTTGACCATTTCTTGTTCCAGAAGTTTTGAGACCGTCTGCCGGGTGCCGGCGAGACAGCTGTTCTGGCTGGGCCATTTCGAGGGGTCGCCCAGAACGGCCGGACCGTCGAGCAAGACGATGCGCTGGACCTCCGGATCGAGAGCCATCTTGATGTAGGCTTCGCCTTCCGCAAGCAGACCTTGCCAGTCCCCATCCGCCTGCACGCCGATCTCCTTCGCCCGTAGCGCCAGTTCGTTGTCGATCTGATCGACGACGGCGGCGAGCAATCCGCGCTTGTCGCCGAAATTATGATAGAGGGCGCCTCTCGTCAGGCCGACGTCTGCCGTCAACTCATCCATTGAGGCCGCTGCAAATCCTTTCTCCGCGAAGGCTTTCCGCGCAGCGGCAATCAGCTTGCTCCGATTTTCTTCCATGGTTTCCAGGCGCTTTGCCATATCACTCTCAAATTTCACATACGTTTCGTATTTGAAATATTGACATACGTCGCGCATATGAATATTTCACATACATATCGTATATCAAACGAAGCGGCAGTTTGGAAGTCTCGCGCGAGCTTGCTTTCTTCCGATCTTTTCACATCAACGAAAGCCAAACATTATGACGACACGTAACGCAATCTTCCCGAAGAACAGGCATGCGCTTTATGAGGAGCACGGCTATTCCGCCGCAATCCGCTCCGGCGATCTGCTCTTCGTCTCCGGCCAGGTCGGCAGCCGCGCGGATGGAAGCCCAGAGCCGGATTTCGAAAAGCAGGTCCAGCTCGCCTTCGACAATCTGAGAGCAACTTTGGAAGCGGCAGGCTGCACCTTCGATGACATCATCGATGTCACGTCGTTCCACACAGACCCGGAGCGGCAGTTCGGTGCGATCATGACCGTCAAGAACCGGATATTCACCGAAAAACCCTACCCGAACTGGACGGCGATCGGCGTCAATTGGCTGGCGGGCTTCGATTTCGAAATCAAGGTCATCGCGCGCATTCCGGATGCCGCGGAGATGCGCGAGCCACAAGCGGCTTGAGGGTATGGTCAGATTTCAGCTCGCGGCGGAAAATGACCGTCGCGGGCTGGGCGTGGCCGTCAAAGCTAAATTTGTGCAGCCGCGCTTCCAGCCGTTGCGAGATGTGCGGAAGTCGCTACTTTTCTTCGTCGATGAAACTGCGGATTTCGATGATGAACGTTTCCACCCGCCCCGATCTGAGCGATATAACACTGGGAGACTGGGTGGATCGCCGTTTGCCTGCGGCGTTGAGACCGTACACGCGACTTGCGCGGCTGGACCGGCCGGTCGGCATTTGGCTCACGCTTTTTCCCTGCTGGGCAGCGCTCATTCAAGCCTCATATGGTTTTCCAGATATCAGACAGCTGGCCATCTTCTCGCTGGGCGCATTGCTGATGAGAAGCGCAGGCTCGACGGTCAACGACATCGCAGATCGGAAATTCGACGGCCATGTCGAGCGAACCCGCTTCCGCCCCTTGGCAAGCGGTCAAATCGGCGTGCGGCAGGCCGTGCTGTTTCTTGCGGCGGAACTGGCGCTGGCCGCCTCGCTTCTATTCCTTCTGACGCCCTTTACGCGCCTCGTCGCGATCAGTGTCCTGCCCCTCGTCTTTGTTTATCCGCTCTGCAAGCGTTTCACATACTGGCCCCAGTCCGTGCTTGGCGCAGCATTCAATTGGGGAATGCTGATGGCCTGGTCGGAAGTCACAGGCGCGATCCCCGTCGGTGCGGTTCTGATGTGGCTTGGAGCCATCGCCTGGCAGATCGGATACGATACCGTTTATGCCTATGTCGATGTTCGCGACGATACGCGGCTGGGCTTGAAGTCGACCGCCATCCTGTTCGGCGACCGCGGCAGGGCATGTATCGGCCTGTTCTATACCATTGCCATCGCGGCATGGTCCGCCGATGGATGGTTGACGGGCATGTCATTGCCTTATGCGACAGGAATGCTTGTCATCGCCGCCCATCTCGGCTGGCAGACTTGGCGCCTCGATCTTTCACGCCCAGAGATCAGCTACCGGCTGTTTCTAGCGAATATTCTAACGGGTATGTTGCTGGCCGCAGCGGCCTTTGCTGGAACTCTATAAGCCGCGCCCAAAGGAAGAGATGCGGATTTTCGGCTCAGAGCCCACCTCCTATTTCGCCAGCTCCGCCAGCTGCGTCATGACAACTGCCGCTCCCTGCAGCCGCTTTTCCGGCGTCGGCAGGTCGCGGGTCAGGAAGACGCTGTGGTCGGGGCGGATCTTGGCCATGGTGCCCTGCTTGGCGATGTAGCCGACGAGATTGGCGGGGTTCGGGAATTCCTTGTTGCGGAACTGGACGACGACACCCTTCGGGCCGGCATCCAGCTTCTCGACGTTGGCGATGCGGCACAGCGACTTGATGTAGACGACCTTGAGGAGGTGCTGCACCTCCATCGGCAAGGGACCGAAACGGTCGATCATCTCGGCGCCGAACCCGTCGATCTCCTTCAGCTCGGTGATCTCGCCGAGGCGGCGATAGAGCGCCATGCGCAGATGCAGATCGGGTACGTAGTCATCCGGGATCATGACAGACGTGCCGACGGAGATCTGCGGCGACCAGCCGGTATCCTGGATTTCGTCGACGCCCTTGACCTCGGCGACGGCCTCCTCGAGCATCTGCTGGTAGAGCTCGAAGCCAACTTCCTTGATATGGCCTGATTGTTCTTCGCCCAGCAGATTGCCGGCGCCGCGGATATCGAGATCGTGGCTCGCCAGCTGGAAGCCGGCGCCGAGCGTATCCAGCGACTGCAGCACCTTGAGCCGGCGCTCCGCCGTAGTGGTCAGAACCTTGTTGACCGGCAGGGTAAACAGCGCGAAGGCCCGAACCTTGGAACGGCCGACGCGGCCGCGGAGCTGATAGAGCTGGGCAAGGCCGAACATGTCGGCGCGGTGGACGATCAGCGTGTTGGCCGTCGGCACGTCGAGACCGGATTCGACGATGGTCGTCGATAGCAGCACGTCATAACGCCCCTCGTAGAAGGCATTCATGATGTCTTCCAGCTCACCGGCGGGCATCTGGCCATGGGCGACCGCCACCTTCAGCTCCGGCACATCCGATTGCAGGAAGGCATGGATATCGGCGAGATCGGCGAGGCGCGGACAGACATAGAAGCTCTGGCCGCCACGATAATGCTCACGCATCAGCGTTTCGCGGATGACCAGCGAATCGAAGGGCGAGATGAAGGTGCGCACCGCCATGCGGTCGACCGGCGGCGTGGTGATGAGCGACAGTTCACGTACACCGGTCATCGCGAGCTGCAAGGTGCGCGGGATCGGCGTCGCCGACAGCGTCAGCACATGCACGTCGCTCTTCAGCTCCTTCAGGCGCTCCTTGTGCTTGACGCCGAAGTGCTGTTCCTCGTCGATGATGAGCAGGCCGAGATTGGCGAACTGGATGCCGGCGCCGAGGAGCGCGTGGGTGCCGACAACGATATCGGTCTTGCCATCGGCCACTTCCTTCTTGGTGAGCGCCAGTTCCTTGGAACCGACCAGGCGAGATGCCTGCTGTATGCGGATCGGCAGCCCACGGAAGCGCTCGGAGAAGGTCTTGAAATGCTGGCGCGAAAGCAGCGTCGTCGGCACGACGACGGCGACCTGCGCGCCATTCATGGCAGCGACGAAGGCCGCGCGCAGCGCCACTTCCGTCTTGCCGAAACCGACGTCGCCGCAGACGAGACGGTCCATCGGTCGGCCGGCGCCGAGATCCTCACGTACAGCCTCGATGGCGTTCATCTGGTCGTCGGTCTCGTCATAGGGGAAGCGCGCGGCAAATTCGTCATACAGTCCGTCCGGCGTGCTGAGTACAGGCGCATGCCGCGTCAGGCGTTCGGCCGCGACGCGAATCAAGGCGCCGGCCATATCCAGCAGGCGTTTCTTGAGCTTGGCCTTGCGCATCTGCCAGGCGCCGCCGCCGAGCTTATCCAGCTGCGCCTCGGTGCCCTCGCCGCCATAGCGCGAGAGTAGATCGATGTTTTCGACCGGCAGAAACAGCTTGGCATCGTCGGCATATTGCAGCTCGAGGCAGGCGTGCGGTGCGCCGGCTGCCTCGATGGTCCTGAGGCCAACGAAACGGCCGATACCGTGCTCGGCATGAACGACGATCGAGCCTTCATCCAGGCCTGCTACTTCCGAGATGAAATCGGCGGCGCGCTTGCGCCTCTTGGAACGGCGCACCATGCGGTCGCCGAGAATATCCTGCTCGCCGATAACGATCAGATCGCCGGCTTCGAAACCGGCTTCGAGGCTGAGCACGGCCGCGGCCGCCTCACCCTTCGCCAGGCCGCCGAGGTCCTTGAAGGCCTCGATCGTCTTGACGCGCGCCAGCCCGTGTTCGGATAGCACCTGCAGGAGGCGATCGAGCGAGCCTTCGGTCCAAGCAGAAATAAGCACTTTGCCGCCCGCAGCCCGCTTGTCGGCGATATGTTTGACGACCGCATCGAAGACGTTGACGCGCTCGCTATCGGTTGTGTCGGTCGCTGACCGCGCCCAGCGCGGCCCTTGGCGGGCATCAAGCTCGATGACGCGACGCGCCTCGCCCTCATGCTCGTTGAAGGGCGAAATACGGATAGCGTCAAAGGCATCGAGCGCATTGCCGAAAGCCTTACCATCGAGATAGAGCTGGCCGGGCGTTACTGGCTTATAGGGCGTGCCCTGTGCCATCTGCCCCTTGGCCTGCTGGCCGGATTGAAGGCGGGCGTCGTAATAGTCGAAGACGAGCTTGGAGCGCTCCTCTGCCGCTTCGCGCACGGTGTGATCCGTGACCAAGCGAAAGCCTTTAAGGTAATCGAAGACCGTCTCGAGCTTCTCGTAGAACAGCGGCAGCCAATGTTCCATGCCGGCGTATCGCCGACCTTCGGACACGGCGAGATAGAGCGCGTCGTCGCGCGTGGCGGCACCGAAGGCGGAGAGATAGTTCTTGCGGAAGCGGCTGATCGTATCCGGCGTCAGCGTCACTTCGCTCATCGGATTGAGATCGAGCGAACGCACCTGCCCTGTCGTGCGCTGGCTGGCCGGATCGAAGCTGCGGATGCTCTCCAGCGTATCGCCGAAGAAGTCCAGGCGCACCGGCTCTTCCGTGCCTGGAACGAAGACGTCAAGAATGCCTCCGCGCACGGCATATTCGCCGACCTCACGCACGGTTGCCACGCGCTCGAAGCCGTTACGCTCGAGACGAGCCGCAATATCGTCCATCCGGACCTGGTTCCCCGGACGTGCCGAGAACGCCAGGCTTTCGATGATATCCTGCGGGGCGACCTTCTGCAGCATGGCGTTGACGGTCACCAGCACAACGGCTGCATGCGGCTTGTGATGATGCGCGATCAGGCCGGACAAAGCCGCCAAGCGCCGGGCCGAGGCGTCGGAGCTTGGGGAAACGCGGTCATAGGGAAGGCAATCCCAGGCCGGCAGGGTGAGTACCGGAATTTCAGGCGCGATGAAGCCGAGCATCTGCTCGACATCGGCCATGTGCTGGCCGTCGGACATGACATAGGCGACCGGCTGGCCGGCCTTTGCCATTTCGGCAATCAGGAACGGCTCAAGACCAGTCGGAACATGACCGATCGTTGTCGGCTCACTGGCGGCGAGCAACTTCTTCGCATCGAAACCGGGGATCATTTCGTTAATCCGAACCTTTCGGCGATCTCTTCGAAATCGGGCTTGTAGGATGCCAGGCGCTCAAAGAGCGGTGTGCGCAGATGCGGCGGCGTCGGCTGGCTACCGAGGATCCACTTCAGGAGATCGTTGTCCTCTTCGGCCATGATACCCTCAAGCTCATCGAGATCGGCTTCAGCGAGGCCCGGCAGTTCGTTGTCGGCAAATTGGCCGAAGACGAGATCCATCTCACGGATGCCGCGATGCCAGCAACGGAAAAGGATGCGCCGACGGCGAGGATCGAGATCGGCACTGCTGAGGGTCAGCCCAGTCATCAAAAACACCTTTATGTTGATGCGTCTCTATAAAACCAGCGCTCAAAGGTGGGAACCGGTTTTTCAGAAAAAAGCACCCGCGATGCAATTTTCCGGGGAGTGTTAGGCTCAACGGCGCCGAGTTTCCCGCTGCCCCTTGCCAAATGCGCCCTGCCCGTCGCATTTTGCCGGCCATGCGTCCCGCTATCCTCGACCCGCTATTTGCCTCCATTTCTTCGCTATCAGGCGTCGGGCCGAAGGTATCCGAGCTGCTGGTGAAGCTGCTCGATCGCGAGACGATCGACGATTGCCGCGTCATCGACCTTATTTTCCACGCGCCGCATTCGATCATCGACCGGCGCGAGCAGCCCGGCATCGCGAGAGCACCGCAGGGCGCCATTGTTACCATAACCGGTCGTGTTGACCGACATCAGCCGCCGCCCAACCCGCGCAGCAATGTGCCTTATCGTGTCTATCTGCACGATGAGACAGGCGAACTTGCGCTGGTCTTTTTTCGTGGCAAGGCACAGTGGCTCGAAAAGCAGCTGCCGATCGATGAAACCGTTACCGTCAGTGGCAAGGTCGACTGGTTCAACGGCCGCCCGTCCATGGTGCATCCGGATTATATCATGCGCGAGAGCGAGGCGGAAAACCTGCCGCTCGTCGAGCCGGTCTATCCGCTAACCGCCGGGCTTACGCCGAAGTTCCTGCGCAAGACGATGGAGGCAGCATTGCCGCGCATTCCGCAGCTGCCAGAGTGGGATGATATCGCCCTGACGCAGAAGCAGGGCTTTCCCTCGATCGCCGATGCCTTCCACATGCTGCATGCGCCCAGGGATGCGGCGGATATCGATCCGCAGGCACCGGCGCGGCGCCGGCTGGCCTATGACGAATTCCTGGCGGGGCAATTGTCACTTTCGCTGGTGCGCCAGAGGTTGCGCAAGGTTGCCGGTCAACCCGTGCATGCAACTGGAGAAATCAGCGGCAAGATCCTGGAATCGCTGCCCTTCTCGATGACGAACAGCCAGCGTGATGCGGTTGCCGATATTCTCAAGGATATGGCGGGCACCGAGCGCATGCTGCGACTGCTGCAAGGCGACGTCGGCGCGGGCAAGACGCTAGTGGCGCTGATGGCGATCGCCGCCGTGATCGAAAGCGGCGGCCAAGCCGTGCTGATGGCACCGACCGAAATTCTCGCCCGCCAGCATTACGCTACAATTTCAAAATTCGCAGCGAGTGCAAACTTTTCCGTCGAAGTTCTCACAGGCCGCACGAAGGGGCGCGAACGGGATGCGATCCTGGAGCGCATCGCCTCCGGCGAAGCGCAGATCGTCATCGGCACGCACGCTTTGTTTCAGGATAGTGTTGCCTATGCCAACCTCATGCTGGCTGTCGTCGACGAGCAGCATCGCTTCGGTGTCCATCAGCGCCTGCGGCTGACTGCGAAGGGCATTTCGCCCCACATGCTCGTTATGACCGCAACGCCGATACCGCGAACGCTGGTGCTGGCCGCATTCGGCGACATGGACGTTTCGAAGCTCACCGAGAAGCCCGCGGGCCGCAAGCCGATCCAGACGATCACCATTCCGAATGAACGAACCGGCGACATCGTCGCGCGCCTAAGGAGTGCGCTAGCGGAAGGTAAAAAAGCCTATTGGATATGCCCACTTGTGGAGGAATCCGAAGAATCCGATTTAATGTCGGTGGAGGAGCGGCATGAGACACTGACCAAGGCGCTCGGCCCAAGCATCGGTCTCATCCATGGCCGGATGAGCGGCCCGGAGAAAGACGCTGTGATGATGGCGTTCAAGAACGGCGAGATCCGCCTGCTGGTGGCCACGACGGTCGTCGAGGTGGGCGTCGACGTGCCGGACGCGACGATCATGGTCATCGAACATGCTGAACGTTTCGGCCTGGCACAGCTTCATCAGTTGCGCGGCCGCGTCGGACGTGGCGACGAGGCCTCGACCTGCATTCTGCTTTACAAAGGGCCGCTCGGCGAAACCGGGCATGCCCGGCTGTCGATCATGCGAGAGACCGAAGACGGCTTCCGCATTGCCGAGGAGGACTTGAAGCTGCGCGGCGAAGGTGAGCTTCTTGGGACACGCCAGTCCGGCACGCCAGGCTTCCGCATCGCCAGCCTCGAGGCTCATGCCGATCTCCTGGAAATCGCCCGCAAGGATGCCGCCTATCTGATCGAGCGCGATCCGGAACTGACCAGCGAGCGTGGCAGTGCGGTACGCACCCTGCTCTATCTCTTCCGCCGCGACGAGGCGATCCGCTTCCTGCGAGCGGGGTAGCCGGATGGACGCGTTAGCCGCGTCCATCCCCGTTTCATCAGATCACTTTGCGGCGAGACCGGGAATGGTGACCTGGAATACCTGGAACATGGTATCGACATCCGCGCCGCTATCATCCTTGTAGGCAGCACCGACCTGGAAACCATCCTGGGTGATGAAGTCGTTGTCATTGGCGACGAACAGGAAGTAGTCGTCAGGCAGCTTCGGATCCTGAACGCTGACAAGCGACATGGCTTCCCACTTTTCCGAGAGGTTGTTGCGGTCGTTCGGCGCGCCGTTGTGAAGGCCGAATCGGGCCAGATCGGCGCTGTCGTTGATGTCGATGAACTGACTGAGGACAGCCGGCTTGACGGAGGGATCAAGAACGCCCTTCGGCGCGACCGCCGTATCGGCATCGAACTTGCCGCCGGCCATGTCGGTGGCAGCGGACACGTCGACAGCAACGATGCCGCGATAGAGCGACTTATCGCCCTTCTGGCCGTAGCCATTGTTGCTATCGCGCGCCAGCATCAGGAAGCTTGTCGGTGAGAGCGCCACGATTTCGCTCTGGGCGGCAACGGCTGTCTTACCCTTCTCATTGGTGAACACCGGCAGAGGCACGACATATTCGTGCACCAGCTTCAGATTTGCAGAGTCGGCGGCATCATAGACAAGCGCGCGGGTATTCTGGCGCGTGGAGCTGGAATCGCCGCCATCCTGGCGAGTCGCGGACTGGAGCACGACGATCAGGAACTTACCGTCCGGGGTCAGGGACATGCCCTCGAAGCCTTGGTTGTTCTGGCGCCCGCTGGTCGGATCTTTCGGATCGGGAGCGGTTTCGCCCGGGCCGGGATTGTTCGAGGAAAAATTCACGGCGCCGTGGCGCATCGGCAGAAACGCGCCCGGTGGTGCCGTGGCCGAGATCATCAGCCCATCCGCCGAGAAGCGGTAGATATAGGGACCGTACTCATCACTGATGAACATCGAACCATCGGGCAGCCGGGCAATGGCTTCGTTATCGAGCGAAATCTTACCGTTTGGTGCCTGTGGCAAAAGCGGCAAGCCGCCTTCCGCCTGGCGAACGCCGTTGGCTGGGTCAAGACCGGTGGTTTCGTTGCCCTTATTATCCTTCAACAGCAGCGTATCCGCGAGCTTGGCTTCGACGCCCGCCTGTTCCTTACCGGCTGGAGGCTTTGCACCGGAGGCAACCGGCGTCAGTTTGATATCGATGGTGTTGAGACGCGCACGGTAATCGGTGGTGCCGGCGACATTGTAACCGCGGTCCGGCAGCAGCCACAGCGAGCCCTTGTAAGTGCCGTCGGCGTTGCGGGTCCAGCTCTTGGTGTCGATCGACATGCCTGAACCGGAGCCGAAAGTCTCACCGAACTTATCGCGCTGATTGGCCGGAATGCGGCCGATCGCGACGCGGCCTTTATTGACCAGCTTAACACCGTCAATCGTCACGGAATTATCCGCCAGCGCCAGCATTGGAGCCGTGAAAACAAATGTGGCAAACGCTGCCGACAGCAGCGGCAAGCTCTTCGAACGCATATATCTCAAAACCATATCCTCCTGA
The DNA here is from genome assembly GCF_014193155.1 of Rhizobium sp. BK098. Taxonomy (NCBI): domain Bacteria; kingdom Pseudomonadati; phylum Pseudomonadota; class Alphaproteobacteria; order Hyphomicrobiales; family Rhizobiaceae; genus Rhizobium; species Rhizobium sp. BK098. The sequence goes on along the minus strand of NZ_JACHYY010000010.1, from coordinate 152,424 downwards.
TCAAAACTTTATGAAGGCAACGACATCCATCTCCGGCCATTTCGGACCGCGTTGGAGAACCGCAGCTCGGTGCCTGTGCCCCGAACATACGATGCTGAGATACGTGCGATTATCTGCCCCGACTGACGATCTAAGGCGTCAATATGATAGAGGCATGACAATTCGCGCAGAACGCGAAGGCATTGATCCAACTATTAGAAGATGAGCAATTGAGGTTAAGGAGCCACGGGAACCCGCTGCCGCAATTCCTTGGCTGCGACCAGCTTCTCGTATTCCGGCGCCACAAGGCCGCCCGAAATCAGCAGCTTGGCGCCATCTTCAGGGCTCATATCGAGCACCGTGATCTTTTCGCGCGGAACGAAAACCAGAAATCCGGCCGTCGGCACGGGCGTCGGTGGCAGGAACACCGCCACCATGTCCTGACCCATGGCATTGAATTTCGAAGCGATCTCGCCTTTGGCATCGGTCGATATGAAAACCATGGACCAGAGGCCGGGGCTCGGATACTCGATCAGCCCTACCTTCTTGAACGAACTGCCCTGCTCTTTGAGCACAGTCTCGAAGATCTGCTTGACGCTCTTATAGATGGTTCGCACCAGCGGCACGCGATTGACGATCGACTCGCCGAAGCGGACGATGCTCTGACCGATCAGGTTCTTGGCCAGAAAGCCGACGATCGTGATGAAGATCATCGCGATCACCAGGCCGGTACCGGGAACGGCGAAGTTCAGATAGCTTTCGGGATCGTAGCGCGCGGGAATATAGGGGCGAACCCAGCTATCGGCCCAATGGACGACGGACCAGGTCAGCCATAGGGTAATGGCGATCGGGGCACAGATAATCAGGCCGGCCAGGAAATTGTTTCTGATCCGCGTCGTCACGGACATTTTGATGAGTTTTTCAGTCATTCGCCGCTCGAAAACTCCGTCCCGTCGCTACCGCTTCCCGGCAAACCCTCCCCACCATCTCCGTGGGCGAATCGTGCCAGAAATTAGCGCGGCATACAACCCGCTAGCCACATCTGTGAGCCCAACAAGCGATCGACTCACGAGGACGTGACGGCAAATGCGCGGCGGAAGGAATCCTATTCCACGGTGACCGATTTGGCGAGATTGCGCGGCTGATCGACATCCGTGCCCATGAACACGGCCGTATGATAGGCAAGCAATTGAATCGGCAGCGAGAATATGATCGGGGCTATGATCTCGTCCACGACGGGCAAGGTGATCGTCGCCATGGTCGGCAATGTCGATGCGGCAGCGCCAATTTCATCCGTGATGAAGATGATTCGGCCGCCGCGAGCCGCGACTTCCTGCATGTTGGAAACGGTCTTGTCGAAGAAGCGGTCATGCGGGGCGATGACGATAACGGGCATGTTTTCGTCGATCAGCGCAATCGGTCCATGCTTCAATTCACCGGCCGCATAACCCTCCGCGTGGATGTAGGAAATCTCCTTGAGCTTCAGCGCGCCTTCCATGGCAAGCGGGAAGCTGGTGCCGCGGCCGAGATAGAGCACATCCTTGAACTTCGAGATCTCGCGCGACAGGCTTTCCATCTGCGGCTGGATGATGTTCAGGACATTCGCCATGATACGCGGCATCTCGACGAGATGGCGCACCATTTCCTGTTCATTTTCGGCGCTGATGTTACCTCGAGCGACGCCGGCTCCAATCGCCAGCGAGGCAAGAACGGCAAGCTGGCAGGTGAAAGCCTTCGTCGAGGCGACACCGATTTCCGGGCCGGCCAGGATCGGAAACACGGCATCGGATTCGCGCGCGATGGTCGATTCCCTGACGTTGACCACGGCACCGATCTTCAAGCCGTTGTCCCGACAGTAGCGGAGCGAAGCCAAGGTATCCGCGGTTTCGCCTGATTGGGAAATGAAAAGGGCCGCCTGCGACGGCAACAACGGCATTTCGCGATAGCGGAACTCGGAGGCAACATCGATTTCGACCGGCAACCGCGCGTAGCGCTCGAACCAATATTTACCCACCAGGCCGGCGAGATAGGCGGTGCCGCAGGCTGATATCGCAAGGCCGGAAACCCCGCCGAAATCGATGGCCGAGACATCCGGGCGCACGCGATGGCTGGCGAAATCGACGTAATGGCTCAGCGCATGGGAGATGACCTCCGGCTGTTCGTAGATTTCCTTTTCCATGAAGTGACGATGATTGCCCTTGTCGACCACATAGGCGGTTGCCTGCGAAATCTGCCGCGGCCTAGTCACTTCATTGCCGTTGAAATCGAGAATGGTCGCGCCGGCATGGGTGACGATGGCGCAGTCGCCGTCGACGAGATAGCTGATCTCATTGGTGAAGGGCGCAAGGGCGATCGCATCCGAACCGAGGAACATCTCGCCCTTGCCGTAACCCACGGCAAGCGGCGGGCCAGAACGCGCCGCCATCAACGTGTCAGGATCATTCTGGAACATAACGGCCAATGCGTAAGCGCCGGTCACGCGGTTCAGCATTTTCAGCATGGCTGTACGTGCGTCCAAGCCCTCGCGGACATATTTGGCCAGAAGATGGGCGACGACTTCCGTATCCGTCTGCGAGGCAAATTCCTGCCCTTCGGCCTTCAGCTCTTCGCGCAGCTCGGAGAAGTTTTCGATGATGCCGTTATGGACGACGGCAACGCCTTCCACGAAATGCGGGTGGGCATTGATTTCATTCGGAACACCGTGGGTTGCCCAGCGCGTGTGCGCAATGCCCGTAGTGCCAGGCAGAGGATCCGTCTCCAGCCGCTTCTCCAGATTGAAGAGCTTTCCTTCCGCGCGGCGGCGATCCATCACGCCGTCATGGATCGTCGCGACTCCAGCCGAATCATAGCCGCGGTACTCGAGCCGCCGCAGCGCGTCCACCAAACGCTCCGCCACAGGCTTCGTTCCGACGATCCCAACAATACCGCACATACAGCTCTCCGTCTGGCCTCAGATATGAAGGCAAGTCCTAATCATTCCTGCAATTTTCTCAATTGCCACAACGGTCACTTTCGATTTCCGACCGTTACGTCAACGCGCGAGAGTTTAGTGGCCGCCCTTTTTCGCTGCCTTGATGGCAAGGGCTCGCTCGCGGATCACCTTGGCCCGCTCCGGCTTTACTTCCTGGCGAGCCCGGCCGAAGGCCAGCGCATCGGCCGGAACATCCTCCGTGATGACACTGCCGGAAGCAATATATGCGCCGTCGCCGATATGGATGGGCGCAACCAGCGACGAATTGGAACCGACGAAAGCGTTGGCGCCGATATGCGTTTCATGCTTGTTAACGCCGTCATAATTGCAGGTGATCGTACCCGCGCCGATATTGCTGCCGGCTCCGATCGTCGCATCACCGATATAGGTCAGATGATTGACCTTGGCGCCCTCGCCGATCTTGCCGTTCTTGACCTCGCAGAAATTGCCGACCTTGGCGCCACCGGCGAGATCGGCCCCCGGGCGCAGCCTCGCAAAGGGGCCGACCGTAGCACCCGCACTGACATGGGCGCCCTCGATGTGCGAGAAGGCATGAATGACTGCGCCTCCCTCGATGACTGCGCCCGGACCGAAGACAACATTCGGCTCGATCAGCGCATCCTGGCCGATCACGGTGTCATAGGCGAGGAAAACGGTTTCCGGCGCTATCATGGTCACGCCCGACAGCATTACCTCATGCCGGCGGCGCTCCTGCCAGAGGCGCTCGATGAAGGCAAGTTCGGCGCGGTTGTTGCAACCAGTCATCTCGACTTCGGGCGCATCGACGGCAACGGCGCGTCCGCCAAGCGAGCGGGCGATCTCGACGAGATCGGTGAGGTAATATTCGCCCTTGGCATTGTCGTTGCCGATGCGATCAAGGAGATCCAGCGCCTTGCGGCCGTTGATCGCCATCAGCCCGCTATTGCACCACTTTATCGCCAGTTCGGCGTCGGTTGCATCCTTGGCTTCTCGAATGGCGATCAGCTCGCCATCCTTGACCAGCAACCGGCCATAGGCGTTGGGATGTTCCGTATGAAACCCGATGACGACGATGTCGTTACCATCGGCCAGTCCCTGGCGGGCGGCACGAAGCGGCACATCGGTCAGCAGCGGGACGTCTCCGTAGGCAACGATAATATCGTCATATCCGCGAGCAATCGCCTCGCGCGCCGCCAGCACGGCATGGCCCGTGCCGAGACGTTCCTTCTGAAGATAGGATTCGATGGTGATGCCGCCGATCGACGCTGCCGCGCTGACTTCATCCGCATTGCGCCCGACTACCAGCGCCGCCGCCGAAATTCCGGTCTTGGAGATCGCATCCATGACATGGGCGATCATCGGGCGCCCGGCAATCGGATGCAGGACCTTCGACATCGATGACTTCATGCGGGTACTGTCGCCAGCGGCGAGGATGATGGCGAGGCAGCTGCGTTCCATTTCAGGCTCCGAGATATACGGTCAGGCGTCGGCACAGGCCGAGCGAGTTCCCTCATACCAACAAGTCGAGCGATGAACTACGGCGAAATTCAAGACGACCTCAGGCCTCGGCAAGAGCCTCGAAAGCTTCGAGGACATGCTGACGCCCATCGATGATCACAAATTCCATCGCCTTATAGGCAGCAAGGCCGTCCCGTGCCGCTATCGCGTCCACTATGGCCATATGCGTATCAGCAATATTGGCGAAGCCATTGGTTGACGGCGGCGCGCTCATGCGAAACATGCCAACCAGTGCGGCTTTGATAAGCCCACCCAGCGATCGCATGAACGGATTTTGCGAAGCCTCAGTAATTGCCAAGTGGAAATGCAAATCGGCGACTGCGAGGCTATCGGATGTATGGTGCGGCGCCGCCATGGCGGCTGCAAGATTGCGAAGCAGTTCGATATTCTCGCGGCTCGCCCTTTTTGCCACCAGACTCGCGGCAAAAGGCTCGAACGCCATGCGTATATCGTAAAGATGAAGAAGAAATTCCTTGTTGACTCCGCTCTCGAAATGCCAATTGAGCACTTCATTATCGAACATGTTCCAATGGATCTTCTCGGTCACGCGCGTGCCGACGCGCGCACGCGGCACCACCAGTCCCTTTGCCGCCAATGTCTTCATGCTTTCACGCAGGACCGTGCGGGATACCTTGAACCGTTGCAGAAGCTCGCTGTCACCGGGAAGAATGCTTCCGATCGGAAATGCACCCGAGACGATCGCCTTACCCAACTCATCGACCACTTGAGCGTGGCTCGTGCGCGATTTTCCCTCGGATTTTCCGGTCTCAAGCATTCGGTTTCGCAAGAGCTCTGTCCCTCCCTCAGACATATCGTCGGTTTAAGCGGGAAAGCAGCAGAAGTCCCTTCTGCATCAGAATAAAGGCAAACAGCAACAAGCCGATCAATATCTTCGTCCACCAACTGGAAAGCGTTCCATCGAAGGTGATGTAGGTCTGAATCAAGCCCTGTATGAGAATTCCGATGAGTGTTCCTCCGACGAATCCCGCTCCTCCCGTCAGCAGTGTTCCCCCTATGACCACGGCAGCGATCGCATCGAGTTCGACGCCGACCGTGGCAAGCGAGTATCCGGCAGATGTATAGATAGAAAAAACGATTCCGGATAGGCCAGCAAGAAATCCAGAAAGGGCATAGATCTGGATCGTCGTCTTGCCGACAGGCACGCCCATCAGCACCGCCGTTTGAGCGCCGCCACCGAGAGCATAGACGTTGGCGCCGAAGCGAGTGCGTTGCGCCAGCACAATGCCGCCGGCAAAGACGAGCAGCATGAGACCGCCGATCAAAGTCAGCCGGCCGCCGCCGGGCATCAGCCAATAGAGATCGTTGAGCTGAGAGTAGAAATCATGCTCGATCGGAATGCTGTCGATCGACAACACGAAGGCGATGCCCCGCGCCAGAAACATGCCGGCCAGCGTCACGATGAAAGGCGGCATGCTGAGATAGTGAATGATGGCGCCCATGCCGGCGCCAAAAATCGTCGTGATGACAAGAACAAGAACGAACGCGATCAACGGGTGGATCGCCGTATCGCGCAGAATGACAGCCAGGAAAACCCCGGTAAAGGCAATGATCGAGCCGATGGACAGATCGATGCCGCCCGAGATGATGACGAAGGTCATGCCTACGGCGGCAATTCCCAAAAATGCGTTATCAGTCAACAGGTTGCCCATTACCCGCGTCGACAGCATGTTCGGATACTGCGTCACGCAGGCGATATAGGCCAGAATGAAGATGAGGATCGTCGCAAGCAGCGGAAGATATTTCGAATTCACTTTGCCTGCTCCTTTTGCACCATCTGCCCCTCGTCTCGGCGACGCCAGAAGAATGACGTGGCGGATTGAACCGCCGGAGACTGGATGACCAGAATGACGATGACGATAATCGCCTTGATCACCAGATTGAATTCCGGCGGAAAGCCGGAGAGCAGGATGCCTGTATTGACCGATTGAATGATCATTGCGCCGATCAGCGAACCGACGATGCTGAAACGACCGCCGAGCAGCGAATTGCCGCCAACCACGACCGCAAGGATCGCATCCAGTTCAAGCCACAGACCGGCATTATTGGCGTCCGCACCCTTGATGTCGGCCGTAACGATGATACCCGCGATGGAGGCACAAAGGCCGCTCAATGCGTAAACCGCAATCAGCAGCACCGGGGTCCGGATACCGGACAAGGTGCTTGCCCGGCGATTGATGCCGATGGCTTCGACCAACATTCCGAGAGCCGTGCGCCGGACCAAAGCGATCACCAAAAGCGCAGCGACAAGCCAGATCACCACCGGCATCGGCAGGGCGACGAATGAGCCGCTACCAAGAAAGATCAGTCCGTCATTGTTGAAAGTGAGGATCGCGCCCTCAGTGATCAATTGCGCAATGCCGCGGCCCGCCACCATCAACACCAGCGTTGCGATGATCGGCTGGATATCGAGTACGGCGACGAGGAAACCGTTCCAGAGCCCACATGCCAGACCGACGCCGATCGTCAACAGCAGCGTATAGGAAAGCGAGTAGCCGGCAACGATCGAGGATGCCGCAACAGCACCGCAGATCGCGATGACCGCGCCGACGGACAGATCGATGCCTTTCGTGGCGATGACCAGCGTCATGCCAATGGCAAGCAGCGCTACCGGCGCACCACGATTGAGTACGTCCACCAAGCTCCCGTAGAGCCTTCCATTCTGGACTTCCAGATGAAAGAAATGCGGGAACATTATGAAATTCAAGAGAAGAATAACCGCGAGCGCAATGAGCTGAGGCATCAGCCGAAGCAAGGAGGTTTTGATTGGCGAGCTCATGCGTCCTCCCGCGTCTTTTGCGCCGTGGCGATAGCCTCGACGATATTTCCGGCCGTGATCTCACTTCCGGCCAACTCGGCAATATGTTCGCGGTCACGCAGGACGATGACGCGCGAACTATAGGCGACAAGCTCCTCAAGTTCGGATGAAATGACTACCAGGGACATTCCCTGCCGGCAAAGATCCTCGATCAATCGGATGATTTCCGCATGAGCACCGACATCGATGCCGCGCGTCGGCTCATCCAGGATGAGGAAGCTCGGATTGGTCGCCAGCCATCGCGCAAGGATCGCCTTCTGCTGGTTACCGCCTGAAAGGAGCCTGATCGGCTTTTCGCGGTCGGTCGTGCGGATATCCAACGCCTTGATATAGCGATCGGCGATGGCGTTTTGCTCGCTGCGCGGCAAGGGCCTTGCCCAGCCCCGCCTTGCCTGTAACGCCATGACGATATTTTCGCGAATGGAGAGATCACCGATGATGCCATCGGTCTTGCGGTCTTCCGGGCAAAAGCCGAAACCGCTCTTGATCGCCGCGCGCGGACTGGAAAGCGCAATGGGCTTGCCTTCGATCTTCGCCTCGCCGCTGTCGGCGCGCTCGACGCCGAAGAGCACTTCGGCGGTCTCGGTCCGCCCTGAGCCAAGCAGGCCCGCAATGCCCACAACTTCGCCGACGCGTACCTCCATGTCGAACGGCTTGATCTTGCCGCGTTTGCCGAAATTCGTGAAATGATATCTGACCGGGCCGCTTTCCGTCTCGCTCTGCTTTATAGTGCCTTCAGCCTCGGCGAGTTCGCGGCCGAGCATCATGGCGATTAGAGTCTGCCGCGGAAGACCGTGCGCATCGCGCGTGCCGACCAGGCGGCCGTTGCGGAGAACGGTGATGCGATCGCAGATCTCGTAAACTTGCTCTAGGAAATGCGTGATGAAGACAATTCCCAGACCGCGCTGCTTCAATCGCCTGACGATACCGAACAGCATCTCGACTTCATGCGTGTCCAAGCTCGCAGTGGGCTCATCCAGGATGAGGACCTTGCCGGAGAGATCGACCGCGCGGGCGATGGCGATCACCTGCTGAATGGCGACCGAAAAGCGATCGAGCTGGCGGCTGACATCGATATCCAGGCCATATTGTGACAGCAGATCTCTGGCCATCTTATTCATGACGCGGCTGCTGACCATCCCGAATCGTCGCGGCTGGCGGCCCAGAAACAAGTTTTCCGCGACGCTCAGATTGGGCAGCAGGTTCACTTCCTGGTAGACCGTTCCGATACCGAGCTTTTGAGCGGCAAGCGTATCATGCGGATCGATCTCCTCCCCATCGAGAACCAGAGTGCCCGCATCGCGGCGATAAGCGCCGGTCATGCATTTGATCAGGGTCGATTTTCCGGCACCATTCTCGCCGAGAAGCGCATGGACCTCGCCGCGCATCAATGTGAAATCGACATGATCGAGAGCGGTCGAACCGGGGAAATATTTACAAAAACCTGTCGCCGTCAGAAGTCGCTCTACGTCGTGAGCCATGAAGCGCGAATTTCCTTGGAATGAATCAAATTGCGAAAGCGATAGCCGGCGCATTCCGTCGGTGCGCCGGCATCTTGCACAAGATATCGCACCGGCGCGGCATTGCCGATCCGGCGCGATGGGCTTTCGTCTTAGTAGCCGAGGTCCTTCTTCTGCTCGTAGACCTTCTGCGGATCATCCGCCTGGGTATAGAGCTTGGATTCCGTCTGGATCCACTTCGGCGGCTCTTTCTTGGTCTTCAAATACGCATCGAGCGCGTCGAAGGCAGGACCTGCCATGTTCGGCGTCAGTTCAACGGTTGCGTTCGCCTCACCGGCAGCCATGGCCTTGAAGAGATCCGGAACCGAATCGATCGACACGGTCAGGATGTCCTTGCCCGGCTTCAGGCCAGCTTCCTTGATCGCCTGAATAGCGCCGACGGCCATATCGTCGTTATGGGCGTAGAGCGCGCAGATATCCTTGCCGCCGTTTTCAGCCTTCAGGAAGCTTTCCATGACTTCCTTGCCCTTGGCGCGGGTGAAATCACCGGTCTGGCTGCGAACGATCTTCAGGTTGTCGTGACCCTTGATGGCTTCCTCGAAGCCCTTCTTGCGGGCGATGGCCGGCGAGGAGCCCGTCGTGCCCTGCAGCTCGACGATGTTGCACTTCTTGTCGCCGACCGTCTTTACGAGCCAGTCACCGGCGACCTTGCCTTCATGAACCAGGTCGGACGTGACAGCTGTCAGATAAAGGTCCTTCGGTGCAGCAACCGTGCGGTCAAGCAGAATGACCGGGATCTTGGCTTCCTTGGCTTCCTTCAGGACAGCATCCCAGCCGGTTTCGACGACCGGTGCCAGCAGGATCGCATCAACGCCTTGCGCGATGAAGGACCGGATCGCCTTGATCTGGTTTTCCTGCTTCTGCTGCGCGTCGGCGAACTTCAGATCGATGCCGCGCTTCTTGGCTTCCTGCTTCGTCAGCGTCGTTTCGGCCGCACGCCAACCAGACTCCGAACCGATTTGCGAGAATCCGACGACCAGGTCTTTAGCCGATGCCGATGTGAACATGCAGGCAGCCAGCATCGTCGCACTGATCAGTGCAGTCTTCAACTTCATGATTTCCTCCCAAAGGCCATTTCCTCAGGCCAAGGTTTAAAAATCATATAGTAATACTTTTGTAAATCATCATTCGATGTTGCAACGCAACAAAAAGGGGCGTTTTGAACGCCCCTTTTCAACTTAAACTATTTCTTCTGCTTACTTAGAAGCCGGCAGCTTGTCGTCCACGCCTTCGATGTAGAAGTTCATACCGAGCAGGGTGCCGTCATCGGCCTTTTCGCCGGCCTTGAGCCAGGGCGTACCGTCCTGTTTGTTGATGGGGCCGGTGAAGGGAGCAAGCTCGCCCGACTTGATCTTGGCTTCGGTTTCTTGAGCCATCTTCTTCACGTCGTCAGGCATATTCGTATAGTCGCCCATCTTCAAGATGCCGTCCTTCAGGCCGTCCCAGCTCTGCTCGGACTTCCACGTGCCATCGAGCAGCGCATGAACGCGCTTGGAGTAGTAGTTACCCCAGGTGTCGATGATCGCCGTCAACTGCGCCTTCGGGCCAGCCTTGATCATGTCAGAAGCCTGACCGAAAGCATGGATGCCGCGCTCTTCAGCCACCTGCATCGGCGCCGTCGTATCGGTGTGCTGCGTCAGGATATCGACACCTTGGTCGACCATGGCCTTGGCTGCATCGGCTTCCTTGCCCGGGTCGAACCAGGTGTTGACCCATACGACCTTCAGCTTGAAGCTCGGATCGATCGAACGGGCGCCCTGTTCGAAGGAGTTGATACCCATCACCACTTCCGGAATCGGGAAGGACGCGATGTAGGCGGCGCCATGGTTCTTCGACATCTTGGCGGCGATCTGGCCGAGGATATAGCGGCCTTCATAGAAGCGCGAGTTGTAGGTTGCGAGATTCGGGCCGCTCTTGAAGCCGGTCGCATGTTCGAACTTCACCTTCGGGAACTTGGCGGCAACCTTGACGGTCGCATCCATGAAGCCGAACGAAGTCGAGAAGATCAGCGAGCAGCCGGAACGGGCAAGACGCTCGATGGCGCGCTCGGCATCCGGGCCTTCCGGTACGTTTTCGAGATAAGGCGTCTCGATCTTGTTGCCGAATTCCTTCTGGATCTGCTGACGGCCGAGATCGTGCGCCTGCGAATAGCCGCCGTCCGTGTGCGAACCGACATAGACGAAGCAGACCTTGGTCGGTGCCGCTTCAGCGGCGGCAGCGAAACCAACGATGGCAGCGGCTGTCGTTGTGAGGGCGAGTGCTAGTTTTTTCATGGTTACCCCTACTGGTTTGACATGTTTTGCAGAAATCGGTCCGGCTGTTGCAATCAGCGCTCCGGAACGAAGGCTTTGCCGAGCGACGCTGGCGTGTTGATCAAGGTCGCGCGGCGATTTTGAGAGATGATGACGAGAACCACAATAGTCGATGCATAGGGCAGCATCGACAGGAATTGCGAGGGTATGCCGACGCCGAAGCCCTGCGCATGGAATTGCAGGATCGTCACGGCGCCGAAGAGATAACCGCCGGCCAGCACGCGCATCGGCCGCCAGGAGGCGAAGACCACGAGCGCCAAGGTCACCCAACCGCGACCGGCCGACATGTTCTCGACCCATTGCGGGGTGTAGACCAGCGACAGCTGAGCGCCTGCAAGCCCCGCGCAGGCACCGCCGAACATGACGGCGAGATAACGGGTGCGGATGACGTCGATACCGAGAGCATGGGCCGAGCCATGGCTATCGCCGACGGCGCGCAGCTTCAGGCCGGCACGGCTGCGGAAGAGGAACCAATTGACGCCGGCGAGCAGCGCGATCGACAGATAGAAGGTCAGGTCCTGCCTAAAAAGTACCGGACCGAGGAACGGTATGTCCGACAGCAGCGGAAAGACGATTTCATGCAGCTGCACGCCCGGCACGCTGACATAGCCTTCGCCGATCATGCCCGAAAGGCCGAGCCCAAGGATGGTCAGCGCCAGGCCGGTCGCGACCTGGTTTGTTACAAGCGTCAGCGTGAGAAAACCAAACAGCAGCGAGAAGAGCGCGCCCCCGACGATGCCGGTCAGCAGGCCGACATAGGGCGATCCGCTCATCTGCGCTCCAACAAAAGCGGCGACCGCACCGATGATCATCATGCCTTCGACACCGAGGTTGAGGACACCGGAGCGTTCCACCACCAGTTCACCCAGGCCGGCAATGACGAGCGGCGTCGACGCGGTGATGATGGTGAGCAGGATGGCTTCAAACACACTCATGCCGCACCTCCACGGACCCGCGACCAAAGCACACGGATTTTGTAATAGATCAGTGTGTCGCAGGAGAGCACGAAGAACAAAAGCAAGCCCTGGAAGACGCTGGCCGCCTTGGCTGATATCCCCGGCGACAATTGCGCGGCTTCGCCGCCGAGATAGGTCAGCGCCAGCACCAGACCGGAGAGAATGGCTCCGAGCGGATTAAGGCGCGCAAGGAAGGCGACGATGATGGCGGTGAAACCGTAACCCGGCGAAATCGCCGGCTGCAGATGGCCGATGGAGCCGGAAACTTCGGATATGCCAGCCAGTCCCGAGAGCGCGCCGGAGACGAGGAAGGCGAACCAGACCATTTTCCGCGAGGAAAAACCGGCAAAGCGCCCTGCCCGCGCCGACTGTCCAAGCACGCTTATCTCAAAGCCTTTCAGCGTATATTTCATAACGAACCAGGCAAGGATCGCCGCGACCACGGCGAAGACGATGCCCCAATGCGCACGCCCGGAGTCCTCCCAGATCGCCGGTAAAACCGCTTCTGGCGGAAAGTCGATGCTCTGCGGAAAGTTATGGCCCTGCGGATCGCGCCACGGCCCGCGCGACAGCCAATCAAGGAAGAGCTGCGCGATATAGACCAGCATCAGGCTCGTCAGGATCTCGTTGGTATTGAAATGCGCCTTCAGGAGCGCCGGAATGGCGGCATAGAGCGCGCCGCCAACGGCGCCGGCGATCAGCATCAAAGGCAGGATCACGGGCGAATGCCAGTCGGTGAAGACGATCGGGATGAATGATCCGGCGATCGCGCCCATGGTGAACTGCCCTTCGGCGCCGATATTCCAGTTGTTGGAGCGATAGCAGAGGCAAAGGCCGACGGCGATCAGGATCAGCGGTCCGGCCTTGATCGCCAGTTCGTGCAGCGACCAGACCTCCAGCAGAGGTTCGACGAAGAATGCATCGAGCGCCTCGACGGGATCCTTGCCCATGACGGCGAACATGATGGTGCCGGCGATCAACGCCAATGCGAGAGCAAGCAGGGGCGATAGCAAGCCGAACAGCTTGGAGACCTGCGGGCGCTTTTCAAGTTCAATGCGCATGTGCAGGCTCCGAATGCGTCTTCGATTCATGCAGACCGCCCATCAGCAGTCCGATCTTTTCGCGCGTCAGCTCACCGGCCGGATAGGACGGCGACAGCCGTCCTTCCGAGATGACGGCAATATCGGTCGCGACTTCGAAAATCTCATCCAGATCCTGGCTGATAACGAGCACGGCCGAGCCTTCGCGGGCGAGATCGACCAGTGCCTGGCGGATGCGGCTTGCGGCGCCGGCGTCAACGCCCCAGGTCGGTTGATTGACGACGAACACGCTCGGCTGGCGATCCAGCTCACGGCCGACGATGAACTTCTGCAGATTGCCGCCGGACAACGCGCCGGCAGCCGGATCCTCGCCGCTCTTGCGGACATCCATCGCCTCGCAGATGCGCTTCGTCGCCTGCTTGACCGCGCCGTGCCTGATGACATTGAAGAAGCCACCACCCAGGAACGACTTGCGATCCGACTGATGCCGGGCAAGCACGAGGTTATCCGACAACTTCAACGTCGATACCGCAGCATGGCCGTGGCGTTCTTCGGGTACGAAACCCGCGCCGATCAGCCGGCGCGCATTAATGCCCTTGGTGCCGACAGCCTTGCCGCGCAACTGGACCAGATCATCCGCGGGGACGGTGTATTCGCCGGAAATGACATCGAACAATTCGCCCTGGCCGTTACCGGCAACGCCGGCAATCGCCAATATCTCACCGGCCCGCACACGCAGGGAAACGTCCTTCAGCGCCATGGCAAACGGGGTTCTCGCCGGTGCCGAAAGGCCTGCGATCTCCAGGAGAATATCGCCCTTGTTGCCAAGCCCCTCGTGCTGCACGCTGGCGACATCGCTGCCGACCATCATGCGGGCAAGCGAACCGGTCGTTTCCTGCCTAGGATCGCAGGCGCCCGTGACCTTGCCGTGACGCAGGACGGTGGCGCGCGAACAGATGCGCTGCACTTCCTCCAGCCGGTGGCTGATATAAAGCACCGATCGGCCCTCGTCCCTCAACTTGAATAGCGTTTCGAACAGTCGATCGGCTTCCTGCGGTGTCAAAACGGAGGTGGGCTCGTCGAGAATGATCAGTTTAGGGTTTTGCAGGAGCGCCCGAACGATCTCGATGCGCTGGCGTTCGCCGACCGAGAGGTCGGCCACATGCGCATTCGGATCGAGCGGCAAGCCATAAGCGTGAGAGAGCTTCGCGGCTTCCTCGGAAATTTTTGCGAGCGGGATATTGTTGTCGAGCGAGAGCGCTATATTTTCCGCGACAGTCAGCGCTTCGAACAAAGAAAAATGCTGAAATACCATGCCGATGCCGAGCTTGCGCGCCGTGCCCGGCGCATCGATCGCCACAGGCTGCCCCTGCCAGATGATCTGCCCATGCGACGGTTCGAGCACGCCGAACAACATCTTGACGAGCGTGGATTTGCCTGCGCCGTTTTCTCCGAGGAGAGCGTGAATTTCTCCCGGCTGGATTTCAAGATCGATTTCGTTGCAAGCAGTAAAACTGCCAAACAGTTTCGTCAGTTTGCGAACCGACAATAGTGCGCCGGTTGCCGGCGCATCGGATGACGACACGTTCCCCTCATTTCCTTCCCACCGTTCCTGCCCTTTACGGATCTATGGGATCAGCAGTGTAGTTCCACTCGTTTTCCTGGCTTCCAGATCCGCATGTGCGCGCCCTGCGTCAACAAGCGGATAAGTTTGATGAATATTGATACGCACTTTGCTGCTTTGCACAACAGCAAATAACGACTTTGCACTGGCTCTCAACTCGTCAGGTGTACCGACATAGGCGAAAAGGCTCGGCCGCGTGGCAAAGAGCGAACCCTTCTGGTTGAGGATGGCGAGATTGAAATTCTCGATCGGACCAGAAGACTGGCCAAAGGTGACCCACATCCCGCGCGGCTTCAGGCAATCGAGCGACTGCGGGAAAGTATCCTTCCCAACCGAGTCATAGACGACATCGACGCCCTTGCCTCCGGTGATTTCGCGAACGCGCTCGGCAAAATTCTCCTTGCTGTAGTCGATGACGTGGTCGTAGCCATGTGCCAGCGCCAGTTCGACCTTTTCGGCGGAACCGGCAGTGCCGATGACGGTTTCGGCGCCGAGGGCTTTGGCCCACTGGCCGGCGATCAGGCCAACGCCACCGGCGGCCGCGTGGAACAAAAGCGTCGTTCCAGGGCCGACCTTGAAGGTGCGGTTCAGCAGATACTCGGCCGTCATGCCCTTCAGCATCATCGATGCCGCGGTTTCGAGCGTGATATCATCGGGCACCTTGACCAGATGACGCGTCTCGATATTGCGCTCGACGCTGTAGGCGCCATCGCTGCCGACATAGGCGACGCGATCGCCAACAGCAAAATCGGTCACGCCAGGCCCAACTTCGGTGATCGTGCCCGCAGCTTCCTTGCCGAGCGGCAATGGAAACTGAGGTGCCTTGTAGAGGCCGGATCGAAAATAGACATCGATGAAGTTGAGGCCGATCGCAGCTTGACGAAGCTGCACCTCACCCGCGCCGGGAGGCGGCAGATCCACCTCCTCCAGCTTCATGACCTCCGGACCGCCATTCTCGTGGATACGGATGACTTTGGTCTTCTTCATGATGCACAATCCTTACTGACGTCCTAGGGACGGGGCCTTACTGACGACCTAGGAACGAGCCTTACTGACGTCCGAGCGACGGGAAAAACTGCAGCACGGCACCGATGCAATAGAGATAGATACCGCTGATAATGAAGAGGACAACGGCCCATTGCGGCATGACGAAATGCATCAGCAGCGAATAGATGCCGAGTGCCGACCAGAAGAGAAATATGCCAAGGTTCAGCGGCCGCAAGCGCTTGACACGCACGGGGTGCAGAAAATTGATCGGCAGAAAGGTCAGGACGACGGAAACGCCGACGAGGATCATGGCCGTCGTGGCGCTGGCGCCGATGACGAAAAGCGTGAAGATCACCATGTTCCAGACGACCGGGAAACCGGAGAAGAAATATTCGTCCGTCTTCATGCCGGTATCGGCGTAATAGATGGCACTGGAAACGACAATCATCCCGGCTGCGACAAACGACCAGGGCTCGCCGATCATGCCGCTCTCATAGAGCGCGAATGCCGGCAGGAGCACGTAGGTCACGTAATCGATGATATTGTCGAGCGTGTCGCCGGACCAGTTGGGCAACACTTCCTTGACGCGGACCTTGCGTGCGATCGGCCCATCGATGCCGTCGACCAGCAGCGCCAGGCCAAGCCACCAGAACATATCGACAAAGCGATGTTCTGATGCCGCGACGACGCCGAGAAAGGCGAGAAACGATCCGGATGCCGTCAGTATATGAACGGAGAAGGCACGCATCTCCGCATAAGGCACCCGCTTGTAATTGAAGATTTTCATCCGCCCCACGACTCGTCAGCTTATTCACCTGCCCCGGCAGGCGGTTTTTCTTGCTAATATGCATCCTTTGGTCGGCATCGCCAGCGCAAAAGCGTTTATCTGGGCACGCTAGCGCGACTTACTGTCATTTTCACCCGTTGCGATGTTTCATCCCATGGATTTCAACAGGCTAAGCGCTTATTTTCAGTACCGAAGGCAATTGAGGCATCGATATGAAGCAGATTGAAGTGGCCGTTATCGGCGGTGGGCTCGCCGGCATGATCACGGCTTTCGCGCTGGCGCGCGGCGGAAGATCCGTCGCCCTTGTGGCCGCGCCGCACAACAAAGCCGACAAGCGGACTACGGCGCTGATGGATCAATCGATCCGCTTTCTGGAGCGACTGACGGTATGGGAGAAGATCGCGCCTTCGGCGGCGGCGCTGACGACGATGCGCATCATCGACGGCACGTCGCGGCTGCTGCGGGCACCGACGGTCTCGTTCCGGGCATCGGAAATCGGCCTGGATGCCTTCGGTTACAATATTCCGAATGCCGTGTTGCTGGACAACCTCAGCCAAGCCATCGAAGCGGAAGGCAATGTACTTCGCATCGAAGCCACGGCTTCCGAAATCGCCTTCCGCGACGATGGTGTCGCGATCACGCTCGACAATGGTGATTCGATCGAAGCTGCATTCGTCGTCGGCGCGGACGGCCGCAATTCGATGGTGCGAGAGACCCTCGGAATCAAAACCAAGGGCTGGTCCTATCCGCAATCGGCAATGGTTCTGAATTTCGCGCATAGCCTGCCGCATCAGAACATCTCCACGGAATTCCACACCGAAAGCGGCCCCTTCACGCAGGTACCCCTGCCCGGCAGACGCTCCAGTCTCGTCTGGGTGCAGAAGCCGACCGAAGCCGCTGCCAACGCGGAGAAGTCGCTCGAAGAACTCGGCCGGCTGGTCGAGGAGCGGATGCAGTCGATGCTCGGCCAGGTCACGATCGAGGACAGCGTGCAGGTCTGGCCGCTTTCCGGTATGACGGCCTACCGTTTCGGCAAGGGTCGCGCCGCGCTGATCGGCGAAGCAGCCCATGTCTTCCCGCCGATCGGCGCGCAGGGCCTCAATCTCAGCCTTCGCGATATCCTGGCTTTGTCGGACATTCTCTGCTCGCGCGCAGACCTTCCGATCCCGGCGACATCGGGCGACAGTTTCGATCGCAAGAGGCGCGCCGATATTGTCAGCCGCACGGCGAGTGTCGATCTCCTCAATCGCTCGCTTCTGTCGGATTTTCTGCCCGTGCAGATGCTGCGGGCAGCAGGCCTGCATGTGCTTTCGGCCATCGCGCCGCTCCGCAACATCGTCATGCGCGAGGGCATCGAACCCGGCGGCGGCCTGCGCAATTTTTCCTCGGCGTTACGGGAAAAGCTGCGCCGGTAAGACGCCCGCCTTTATCAGGTAAAGCACCAGTGAAACCGTCACCACGGAACAGGCCGTGGTAATCAGGATAGTGGCGGAGGCCCGCTCCTGCCAGACACCATATTGCTGACCGATGACAAAGACATTCGTTGCCGTCGGCAATGCCGCCAGCAACACGGCTGCCTCGACCCAGATCGGATCAAAGCCGCCGACCGCCTGCAAAACGATATAGACCACAAGAGGATGCAGGACGAGTTTTGCCGGCACGATGTAGCCGATCTCGACCGGAATCCGCTTGAGCGGGCGCAGCGCGAGCGTCACACCCATGGCAAATAGTGCGCAAGGAGCAGCAGCTTGCGCGAGATAATTGACAAATCGCTCGAAGGCGATCGGTTGATGCAGCGATAACGCAGCCACGACGAAACCAAGCGCCGTCGACAGGATGAAAGGGTGCAGTAGCACCTTCCGGGCGATATCCGCAGCAAGCCGCGGCGGGGAGCGCTTGTCGGCACCTTCCAGCGCCATCAGAGCGGGTGCGACGATGAAGTGCAGCGCATTTTCGAAGCAGATGATCAGCGCCACCGGAGCAGCCGCCTTTTCGCCCAGCGCCAGCAGCGCAAGCCCCGGCCCCATGTAGCCGATGTTGCCATAGGCTCCCGCAAAGCCCTGGATAGTGCTGTCGGCAACCGAATTGCGGCGCAGGAAACGGCCGATCAGAAACAGCAGCAGGAAAATCGAGTAAGTCGCGGCGATATCGGTGGCGATGAAGTCGATCCGCGTCAGCTCGTCGATCGGTGTTTGCGACACGAGCTTGAAAAACAGCGCCGGCAACGCGGCATAGATGATGAACGTGTTCAACCAGCCGAGCGCCTCGGCCGGCTGCTTCGTAACGCGTGCTGCGACGTAGCCGACCAGGATCAGCCCAAAGAACGGCAGCAACAGACCAACAATATCAGCCATGGGGGTCAGCCATCGGGCATGTTCCATTTGCCGAGAAGAACGAGAGGCGAAAATATCGCCCGACTTAGCCGATTTTCATCAGGATCGGAAAGGTCTGCTGAAACCAGATCGCCATGTCGCTGATATAGCCGAAGATGAAGGCGAGACCGGTGAGCACCAAAAGCCCACCCATGATCCGTTCGACCGTGCCGAGATGACGGCGGAAACGGGAGAGAAAACGCATGAAGGCACCGGAAAAGCCGGCGGCGATCCAGAAGGGGATGGCAAGCCCGAGAGAGTAGACGGCGAGCAGGCCAGCGCCCGCGCCGATCGTTTCGCGCGATGCGGCAACGCCGAGAATAGCGCCGAGCACCGGGCCGATGCAGGGCGTCCACCCGAAGGCGAAGGCAAGGCCCATGATATAGGCGCCCGTCAGCGTCGCCGGCTTGCCGCCGCTCTGAAAGCGCGCCTCACGGGCCAGAAGGCCTATGCGGAAGATGCCGAGGAAGTTCAGCCCCATGATGACGATGATGAGGCCGCCGATCTTGGCGAGAATATCGAGGTGCTGGCGCAGAAGCATGCCGATCGAGGACGCACCGGCGCCGAGCGCGATGAATACGGTGGCAAACCCCAGGGTGAAGAACAGCGCCGACATCAACACATTGCCGCGGATGCCCGGTGCCTGAGCGACGGCCGCTCCGCCGCCGCGAAACTGCTCGACCGAAATTCCCGCCATGTAACAGAGATAAGGCGGCACGAGCGGCAGCACGCAGGGTGAAAGAAACGAAAGCGCTCCGGCGACCAAAGCACTCAGAAGCGAAATATCGGCAAGCGACACGATGGACTCCGGCTATATCATTCCGATCCCCTTCCTAACGGCGCGGGTATCGGAAAGCCAATCACCTTTTCGAGCGGGCGGCATCTTGCCTTAAAGTTGACGGAATTGGGAAAGCTGCAGCCTGTTGCAAAACCGCGATTTTCCCCGATTTTCCGGGCGGGAACAGGCATCCGCAAGCTGCTCGATGAGCGAATTGCATTTGTAAAAATATTGGTTCAAGCTGTTGATGTTCGTCGGACAACGCACATTCCACTCAAGCTAGTCAGCAGAGGAAAAGCCCCAATGAGAATTGCTACCATGTTCACGACTGCAGCCTTTGTCGCACTCTTCAGCGTAAGCGCGATGGCACAAACGGCAACTACTCCGAGCACGACGACAACGACTACGCCAAGTGCAACCACATCGGCTCCATCGACGACCAACACGATGAAGCCAAAGGCAATGAAGCCCGCTCAAACCGCGGTTTCGAAGGCATGTTCGGCCCAGGCCGATGCCAAGGGCCTGCACGGAAAGGCGCGCGCCAAGTTCCGAAGCGATTGCAAGAAGAACGGCGGCAAGGCCTAGACTTTTTCACTATGAAATCGCGGTCAACTTTACCATCCAGCCGGCGGTAAGGTTGATCGCGACCGGCTCGTTACTCTCACGCAAAATTCAGATGAAATGCCAGGCCTCGGCGAAAATCGCGTCAGCCGGATTTGAATTTCGTTCGATCGTTCAGATGGCCACCAAATGTATGAGCAGCAGTTAGCGCTCATGCATCTCTCGGTTTGCGCTCCTTTGTCGCCGGATCGGTTTTACCCTCCACAAGCCTATTTCTGGGATCGGCAACGACTGAAGCTCCATCCTTTTCCCTATTCATTCGATCGCTCTCATGCGCCTTGCTGTGCTGTATCTTTGCCAGCGCTTGCTTCTTCTCACGTTCGCCATTCGATTCATGTCGATCTTGTGCCAAGGCGTGCCTCCTTTTTGTTAAAGAGGGAACTCACCTGATGAAATTAGGTTCCAATCGAAGGCACGACACGATTATGTTTAGCGGTCCCTATCCCACTAACGAGCAGATTTGTTGTCTTTGAATTAGGCAAATGCCGCTTCGCTGTACTTTTAGCGACATATAATATAATAATGCGACGACAGGCGTGAAACGAATCTTGAATTCCATCCGTTTCAGCTTCGCTGCCATGTGAGGAATGCTGATCATGACGTCGATCGAAAGAAAGAAGCTCGCGCGGCTTGTTATGCTCAAATTGCTGCCGATCTTCGGTGGACTGACGGCGGTCGCAGTCGTTGCGCTCTCAACAATCGCGTAAGTACCGGTCACGACCTCCGCAGAGGCGAGCGCGGTAATAACGCTATCGGGATCTCGAATCTTGCTGCTCGATATTTCGCCTGCCCAACGTCAGGAACAGTCGGTGCTGTCGACCGAAAACGAATAGTCCCTGCCCTTCAGCTGATAGATATAGTTCGCCAAAGATGCTTCGCCGGAACTGAATTTCGGCAGTAGGAAGTCGCAGAGATCCGTAAGCTGCGCGGATTTGACGAGAGGCGGATCGAAATCGTCATCATCGCCATCGAGATCGTAGAAATAGCTATAGATGTGATCGCTGAGGTCTATCTTCGTCAGCGTGGTTTTCTGGTCGATCTTCTTAGGCAAATCCTTGTTGGCGAAGATCACCGGATAACGCTCAGAGAGGTAGGGGATCACAAGCCGCTCGGTCACGGGCGCGGTGATCGCGATTCCGAGAAGCGGCAGCACTCTCAAGGCTATAGAAAACCTCCTGCCCGCGATCAGCCCGGCCAAAAGGCCCAAGGATACCAGCAACCCGCAAACGATTGCATAAATCTCCCACAGAGACAGCTCTGCCACGAATTCCATCATTCGCCCGTCGTCTTCACCAACAGTCTTATTGATGAAGCTATGATACTATCAAATCGAGATTCGTCACCAGCCAATTCGGACTCAACGTCATCAACAACCTGTGCGTTCTGGTTGACGGACGAAAGCGCGATGCGAACAGAGGCAAGACAATCAGCGAGATTCAGCAATGCAAAAACTGCGAAGGTTGCCGGGCTGTGCGTGGCCTTCGGGCAGGCTCATGATCGTTCTAATGAACCAACTTCGCAACCTGCGGGACAGTTTGCATCGCGCTCTCGTGCCGTCCGGAAGTCAATCCGATGATGACCGCAACCGCAGCGACCATTACGTAAATAATGGTGCCTTTAGGCTTTCGGTCCGATAAGCAACGCCTTGTCGACTCTAATGAACGCGGATGGTCAGACATCTTGATCCTTTGGTATTTAAGAGCGCTCATTTAGTGGATCAGCGAGCTCAGTTAAATATCTCGATTCGCGCATCTCCCTTGCAGGCAGCGAATACCGGGTTATTCTTGTGTCTGGGTTGCTCGGTAAAAAATTGGCCCTTCCTGTTTTTGTGTCGCATCTTGGCCGGGTGCCTGGTCTAGGTAACGGCGATATCACTGGAAAATCGAGCAATACGAAAATTCGCACCTTCGCCTAAGGGCGTTTGGCGACCTATCTCTCCGGGCTGGACAAAGAAACGATGGTGAGAGCGATGGGATTCGAACCCATGACCTACTGATTAAAAGTCAGTTGCTCTACCGACTGAGCTACGCTCTCCCTCTCCGCTGGCAGAAGCTGCCCCGGCTGGAAGTGCGCGGAACATATGCAGACGCCTTATTGTGGTCAACCCATAAAATTGCGGTTGTCAGCGGCCGAGGATGCTTTTCCTCGCCTCACTACCACGAAACGACGCCATAGGGCCGAAGAAGCCGCCCGTTCTTCAGGAAAATCAGAACTCCGGCGCCAGCGACGAATGAGCTGCGGCAAGACAATCGATTCTCAGAGACCCAAACAACCGTAACAATCTCCCTTAATAATCAGGGTTGCAATGAACGGATCAATCGGCTCGCCATGCGCAACAGTTGGGGTGCGAATCGTTTTTGGTGTATATCAGCTATTGTTAACAACCTGTCGGGCCCTCAGGAGGTTCTTTTATGGAAGACGCAAACGTAGGTTGGATTGCAGCAATTATCATCGGCGGTTTGGCTGGCTGGTTTGCCGAGATGATCATGAAGAGCAACACCGGCATCATCATGAACATCATCCTCGGCATTGTTGGCGCGCTCGTCGCCAGCTGGCTGTTCCGTGCCCTCGGCATCGCGCTGCCGTTTCATGTATGGCTGAACTATCTGGTCACTGGCTTCATCGGCGCCTGCATTCTTATTTTCATCGGGCGATTGATCAGGCGATAGCAGCGTATCGGGCTGCATACGCCCGAATTGGGAAGAGGAAAAAAGGGAAGGCGGAGCAAATCGCCTTCCCTTTTTTGTTGCGTGAGCCCCGGCGGAAGGCTGCCTTTAGCGGAGGCAACGCGACTTTCAAGGTCTTTCCAAGCTCCACCTTGGCGCTATCTATCGGGTGAGGAACCGAAAGGAGGTTGGAAACATGATAGAAAACACCAATCGGACAACCGCCCGCAAAGTTATCCGCGGCCGCCCATACAGTATTGCCGAGTTTGCACGGAAATATCGTCTCGACGATGCGGAGGCAAAACGCCTCTTCTACAAGTTCGGCCCGTCGTCCACCGAGCTGGACCTGCTCATGGCCGCCAAACGAAGACCGCCCACCCTTGCCACCGCACTCGGCCAATAACGACGCGGCTCCTTTGCTCCACTTGCGAAATATCCCGAAATCGTCGGCCCTTAGGGACGACGATTTCCGGTACGGCGATTTGAACGGACCGCCAAGCCGGCCTTGTTGACGTGTCACGACCGTTGCCTTCGACGAGGCCAGATGACACTGTGTGCCCTCACGCATAAGCCGGACATGATTTCGGATGCAGAATTCGCTCAGCCATCTTGCCTATCTCGCGCTGGAATATGCGATCGTGTCGCTCGAGCTGAAGCCAGGCGGCCTTGTGACCGAAAAGCAGCTGATCGAGATGGCGGGACACGGACGAACGCCGGTGCGCGAGGCCATTCAGAAGCTGGCCTGGCAGGGATTGATCCATGTGCGCCCGCGCGTCGGCCTGCAAATCGCGGAAATTCGTCCGGAAGATCATCAATATGTCATGCAGGTGCGGCGCGAACTGGAACCGATTGCCGCCGCGCTCGCCGCCGCCTATGCCGATCCGCAGCAGCGGGAGCGATTGCGGGAATGCGCCCGACGGATGGAGGAATGCGCCGGTACCGGCGACCTGCCCGGTTTTTTCGCCGCCGACAAGACATTCGATGAAATTCTGGAAGCCGCCTGCCCCAACAATTTCATCACGGCAGCGCTCGCCCCAGTTCAAACACATGCGCGCCGGCTGTGGTATTCGACTGGAACGCATGACCGCATGGGCGGCGCGATTGCCATGCATGTTCAGGCGATAGACGCCATCCTGGACGGCGATGCCGACAAGGCACGCACAGCCATGGCCGCACTCATCGATTATCTCAACAATGCATGAAAAAGGCGGCTTCGTCGCCGAAACCGCCTTTTTCATGCATTGGAACAATTCGCTTAACCGACGAAAGCGCGTTCGATGACGAACTCGGCCGGCTTGTTGTTGGCACCTTCGTTCAGGCCGGCCTTTTCGAGCAGGCCCTTGGTGTCCTTCAGCATGGCGGAGGAGCCGCAGATCATGCCGCGATCGATCGCGGGATCCAGCGGCGGAACGCCGAGGTCGCTGAAAAGCTTGCCGTTTTCGATGAGATCGGTGATGCGGCCCTTGAAGGGGAATTCCTCGCGGGTGACGGTCGCATAGTGGCGCAGCTTATCGCCGACGACTTCGCTGAGGATCTCGTCATTGCGGATTTCCTCGACAAGATCGAAGCCGTATTTCAGCTCGGCAACATCGCGCGTCGTGTGGGTGAGGATGACTTCCTCGAATTTTTCATAGGTTTCCGGATCGCGGATAAGGCTCGCAAATGGCGCAACTCCGGTGCCGGTCGAGAACATATAGAGCCGACGGCCAGGCGTCAGCGCATCCAGAACCAGCGTGCCCGTCGGCTTCTTGCGCATCAGCACTTCGTCGCCGGGCTTGATGTTCTGCAGGTGTGAGGTCAGCGGACCGTCCGGCACCTTGATGGAAAAGAATTCAAGCTCGTCGGCCCAGGCAGGGCTCGCGATCGAATAGGCACGATAAAGCGGCTTCCCCTCGACCATGAGGCCGATCATGGCGAACTCGCCCGAGCGGAAACGGAAGCCCTGCGGCCGGGTCATGGTGAAGCGAAAGAGCCGATCGGTATAATGCGTGACGCTCAGCACCTTCTCGGCGAAGACGCCGGCGGGTACTGCTGAAGCAAATTCATCTGTCTTTGCGGGGGCGTTCATTCTGTCTCGAATCCCGTATTAGTCTTACGCGTTCTTCCTGGGCACGTATTCCCTGGCAGGCTCATTTCGCGACGCTGATATAACAATATAGCCGGTTTTGAAAGGCATTCCATTCCAACCGACGTTACGGGACTGAAATATGCCTATTCCAGTCAAGTTTCCATATCACCGAGCGTACATAATTCGAAAGGCTTGAATACGGCAATCCGACACCATCAAATTGCCGCAACGGCCGCCTTTCGACATCAGGCCGACTTTGCCGGCAATCGCCGCCAGCTATAGGCCTGCCCGCCTTCTGCGCGGCGCGCGGTCGGCTGATAGTAATGCGGAATGCCCGGAAGGCGGTTCTCCGCCAACCTCCTCAGTGCTGTTTCATTCGTCACCGAGAAACTATCAATGCCGACGCGCAGCATTAGCGGAATCTGGTCGATCAGCACGTCGCCGACAGCGCGCAGCTCATTGGCGTAGCCGAGGCGTTGGCGCAGCAGCGAGGCATGGCTGAAGGCGCGGCCATCGTTGAATGCCGGAAAAGCAACCGCGACGATATCAAGACGATCGAGATAGGGCTGCAGCCGTGTCACGTCGTCGGCTGGCTTGATGACGACGCCGAGGCCGGCCTCATTGCTCTCTTCCGCCTTTGCGATCAACGCATCGAGGCCAAGCAGCGGCTTCTGCGCCTCGGTTGCCTTGACCTCGTCAGTCTCGATGACCCACGGATCATGCTCCACGAAGCCTGTTTCACGCCAGATCTTGGTCATGGTCAATCTCCTTACGCTGCTTCGGCTGCCGACGAGGACGCGCCGTAAAGCGCGGTCTTGAACGGCTGCGGCCCGACGCGGCGATAAGCGGCGAGGAAGGTTTCGGAGGGATCCAGACGAAGACCGAGATAGGTGTCGACGATGGTCTCGATCGCGTCGGTCACCTTGTCGGGCTCGAAGCCGCGGCCGATGATCTCACCGATCGAGGTATTCTCGTCGCCGGAGCCGCCGAGCGTGATCTGATAGAGTTCTGCGCCCTTCTTCTCCACACCGAGCAGACCGATGTGGCCGACATGGTGATGGCCACAGGCATTGATGCAGCCGGAAATCTTGATCTTCAGCTCGCCGATCTCCGCCTGGCGCTCGGGCGAACCGAAACGCGTAGAGATTTCCTGCGCAACCGGAATGGAGCGCGCATTGGCAAGCGCGCAATAGTCGAGGCCAGGACAGGCGATAATATCCGTGATCAGGCCGGCATTGGCCGTCTCCAGGCCGATAGCGACGAGGCCGCGATAGACGGCTTCGAGATCTGCCAGTGCAACATGCGGCAGGATGAGATTCTGCTCATGGCTGACACGGATTTCGTCGAAGGCATATTCCTCGGCGATATCGGCGACAGCGTCCATCTGGACATCCGTCGCATCGCCAGGAATGCCGCCGATCGGCTTCAGCGAGATTGTCACCATGCCGTAATCGGGGTTCTTGTGCGGCTGCACGTTTTGCTGCACCCAGCGGGCAAAGGCCGGATCGGCCTTCCTCCAGCGCGCCAGGCTTTCCCAGCCTTCAGGGCGCTCCGGCAGCGCCGGCGGCGCGAAATAGGCCGAGATGGCCTGGACATCGGCTTCCGGCAGCTTCAGCTCGGTGTCTCGCAGCTTGTCGAACTCGACTTCGACCTGACGTGCCAGTTCCTCGGCGCCCGTTTCATGCACGAGGATCTTGATGCGCGCCTTGTACTTGTTGTCGCGGCGGCCATGCAGATTGTAAACGCGCATGATGGCGGTGATGTAGGAGAGAAGATCCGCTTCCGGCAAATAGTCACGGATCAGCTTGGCAACCAGCGGCGTACGCCCCTGCCCGCCGCCGACATAGACAGCAAAACCGATCTCGCCCTTGTCGTTTTTCTTCAGATGCAGGCCGACATCATGCACCTGAATGGCGGCACGATCGCGCTCGGCGCCGGTGACGGCAATCTTGAACTTACGCGGCAGGAAGGAGAACTCCGGATGAACGGAGGACCATTGGCGCAGGATTTCGGCATAGGGCCTGGGATCGGCGACTTCATCAGCCGCGGCGCCGGCAAAATGGTCGGCAGTCACGTTGCGAATGCAGTTGCCCGAGGTCTGGATGGCGTGCATCTCGACCGAAGCGAGATCAGCAAGCGCGTCCGGCATCTCGGAAAGCTTCGGCCAGTTGAACTGAAGGTTCTGACGCGTGGTGAAGTGGCCATAGCCGCGGTCATAAGTGCGGGCGACATGGGCGAGCATGCGCATCTGGCGCGAGCTCAGCGTGCCATAGGGAATGGCGATCCGCAGCATATAGGCGTGCAGCTGCAGATAGACGCCGTTCATCAGGCGCAGCGGCTTGAAGGCGTCTTCCGAAAGCTCCCCCGAGAGGCGTCGCTCCACCTGATCGCGAAACTGGGCAACCCGTTCCGCAACAAAGGCGTGGTCGAATTCATCGTAACGATACATGACTTCCTCGGGACTTCTCAGACTGCAATGAAATCGGGATCGGCGGCGGCATAGCCCGGCGCGTATTCCATGGTGGGACCTTCGGCGCGGATGCGCTCACGCAGGCGCAGCGGCCAAAGCTTGCCGCCGGTTTCCTGCACGTCGATCAGATTGACGTCGACGACCTTGTTGTCAGCATAGGCCTGCTTGCCGATCGCTTCCAGTGCGGCTTCCGCTTCGGCATGGCGAGCGACAAGCGCCTCCTGCAGCGATGTCACCCACTCACCATTTGCGTTCAGCCAGACGGCGACGCCATCGGTGAGCCGGTTTGCGGTCAGAACCTTGTCGACCATCAATCAGCTCCTTGCATAGTCTTGAGCAGCGGTCTCGCGACGGACCAGCGGCTCGGATTGCTCAAAATTCGCACCGGCGACGGCATCGCCGATAATGACCATGACCGGCCCACCCAGCTCAT
Source organism: Rhizobium sp. BK098 (assembly GCF_014193155.1). Taxonomy (NCBI): domain Bacteria; kingdom Pseudomonadati; phylum Pseudomonadota; class Alphaproteobacteria; order Hyphomicrobiales; family Rhizobiaceae; genus Rhizobium; species Rhizobium sp. BK098. The sequence goes on along the minus strand of NZ_JACHYY010000010.1, from coordinate 124,507 downwards.
CGCGGTGTTCGAGATCGGGCAGATCCCGCAATATTCCGTGCATCAGTCGGCGATCACGCCGGCTCGCATTCTCGATGATGGCAACGGTCGTCTCGGGCGGCAGGCCAGCTTGCATCAGACGGCCGGCGACGGAAGCGGCAACCGTACGTCCCATATACACGGCAATCGTGGCGCCGGATACGGCCAAACTCGCCCAATCGGGCAGCACATCGCCTGTGAGATCGTGACCCGTTGTGAAGACCAGCGACGAGGCGACGCCACGCAGCGTCAGCGGCAACTCGAAATCGGCAGCGGCGGCGAAAGCCGAGGTGATGCCCGGAACGATCTCATAGCCAATGCCGGCAGCGCGCAGAGCCGCCATTTCCTCACCGGCACGGCCGTAAACCAGCGGATCGCCGGACTTCAGCCGCACGACGCGCTTGCCTTCACGGCCGAGCTGCACCAGCAGATCGTTGATCTCTTCCTGCGATTTGCTGTGGCAACCCTTGCGCTTGCCGACGGATAGGCGCTCGGCATCGCGGCGGCCCATGTCGACGATCGCCTGCGGCACAAGCGCGTCGTAGACGATGACATCGGCTTCCATCATGACGCGCTGCGCCCGCAGCGTCAGCAGATCTTCGGCGCCTGGGCCGGCACCGACCAGCCAGACGCGACCCTCGACCTCACGCGACGACCGCAGCAGCTCATCGGCTGCTTGTTCCGCCTGCACGACATGACCGGCATTGACGGCGTCGGCGACGGATCCGGAAAAGAACTCCCGCCAGAAGATGCGGCGAGCAACGCCACGCGGCACGAGGCGATCGACCGGTTTGCGGAAGCGCGTCGCCAATTCTGCAAGCTTGCCAAGCGACGGCGACAGCATCTGATCGATCTGCGCACGGATCATCTGCGCCAGCACAGGTCCGGCACCCTCGGTGCCGATGGCAACGGCAACAGGCGCGCGGTTGACCAGCGCCGGCGTATAGAAATCGCAATAATCGGGCTGATCGACGGCGTTTGCCGGAATTCGCTCGGCGCGAGCCGCATCGACGATAGCGCGATCAGCTTCCGCATCGCCAGTGGCGGCAAAGACGAGCGTCGCGCCCTTGACCTGATCGGGTGAAAAATCGCCACGTACAGTTTCGATGCGGTTGGCGATGAGGAAAGCATGATAGTCAGCCTCGGGCGCCGGCGTAAAGGCAACAACTTTCGCCTGCGTGTTCAAAAGCAGTCGCACCTTGGCAGAGGCCTCGTCGCCATTACCGAAGACAGCCGCCACCCTTCCTTCCACGCGGAAGAAAGCGGGAAACACCGAAAGCTGTTCAGTCCTGGGAGGCATCACTATTCCACTTCAAGATTTAGCGAATATCGCCCCTGCGGCCAAGAGATTGAAGAAACAGAAATTCTAATGCCCATGCATGCGCGTATTCTTTTGCTCGACATGCCAAGGATTTGAGCAAAACTCACCAGGCGAGCAGATCGCAATAAGCCTATAAAATTTATAGATTTTTATGACTTAGCCCCATTGCCGAGCTGCTTTATTGCTTGTGGCAAACATAGTCTTTAAGTTATTTACGCATACCGCCGCATTTGCAATCCCGATAGACTGCAGCGAAAATCGCTGGAGAAAACCCTTGCCTGACAATAGCATCGCTGCACGCCTCCTCAATGTCGTCGAGCATGACATCCTTCCCCTGACCCGCACAGGCGTGGCTGCCGGCAACAAGGTTTTCGGCGCGGCCATCCTGCGGAAGTCCGATCTCTCACTAGTCGTTGCGGAAACCAACAATGAATTGGAAAACCCGCTCTGGCATGGCGAGGTTCACACCCTCAAACGCTTCTACGAGCTTGGCGAGAAGCCGGCGACCAAGGATCTGATCTTCCTGTCCACGCACGAGCCGTGCACCATGTGCATGTCCGCCATCACCTGGGCCGGCTTCGATAATTTCTATTATTTCTTTAGCCATGAGGATTCGCGGGACGCCTTCGCAATCCCGCACGATCTCAAGATCCTGAAGGAAGTCTTCGGCCTGGAGCCGGGCGGCTATCGTCGCCAAAACGCATTCTGGAACAGCTTTGCCATCTCCGACCTGGTGGAGACGGAAGCGGATCCACGCAAAGGCGAGCTCAAAGACCAGACAGCACGCATCAAGCAGGCCTATGCCGATCTCTCCGACAACTACCAGGCCTCGAAGAGCGGCAACGACATCCCTTTGAATTGATAGAGCAAGACCAGAGGCAATGATGGAAGCATCGCGAGACATTTCCCGTCTGATCGACATCATGGCGGCGCTGCGAAACCCGGAGAGCGGTTGCCCCTGGGACATCGTCCAGACCTTCGAAACCATCAAGCCCTATACGATCGAAGAGGCCTATGAGGTCGCGGATGCGATCGAGCGCAAGGATAACGACGATCTTTGCGACGAGCTCGGCGATCTCCTGCTGCAGGTCGTCTTCCACGCGCGAATCGCCGAGGAGGCCGGAGCATTTTCCTTCGGTGATGTCGTGCACGCCATTACCCGCAAGATGATCCGTCGCCATCCACATGTCTTTGCCGTCTCCGATGCCAAGACCGAGGATGCGGTGACGCTGCAATGGGACCGGATCAAGGCCGAAGAGAAGCGGGAACGCGCCGAACGCCGCACCAAGAGCGGTATCACTGAAGATTTCAAGGCCGGTTTCCTGGGTTCAGTGCAGCGGACTTTCCCTGCCCTGACCGAAGCCTTGAAACTGCAGGAGCGCGCCGCCAAGGTGGGTTTCGATTGGTCTGCGCCGGAGCCGATCCTCGACAAGATCGAGGAGGAGATCGGCGAATTGCGGGCAGCGCTTGCAAGCGGCGACAAGGCCAAGGTCAGCGATGAACTCGGCGATCTAATCTTTGCTGTCGTCAATATCGGCCGGCATGTGAACGCCGATCCCGAACAGGCGTTGCGCGGCACGAACACCAAATTCCGCCGCCGCTTCCATCACATCGAAACAACGCTCGAGGCTAAAGGCGAGACGCTGGAAGGCGCCTCGCTGGAGCGGATGGAAGAAATCTGGCAGTCAGCAAAGGCCATCGAGCGGCAGCTGGCAGGTGTCAAGTTGGCGTAAAAGCCGTCTATTCCCAATCTTCGCGTTGCGGCTTCGGGCCGTTGCCCATGCGCCGCTCCAATTCAGCCGCTTCGGTCTCTGTGAGTCGGACGTCGAGCGTCACCGTGCCATCCTCATTGTCCTCGCGGTTATCGACGATGGCGTGATTGTAAAGCCAGGGCAGCAGCGCCAGCTTTTCGACGGGCAAGGTGATCGTCGTTTCCGTCAGCACGCCGGAAAGGCGCCGGCTGATTTCATCCATCAGACGATCGACGCCCTCGCCTGTTATCGCTGAGACGGCAATGACGTTTTCCGCGGTCGACGCCTTCTGGACGATGGCATCGTGAGCTTCCGGCTCCAGGCGGTCGATCTTGTTCCAGACCTCAAGGATGCGCTCGGCGCCTTCGGCCTCGCCAATGCCGAGATCGCCGAGAATGCGCATCACGTCAGCGCTCTGGGCCTGATTGTCGTCATCCGAGAGATCACGGACATGCAGGATCAGGTCGGCTTCCAGCACCTCTTCCAGCGTTGCGCGAAACGCGGCCACCAGATGAGTCGGCAGGTCGGAGATGAAGCCAACAGTATCTGAGAGAATGACCGTGCGGCCATGCGGCAGCTTCATGCGGCGCAGCGTCGGATCGAGCGTCGCAAACAGCATGTCTTCCGCGAGCACGCCGGCGCCGGTAATGCGATTGAAGAGCGTCGACTTGCCGGCATTGGTATAGCCGACGAGAGCCACAATCGGATGCGGCACCTTCTTGCGTTTGGCGCGATGAAGCTGGCGGGTGCGAACCACCTGTTCGAGCTCGCGCTCCAGCCGGATGATCCGTTCCTGCAGCATGCGCCGGTCGGCTTCGATCTGGGTTTCACCCGGGCCGCCCATGAAGCCGGCACCGCCGCGCTGGCGTTCAAGGTGGGTCCAGCTTCGAACCAGCCGGCCCTTCTGGTAGTTCAGATGCGCAAGCTCGACCTGCAGCGTACCCTCCTTGGTGGAGGCGCGGCGGCCGAAGATTTCGAGAATGAGGCCGGTGCGGTCGATGACCTTGGCGTTCCATGCCTTTTCAAGATTGCGCTGCTGTACCGGCGTCAACGGATGATCGACGATCACGAGGCCGGCGTTGAACTCGTCGAGCAGTGCAAGGATTTCCTCGATCTTGCCAGTTCCCAGCAGCGTTGCCGGCCGCGGATCGTTGATGGGAACGATTGAGCCGTTGACGACATCGAGATCGATGGCCAGCGCAAGCCCCTTTGCCTCTTCCAGTCGGCTTTCGGGCGGGCGTGAAACGGAGATGGCACTGTCGGCTTGAGCTGAACGCGCGGCGCGCGCCTGTTTCAGCACAGGCACGACGACAACAGCGCGCATGTCATCCCGGTGTTTTACGGTCTCCGGGATGAGGGAATCGTTTTTGGTATCGCGTGTCGTGATAACGGCAAGTCCCGGTTAAGATGCGGCTTCTTCGCTCTCGAACATCTGCATCGGCTGACCCGGCATGATCGTCGAGATCGCATGCTTGTAGACGAGCTGCGAATGGCCATCGCGGCGGAGCAGGACGCAGAAATTGTCGAATGAGGTTACGACACCTGTGAGCTTCACGCCGTTAATCAAGAAAATTGTGAGTGAAATCTTTTGCTTGCGAACAGTATTGAGAAACAAGTCCTGCAAGTTCTGAGAACGTTCCGCCATCGCGCCGCTTCTTTCTTTTTTGCCGACCTGAGCCGGTTGAATGTCATGGTATACAGAGGTCCCGGACGGGAGATACCCTCATTCTCTCCCCCCAGCGAATGTTGGTATCAAATCGCAGTCTTTTCCGCAACGTCGAAAAAGGCTTCACGAATTTTCTGTGACATGCTGCCCGGATGACCGTTCGCTATCGTCTCTCCATCGATAGAAACGACCGGAAAACAGATACTTGTCGCCGCCGTGATGAAGACTTCGCGGGCCTTCATCATCTCTTCGACCGAGAAAAATCGCTCGACGATCGTCACGTCGAGCTTGGCTGCAACGTCCATCAGCGTCGTGCGGGTGATGCCGCGCAGGATGCCGTGTTCGGCCGGGCGGGTGACGAGATTCCCGTCGTGATCGACGATCCAGACGTTGGTCGCCGCACCTTCCTTCACCATGCCGTTGTGATCGATATAGATCGCCTCCTGCGCGCCGGCCTCCTTGGCCTGCTGACGGGCCATCGCGTTCGGAAGCAGTCCGACCGACTTGATATCCACGCGATCCCAGCGGTTGTCGCGGACGGTGATCGCCTTGATGCCATTGGCGTTCTTCTTGGCGATCACGGACTGATCGGTGCTCTTGGCGGTGACGACGATCGAGGATGGCGTGCCGGCCGGCGGGAAGACGTGATCGCGACGGGCAACGCCGCGCGTCACCTGCAGGTAGAAGAGGCCGTCGCGGACATGGTTGCGGCGCAAAGTCTCGCGAATCACGAGAACCAATGCCTGGCGCGTCATCGGCCAGGCGATGCGCAGCTCGCCCAGCGAACGGTTGAGGCGATCGAGATGGCGCGTCAGGTCGACGATCACGCCATGACGAACCTCGCACACCTCGTAGACGCCATCGGCGAACTGATAGCCGCGATCCTCGATATGCACCATGGCATCGCTGTGCTTGACATAGCGGCCGTTGACATAAGCTATTCTCGGCATAGAAGCCCCTGATCCGAATTCTGTGATGTTCGAAATGTCGGGCGGCCGTTCAGACGCCCAACGACTTCAGCTTGCGATGGAGTGCCGAGCGTTCCATGCCGACAAATTCCGCCGTGCGCGAGATATTGCCGCCGAACCGGTTGATTTGAGCGATGAGATAATCGCGCTCGAACATTTCGCGGGCTTCGCGCAGCGGCAATGTCATGATGTGGTAATCATTCTTGGCGGAGACCTTCGGCAGCATGTCGCCGAGGTCGGTCGGCAGCATTTCCGCCGTGATCGGCGTTTCTGCGCCGTCAGAGCGCGCCAGGATCATCAGCCGCTCGATATTGTTGCGCAGCTGGCGGATGTTGCCAGGCCAATCATGCGCCTGCAGCACGGCCATGGCGTCGTCACCGATGCGACGCGGCCGGATGCCCGCCTGCTCCGAAATCTGGCGCATCAGCTGATCCACGAGGAAGGGAATATCCTCCCGGCGCTCGGCAAGAGCCGGGACGCGGACGGGCACGACAGCTAGGCGGTGATAGAGATCTTCGCGGAACAGACCCTCGGCAATGCGGCTCTCGAGATTGTAGGCCGTGGACGAGATGATGCGCACATCCACCTTTACCCGCTTGGAACCGCCGACACGCTCGAACTGCTGGTCAACGAGCACCCGCAGGATCTTGTTCTGCGTCTCGCGCGGCATTTCACCGACTTCGTCGAGATAGAGGATGCCGCGATGGGCCTCTTCCAGGGCCCCGATCTTGCGCGCCTGCCCCGGCGAGCCTTCGGTGCCGAACAGGGCGATTTCCATGCGCTCCGGCGTGATTGTGGCGGCGTTCAACGCCACGAAGGGGCTATTCGCGCGCGTTGACTTCTTGTGGATCATCCGGGCCACAAGCTCCTTGCCGGAGCCCGATGGACCGAAGATCATGATGCGGCTGTTGGTGGGAGAAACCTTGTCGATGGTCTGGCGCAGCTGCGACACGGCTACCGACGTGCCGATCAATTCAACGGCGTCGCCCGTGCGGCGCTTCAGCTCGGAGACTTCGCGCTTCAACTTGGAATTTTCGAGCGCACGCTCTGCAATCAAGATGAGGCGATCGGCCTTGAACGGCTTTTCGATGAAATCGAAAGCGCCGCGCTTGATGGCGGAGACGGCCGTTTCGATATTGCCATGACCCGAAATCATAACCACGGGCAGCTCCGGATGGCGCGCCTTGATCTCATCCAATAGCGCCAGACCGTCGAGCTTGCTGCCCTGCATCCAGATATCGAGGAAGATCAGCCGCGGCGCGCGATCGGAAATCGCGGCGAGCGCGCTGTCGCTGTCATGCGCAGTGCGAGTTTCGTGCCCCTCATCCGAAAGAATTCCCGAAACGATTTCGCGAATGTCTTCCTCGTCGTCGACTACGAGAATATCAGATGCCATAGACGCTTTCCTTGTCATTTTCTGTATGGGCGACGGCGGCTTGCTCACGGCGCGGCAGATGCACGCGGATCATGGCCCCCCTGCCCTGGTCGAAATCGGCCGGCGCGTCGTGGAGTTCGATCTGCCCGCCATGGTCTTCAATGATCTTCTTGACGATGGCGAGGCCAAGGCCCGTGCCCTTCTCGCGCATCGTCATATAGGGTTCGAGAATGCTGTGCCGGTTTTCCACCGGCAGGCCGCGGCCATTGTCGATGACGTCGACAGTGAAGCGATCACGATCCGGATCGAGCGACGAGCGCACGAGGATCTTCGGCTGCTCGCGAGCCTGGTCGCTCGGTACGCCTTCGATTGCCTCGACGGCATTCTTGATGAGATTGCCGAAGGCCTGGCCGAGCATTCGCGCATCGAACATGCCCTCGAGCCGTTCGTCGCCCAGCTCACGCCCGAACTGGACATGTGTATTGCCCATTTCGCGCAGGAACACGGCGTCGCGCAGAATATCGCGCAGATCGGTCGGCTCCATGGTCGGCTTCGGCATGCGGGCGAAGGAGGAGAACTCGTCGACCATGCGGCCGATATCACCGACCTGCCGGATGATCGTATCCGTGCACTGGTCGAAGACAGGACGGTCGGCATCGGCGATGTTCTTGCCGAAACGGCGACGGATACGCTCGGCCGACAGCTGAATGGGCGTCAGCGGGTTCTTGATCTCATGGGCAATGCGGCGGGCGACATCGGCCCAGGCGGTCGAGCGTTGCGCTATGACGAGATCGGTAATGTCATCGAGTGTGATGACATAGGACTCGTTGGCATCGCGCGATTCCTCACGCGTTACCTGAACGCTGAGCGTGCGTACCGTTCCGCCGCGAACAAGGCTGATCTGCTTGCGGAAATCGCTGCGATGGCGCGTCGTCGCTTCCGTCACGACTTGATCGACCTCTGGTGAGATATCAGACAGATTCTTGCCGATGAGCTCGTCGCTCTTGAGCGTCAGTAGATCTTCAGCCGAAGTATTGACGATGGTGATGCGCCGATCGTGCTCGACACCGATCACGGCCGCCGTCACACCCGATAGCACGGCCTCGATGAAGCGGCGTCGGTCGTCTACCTCGTCCTTCGCTTCAAGGATTTCATCGCGCTGCGTGCGAATTTCCGAGATCATCTTGTTGAAGGTGCGCGACAGGCTGCCGACGTCGCCGTCAGCCGAGCGCACCGGCACCAGCACGTTCATGTTCCCCGAAGCAACGTTATCCGCAGCGCTGATAAGGAGACGGATGGGCCTGACGATACGATCGGCAATTGCGATGGCTGTCCAGATCGCCGCCAGAAGTACGATGAGAGCAAAGCCGATATAAAGAACGGCAAAAGCGATCTGGAGCGACATGCGCCCTTCTTCCATCGCCTTGTACTCGACCGTATTGTCCTCCACCATCCGCATGGCATTCATGACGCGCGGGTCGACCGCCCGAACGGTGTAGAGAAACGCGCCGGGTATTTCATCGAGCTTGATGACAGCGCCAACAAGATTGGTCACGCCAGGCGGGATGAGAGTCGGTTGCCCGTTGGCCGAAGAATCAAGCGCGTCTTTTGGAATGGCCGGCAGCGGACGTTCGGTCTTGATCTCGGCCTGGACAATGGCGCTGCCGTCGCGGCGCACGAGAAATGCACCCAGCAAGCCGCGCCCGCGTGCCTGACGGGTCATCAAGTCGGCAAAGCCGGTGCGATCGAGATTGAAGAGCGAACGGTTGCGCTCCAGATCGTTTGCCATCGACACGGTCTGACCCTGCAGATAGCTCGCATTCTCCATCAGATAGGCTTGCGCGACGTTCTGGGAGGAGCTGATGATCTGCTGTGTGCGCACGCCGAACCAGCGATCCAGGCCGACATTGAGCGTCAGGCTGGCAACGATGGCAACGAGAATGGCCGGTGTGATCGCGACGATCGAGAACAGAACGACGATGCGGATATGCAGGCGGGCTGCCGCGCGACCACGGCTGCGTGCCTTCATCAGGCGCGCCACTTCGCGGGCGATCAGAGCGATCAGACCCAGGACGAAAAGTCCGTTGATAACGACCGAGGTGAAAACGACGGATGATGTCGGGGCGACTGGCGTCAGCCCGAGAAGCATCAGCAAGGTCGCGATGGCGCACAAAAGCGCGCCGCCGGCCAGGATCAGACCAGGTAGGGCAAAGGAAGCACGACGATCCGTCACCTTGACAACCGTCTCGTCGCTCGCCGCCGGCGACACCGCGTCCTGTATCATTCCCATCAATCTCCACGCCCGAGCGACGGTCGGCGCCCTGGTCAAATGCACGGCCAATTACGACCTTCATGCGAGTGACAGGCAGAGGCGGGAACTGTCGTCCGGTTTCGCCAAGGAGCGAAACCCTTACTTCAGGTCATCATTGCAAATAGCTGAAAAATCAGACGAACTCTTGCCTTTGGGAGAGCTGGCCAGACGAATCGCCACTGCAAAAACGACGAATCAACTGCGTGACCTTTAAGCAACGCATTGTGGCGAAAATGCAACGCATCGGCTCGCGTTGTCAAGCCGTTCGGGAACTTCTGTAAACCGAAACACCCAGTTCTCTGATCTTTTTGCGTAGCGTATTGCGGTTGAGACCCAAAAGATCGGCCGCCTTGATCTGATTACCGCGTGTCGCGGTCAGGGCGGCGAGAATCAGCGGATATTCCATCTCCGTCAATACGCGGTCGTAGAGACCCGGGGGCGGCAGGTTCTCGCCGAAACTGGCGAAATAGGTCCGCATATTCTCTTCCACCGCCTGCGCGATGGTCATGGAGCCGGTGCGGACCGGCCCTTTTTCGATCGGGCTGTCGGGCACGTCGGCGCGCAGCTCCGCGTCGATGATCTCCTTGGTGATGACATCCTGCGGATAAAGCGCCATCAGCCGGCGGATAAGATTTTCCAGCTCGCGGACGTTGCCCGGCCAGGGATAGGCCTTCATGAGTTCGAGCGCCTCCTGATCGAAACGCTTGGAACCCAGCCCCTCCTTCTCGGCCTGCTGGATGAAATGACGCACGAGATCCGGGATGTCCTCGGCGCGGTCGCGCAGCGGTGGCAGGCGCAGCGGCACGACGTTGAGGCGGTAATAGAGATCCTCGCGGAAGAGGCCCTGATTAATCGCCTGCTTCAGGTCCTTGTTGGTGGCGGCGACGATGCGGACATCGGTGCGGATCGGGGTGCGGCCGCCAACGGTGGTATATTCGCCCTGCTGCAGCACGCGCAGCAGGCGCGTCTGCGCATCCATCGGCATATCGCCGATTTCGTCGAGGAACAGCGTGCCGCCTTCGGCCTGTTCGAAACGTCCGGTCGAGCGGGTTTGTGCACCGGTGAAGGCGCCCTTCTCGTGGCCGAACAGTTCGGATTCGATCAGGTCGCGCGGGATGGCAGCCATGTTGATGGCCACGAAGGGACCGTTGCGGCGCTTGCCGTAGTCATGCAGGGCGCGCGCCACCAGTTCCTTGCCGGTACCGGATTCGCCAGTGATCATCAGCGTCAAATCTGTCTGCATCAGGCGTGCGAGCACGCGGTAGATTTCCTGCATCGCGGCGGAGCGGCCGACGAGCGGCATCCCATCCTGCATGTCGTCTTCAATCTTTGCCGGCTTGCGCTTCGGCTCCGACAGCGCGCGACCGACGATTGCGATCAGCTCGGTCAGGTCGAAAGGCTTCGGGAGATAGTCGTAGGCGCCCTTCTCCGATGCCTTGATCGCCGTCATGAACGTATTCTGTGCGCTCATGACCAGAACAGGCAGATCCGGCCTCGCCTTTTTGATGCGCGGCAGCAGGTCGAATGCGTTTTCGTCGGGCATGACGACGTCTGTTACGACAAGGTCGCCTTCGCCGGCGGAGACCCAACGCCAGAGCGTGGCAGCGTTCGATGTGATGCGTACATCGTAACCCGCGCGGCTCAAAGCCTGGTTGAGCACGGTGCGGATGGCCGCATCGTCATCGGCGACAAGGATCGTGGCTGTCATCGAGTAGTCCCTGTAGAGTTCGGAAGTGGGGCATCTTCAGAGGTGATGCCTTTGGAGGCAGGCATCAAAACACGGAATGTGGTGCGATGGTTCTGGCTGTCGCATTCGACGATACCGCCGTGGTCACCGATGATCTTGGCGACCAGCGCGAGGCCGAGGCCGGTACCATTCGTCTTCGTGGTGATGAACGGATCGAAGAGATGCGGCACGAGATCGGCCGGCACGCCCGGGCCGTTGTCGATAACGCAGAATTCCAGCGGCAGCGAGATTTTTTCGCGCGTGCCGGCAACCGAGAGCCTGATGCCGGGGCGATAGGCCGTTGTCAGCATGATCTCGCCGTCCTGACGGTCGCCCACCGCTTCAGCAGCGTTCTTCACCAGATTGAGAAAGACCTGTACGAGCTGATCCCGGTTTGCGAAAACCGCCGGCAGAGAGGGGTCGTAATTCTCTGAGATCTTGATGTTGCGGGCAAAGCCCGCCTTGGCGACGGCCTTCACATGATCGAGCACGGAGTGGATGTTGACCGGGACGCGATCGACGGGCCGCTCGTCGGAGAAAACTTCCATGCGGTCGACCAGTGAGACGATACGGTCCGTCTCGTCGCAGATAAGGCGCGTCAGGGCGCGATCGTCGTCCTCGACCGACTGCTCCAGCAGCTGTGCGGCGCCGCGGATGCCCGACAGCGGATTCTTGATCTCATGCGCCAACATGGAGGCAAGGCCCGTGACCGAGCGGGCGGCGGCGCGATGCGTCAGCTGCCGGTCGATCTTGTCCGCCATGGAGCGTTCCTGGAACACCACCACCACGGAGCCGGTGTCGCTGGAAATCGGCGCAACATAGATATCCACCAGCTTGTCCTGTCCCAGGCGCGGCGAACTCAGATCGACGCGATATTCGTTGACCGGCGCGCGGCGCTCCCGCACCTGATCGATCAACGCCAGCAAGGGGCTGCCGAACGGAATGAACGTCGAAATCTTGTAGCGCGACAGATGCGATGCGCTGGCGCCGAAGAAGGCCTCCGCCTCCCAGTTGGCGAAAGCAATCAAACCCGCCTCGTCGACCATGACGACGGGATTCTGGATTGCGTTGAGAACCGCCATGGCGACAGAGTTGGCCGCGGTATCACCGGCGCCGGAGCTGGATTTCGAGGTCATGCAGCCTCCTGAACGCATTGGGCGAGATCGGCGCCGGCCTGCAGCGCAGCACGGAAGGATGCAGCCACTTCGCCGCTATCTTTCGACGTCATAATTTTTGCCTTGTCGGTACCTGCCGTTGCCGACGCGTAGCGGTCGAGATACCAGGAGAGATGCTTGCGCGCATGGCGAATGCCGACCGTTTCGCCGTAGAATTCCAGCATCATCCGATAGTGTTCGAGAGCGATCTCGACGATCTCCTGGCGGCTTGGCTCGCGATGACCGGCCAACACGCCCGCATGCCACGGGCGGCCCTGGCAGCCACGGCCGATCATGACGGCATCGGCACCGGAGCGGCGCAAAATTTCCTTGGCGTCCTCAGCCGTTTCGACATCGCCATTGGCAACAAGCGGGATGGAGACAACATCGCGCACGGCGCGGATGGCATCCCAATCCGCCCTGCCCTCATAGAACTGCATGCGCGTACGACCGTGAATGGTGACGAGCTGGATGCCGGCCTCTTCGGCCCGGCGCGCGATATAGGGCGCATTGATGGAATTCTTGTCCCAGCCGAGCCGCATCTTCAGCGTGACGGGAATGTTCACCGCACGGACCGTCGCTTCGATCAATGTCAGCGCATGATCCGGATCGCGCATCAGTGCCGAGCCGGAATAGCCGCCAATCACCTTCTTGGCGGGGCAGCCCATATTGATATCGATGATATCGGCGCCATTGTCCGTGGCGATCTTTGCAGCCTCGGCCATCCAATGCGCCTCGCGGCCGGCAAGCTGCACCATATGCGGCTTCAACCCCGCGCTTCTCAGGCGCGCCCAGGATTCAGCCGTATCCTGCACGAGCTCGCGGCTTGCGACCATTTCGGTAACGACCAGACCGGCGCCATAGCGCAAGGCAAGCTGCCGGAAAGGCAGATCGGTCACGCCCGACATCGGTGCCAGGATCACACGATTCCGGATGGATACGGAACCGATGGAAAATGGGGCTGCAAGCTTGGAAGACAGCAAATGATTATCTTTCGGGCACACCATACGTCTGCACTATTTTTAGACACGCTTTGAAAGTTTGCCAAGGGGTTTCGAAGAATCCCGATATTTTTTGGGCAGATGCTGGAAAATACTCAGTTGAGGCGATAGACCCTGCTTGAGCAGGGTCCCGTTTTGGCGATCTATTTAGCATGTGCTTGTTCAAAAGAAAGCTCTACGCTTTTCAAAGCCATGCCGAGACGGAGCCTTTCATCTTCGGGGATTTATGACGCAAATGCATTCAAAGCAACCGTTGTCGGTGGGAATCGTCATCGTGGCCGCCGGGCGCGGCGAACGGGCGGGTTCTCCGGAAGAAGGCCCCAAGCAATATCGTCCGATCGGCGGCAGAGCGGTTATTGCGCATACGCTTGAAAGATTCGTGACATGGCCGCAGGCATCGAAAATCGTCGTCGTCGCCCATCGCGACGATGAGAAGCTGCTGCGTGCGGCTCTGGAACAGGTTTCAGGCCTGCCTGAGATCAAGATCGCCTTCGGTGGGGCGACTCGCCAGCAGTCCGTGCTTGCCGGGCTGCGCGCTTTGAAAGACAGCGGCGTCACGCATGTGATGATCCACGATGCCGTACGCCCCTTCTTCGATCATGATCTGCTGGATCGTGTCGCCGCAGCGCTTGCAGACGGTGCGCCGGGCGTGCTGCCAGCTATACCCATCACAGACACGCTGAAGCGCGGCAATGCCGATGGACTAGTCGTCGATACGATTCCCCGCACCGGGTTGCACGCCGCGCAGACGCCGCAATCCTTCCGTTTCGCCGATATTCTCGACGCCCATGAAAAAGCCGCTGCCGATGGCAGAACCGATTTCACGGACGATGCGGCAATCGCGGAATGGTGTAACCTACCGGTGACACTCGCGATCGGCAGCGCCGACAACGTAAAACTGACAATCAAAAGGGATATTGCCATGGCCGATGAAAAGCTCAGCGCCGGTCTGCTGCCTGATGTGCGCACCGGCAACGGCTATGACGTCCACCAGCTGGAGCCGGGCGATGGCGTCACCCTTTGCGGCGTCTTCATTCCCCACGACCAGAAGCTGAAGGGGCACTCGGACGCCGATGTCGCCCTGCATGCCCTGACGGACGCGCTGCTCGCCACCTGCGGCGCCGGCGATATCGGCGATCATTTCCCGCCCTCCGATCCGCAATGGGAGGGCGCTCCGTCGCGCATCTTTATCGAGCATGCGGCAAAGATCGTGCGCGAACGCGGCGGCACCATCATGAATGCGGATGTCTCGCTGATCGCCGAGGCGCCGAAGGTCGGGCCGCATCGCGACACCATGCGCGCGAGGCTTTCCGAATTTCTGGGCATCAGCATCGATCGCTGCTCGGTTAAGGCGACGACAAACGAGAAGATCGGCTTCGTCGGCCGCCGCGAAGGCATAGCGGCCATCGCGACCGCCACCGTCGTCTATCGCGGAGGCAAGGCATAATGCATTTTCCCGATGAGATTATCGCGCTCGCGCAAACGATCGTGACGGATTTCACAGCAAAAAGCTGGATGGTCGCGACAGCCGAATCCTGCACCGGCGGGCTGATCGCCGGCGCTCTGACGGAAATTCCCGGCTCATCCGCCGTCCTCGATCGCGGCTTCGTCACCTACACCAACACTGCCAAGATGGAGATGCTCGGCGTTCAGGAGCAGACACTTACGCAGTTCGGCGCGGTTTCAAAGGAAACGGCGCTGCAGATGGTCCATGGCGCCCTCTTCCGCTCCCGGGCTGATTTCGCCGTAGCGGTTACGGGTATCGCCGGCCCCGGCGGCGGTTCGGCAGAAAAGCCGGTCGGGCTCGTCCACCTCGCCGCCAAGGCTCGCAGCGGCGCGCTCCTCCATCACGAAATGCGCTATGGCGACATCGGCCGCGACAAGGTTCGGCTCGCTACGTTGAAGACGGCGCTGGAGATGCTAGTCACACTCGCTCAATGACCGGGCACGGCTTCAAGCATAGATTTTGTTCGCGCGCGTCTCAAAGGCATCCGTGAACATGCGGAAAGCCCGATCGAACATCGATCCCATCAAGGCACCAAGGATGCGGCTCTTGAACTCGTAATCGATAAAGAAATCGATGCTGCAGCCGCCGTTTTCAGAGGGTGCAAAGCGCCAGCGATTATCGAGATACTTGAACGGTCCGTCGATGTATTTCACGTCGATCGCGCGCTCCGCTTTGTTCAGCAGCACCTGTGTGGTGAACGTCTCGCGGATGGCCTTATAGCCGACCGTCATATCGGCAACGAGCAGGCTCTTGCCGTCACGCTCCTTGCGGCTGCGGATCGTGAGCGCCTCGCAAAGCGGCAGGAATTCCGGATAGCGCTCCACATCGGCGACGAGGTCGAACATCTGGTCTGGCGAATGCGGAACGGGGCGATGGGTTTCGAATTGAGGCATGAGCCGCAATTAAGCAGGACGGCCAAGAAGATCAAGGAGCTGACGCATTTCGCCGCGGGATTTCAGCTGCAAAACAGGCACATCGGGGCCATGCTGTGCTAGGCCAGCCAACACACGCGGCGTGAATTTTTCTTCAAATGTCCAGATGAAGCGCAGGAACTCCCAATCGATTTTTTCTGTGCAGCCAGGCGCCATCTCCGGTCGCGTGCGGCCCATCCATTTAATCCAGCGAGAAACGGCACCCCAGATGCATAGTAAGCGAGGCATCCTCACCCATATGACCAAGTCCGTGCGTGGCAGACGCACATCGAATGTCGAGGGATTGGTCCCGTCCATGATCCATCGCTCGCCCTGCACTTTGGCAACGATGATGGCGCGCTGCTCGGCCTTGTCGCGCTCAACCCAGCCTGGCAGCCACAAAACGTCGCGATCGATCGAGACATAGGCAAGGCCGACGTGTGTGGCGATCTTCTGCGACAGGGTCGACTTGCCGCCGCCGGAGCAGCCCATGACGAGGATTCGGTTCGCCTTTTTGACAAGCGCAGCCGCCTCTTCGATATTAACGACACGGACAAGCGCTTGCGGCGCGACGATCTGCTCCACGATTCGGCTCCATATTCGATCTTGACGGGCGCCGGTACGGGCAACAAACGGCTGGCGTGCTTCCTAAATCAAGCGGATGACGATCCTGTGGCAGAGCACGCGAAAACCGTGGTAAGGATCCCTTGGCCAGATCGAGGAGCAGCGCAATGGCGATGGTGCGGTACATAGTAGAGGATGTGGAAGCGGCAGCGGCATTCTATCTGAAGCATTTCGGCTTTACGCTAAAACAACAGTTCGGACCGGCAATGGCGATTCTGACACGGGATGACCTCACATTGTGGCTTGCAGGCCCGATGGCGTCGGCTTCCCGCCCAATGCCGGATGGCCGCAAACCTGAACCGGGCGGCTGGAACCGGTTCGTGCTTGAGATTCAGGAAGAATTGCCCACACTCGTTTCCACTCTGCGCGAACATGGTGTTCATTTCCGCAACGACATCATAGAGGGACCAGGCGGACGACAAATCCTGTGCGAGGATCCGTCCGGGAATGCGATCGAACTATTCGAACCAAAAGGCTCCTGATATCTCCGCGTCGCCGCCCCTGGGGACAAAGAGGCTACTTTTTTCCTATTCCGCTGCCAGCAGCAGCTTCTTTTCGCGGGCAGCACGCAGACGCGCGAAATCGTCGCCGGCGTGATGCGACGAGCGCGTCAGCGGGCTGGAAGCGACCATCAGGAAGCCCTTGGTGTAAGCCACGGTTTCGTAGGACTTGAATTCTTCCGGCGTCACGAAGCTCATCACCTGATGATGCTTGCGCGTCGGCTGCAGATATTGGCCGATTGTCAGGAAGTCGACATCGGCGGTGCGCAGATCATCCATCAGCTGCAGCACTTCATTGCGCTCCTCGCCGAGGCCCACCATGATGCCCGACTTGGTGAACATGGTCGGGTCCAGTTCCTTGACCCGCTGCAGCAGGCGGACGGAGTGGAAGTAGCGCGCGCCGGGGCGAACCGTCAGATAATTGCCGGGCACGGTTTCCAGATTGTGGTTGAAGACGTCGGGCTTGGCAGCGACGACGCGCTCCAGGGCGCCCGGCTTCTTCAGGAAGTCCGGCGTCAAGATTTCGATCGTGGTCGAGGGCGAAGCGGCGCGGATCGCCCAGATGACTTTCTCGAAATGCTCGGCGCCGCCATCTTCCAGGTCGTCGCGGTCGACCGAGGTGATGACGACGTGGCTGAGGCCCATCTGCTTGACGGCCTTGGCGACGTTTTCCGGCTCCGCCATGTCGAGCGCGTTCGGCTTGCCGGTCGCGACGTTGCAGAAGGCGCAGGCGCGGGTACAGATCTCGCCCATGATCATGAAGGTGGCGTGCTTCTTGTCCCAGCATTCGCCGATATTCGGGCAGCCGGCTTCCTCGCAGACCGTGACGAGCTTGTGCTCCTTCACGATCGAGCGGGTTTCGGCATAGCCCTTCGATGTCGGCGCCTTCACGCGGATCCAGTCCGGCTTGCGCATGACTTCCGTATCCGGCCGATGCGCCTTCTCCGGGTGTCGCACGCGCTTGGCGTCCGGGTTGATCGTGTCGAGAATGGTGACCATGAAACGTCTACTTTCCGCCGCTTGAAATGCGGCCCTTCATCGCCGAGCGAATTTGGCGAGGAATATCAGAATGCATGCACCGATGAAACCGGTGATGAAAAAGCCAAGCCGGCCGCCGGGTACGCCGACATGCAGGGCCACCATCAGCGCCGCAGCCACGACCGAGCCGGCAATGCCGAGGATGATGTTCAGGATGACGCCATAGCGTGCGTCCATCAGCTTGCCCGCGAGCCAGCCCGCAAGACCGCCGATGATGATCAGACCCAGCCAACCTACGCTTTCCATCAAACCCTCTTTTCGGGCGCCCTTCAGGACAGTCCTGCCGGGCGTCGCATTGCGTCTTAACGATGATGCTCTAGACGATCAATCTCGCCAACAGCACCACAATGATCGCACCGACCGTGGCATGGATGATCTCCACGACAAGCGCATTTTCAATGCCGAGCGATATCCCGAAATAACGGAAGAGGAAACCGCCCACGAAAGCCCCGATCACACCGCTCACCAGGCAACCGATGAGCCCACCGCCTCCAACGATCAGGCTCGCGAGGAAACCCGCGACCAACCCGATGAGAAGAAAGACGATCCAACCTTCCGCCGTTATAGACATGTTGATTTCCTTTCCTGTTTTCCACCCCCTGGATAAAGGGCATGGCAGGAAATTATCAAGCGTTCAGCACCCGGCCATAGGCATCCAGCACGGCTTCCTTCATCGTTTCCGAAACGGTCGGATGCGGGAAGATCGTATGCATCAACTCTTCTTCGGTCGTCTCCAGGTTCATGGCGACGACGAAACCCTGGATGAGTTCGGTGACCTCGGCGCCAACCATATGTGCGCCCAGAAGCTCACCGGTCTTCTTGTCGAAGATGACCTTGCAGAGACCCTGGTCTTCACCAAGCGCGATCGCCTTGCCGTTGGCGACGAAGGAGAAGCGGCCGACGCGGATATCGCGGCCGAGTTCCTTGGCCTTGGCTTCGGTCAGGCCGACGGAAGCAACCTGCGGCTGGCAATAGGTGCAGCCCGGCACCTTGCTCTTGTCGGTCGGGTGAACATTCGGCAGGCCGGCGATCTTCTCGATGCAGACGACGCCCTCATGCTCGGCCTTGTGCGCCAGCATCGGAGGACCGGCAACGTCGCCGATCGCGTAGATGCCCGGCACGTTGGTCTTGCCGTAGCCATCGATGACGACGCAGCCGCGGTCGGTCTTCACGCCGAGCGCCTCGAGGCCGAGGTTCTCAATGTTGCCCTGGACACCGACGGCCGAGATCATACGGTCGGCAACGATCTGCTGCACCTTGCCGTCTTCGGTTTCGACATGGGCAGTGATCGAGTTGGCAGCCTTATCGACCTTCGTGACCTTCGCCTTGGTGAAGATCTTCAGGCCGCGCTTTTCCAGCTGCTTGCGGGCAATGCCGGAGATTTCGGCATCCTCGACCGGCATGATGGTCGGCATGACTTCAACGACGGTGACGTCGACGCCCATCGAGCGATAGAAGCTTGCAAATTCAATGCCGATGGCGCCCGAACCCATGACGAGCAGCGACTTCGGCAGGAAATCCGGCTTCAGCGCTTCGAAATAGGTCCAGATCAGCTTGCCGTCCGGCTCGATGCCTGGCAGCGCGCGCGGACGGGCTCCGGTCGCGACGATGATATGCTTGGCGGTGTAGGTGCCCTCGCCCTTGACGTTCTTCGGCACCGGATGCTGCGGCTCGACGACCGGCTTGGTCGACTTGCCGACAACGATCTCGCCCGGCTTGGTGATCTTGGCTTCGCCCCAGATGACGTCGACCTTGTTCTTCTTCATCAGGAAGCCGACGCCGGTGTTGAGCCGAGCGGAAACGCCACGCGAACGGGCGACCACGGCCTTCACATCCGCGCTTACCTTGCCTTCGAGAACGAGGCCGTAATCCTTCAGATGGTTGGAATGATCGAGAATTTCGGCCGAACGAAGCAGCGCCTTGGTGGGTATGCAGCCCCAGTTGAGGCAGATGCCGCCCAGGTGCTCGCGCTCGACGATCGCGGTCTTCAGGCCAAGCTGGCCGGCGCGCACGGCGGCGACATAACCGCCCGGACCGGAGCCGATGATAATGACGTCGTAATTCTCAGCCATGTGTTTCCTGCCTTATTGCTGGCGGCGGATCGGAGCCGGCGCCTTGAATCTATCAGAGACCGAGCATCATCCGCACGATCGGCTCGAGGCCGCGACCGAGCGCCCGGGTGTTTTCCGCATCGAGATGAACGCCATCGAGCGGCGTGGTCACAGCGACCGTATTAGCGTCGAAGAAGCCGCATCCGAGTTCGTCCGCCAGATCGCTATAGAGCGTCGGCAGCTTGCTCGATTCCTTGACTGCGCCGAGAAAGCTGGCCGCAAAAGCGGCATTGGCAGTCTCAGTGATTGCCGGCGGGGCGACGACGAGGATATCGGGCACCTCGTAGTCGAACCCCCAGGCATGATTGCGCACCAGCTGGACCAAGCGACCAATGCCCTGCAGAGCGGCAAAGGCCGAACCGGCAACGACGGGCTTCATGTCGTTAGTGCCGAGCATGATGATAACGAGATCAAGGGGATTGTGGGTCTGCAGGATCGTCGGCAGTATCCTCGCACCGTTGCGGTCGCAATCGGCGAGATGATCGTCGAAAGCGGTCGTGCGGCCGTTCAATCCTTCCGGGATCACGCGCACCTGGTTGCCGAGCGCCTTTTGCAGCACGCTCGGCCACCGATCTTCATAGGCATGACGGCCGACCGTTTCGGCACTGTAGCCCCATGTCAGCGAGTCGCCGTAACACAGAACAGTCTTGGTCATTCATGCCTCCGTGTCACAACAAGGCTCAGACGAGCATCCCCATCGGATTTTCGATGTAGCCCTTGAAGGCTGCCAGGAGCTCAGCACCGAGCGCACCGTCGACGGCGCGGTGGTCGGTCGACAGCGTGACGGTCATCACGTTGGCAATCACCATCTCGCCCTTCTTGACAATGACGCGCTGCTCGCCCGCGCCGACGGCCAGGATGGTTGCATGCGGCGGGTTGACGACGGCGGCGAAGTTCTTGACGCCCATCATGCCCATGTTCGACACGGCGGTGGTGCCGCCCTGATACTCCTCGGGCTTCAGCTTGCGCTCCTTGGCGCGCTTGCCGTAGTCCTTCATCTCGTTGGAGATGGTGGAGAGCGTCTTCTGCTCGGCGCTGCGGATGATCGGGGTGATCAAGCCGCCCGGAATGGAGACGGCAACGCCGACATCGGCATGCTTGTGCTTGACCATGGCGCTGTCGGTCCAGGAGACATTGGCATCCGGAACATCGCGCAACGCCAGCGCCAGGGCCTTGATGACCATGTCGTTGACCGAGAGCTTGTAGGCCGGAACACCATCCTTCGACTTCGGAGCGGAATCGTTGAGCTGCGTGCGGAGCGCCAGCAGCGCGTCGAGTTCGCAATCGACCGAAACGTAGAAGTGCGGGATCGTCTGCTTGGATTCCTGCAGGCGCTTTGCAATCGTCTTGCGCATGCCGTCGTGCGGCACGAGCTCGTAGGAGCCCTGCTCGAACAGCTTGAGCACGGCGTCGTCGGACATGCCCTTCGCAGCGGCCGGAGCAGCAGCGGCAGCCGGCTGAGCAGCCGATGCTGTTGCAGGAGCAGCCTTGGCGGTGCCGCCGGAAACGGCAGCTTCGATATCCTTCTTGACCACGCGACCATGCGGGCCGGTGCCGGAAACCGCAGTCACATCGATGCCGGCTTCCTTGGCAAGACGGCGTGCAAGCGGAGACGCGAAGGTGCGATGACCATCGTTTGCTGCTGGAGCCGATGCAACGGGTGCAGGTGCAGCCGCAGGAGCCGAAACGCTTGCCGGAGCCGGAGCTGCCGCAGGTGCGGCTTCCGCCTTCGGAGCTTCCTTGGCTGCCGGAGCAGCAGCGGCACTAGCGCCGGATGCTGCAGCCGCGACATCCTCGCCATCGGCAGCGATCACGGCGATCAGGGCATTGACCTTCACGCCTTCGGTGCCGGCAGGAACGACGATCTTGGCGACCGTGCCCTCATCGACAGCCTCGACTTCCATCGTTGCCTTGTCAGTCTCGATCTCGGCGATGACATCGCCGGACTTGATCTTGTCGCCTTCCTTGACCAGCCACTTGGCGAGGTTGCCCTCTTCCATGGTCGGCGAGAGGGCAGGCATGGTGATGTTGATAGGCATCGATGAGCCCTCCCCTTACTTGTAGCAAACGGCCTTCACCGCATCGACCACTTCGGCGACGCTCGGAAGCGCCAGCTTTTCGAGGTTGGCGGCGTATGGCATGGGTACGTCCTTGCCAGCGATCGTCAGGATCGGCGCATCGAGATAATCGAAGGCCTGCTGCATGACGCGGGTGGCGATTTCCGTGCCGACGGAGGACTGCGGATAGCCTTCCTCGACGGTGACCAGGCGACCGGTCTTCTTGACCGATTCGATGATCGTCGGAAGATCCATCGGACGGATGGTGCGCAGGTCGATGAGTTCGACATCGATGCCCTGGGCTTCCAGCTCGGCGACGGCCTTCGTGGCATAGGTCATGCCGATGCCGAAAGAGACGACCGTCACGTCCTTGCCAGGACGATGAATGCGGGCCTTACCGATCGGCAGAACGAAGTTATCGAGCTTCGGCACATCGAAATGCTGACCGTAGAGGATTTCATTCTCAAGGAAAATGACCGGGTTCGGATCGCGGATCGCAGCCTTGAGTAGCCCCTTGGCGTCGGCTGCCGTGTAGGGCATGACGACCTTGAGGCCCGGAATGTGGCTGTACCAGGCGGCATAGTCCTGGCTGTGCTGAGCGCCGACGCGGGCAGCAGCACCGTTCGGGCCGCGGAAGACGATCGGAGCGCCCATCTGGCCACCGGACATGTACAGCGTCTTGGCGGCGGAATTGATGATCTGGTCGATCGCCTGCATGGCGAAGTTGAAGGTCATGAACTCGACAATCGGGCGGAGGCCGGCCATAGCTGCGCCGACGCCGATACCGGCAAAGCCGTGCTCGGTGATCGGGGTATCGATCACGCGGCGGGCGCCGAACTCCTGCAGCAGGCCCTGGGTCACCTTGTAGGCACCCTGATATTCGGCGACTTCTTCACCCATGACGAAGACGTCTAGGTTGGCGCGCATTTCTTCGGCCATCGCATCGCGCAGCGCTTCACGCACTGTCATCGACACCATTTCCGTGCCGGCCGGAATTTCCGGATCAGCCGCAGCGGCAACCTTCGGCTGGGCCGGGACCGGCGCAGCGGCCGTCGCCGGAGCGACGGCAGGCGCCTCGGTCTTTGCCGGCTCGGCAGCAGGTGCAGCCTTTGCGGACGAAATAGCGTCTGCGGATTCACCGTCCTGCAAGAGGATGGCGATCTTGGTGTTGACCTTGACGCCTTCGGTGCCGGCGTCGATCAGCAGCTTGCCGATCGTGCCTTCGTCGACCGCTTCCACTTCCATGGTGGCCTTGTCGGTTTCGATTTCGGCAATGACGTCACCGGAAACGACCTTGTCGCCTTCCTTCTTGAGCCATTTCGAAAGGGTACCCTCTTCCATAGTCGGAGAAAGGGCGGGCATGAGAATGTCGATGGGCATAGTGTCCCTCCCCGATTTAGAGCAGAATGTCGGTGTAGAGCTCGGATGCATCCGGCTCCGGATCGTTCTGGGCGAAATCGGCGCTGTCTGCGACGATGTCGCGGACATCCTTGTCGATATCCTTCAGATCGTCCTCGGTCGCCCAGCCCTTTTCGAGCAAGCGAATACGGACCTGCTCGATCGGATCGTGCTCGGAGCGCATCTTCTGCACTTCATCCTTGGAACGGTACTTCGCCGGGTCGGACATGGAGTGACCGCGGTAGCGGTAGGTCAGCATTTCCAGAATGATCGGACCCTTGCCGGAGCGGCAATGCGCAACGGCTTCGTCAGCCGCAGCCTTGACGGCGCGAACGTCCATACCATCGACCTGAATACCGGGAATGCCGAAGGAGGCGCCACGCTTGGAGAAATCAGCCTGGGCTGTGGCGCGAGCGGTCGAGGTGCCCATGGCGTAGCGGTTGTTTTCGATCACGAAGATCACGGGCAGCTTCCAGAGCTGCGCCATGTTGAAGCTTTCGTAGACCTGGCCCTGGTTGGCGGCACCGTCACCGAAATAGGCGACGCTGACATTGTCATTGCCGCGATACCAGTTGGCAAAGCCAAGGCCGGTGCCGAGCGAGACCTGTGCGCCGACGATGCCATGACCGCCGTAGAAGTTCTTTTCCTTGGAGAACATGTGCATGGAGCCGCCCTTCCCTCGGGAATAGCCGCCCTGGCGTCCGGTGAGCTCGGCCATGACGCCGCGCGCGCTCATGCCGGTCGCCAGCATATGGCCATGGTCGCGATAGCCGGTAATGACCTGATCGCCATCCTTCAGCGCCAGCTGCATGCCGACGACTACTGCTTCCTGACCGATGTAAAGGTGACAGAAGCCGCCGATGAAGCCCATGCCGTAAAGCTGGCCGGCCTTTTCTTCGAAGCGGCGGATCAGGAGCATCTCACGATAAGCCTTGAGCTCTGCATCACGATCGAAATCTGCGATCGGGCCGCCATTGGTTTCCTTGGCAGGCCTTGATGCTGTTTTACGGCTGGAAACGGTCGCGTTCTTTCGCGGCGCCATTCAACCCTCCCTGTGTGAGTAGCCTCGTTTTTTGGTGAGGCGTAACATAGGGAAGATTGCCCGCCACAGCAATGCTATAATTGCATGGCTCATATTCATTGCAAGTTATTGATATAACTCACAAAAATGCAATTAACCGGAATTCGGTTAATTGTGGCTATTTATTGAAGATGACGATCTCGTTCGCCTTGGAATAGGTCAACTGGTAGCGCGCATATTGATCGAGCATATCCTTATCCAGAGAGCCATCACTCAACAGCGCGACCTCCTTTTCAAGGTGCTCGCGCCTGGCGACAAGATCAGCCAACTCCTTGGCACGGTCGACGCGGCGCTGCTCGAAAACCTCAGTCGCCTTCAGGCCGTAATCGCCATGAATGCAATGATAACCGAAGTAGCTCACAAAAGCGATGGTGATGGCGGGAAGGATGAGACGGCCGAACCTTCTCTTCTTATGATACTTTGTCCACATACTCGCTCGTCACGCTCTGGCTTTGCGCGATCTCCTCAAAGCCCGTTCGGCCCAAACAAGATCACATGAAATCAAATACCTGCAGCCAAGATAACCGGCAGAGATTAACTGTCCGTTGACTCTAACTGCCAGGACCAACAAAAAACCGCGCCCGAAGGCGCGGTTCGATCCAAGCAAACAATCTGGCCGCAGACCCGTGCGGATCCAAGGCTTCGGATATCAGCCACGAAGGATGGAGCGGCCGGCATATTTTGCCTGCGGGCCAAGCGCTTCCTCGATACGGATGAGCTGGTTGTACTTGGCAAGACGGTCCGAACGCGACAGCGAGCCGGTCTTGATCTGGCCGCAGTTGGTGGCGACAGCGAGATCGGCGATCGTGGAATCTTCCGTTTCGCCGGAGCGGTGCGACATGACGGCGGTGTAGTTCGCCTTGTGCGCAGTTTCCACGGCGTCCAGGGTCTCGGTCAGCGAGCCGATCTGGTTGACCTTGACGAGGATCGAGTTGGCTACCCCCATGCCGATGCCATCGCGCAGGCGGGCAGAGTTGGTGACGAACAGGTCGTCGCCAACGAGCTGGGTCTTCTTGCCGATGAGGTCGGTCAGCGTCTTCCAGCCTTCCCAATCGTCTTCAGCCATGCCGTCTTCGATCGAAACGATCGGGTATTTGGCTGCGAGTTCGGCGAGATATTCAGCCATGGCGCCGGATTCCAGCGTGCGACCTTCGCCTTCGAGAACGTACTTGCCGTCCTTGAAGAATTCGGTCGAGGCGCAATCGAGACCGAGAGCGATTTCTTCGCCCGGCTTGTAGCCGGCCTTCTCGATCGACTTCATGATGAAGTCGAGAGCTGCCGGGGCGCTGGAAAGGCCCGGTGCGAAACCACCTTCGTCACCGACGTTGGTGTTGTGGCCCTGCGATGCCAGTTCCTTCTTCAGAACGTGGAAGACTTCCGAACCCATGCGGACGGCTTCGCGGATCGAGTCAGCGCCAATCGGCAGGATCATGAATTCCTGGAAGTCGATCGGGTTGTCGGCGTGGGCGCCACCGTTGATGATGTTCATCATCGGGACTGGCAGCAGGCGGGCGTGAGCGCCGCCGACATAACGGTAGAGCGGCAGGTTGGCGCTCTGGGCAGCAGCCTTGGCAACGGCGAGCGAGACGCCGAGGATGGCGTTGGCACCGAGGCGCGACTTGTTCGGCGTGCCGTCGAGCTCGATCATGATGTTGTCGAGCTGGATCTGGTTTTCGGCATCCATGCCGCCGATCGCGTCGAAGATTTCCGAATTGACGGCTTCGACGGCCTTCTCGACACCCTTGCCATGGTAGCGCTTGCCGCCATCGCGAAGCTCGACAGCTTCATGCGCGCCGGTCGACGCACCCGACGGAACCGCCGCGCGGCCCATGCTGCCATCTTCGAGGTAGACATCGACTTCGACAGTCGGATTGCCACGGCTGTCGAGAATCTCGCGGGCGATAATGTCGGTGATTGCGGTCATGATAGCTCCCTGCTCGCTGGTTTATAAATCGATTTAAATCGTCTTAGTCGAAGGCGCGGAAATTTCAATGGCGATCCGCGCCGCGATTTGGCACTCCTGCAGGCCCGTAACGCAAGTTCATGTCAGCCTGTTGAATGCCGGCTACGTTTCAGGCCTTGGCGATGGCGTCGAAGGCCAGCAGCTTCTCCAGAAGCCGCGGCATATCCTTCAGATAGACCATGTTCGGGCCATCGGATGGTGCATTGTCCGGATCCTCATGCGTCTCGACAAAAACGCCTGCGACACCGACGGCAACGGCGGCGCGCGCCAGCGTCTCGACGAACCGACGATCGCCGCCGGTCGAACCGCCCTGTCCGCCTGGCTGCTGCACGGAATGGGTCGCGTCGAAGATGACGGGCGCGCCCATCGCCGCCATGATCGGCAGCGAGCGCATGTCGGAAACAAGCGTATTGTAGCCAAAGGAGGCGCCGCGCTCGCAAAGAAGAATATTCGGATTGCCGCTTTCGTTCAGCTTGGCAAGCACGTTCTTCATATCCCATGGCGCCAGGAACTGGCCTTTCTTGACGTTGACCACGCGGCCGGTCTTGGCAGCGGCAACCAAAAGGTCTGTCTGGCGCGACAGGAAAGCCGGGATCTGCAGGATATCAACCGTCTTGGAAACGATGGCGCACTGCTCTTCCGTGTGGATGTCGGTCAGGACCGGGAAGCCATATTCCTTCTTCAGGTCTTCAAAAACCTCCAGCGCCTTTTCCAGCCCGATGCCGCGCTTGCCCGACAGCGATGTGCGGTTCGCTTTGTCGAAGGAGGACTTGTAGACGAGGCCGATGCCCAGCTTGCCGCAAAGTTCCTTCAAAACGCCGGCGACCATGAAAGCATGGTCGCGGCTTTCCATCTGGCAGGGACCGGCGATCAGCGACAGCTTTGCAGTATTGGAAAAAAGGACCTTGGAGGCACCCTCGCCGACGGTGACTTCGGAATTTGTGCTCATTTTATCTCCTCAAAGGCGAACAATGCGCCCTGACCGGGCGCCAACCTCGCCAATAGACGATTGTTCTTACGCGTATAGGTGACGCCGTTAGCAGTGAAATGCGACGATGTCACGGAAAGATCGCGCGTTTTGAAAAGGATTGCCCGCGCCCTGAGCCCCGGATCATTCGTGCGAACAGGCAGATCATAGAATGCCTCCATTCCTTCCGGGGTCAAAATCTCGAGATCGGCATTGGCAGTCCTGATCGTCAGGCCAAAGGAATGCTCCATGATGCGTGGGTCGCCGACAACCTCTTCGAAGAAACCGCGATAGACCGCCGGCTTCGGCGCGCAAAGCGCTACCCGCGCGATACCAGTCACGCCGTTCTCGTGACGCTCGAGCGCGCTGCGATCAGCCGGCAGCGGATTGATGCGCTGACAGCAGAAAGCGAGAAAATCCGGCGCGCGCAGATCGGCGGCAAAGGCAAGACGAAAGCCTGCCGTGGTTTCTGTTCCATCCGGCATCTTCATCGGACGCGAGAAATCCAGCATTCGCCCCGCCGAAATCGCCGCCGCGTTGAAACGCTTATCATCCGCCACCGCATCATCCGTACCGAATACCACGGCCGAAAAGCCATCATCCCCCACCCGGAAACGATAAGCCTGATCGCGCGCGACGAAAACATTGCCATCTACGATGCTCTTCTCGCATTGCTCCGGAGATGCGACGCCCAGAGGTTCGAGATAGGTTTTATCGGCAAGGAAGACGCAGGCATTCTGAGTGCCAAAGGGATGGCGCGCATCTGGAGCCACCGTGAAACCGAGCTTGCCTAGGCGTTCGCGCGCCAGAGCGATATTGACGGTCGGCAGCACGAGATGATCCAGCGGATGCGGAGACGAAATCATGGCTTCTCCTGTTTGCTTGCGGAAGCAGATTTGCGCCCATCCCCCAAGCAATTCAAGATGGGAGGATGGAACATCCCGAAGCACACGACATGGATTGAAGGCGATCTCGCAAACGTGATTGCTGATTCTCTCCCATAGCCGGCTTATGCAGTAGTGTGGCACTTTGATCCAAATGCTGGGCGCACGGACTGAACGACAAGGCCCTGGAAGCGAACAGAGCGGCATTTCTCATATTTTTCCATGGGTTAACGCAAGTATGGCGCCTCGATGTTCCGATCCGATCTATTCGCAAATGGTAATTATTTAACTGACCCCACAAGGCTTTACCGAAATTTAAGCACTTGCGGAACACATATGGAACATATAGTGTCCGTTCTGGATTTGTTTCACGGCTTTTCTTGATTCTGAGGTTCCAAGACGATGTTGACGCGCAAGCAGCAGGAACTGCTTCTCTTCATTCACGAACGCATGAAGGAATCCGGTGTTCCGCCATCCTTCGACGAGATGAAGGATGCACTGGATCTGGCATCCAAATCCGGCATTCACCGCCTGATCACGGCGCTGGAGGAGCGAGGTTTCATCCGCAGGCTGCCGAACCGGGCCAGAGCGCTCGAAGTCATCAAGCTTCCCGACGCCTATAATCCGAGCCTGCAACAGCGCCGCGGTTTTTCGCCCAGCGTCATCGAGGGCAGCCTCGGCAAGCCACAGCCCGTTGCCCCGCCCGCTCCGTCGAAAGTGGCAAATGACGATCACAACGGCTCGGCGTCCGTACCCGTGATGGGTCGCATCGCAGCCGGCGTTCCGATCTCCGCCATCCAGAACAATACGCACGACATTACCGTTCCCGCCGACATGCTCGGCTCCGGCGAACATTATGCGCTTGAAGTTCGAGGAGATTCGATGATCGACGCCGGAATTTTCGACGGCGATACGGTCATTATCCGCAATTCGACCACGGCCAATCCCGGCGATATCGTCGTTGCACTCGTCGACGATGAAGAAGCTACCTTGAAGCGCTTCCGTCGCAAGGGTGCCTCCATCGCGCTGGAAGCCGCGAACCCAGCCTATGAAACCCGCATCTTCGGGCCGGATCGCGTCAAGGTTCAGGGCAAGCTCGTCGGCCTTATTCGTCGCTATCACTGACCGGTGAATTGTCCAGAACTGGTGGTGCCTTTGCAATTGGCGCGTCGAATTTGTCGGTGCGCCAATCATAGGTTCGATGCCTGGTCCATGGGCGCTGCGGGTTGTTGAATGCGGCTGAGATGATGGGCTTGTCTACGGAAAGCACCATTTCGATGGAGCCGGTTTTGCGCAATGTCGCACCGGTTATGAGCGTTGCTCCGGAGCGGCAGTGGTCCAGCCGCAGCCGGATTGGCGTCACAACAATGTTCCCGGTGTCGCAAGCCGCGGGCAGATAGGCCGCGTTCTCGATGGTGACCAATATCGCGCCGTTTTCGAGCATGGCGACACACCATGCTCCCTTCTGACAGGCAAAGCTGCCTTGCATGGTGCGGTCTAAAGCTTCTTCCATTGCGGTGCGGACCGCCTTCTGCTCGTCATTGCTTAATCGCTTATGCCGATCCGTCTTGCTGATCTGCGGAAGCCGGCTATCGGTCGGGAGCATGGTCGGCGGTTGATGTTCGGCTGCGACTAGCGCTTTCTGCCATTGCTCGAAGATGAAGGCCTGCGGTCTCTCGCGATTGGTGGCGAGGATATCATCCTGGCGCAAGGCAACGAGAATGCCATCTTCCGCGATCATCAGATCCGGCTTCGGCACACCAGAGCCGAACGCGGCCACACCGACAGATGACAGCAGCAGCAACAGGCCCATATGGCGAAGCCGGGTCCGCAGCATGCTCATGATCAGGAAGCCGGCGATGAAAGTCGGCATCAGCCAGCCGGGCTGGCGGCCGAAGGTAATGTCACCTCCCCACCCAGCCACCGTTTTTGCAATAGCGATCACAAGCTCCAGTCCCTCACCGGTGACTTTCCAGAACGGTCCATCGATTCCGAAAGGCATCAGCAGCATCGCCATCATACCGAAGGGCATGACGATGAAAGAGACGACGGGCATGGCCGCAAGATTGGCAGCAAGTCCATATGTCGCCAACCGGTGAAAATGCTCGATCGAGAAAATGGCCGTCGACGCACCGCCGATGAACGAGGTCGACATCACACCTCCAAAGAAGCGCGTGACGAACAGTAGCGGACTTAACAGACGGATGCGCGGCAGGATGTTTTCGCGATGCCGCCGTCGTTTCCAGAGCGAATAGCCTGATACCAGCGCCAGCGTAGCGGCGTAAGACATCTGGAAACTCGGACCGAGTACCTGAGACGGTGACAAGACTAGGATGACGATGGCTGAGAGCGCCACATTGCGCAAGCTGATGGATGGCCTGTCGAAAAGTACGGCCACCAGCATGATCGCCATCATGATGAAGGCGCGTTCGGCGGAGACGCCGAATCCGGAAATGAGGTAATAGGCCGTTACCGTTAGAAGCGCGCCGAAGGCTGCGAACTTCTTCGTCGGCCAAGCCTGGACGACGCCGGGAAACAGGCTGAACAAATAGCGCAGACCGACATAGAAGATGCCAGCCGACAACGCCATGTTGAGACCGGAAATTGCGATGATGTGGGTCAGGCCGGCAATTCTCAGAGCCTCGGTCGTATCCTTCGAGATCGCACGTCTCTCATCGGTGACAAGCGCTGCCGCAAAGGCGCCGGTATCTCCGGGCAAGGTTTGCCTGATGCGGTCGCCTATGCTGTTGCGCAGGCCAGCGAGCCAGATATCGGCCGCATCCAGTAGCGAGCCGGCAACATTGTCACCGGATGGCGATAATAATTCCGGCGTTCCGTAGGCAAAGCCATTCGCGCCGATGCCGTTGAAATAGGAGCTGAAGGCAAAATCGTTGAGACCCGTCAATGCCGGTCCGGCCGGAGGCGTCAGGCGCGCCCTGCCCCGGATTCGATCCCCCAGATCGAACGGCTCCGCCTGCTTGCGCACGAAGACCGTAACCCGCTGCGGCGCGCGACGGATAGAGGGTTTTTCCGTTGCCTCGACGCGGACGATATAGCGCCAGCGCCCATTGTCATAGGATTCCCGTCGCTCGATCTGCCCGGTCACGGTCGTCGTCACGGCCGAGTCGAGCATGACGGTGGAAACCCGCCAACTTTCCCACTGCGCGAGCGCCATGCCCAGGCAGATGAGCATACCGGCGAAAAGCGTGTGATGAAGCAGCCTGCCCGCATCGCGCTTTAGCAAAAAACCCAAAGCAAACAGAACGAGGCCTGCGAGAAACGCCTGCGGAGGCGGATCGACTTGCGCCTCGAACCAGATAATCGCACCCAAACCCATATAGATCGGCGCGAAAAGAACAGCACGGCCATGGGCCGCGTCCTCCGCAATCAAGCCGAGAACAGCGGTTCCAAGACGCTTCGGGACACGCAGCAAACGCGACGTCAGCGGCGCCTGATCCTGTGTTCGTTCCCATTGTTGCGCTTTGGCGCGGAGGGTAATGGTGGCGGAAAAGGCATGAGGTTGCGGAGACGCGGTGACGTCCCTGCTCTCTTCCTGCTGGTCGGATGCCTCGAAATTAGGCACTCGCTGACTGCCCCCGCGCCAAATTACAGCTTCTGCGCGATTTGTGCCGTCACCATCCAGTGAATTCAACTGAAATCGGCGGGAACAAAGCTCAATTGGACCGGTATCCCGGCGTAGCATACGAAAGGACGCTTCTGCAGTGCCCAAAAGTTGATACTGCATTGCACAATTTGGCGTTAGGATAACTTGGCATTAGGCTCTGGATCATATAGCTAGTCGGTAGTCGCTTAACCTTTTGGCGCTTTTTATGGCGTCAATCCCGCCAAATCTTGGAGGATCAGCATGACGGAACAAAGCGCGAAACTAACTTGGGGTGAAAAGACGGTGGACCTGCCGGTCAAGACCGGAACCATCGGCCCGAGTGTCATTGATATTGGTGCCCTTTACAAGAACACCTCCACTTTCACTTACGATCCTGGTTTCACCTCCACCGCATCGTGCGAGTCGAGCATCACCTATATCGATGGCGACGAAGGCGTTCTGCTGCACCGCGGCTATCCGATCGATCAGCTGGCCGAACACGGCGATTTCCTCGAAGTCTGCTACCTCCTTCTCTACGGCGAACTGCCGACAGCAGCGCAGAAGAAGGACTTCGACTATCGTGTGACCCACCACACGATGGTGCACGAGCAGATGTCGCGCTTCTTCACCGGCTTCCGCCGCGACGCGCATCCGATGGCCGTCATGTGCGGCTGTGTCGGCGCGCTCTCCGCCTTCTATCACGACTCGACCGACATCACCGATCCGCACCAGCGCATGGTCGCAAGCCTGCGCATGATCGCCAAGATGCCGACGCTTGCCGCCATGGCCTATAAGTACCATATCGGCCAGCCCTTCGTTTATCCGAAGAATGACCTCGACTATGCGTCGAACTTCCTGCGCATGTGCTTTGCCGTTCCGTGCGAAGAATATGTCGTCAACCCGGTGCTTGCCCGCGCCATGGACCGCATCTTCATCCTGCATGCAGATCACGAGCAGAACGCCTCGACTTCGACGGTTCGCCTGGCTGGTTCTTCCGGTGCCAATCCGTTTGCCTGTATCGCAGCAGGCATCGCCTGCCTCTGGGGACCGGCTCACGGCGGCGCCAACGAAGCGGCCCTGAACATGCTGAACGAAATCGGCACGGTCGACCGCATTCCGGAATTCATCGCCCGCGCCAAGGACAAGAACGACCCGTTCCGCCTGATGGGCTTCGGTCACCGCGTCTACAAGAACTACGACCCGCGTGCCAAGATCATGCAGAAGACGGCGCACGAAGTTCTCGGCGAACTCGGCATCAAGGACGATCCGCTGCTCGACATCGCGATCGAGCTGGAGCGCATTGCTTTGACGGACGAATATTTCATCGAGAAGAAGCTGTACCCGAACGTCGACTTCTATTCCGGCATCACGCTGAAGGCTCTCGGCTTCCCCACCACCATGTTCACCGTTCTCTTCGCTCTTGCCCGCACCGTCGGCTGGATCGCCCAGTGGAACGAAATGATCGAAGATCCGCATCAGCGCATCGGCCGTCCGCGCCAGCTCTACACCGGTGCTCCGCTGCGCGAATATGTGCCTGTTTCCAAGCGCTAAGCTTCGGTATTGAAACAAAAAACCGGTCAGAGATGACCGGTTTTTTTATGGGCTAGAACATCCAGAACAATCTGCGCCGCCTTATCGCCGGGCGGCTCATCGGTCTG
This sequence comes from Rhizobium sp. BK098, assembly GCF_014193155.1. Taxonomy (NCBI): domain Bacteria; kingdom Pseudomonadati; phylum Pseudomonadota; class Alphaproteobacteria; order Hyphomicrobiales; family Rhizobiaceae; genus Rhizobium; species Rhizobium sp. BK098. The sequence goes on along the minus strand of NZ_JACHYY010000010.1, from coordinate 90,913 downwards.
CATTCGCTCCCAGACCAGATCGTAACCCGCCAACATCGCCGTACGCTCCGGCGTCTCGCTCGCCAGCCGCTCCATATAGCGGGCCAGCATGCCCGGCCGCAGAACATCATTGATGAGCTCCGGCAGTACAGCATAGTCGGCGATGAGGTTCGGCAAGGCGGCCGTCCAGATCTTGATCCGCGACAGCACGAATTTCGCCAGCCATTCGGTCTTATAGGTCGAAACCACCGGAACCCCGGCTAGGCCCAATTCCAGGATCACGGTTCCGGAGGCGGCCATGGCAGCATCGGCCCCAGCAAAGGCGCTCCACTTGGCATCCTGACCGACAAAGATATCCGGCTTGACCTGCCATTTTTCGGTCAGCGAACGAACCAACGCCTCCTGCTTCGGCACTGTCGGCAGCAGAAAACGAAGATTATTATTTCTCCGGCTAATCTCTTCGATAGCCTGCTCAAAAACCGGGAGTAGCTGTCGAATCTCCGATGCACGCGATCCAGGCAGAAGCAGGATCGTCTTTTGGGCATCGGGGCCTGCCAGACCGCGCAAGGCGCGCTGACGGCGAGTTTCCAGCAGATTAGCATCGACCGTCAGGCGGTGGCCGACATACGTAGTTGCCGGACCGCCCAGGCGCTCCATGGCAGCAGGCTCGAACGGCAATACGGCCAGTACATGGTCGACGTAAGCGAGCATCTTCTGCGCGCGATATTCCTTCCATGCCCAGACGCTGGGGCAGACGTAATCGATGATTGGCAGGTCGGGCAGTGCCTTGCGCACACGCTTGGCAACGCGATGGGTGAAATCGGGGCTATCGATGATCAGAAGCACATCGGGCTTTGCGGCAACGATCGCATCTGCCGTCTGTCGGATGCGGGCCAGTAGCTTTGGCAGCCGCTTGATGACCTGAATGAAGCCCATGATCGAGAGCTCGGAGTAATCGAAGAGCGAGCGCAGACCTTGCGCCTCCAGCGCCTCGCCACCGACGCCCACCAGCTCGACCGCACCACCGTGACGCCGCTTCAGGGCCGCGACGAGATCGCCACCCAAGAGATCGCCGGAGACTTCTCCGGCAACGACGGCAAGCTTCAAAGGCGCCGCGCTCACATGAAGCCCTCGGCGCTGAGGCCGCGATCGATGCCGCAGACGAAAATGCCGGCCTCGTCGGCAGCGGCAATTACCGCTTGCCGGTCGAGGATCAGCGCTCTGCCGGCTTCGACGGCGATGCCGGCCAGTCCAGCCTTCTTGGCATTCGATACCGTAGACACGCCGATCGACGGCAGATCAGCCCGGATATCCTGCTGCAGCTTGCAGAGTTTGACGAGCACGCCACGACGGCGCGTCGAGATGCGTCCGGCCGCACGCAGTTCGGCAACTCGCTCGATCATCCTGTCAGTACCCTCGGCGCCCTCGAGCGCGACAACGCGGCCTCCGACGCTGACAGCGCCCTGTCCGACATCCAAAAGCCCCAGCGCATCCGCGGCCCTTGCGCCCTGGGCAATATCGCGCAGATCCTCTTTCGCCGGCGAGAATTTTCCAAGTGGCCCCGTCGCCGCCAAAAGATCCGGCGCAATTTCATGCGCACCCACGACGCGAACGCCGCCGGCCTCAATCAGTCGTATGACCATCTGCAGAACGGCATTGTCCCCTCCCGAAAGAAGAGTGCGGATGGTGGAGGGTAATTCCTTGATGACGCGCCAGGTCGGATGCACCTGACGCCACGAAGGACGTCGTGCAACACCGCCCGACATGACAACACGATCGACACCGTGCCGGCGGAACATTGCCTCGAGACCGGCAAAATTGCCGACGCCAAGATTGGCATGATCGAAGGCAGACCAGTCGCGGTCCGCTTCGTCAGTCAAAGCAATAATGACAGGATTCTCTCCGGCGTGGCGGGCGGCATCGGCGACGTAAACCGGCAAAAGCCCACTGCCGGCGATGATCGCCAGTCTGCCCTTGCCGTTTTCGCTGGCCGAAACCACCCTCAGCTCTTGCCGCGATTCGGCGATGAAAGCGCACGGTCGCTTTCGGCAGCAATGAAATCGAGAATTTCCATCACTTCCTTGCAATCGGCATATTCTTCGCGGATAGCCGCTGCATTGTCGCGAATGGATCCTTCGCCTTCGAAGATGCTCTTGTAGGCGCGGCGAACGCGGTGAATGACGGCGCGATCTATCCCTGCGCGGCTCATCCCGACGACATTCAATCCTGACAACACGCCAGGATTGCCGTTCAACATGCCATAAGGGATGACATCGTAGCTGGCTGCCGTAAGCCCCCCAATGAAGGCTTGCCTGCCGATACGCGTGAACTGATGCACAGCACAACCACCACCGAGGATTGCACGGTCTTCAATGGTGACGTGTCCTGCCAGCATCACATTGTTCGACATGATGACATTGTTACCGACGCGGCAATCATGTGCGACGTGCGAATTGGCGAGAAAGAGGTTGTTGTTGCCGACGATCGTCCTGCCGCCGTAATCGGCCGTACCGGTGTTAATCGTCACGCCTTCGCGGATCGTGCAGTTCTCACCGACATCAAGCGTCGTCTCTTCGCCGTGATGGTGGACGCTCTGCGGATCACCGCCCACAACGGCCATCGGAAAGATCTTCGTTCCCTTACCGATCGTCGTGCGGCCAGTCACGACTGCATTATTGAGCAACTGAATATCGTCGTGCAGAACGACTTTGGGACCGACATAGCAGAGCGGGCCGACAACAACATTCTCGCCGACGACCGCGCCGTCCTCGACAACCGCCAGCTTATGAATGCGGGCGCTCTTTGCGATGCTGCTCATGCCTGTTCTTGATCCTTCCGTACGATCATCGCACCGATATCAGCCTCGGCCACCAGAGAACCGTCGACCTTGGCATCGCAATGGAACTTCCAGATGGTGCCACGCTGCTTCTGTTTGACGACGTGGAACTCGACGCGGTCGCCCGGAACAACCGGCCTGCGGAAGCGGGCGTTGTCGATCGTCATGAAGTAGACGAGGTTGCCGCCGATGCCATCCTTGCGGGCGCAGATCGCACCCGCAGTCTGCGCCATACCCTCGATGAGCAATACGCCCGGCATGATCGGAGAACCGGGAAAATGCCCCGTGAACTGCGGCTCGTTGGCCGTCACGTTCTTGATGCCGATCGCGGAATTATCGCTGTCGATCTCAATGATCTTGTCGACCATCAAGAAGGGATAGCGATGCGGCAAAAGCTTCATAATTTCCAGAACGTCAGCCGACGACAACGACGCCTTGGCTTCCTCAGTCATGCTCCGCACTCCCGTCTTTCTTGTCTCTGGCTCCTGACCGCTTTGCGATCTCCGCCGATTCCCTTAGAAAATCCCATAGCGGCCGCGCCGGAAGGCCCGCATAACGCTCGCCCGCCGGGATGCTGTTCATCACACCGCTCTTGGCGCCGATCTGCACGCCGTCGCCGATGTGGATATGCCCATTGAGGCCCGCCTGGCCGCCGATCTGCACGCCATCGCCGATCACCGTGCTGCCGGCAATACCGACCTGACTGACGATAGCGCAATGACGGCCAATGCGGACGTTATGTCCGATCTGGACCTGATTGTCGATCTTCGTGCCTTCGCCGATCACGGTATCATCCATGGTGCCGCGATCGATCGTGGTATTGGCGCCGATCTCGACATTATCCTGGATGATGACGCGGCCGATCTGCACGATCTTGACCATGCCACGCGGTCCCGGCGCATAGCCAAAACCGTCCTGACCGATGCGCGTGCCATTGTGGACGATGACGCCGTTGCCGAGATAGGCGCAGAGCACGCTCGCACCGCCGCCGATGCTGCAATTGCGCCCGATTTTGACACCCGGCCCGATGAGAGCGTTAGGGCCGATATAAGTCCCCTCGCCGATCTCTGCACCCGGGCCAATAATTACACCCGGCTCGATGCCGACATTGGCCTCCAGCTTAGCGGTCGCATCGATCGTCGCGGCGGGCGAAATCGTCGTCGGATTCGCGGTAAACGTAACCGGCCTCATGGCTTGCGGATGCAGCAATGCACCGGCAATGGCGAAATCCGTATGCGGCTTCTTCGACAGAAGTACCGGGATGTGATCGGGGACGAAAGATCTCAGCGCCGGAAGGCAAATGATCGCCGAAGCCTTGCAGGTCTCCAGCTCACCACGATTCTTTCGGGAAAGGATATAACAAATGTCACCTTCGCCTGCCCGGTAGACGGGAGCGATAGATCTGATGACGACCTCCGAAGAGGTCGCATCAGCCAGTTCCGCCCCAAGATGCTCAGCCAGCTGTTTCAAGCTGACGCCACCATGGGGCGGGAAAAAACCAGTATGTTCCATAAGCACCAGCTCCAGAACGGTGTTCAAGCCCGCAGTTCTGGACTGCCGATATCAGAACTGGTTGGCGATGCCAAACCGGAAATTCTCAGTCTTGTCGTAATCTTCCTTCAAGACCGGCACCGCATAGTCAACGCGGATGACACCGAACGGCGACGACCAGATCAGACCGGCACCGAGCGATGCGCGGATCGAGCTGTCGTTATGAAGGGTATCGCCGAAGAGATTCGCCTTGTTGCCGTAGAGCGTGCCCGCATCAGCGAAGGCTGCGATACGCAGACCGATATCCTGAGGAACACCCGGCATTGGCATGCTCGCTTCAGCCGAAGCCGTGAAGTAAGTCGTGCCACCAAGCGGATCGCCATGCGACGAACGCGGACCGATACCAGCATTCTCGAAGCCGCGGATTTCGCGGCCGCCGAGCGTGAACTGATCGAAGACGTTCAGCTTGCCATTCGTCGGCATCACGTAGCCGGCACCCACCGTCAGCGAGCCGATGATATCGGCTTCGTCGCTGATCATCTGGTAGTAACGAGCCTTACCGCTCAGCTTGTAGAAGTCGGAGTCGCCGCCGAGACCCGCAAATTCATGCGTGAACTTGGCGATGATGCCCTCACGCGGGAGGTTCTGATCGTCCAACGTATTGTAGGTGAAGGTCTGCGAAACCGTCGACTGCACCCACGGACCGTTCTCGACGAGATTGAGATACGGAGCCGAAAGATTGTTCTGCCAATCGTTCGTACCGTCGTAGGTCAAGCGCTTGTAGTTGTAGCGCAGCGTCGTTGCCAGGTTCTCGGTGATCGGCGCGGTGACGCGCAGCGAGAAGCCTTCTTCCGAATAGTCGTAGTAATCGTCGCTCGACGTCTGGTTCTTGAAGATATCGAAACCGGCAGCCAGACGATAACCGAGGAAATAAGGCTCGGTGAACGAGATGTTGTAGGTACGATTGCCTTCCGTGCCGGCACCTGCGGCGAGACGGATGTACTGACCGCGACCGAGGAAGTTCTTTTCTTCGACCGAGGCTTCGAGAAGCAGGCCGCCATTGTTGCCGACAGCGTAACCGGCGCCGATACCGAAGGAGCCGGTCGGCTGATCTTCAACATTGACGATAACAACGACGCGGTCCGGAGCGCTGCCCTGAGCCGTCGAGATATCGACCTTGGTAAAGTAGCCGAGCGCATCAAGACGACGCTTGGCGCGCGTGATCATTTCCTGGTTGAAAGCATCGCCTTCGTTCAGGTCGAACTCGCGGCGGATGACGTAATCGCGCGTGCGCGTGTTGCCGCGGATTTCGATACGTTCGACATAGGCGCGCTCACCCTGGTCGACGAGATATTCGATGCCGATGGTATGACCAGACAGATCACGGTTGCCGCGCGGCGTGATGCGGGCGAACGGATAGCCGGCAGCCGCGACGCGCTTGGAAATGTTCTCGATCGAAGTCTGAATATCCTTGGCGCTGTAGACATCGCCCTTGTGGGTGATGACAAGGCCCTTCAGCTCGTCGGCATTGATGCCCTCGACGGTCGAGATGACGTTTATGTCGCCGTAGGTGTAACGCGGGCCTTCATCGACGTTGAAATTCAGTGTGTATTCGTTGTTCTGCTCATTCAGCGTCGCATCGGCACTGACGACGCGAAAGTCGGCATAACCATGATTGTAGTAGAACTGACGCAGCTGATCCTGATCGCCCTGCAGGCGCTCGGGGCTGTAGACGTCCTTACGCGTCAGGAACGAGAGGAAGTTGCTCTTCTTCGTGCCGATGACCGAAGCAAGGCGACCGCTGCCATAGGCCTGGTTGCCCGAGAAATTGATCTTGTCGATCTTGGTACGCTCGCCTTCGTTGATGACGAAGGCCACGTTCAGACGGCCCGGCGCGACCTCGGCGGTCTGCGTGGTCACCTGCACATCGTTACGACCGATGGATGCATAGGCATCCTTGATGGTCTTGACGTCAGCCTGAACGGTCGCCTCGTTATACGGGCCTGCAGCATGCGTCTGGACGATGCCCTGAAGCTTGTCGTCCTTGATCTTGCGGTTGCCGTTGAAGACCACAGCGTTGATGAGCTTGTTTTCGCTGACCGATACAACCAGCGCGCTACCCGAAACGGTAATGTGGACATCGGAGAAATATCCGGTGGCATAGAGCTGCTTCACCGAAGCATCAATGTCACTGGCGGAGAAGCTCTTGCCGGGCTTGATCGTGATATTATCCCGGACGGCCGTCTCGCCGACGCGCCCAGCACCGCGAACGTCAACCCGCTGAATAACAGCTGCCTCAGCGACAGAAGCAGAGGCAAGGGTGATCACACCAGCGCCGGACGCAACAACACCTGCAGACAGCGCTACCGCCGACACTGCGTTCAAAAATTTTGAACCAGCCTTCATTTCACTTCTTACCTTTTTTCAATCGTCCCCAGCCTCGAGCGAACCCGATTCCGGCCACGTGTGTCGTTTTACCCGCTTTTGACATACAAGCAAGGGAGCACGTTAATTTCTGTTTACTTCATTTCAAACCGTGGCCCATTCGCCACTACCGCTTTGAAACATCGTAAATAAATCGTAATTTTCCTCTCGTCGCCCCACTAGCCTATTCGGGAACTAATATCGTTCCAGGTCGCAAACACCATGAGCGAGAGCACCATCGCAAATCCAATCCGGAAAGCGATATCCTGCGCCCGTGCACCCAGAGGTTTTCCCCTTACGGCTTCAATCGCATAGAACATCAGATGGCCGCCATCAAGTACCGGGACCGGCATCAAATTTAATAACCCTATTGAAACAGAAAGTATGGCGGCGAATTGGAGCACCGCGGCAAAACCCAGGGTTGCCATCTGCCCCGAAAGTTGCGCAACCCGAATAGGTCCCCCGAGCTGATCGGCCTTCATGTACCCGCCGATGACGTTGCCGAGATATTCAAAGGTACCGGAAACGATACTGCCGGTCTGTTTCACCCCTTCGGAAAGCGCCCGCAGCGGCCCATAAGCCTCGTAACGCAGCTTGATCGGCTTCTGTCCGTCGCCGATCCCGATCGTGGCAATCTCCGTCCGAGCGCCGAAGACATCGGTCTCCTCCGACTTTTTCGGCGTCACGGCCACTTCGCGTGTCTGGCCGTTGCGCTCCACCGAGAGCGTGATGGGTTTGTCGGCATGAGCTGCAGCGTAACGCTGCACCTCACCGATGGAGCCGATCGCTCGTCCATCCACAGAAAGAATGCGGTCACTGAGCTCCAAGCCTGCCGCCTGGGCCGGGCTGTCAGCACCGATCGACGCAATCAACGGATCGATCGGCGCGATGCCGATGCTGCCGACATCCTTCTTATTGCCGGATGCATCCGTATCCGGCAATGTTTCGGGCGTCATCGTGAAATCGCGGATCACGCCATTACGCTGAACTGTCAGCACGACGCTCTTGCCAGGGTGCTCGGCGATGTAGCGGCCGATATCGTAATAGGTGGCAGCATTATTGCCATCAACGGCAATCAAGTGGTCTCCCGCCTGCACGCCGGCCTTTGCCGCCGGTCCACCCGGCTCCACCGCAGTGACGACCGGATCGACCAGCGCAATGCCGATGCGACCCATTTCCATCTTGTTGCCGAACTGATCCGTGTCCTCCACCAGCTTCGGCACGATTCGGAAATCGCGATTCTGACCGTCGCGGTCGACAGTCAGTACGATAGTACGGCCCGGGCGCAGGCCGACATAGCGCTGCACTTCATCGAAAGTCGTCACTTTGTTGCCATCGACAGCGATCAGGCGGTCGCCTGGTTCAATGCCAGCCTCCGCGGCCGCGCCGTCACGCGTCACCATTGCAACGACAGGATCAGCGACCGTGCGGCCGTAGACGCTGAAAAGAACGGCAAAGATCACAATTGCGAGCAGGAAATTGGCAATCGGGCCCGCTGCCACGGTTGCGGCCCGCTTCCAGAGCTTGGCGCCGGCGAAGGATTGAGCGCGCTCCTCCTCCGTCATCGCCGAGAGCTGATCCACATCGGTCTTGCTGGAGGCATCCTCATCACCGAAGAATCGCACATAACCGCCGAGCGGAATAAGGGAAAGCTTCCAGCGGGTGCCGTGCCTGTCGGTAAATCCGGCAATCTCCGGCCCGAAGCCGATCGAAAAAGCCATAATGCGGATGCCCGACCAACGGCCCACCAGGTAATGGCCCATTTCGTGCACAAAAACGAGCAGCGACAGCACAAAAACAAACGTAATGACGTTGTTCGTCAAGAAACCGATGAAGCCAGCCGCGCTACCCATGCAACGATCCTGTTCGTGTTAGAGTGGTTCAAGCTTTCACGGAAGCTCCGAACCACTCCATCTTTCTGTTTTCTCGCAATTCCGGACGGAAAACCGCTGAGCGATTTTCCTGGAATTGCTCTGGTATCAGACCCCGAGCAGAACGCCGCCCAATGAAAAGGTCTCGCCGCCCATTGTCAGCGATATTACGATAGCCAACAAAAACGCCGCAAAACAAGCAAAAATTAGTCCATCGACCCGATCCATGACGCCGCCATGTCCGGGAATCAGATGGCTGGAGTCTTTCACGCCAAACTTGCGCTTGATGAATGACTCGAATAGGTCGCCGATCTGGCTGCAGACCGAAAGCACCAGGGCAAGGACGGGGATCCACAGGTCTTCAGCTGAAAAGAAGCTCCAGACGACAGCGGCTCCCGCAACGACGGCTGCGACGGCGCCTCCGATTGCGCCCGACCATGTTTTACCCGGCGATATGCGTGGCGCAAGCTTCGGCCCGCCGATAGCGCGGCCAACGAAATAGGCAAAGATATCGGTCGCCCATACCACGGCAAAGATAAACAGCATCAGCACGAAGCCGCGAAAATCGTCATCGCGAATCTCGGCAAGGGCAATCGCCGTCAGTCCGGAATAGAATATGCCGCCCGGCAGCCACCAGCTCTTGCCGCGCGCCGCGACCATGATCGCCGTGACAGCGACGAAGGCAGCAAGAACCTCTATGGAATAGACGGATTCGCTCAACACGGTCGCGCCGGCGATCAATACGAGCCCAAGCCAGCCGAGCGCGTTTCCCTGAGGATCGCGGCCATGCAGATCCGATATCGTCGACCATTCATAATAGACGAGCAGCCCGATTACGGCAGCCAGCAGGCGAAAGCCTGTGCCGCCATACCAGGTAGCAGCAAGAACGACGACAGCGAGAATAATGCCAGAGATAATGCGCAGCCTGAGTTCGCGGCTCATCAGGACCCCACGGCCGCCGCCTGCTTGGCGGAAAGGCCGCCAAAACGCCGGTCGCGCGCAGCATATTTCTCCAGCGCCGAGAAGAAGAGCTCGCGGCTGAAATCGGGCCAATAATCCGGCACGAACATGAATTCCGAATAAGCAGCCTGCCAGAGCAGGAAATTCGAGAGCCGCTCCTCGCCGCTCGTGCGGATAATGAGATCCGGATCAGGAATACCTGCCGTGTCGAGACGGGCATCGACCAGGTCCGCAGTGATGTCCTGCGGGCGCAGCCTTCCGGCTTCGACATCCTTGGCAAGACTTACGAAGGCACGCGTGATTTCGTCGCGCGAGCCATAGTTGAAGGCAATGACCAGCGTCAGGGCCGTATTGTTCCTGGTGGTCTCCTCCGCCTCGAGCAGCAGGGGCAGGATATCGCCACGCAGACCGGTACGATCGCCGATGACGCGGATACGTACGTTCTGGCGATGAAGTTCGGCAAGGTCCCGACGGATGAAGGCCTTGAGAAGGCCAAGGAGATCACTCACCTCCGCCTCGGGCCTGCGCCAATTCTCCGAAGAGAAGGCAAACAGCGTCAGATATTTTATGCCGATGTCGCCCGCCGCCCGCACCGTCTCTCGAACCGCCTCCACGCCCTTGCGATGACCCATGGTGCGCGGCAGGCCGCGCGCATTGGCCCAGCGACCGTTGCCATCCATAATAATGGCAACGTGTTCAGGTACGGCAGACAACGTAGGAGCTGACATATGAGTCCGGTTTCGTTCAGCGGAAAGATGCTATGGTCTGGTAATCTAGGGCGCGGTCGCGGCTTTCAATATTGCGAAAAGCTCGACACTCCCCAGCGTACGATCAGACGTGCATGATTTCCTTTTCCTTGTCGGCTAGCAAGCGGTCGATTTCCGAAATCGTCTCATCCGTCATTTTCTGCACACGTTCGGACAACGAGCGGCTCTCGTCCTGACCGATTACGCCGTCTTTTTCGGCCTTTTTGAGGCCATCCATGCCATCGCGACGCACGTGGCGAATCGCTACCTTCGCCTTTTCCGCATATTCATGGGCGACCTTCACCAGCGAACGGCGCCGCTCTTCGTTGAGTTCCGGCAGCGGGATGCGCAGGTTCTGGCCATCGACGATCGGATTGAGGCCGAGATTGGATTCGCGAATGGCTCGCTCGGCGGCGCTGACCATCGACTTGTCCCATACCGACACGGTCAGCATGCGCGGCTCCGGCACGGTGATGTTGGCCACCTGGTTCAGCGGCATGCGCGAGCCATAAGCTTCGATCGTCACAGGATCGAGAATGTTGGCGGATGCACGCCCGGTGCGCAGTGAGGCGATATCGCTCTTGAATGCCGCAATGGCGCCATCCATACGGCGCTTCAGTTCCTTGAGATCGCTGGCTTCACTCATGTCTATGCTCCCCTGTAATGAGGCGACACCGGGGCTGACCCGACGTCACAGGAATATCAATTGTCTGATACGATGGTCTTGTGGCCGCCGCCGGTCAAGATTTCCGCGAAACCGCCCTTCTCATGAATGGAGAAGACGACGATTGGAATGGAATTTTCGCGTGCAAGCGCAACGGCTGCAACATCCATGACCGCCAGCCCCTTTTCGAGCACCTGGCTATGGGTCAGATGATCGAAGCGCTCGGCATCGGGGAACTTCTTCGGATCGGCGGAATAAATGCCATCGACCTGAGTTCCCTTGAAGATCGCTTGGGCGCCCATTTCGGCGGCACGCAGCGCTGCGGCAGAATCGGTTGTGAAGAAGGGATTGCCGGTACCGCCGGCGAAGATCACCACGCGGCCGAGCGAGAGGTGGTAAAGCGTGGCGCGCTGCGAGAAGCTCTCGCAGATTTCCGGCATGGAGATGGCCGAGAGCACGACGGTATCGATATCAAGCTTGCGCAGCGAGGTCGCCAGGGCCAATGCATTGATGACCGTGCCGAGCATGCCCATGTGGTCCCCGGTCACCCGGTCCCCACCCTTGGAAGCCACGGCTACCCCGCGGAAGATGTTGCCGCCGCCGACGACGACACCGACCTCGACACCCATTTCGCGCGCCTGCGCAATGTCGCCGGCAATCCGGTCCGCGACGGTGACATCGATACCGAACCCCTGACTGCCCATCAGAGCTTCACCGGAGGCCTTGAGCAACACGCGCTTGTAGATCGGCTGGGACATCGTAGCTCCTTGAAGTGATCACCGGGGAATGATTGTGAAAGCCGGATACACGAAGGGCACCGCGTTGTCACGCGATGCCCTGACGTTTTCCCTGATATGGTTTCACCAAACCGGGATATGTCTCTTTTCGATCGGGCTTTTCCGCACGTCTTCAAACTGCGGAAAAGTCGTATCGTTTTGTTTCCTTACGCATTCCGAACGGAAAACCGCTAGGCACTTTTCCTGGAAATGCTCAGATCAGCCCTTGGCGACAGCTGCAACTTCTGCGGCGAAGTCGCTTTCTTCCTTCTCGACGCCTTCGCCGAGTAGCAGACGGGCCATGCCGGTGATTTCGATCGAGGCGCCGGCGGTCTTTTCAGCTTCCTTGAGGGCAGCACCGACCGTCAGGTCCGGATTGATGACGAAAGCCTGCGAGAGAAGAGCGACTTCCTCGAAGAACTTACGCATGCGGCCCTCGACCATCTTTTCGATGATGGCTTCCGGCTTGCCGGATTCGCGGGACTGTTCGATGAAGACGTTGCGTTCGCGCTCGGCGACGGCGGCATCGACTTCTTCGGCACGGATAGCCAGCGGGTTGGTAGCAGCAATGTGCATCGCAATCTGACGGCCGATCGACGTCAGAACGGCCTTGTCACCGACCGACTTCAGGGCGACGAGAACGCCGAGCTTGCCGATACCGTCACCGGCAGCGTTATGGATGTAGGTCGCCACGACGCCGTGCTCGACTTCCAGCTTGGCGGCACGACGCAGCGTCATGTTCTCGCCGATGGTTGCGATCGCGTCCTTGATGGCGTCGGCGACCGGCTTGCCTGATGCGGGATAGGTCGCAGCCGAAATAGCTTCAACCGTGCCGTCGGTGGACAGCGCAACTTCGGCGATACCGCGAGCGAGGTCCTGGAAGGCATCGTTGCGGGCAACGAAGTCCGTTTCGGAGTTGAGCTCGACAACAACGGCCTTGTGACCGGCGCCGGCAATGGCGATCAGGCCTTCAGCGGCGGTGCGGCCGGACTTCTTGTCGGCCTTGGAGATGCCCTTGGCGCGCAGCCAGTCGATCGCGGCTTCGATATCGCCGTTCGTCTCGGTCAGCGCCTTCTTGCAGTCCATCATGCCTGCGCCAGACTTTTCGCGCAGTTCTTTCACCAGTGCAGCCGTAATCTCGGTCATAAGCTTCCTCTTGTCGGTTCATACGGTGCGGCGAAGGGCGTCAAGCCGAAGCGGCACCGATTTGAGGGACGAAATGTACCCGTAAGTATGACAGCGTTATGAAGCAGCGTCATACTGTGGAATTCTTGATTGGAACATGCCTGGATTTTCCGTCCAGGCGAGCTGTTACCAAAAACGCGATAAGGCCGCTCGAACTTGTTAAGTCGCAAACGGCCTTATCCCGGATGTCATTGCGCTTGGGCGGACAGTTTATTGTCCGCCTCTTGGCGCGATCAGGCTTCGGTGCCGTCCGCCAGGGTCGGCTCGACCGGAGCTTCTTCGGAAGCGCCGAGGTCACGGCCCGATGCGCTCTGCTGGCGAGCGATACCGTCGATGGCAGCGCGCGAGATCAGGTCGCAGTAAAGAGCGATGGCGCGCGAGGCGTCGTCGTTGCCCGGGATCGGATAATCGATCAGGTCCGGATCGCAGTTCGAGTCGATGATTGCGACGACCGGGATGCCGAGGCGCTTGGCTTCGTCGATCGCGATCTTTTCCTTGTTGGTGTCGATGATGAACATCAGGTCCGGCGTGCCGCCCATGTCCTTGATACCGCCGAGGGCCTTGTCGAGCTTTTCGCGCTCGCGCTCAAGGTTCAGACGCTCCTTCTTGGTGAAGCCCTGGGCTTCGCCGGAGAGGATTTCGTCGAGCTTGCGCAGACGCTGGATCGAGTTGGAGATCGTCTTCCAGTTGGTCATCATGCCGCCGAGCCAGCGGGCGTTGACGTAGTACTGAGCCGAACGCTTTGCGCTGTCAGCGATCAGTTCGGACGCCTGACGCTTGGTGCCGACGAACAGGACGCGGCCGCCACGGGCAACGGTGTCGCTGACAACCTGCAGAGCGCGGCTCAGCAACGGAACCGTCTGGGCAAGGTCGATGATGTGGATGTTGTTACGATCGCCGAAAATGTACGGCTTCATCTTCGGGTTCCAGCGGTGCGTCTGGTGGCCGAAGTGAACACCTGCTTCAAGAAGCTGGCGCATAGAAAAATCGGGCAATGCCATGCCTTTGTATCCTTTTCCGGTTGAACCTCCGCAAGGCGAACAGCACCCTCTTCGAGAATGCCACCGGGCGGAACAATCCGGATTTCTCCCGGACAATCCCATGCCTTACGTGTGGAATGCGGGTGCCCATACATTCGATTCGCGTGGAATGCAAGGCTTGAGGCTCAAAATAGCCGATTCTTATCTTAATCCATCCCGCAGTGGGCTACTGGCAGGCCTTCGTACCGAGAACTTCAAGCTTTGTGAGCTTACCGGTCAGCACGAAGTCACCATAATCCATGGTGAGGTCGCGCGTGATGCCGTTCTCGTAGAGTTTAAAGGACATACGGTAGACGGGCACGGCGTCGCCTGTGGACTTTTCGTTGAAATAAGCCACGGTCACCGGCCAGAAAGGTGTCTTGGAGAAGGCGCCAGCCTTGTCAGCATCGGGATCATCGGTGGCCGGCGTCTGCTCCTTGCCGACGACGGTGGTGGCGATCAGCGGCTTGTCGCCGTCGTCCGAACCATCGAAGACCTGCGCCTCGAAGAAATTCTTGCCGAGCTTCGCGTTATGGATGATGTCGAGCATATGCTCCGTCGGGAAACGGCTCTCGATGATCTGGACCTGCTTGTTGTGCGGCTGCGTGAGGTCCACCTTGATGCCCTTCTGGTCGTCACTTGCGGCGCCGCGCACATCCTTGTCGAGCTGGCTGTCGGTATAGGATTTGGTTTCGAAGCGGAACAAGCGCTTGCCGAGATCCTCGAAGGTCGTCGTCTGCTGGTCGCTGACGCGCGTTGAGTCACCCGTATCGATCTTCGTCACGAAGCGGAAATTAGTGGTGAATCCGGTACAATCCGAGCCTTCAAACTCATAGACCATCCGGCCGACCATGCCGGAAATGCCGGAGCGATCAGAAGCATCCTTCAGTTCGAGCTCGTAGACGGCGCGATGCGCGATCAGCCCGCTTGGACCGGCCGCATGGGCTGCCGAAGCCCCTAGGGACAGAATGCTCAGGCCCGAAAAAACGGTAGCAGCAAGACTCGAGCGGAACATTCATTATCTCCTGTTGGACTCGCACGCGATGTTATAAGAACGCTTTCGGCTGAAACGAGGCTGCCGATCCTAAGTGACCGAATTTAGTCTTGATGCCGGATTTTTGAAGTTTTTACAACAAAACGGGAGATGAATAATGTCCGACGCTATTGAGGGCCGCCTGCAGGAACTCGGCATCGTTCTGCCGCAGGCTGCAGCACCGGCCGCCAATTACGTTCCCTATGTCATCAGCGGCAATCTTCTCTATCTATCGGGCCAGCTGCCGATGGAAAACGGCAAGATCGGCGTGACGGGCCATCTCGGCAAGGATGTCGATGTAGCCGGCGGGCAGCGGGCGGCAGAGCTCTGCGCCATCAATCTTCTCGCCCAGGCGAAAGCTGCCCTTGGCGGTGATCTCGGCCGGATCAAGCGGCTGATCAAGCTCAATGGCTTCGTTGCCTCGACGCCCGATTTCGTCGAACAACACCTTGTGATCAACGGCGCGTCCAATCTTCTGGCAAACGTACTGGGCGAAGCCGGCAAGCATGCCCGCGCCGCCGTCGGCATGGCCGCCCTGCCGCTCAATGCCGCCGTTGAAATCGATGCCATTCTGGAAATTGCATAATGAGCAAGCTTGCCTGGCTGACCGAGCGCCCCGTCGCTCACCGCGGCTATCATGACATGAACAAAGAAGTCTGGGAGAACACGCTTTCCGCCTTCAATCGCGCTATCGAAGCCGGCTTTGCCATCGAGTGCGATCTCCACTACGCCTCGGACGGCGTTCCCGTGGTCTTCCATGACGACGACCTCCAGCGCGTCTGCAACCTGCCGGGTGAAGTGCGAGAGCGCACCTCGGCGGAGCTCGGCCTGCTTTCTATCGGCGGTACCAAGGACAAGATCCCGACGCTGAAGCAACTCCTGCAGCTCTGCGGCGGCAAGGTGCCGCTCGTGCTTGAGCTGAAAGGACGCGAGGGCGATGACGAAGGCTTTGCGGAATCCGTTCTCGAAGTGCTCGAAGGCTATAAAGGCCATGTGGCCCTGATGAGTTTCGACCATTGGCTGCTCAAGGACCTCAAGGCGCTGGAAGCACCCTACCCTGTGGGACTGACGGCCGAAGGAAACAAGCCTGAGACGTTTTTTCAGCATGACGAAGCCATGCATCTTGGGCTAGACTTCATTTCGTATTTCTACGGCCACTTGCCGAACCCCTTTGTTACGGCGCAACGCCAGCGCGGTATTCCGGTCATCACCTGGACCGTGCGCGACGAAGCGGCCCGCAAACATACATTTGCCAACGCAGACCAGATGACCTTCGAAGGTTTTGATCCGCGCCTGGCCCCGTAAATCGGCATCGATTGAAGGAGAGGCTTTGCGCATACCCAAATTGCCGCTGCGCCGACAGCACGCCCATCGGGCGGATGGCGCAGCGCTGAGAGCCCCTCCCTTCCTTCCAAGCGCAAGAGTTTGATGACAGACGAATTATCCATTCGAGTCGAACGATCCTTCAAGAATATCGCCCCGGAAAGCTGGTCGAAGCTCGCCGGAGCGTCCAGAACCGGCAGCGTCCTGTCCTACAATCCATTTGTTTCGCACGCCTTCCTCTCATCGCTGGAGGAGTCCGGTTCCGCGACCGACAAGACCGGCTGGCTCGGCAGTCATCTGCTGCTCGAAACCGACGGCGGCGAATTGCTTGGTGCCGTCGCGGGCTACCTGAAGAGCCATAGCCAGGGCGAATATGTCTTCGACCACGGCTGGGCCGATGCCTTCGAACGGGCCGGCGGCCGCTATTATCCGAAGCTGCAGTGCTCCATTCCCTTCACGCCCGCCACGGGACCGCGGCTGCTCGTCGCTGAGGGGCAGGACCGAAGCGTGCTGCAGCCGGCGCTTGCCGAAAGTCTGAAAGAGGTCACCCGGCAGCTCGGCGTTTCCTCGGCGCACATCACCTTCCTGCCGGAAGACGAGATTTCTGTTTTCGAAACCGACGGTTATCTGCATCGCACCGACCAGCAGTTCCATTTCATCAACGAGGGCTATGCCAATCACGACGCGTTCCTGGAGACGCTGGCATCGCGTAAGCGGAAGGCGTTGAAGAAGGAACGGCGCGCGGCGGTCGAGCATGGCATCACCATCGACTGGCTGACCGGCAGCGATCTGACCGAAGGCATATGGGACCAGTTCTTCGCCTTCTATATGGATACCGGCAGCCGCAAATGGGGCCGCCCCTATCTCACCCGGAAATTCTATTCGCTGATCGGCGAGCGCATGTCTGACGATATCCTGCTCGTCATGGCGAAGCGCGAAGGACGCTATATCGCCGGCGCCATCAACTTCATCGGCGGCGAAACGCTTTACGGCCGCCACTGGGGCTGCATCGAGGATCATCCCTTTCTGCATTTCGAAGTCTGCTATCATCAGGCGATCGATTTTGCGCTGAGTAAAGGCTTGAAGCGCGTGGAAGCCGGGGCGCAGGGCGAACACAAGTTGGCGCGCGGCTATCTTCCCGTCATCACGCATTCCGCGCACTATATCGGTCATCAGGGCCTGCGACGCGCCGTTGCGGACTATCTGAAGCATGAGCGGGAACAAGTGGAGGAGATGAGCGAAATCCTCACCGAGCACAGCCCCTTCCGCAAAGGTGAACGGCAGGATATCTAACCGTTCGGCATAAACACAAACGCAAGACGAGGAGACACTGGATGACCAGCCCCGCCTATGACGACAACAATATCTTCGCAAAGATCCTGAAAGGCGAGATCCCTTCCTACCGCGTCTACGAGGATGAGCATACAGTAGCCTTCATGGATGTGATGCCGCAGTCGCCGGGCCATACGCTTGTCGTGCCGAAGGTGCCCTCCCGCAATATTTTCGATGCCGAACCGGCTGCATTGCAGCAGGCTATCACCGTGGTACAGAAGATCGCCGTCGCCGTTCGGGAAGCCTTCGACGCGGACGGCGTCTATATCGCGCAGTTCAACGAGCCCCCCGCGGGGCAAACCGTCTTCCATCTGCATTTCCACGTTATTCCGCGCATTGAGGGTGTCGCGCTGAAGCCGCATTCGGGCAAGATGGAGGATGGCGCCGTGCTGGCGGAAAACGCTAGAAAGATCATCGAAGCGCTGGCTTGATGCGCTGAGCTCCTCAAGTCCTCTCTGAGATTTTTCTTATAACCATATAAAAACGGCTGCATTATTTCTAACGCAGCCGTTTCATTTTTTCAAATCACCGATCGGCGACTACTTACTTACGCGGAACCTTCGGAACAGTGCCACCGCCCTTGCGCGGTGACTTGCCTTCGGACTCGCCGCTTTCACCTGATGTCGCAGCTTTAGCCGAGCGGCGGCTATCGGCTGCCGTCGCAGCCTTACCGACGCGGCTTCTGGCCTTGACTGTCGTGTCGCCGTCATCCTCTTCCACCTCGGCCGGCACATCGCCCACTTCGGCTTCCGGCTTCGGCCGGATCGGAGCGGTGTCGGCGATCGCCTCGAGCAGGATGCCGGTCGAGCCGTCTTCCTTCTTGCCGACCGTGACGGTGACGACGCCGCCCTTCTTCAGCTTGCCGAAGAGGATTTCGTTCGCCAGCGGCTTCTTGATGTTTTCCTGGATGACGCGCGCCAGCGGACGGGCGCCCATCTTGTCGTCGTAACCCTTCTCGGACAGCCATGCGATTGCGTCCTCATGCAGGTCGAAGGTAACGTTCCGTTCGGAAAGCTGCGCTTCCAGCTGCATGATGAACTTCTGCACGACCTTGTGGATAACGGTCGTCGGCAGCGGTGCGAAGGGAATGACCGCATCCAGACGATTGCGGAATTCCGGGGTGAACAGGCGGTTGAGAGCCTCTTCATCCTCGCCGGTCCGCTTGGACGAACCGAAGCCGATCGCAGCCTTGGCCATTTCCGAAGCGCCCGCATTGGTCGTCATGATAAGGATGACGTTGCGGAAGTCGATCTTCTTGCCGTTGTGGTCGGTCAGCGCGCCGTGGTCCATGACCTGCAGCAGGATATTGAAGATATCCGGATGCGCCTTCTCGATTTCGTCGAGCAGAACCACGCTGTGCGGATGCTGATCGACGCCGTCGGTCAGGAGTCCGCCCTGGTCGAAGCCGACATAGCCGGGAGGTGCACCAAGCAGACGGGAAACCGTATGGCGCTCCATATATTCAGACATGTCGAAACGCAGCAGTTCGACGCCGAGCGAGGAAGCAAGCTGCTTGGCGACTTCCGTCTTGCCGACGCCGGTGGGGCCGGAGAAGACATAGCAGCCGATCGGCTTGTTCGGTTCGCGCAGGCCGGCACGTGCCAGCTTGATCGAAGTTGAAAGTGCTTCGATCGCCGTATCCTGGCCGTAGACGACCGAACGCAGTTCCTGCTCGAGGTTGGCGAGAACCATCTCGTCATCCTTGGAAACCGTCTTCGGCGGAATGCGGGCCATGGTGGCGATCGTCACCTCGATCTCGCGCTCGGTGATCAGCTTGCGACGCTTCGAGGGCGGCAACAGCATTTGCGCGGCGCCGGTTTCATCGATGACGTCGATCGCCTTGTCCGGCAGCTTGCGGTCGGAGATATAGCGGGCCGACAACTCGACTGCCGACTTGATGGCGTCGTTCGAGTAGCGCAAGTGGTGATACTCTTCGAAATAGGGCTTCAGGCCCTTCATGATTTCGATGGCATCCTCGATGCTCGGCTCGTTGACGTCGATCTTCTGGAAGCGGCGGACGAGAGCCCGGTCCTTCTCGAAGAACTGACGGTATTCCTTATAGGTGGTCGAGCCGATGCAACGGATCGCGCCAGAGGAAAGAGCAGGCTTCAGCAGGTTCGACGCATCCATCGCGCCACCGGAGGTGGCGCCTGCACCGATAACGGTGTGGATTTCGTCGATGAACAGCACGGCACCCGGATACTCTTCGAGTTCCTTGACGACCTGCTTCAGGCGTTCTTCGAAATCGCCGCGATAACGGGTGCCGGCAAGCAGCGTGCCCATATCCAGCGAAAAGATCGTGGCATCGGCCAGAGCTTCAGGCACCTTGCCTTCTACGATCCGCTTGGCAAGACCTTCGGCAATGGCCGTCTTGCCGACGCCGGGATCGCCGACATAGAGCGGGTTGTTCTTCGAGCGGCGGCACAGCACCTGGATGGTGCGGTTGACCTCAGAGTGGCGGCCGATCAGCGGATCGATCTTGCCGCTCTTGGCCTTCTCATTGAGGTTGACGCAGTAGGCCTTCAGCGCATCCTGCTGCTTCTTGCCGTTGCCCTCCTCCTGCTCGCCGCGGGAGGTCGGCTTGCTCTCGGATTCGCTTTCCTCGGCGCCGCGCGGCGTGCGGGTCTGGGAGGAACCCGGGCGCTTGCCGATGCCGTGAGAGATGTAGTTGACCGCGTCGTAGCGGGTCATTTCCTGCTCCTGCAGGAAAAAGGCAGCATGGCTTTCCCGCTCCGCGAAAATCGCGACGAGAACATTGGCGCCCGTCACTTCCTCGCGGCCGGAAGATTGCACATGGATCACGGCGCGCTGGATGACGCGCTGGAAGCCGGAGGTCGGCTTCGAGTCCTCATCATAGCCCGTGACCAGGTTGGAGAGTTCATTATCGACGTATTCAGTCAGAGTCTTACGGAGCGCGTCGAGATCAACATTGCACGCGCCCATGACAGCTGCGGCATCGGCGTCGTCTACCAGCGCCAAAAGCAGATGTTCCAGCGTGGCATACTCGTGATGCCGCTCGTTCGCGTAGGTCAGTGCCTGATGCAGCGCCTTCTCAAGACTAGGCGAAAATGTTGGCACGTTCAGATCCTCACTTCTTTTCCATAACACATTGCAGCGGATGCTGGTGCTGCCGGGCAAAATCCATCACCTGGCTCACCTTCGTTTCGGCTACTTCATATGTATATATCCCGCACTCACCCACGCCATGGTTGTGGACATGAAGCATGATACGGGTGGCGCCTTCGAGATCCTTTTGGAAGAAACGCTCCAGGATATGGATCACGAAGTCCATGGGCGTATAGTCGTCATTCAGAAGCAGCACGCGGTACAGGTTCGGTTTTTTGGTTTTGGGCTTGGTGCGTGTAATCACCGAGGTCCCACGGTTTCCGTTGTCCCCGTTCCTTTCGCTGTTGTTTTGCATCCGGATCGGCTCAGCGATCATTTCATTCATTCCTCAAATCATCCGGCAGAAGCTATCGCATTCCGACTTGGCACTGGGGGGTTGGGTTCTTCACTTGGTCGGGCCGGATATCCGAACCTCTAACTTAGTTCATATTGGCGGGATTTTAAGCCCCTTGCAGGACACTGCAATCATAATTCGCTGACAAAGCGGGCTGCGGTCAAAAAAGTCGCTGCATATCTTCGCCTTTGGTTCGATGCACCAAAACGCAAAAGACCGGCCGCGCATCGCGCAGCCGGCCTTTTCGGAAATTTTGCCTTTCGGCGAAAGCTTAAGCGGCGGTCGCCGTAGCTGCTGCCTTGCTGGCAGCCTTCGTTGCAGCCGCGACGGGCGCCTCGTAGGGCTTGTAGGCGTTCTTGGCGAGATCGGCATACATTTCACCGAGCTTGGTGGCTTCGGCAACGAAATTTTCGTAGGAGGACTTCACATAGCTGCTCTGCAGTTCGAAGGCAGCTTCGAAGCTCTTGACGCCGGCGAGCGTTTCGAAGTGCGCAACACCATCCTGGAAAGACTTCTTGGAGTATTCAGCAGCTTCGGCGGCGATCGCCTGAAAACCCTTGGTGACATCGGAATAGCTCTTCAGCGCCGTGTCCATGGCTTCCTTGCCCTTCTTGTTGGCTTCATCGAAATTGAACATGCTTCTCCGTCCCTTGTTGGCCGACCGGTGGCCGGTTTACAGGGGTAAAACTTAAATGCAATGCACAAATAGTCAAGTAGTCTTGTGCGTCGCAATAACCCCTTTTAGTTGTATTTTAGATAACACCCTAATGCCGCTAGTGATGAGTGCAGCGCATCATTTTGTTTTTTCTAAAATATATCATCGGGTCTGCAACCACAGGCTTTGATTAAAATATTGGCATTTGGTCAGAAAGAAGCCGCAAGAGATCAAAACGGTGGCGGAATGATCAAATCGACAACTGCCAAAGAAAAAGGCCGCATTTCAATGAAATACGGCCCGAATACTCGATTACTATACGAGATCGATGGAATCAGAGATCGACGTCCAAAATGGCCATCGAGAAGTTATAGGAGCGGTCGCCATCTTCATCGTCGATATAGACGACACCCAGAAACTCTTCGCCGAGATAGACTTCCGCAGAATCGTTCTTGCGCGGGCGGGCCTTCACCACGACCTGAGGGTTGAACGTGCGCTTGAAATAGGCGTCGAGCTTCTTAATTTCTTCAGGCTTCACAATGCTTCTCCGTGAGGATCTCGGTTGGCCGCTTCTTGCATAGGAAAAGCGGCGGTGTAAAGACCGGAACCGCGCATACCCCCTCAGCGGCAGCACAAGCCTCCGAAAGTCACACGGGATTTTTCTAGATTCCCGCGCCCATGATCTGATCCACGACCAATTGCTCGGCCAACAGCTGGTCCATCGAGCGTGAAGGTTCCGAACACCCTGCTTCTCCGACCACCTTGGCCGGAACGCCGGCAACGGTGGTCTTGGCGGGCACTTCCTTGAGCACCACCGAGCCTGCGGCGATACGTGAGCAATGGCCGATCTGGATATTGCCGAGAATCTTGGCGCCCGCACCGATGAGGACGCCATGGGCGATCTTCGGATGGCGGTCGCTGCCCTCCTTGCCGGTGCCGCCGAGCGTGACCCCGTGCAGGATGGAGACGTTGTCGCCGATCACGGCCGTCTCGCCGACGACAAGACCGGTCGCGTGATCGAGGAAGATGCCCTTGCCGATGCGCGCGGCGGGATTGATATCTGTCTGGAAGACGCTGGAGGAACGGCTCTGCAGATAGAGCGCGAAATCGCGGCGGCCGCGATTATACAGCCAGTGCGCAAGGCGATGCGTCTGCAGCGCATGGAAACCCTTGAAATAGAGCACCGGCTCCAGGAACCGCAGGCAGGCAGGGTCGCGATCATAGACGGCCTGGATATCGACGCGCAGAATCGATCCCCACTCCGGCCAGTCTGCCAGCATTTCCTCGAAGGTCTGCCGCAGGAGGATGGCCTGCAGGTCCGGATGGTCGAGCCGCTCGCAAATGCGATAGATAACGCATTCTTCCAGCGAACGATGGTTGATGATCGTCGAATAGAGGAAGGCAGCAAGGAGCGGATCCTTTTCGGCAGCGGCGCGTGCTTCCTCGCGCATGCTGTCCCAGATCGGGTCCATGACCTTCACTGCGCCCAAGCCCTCTACCTGGCGAATATCCATTGCTGCGACCATTGGCGGTCTCCCGATTTTCTGTCAGGGGTGCATTATATAGAATAAAAGCCACACAAGACAAATGGGTTGGTCGCATATGATTTTCGAGCATGACTTTGCCGGCGGTCTCATTCGCGCGACATGCAGCGATGGCATAGGCATGATCGCGATCAGCAACCCCGACAGAAAGAATGCGGTGACGGCCGCCATGTGGCGTGCGATCCCGCAAGCAGCGCGCATTCTGACCGATGAAGCCCATGCGCATGTGATTGTTCTGCGCGGCACGGGCGCGGATTTTTCAGCCGGTGCCGATATCAGCGAATTCGACAGCGTTCGCAAGAATTCCGAGACCGCGGTCGCCTATGAAGCGCTGAACAGCCGGGCTTTCGAGGCTATCCGTCACTGCCGCGTACCGACGATCGCCGCAATCCGCGGCATCTGCTATGGCGGCGGCTTCGGGCTCGCGGCCGCCTGCGATCTGCGGATCGCCGAAAAAGGCGCGCGGTTTTCCGTTCCCGCCGCTCGCCTCGGCATCGCCTATCCCGCCGACGCCGTGCAGGATATCGTCAACGCGCTCGGGCAGCAGATGGCGAAGGTTGCCTTGTTTACCGGTGCCTCCATGTCGAGCGAGAAGATGGCTGCCGTCGGCTTTCTTCTGGAGGAAGTCGAGGCAAGCGTATTCGATCAGGAAGTATCCGCCCTCACCCATGCGATTGCGGCCAATGCGCCGATCGCGCTGCACGCTTCGAAACTCGCGATCCGGGCCGTCATCGAGCAGGATGGCGACCTGTTGCGCGAGGCGGAAGTAATCGGCGCCGAGACTTTTGACAGCGCCGATTACGCCGAGGGCCGTGCCGCCTTTGCCGAGCGGCGGAAGCCGCATTTCACCGGCAAGTGACCTGAAACCTAGCGCTTGTCCAGGCGCTGATAGAATTCCAGAACCGCAGCCTTGAAGACCTTGTCGCCGACGGCGAGCATATGATCGCGGTTCGGAATGTCTATGGCCTCGGCATTCGGCATCAGTGCAGCCAACTCCTGCCCGGAGCCGGCAATATCGTCCTTGGTGCCGACGGCGATCAATGTCGGCGCCTCGATCTTCGCCACATCGTCCCGTGAAACCAGATCGCGCGAGCCCTGGATGCAGGCGGCCAGCGCCTGACGGTCGCTTTTCGTCTGTTCGGCAAAAGCACGGAACATGCGCCCGCGCGCATGGGTGACATCATCGAGCGACGGCGCCACCAGCGCATCCGCAATCGGATCCCAATCGCCGACGCCCTCGACCATGCCGATACCGAGGCCGCCGAGAACCAGTGAGCGGACACGATCCGGATGAGCGATCGCCATGAAGGCAGAAACGCGCGCGCCCATGGAATAACCCATGACATGCGCCTCTGAAACGTCCAGATGATCGAGGAGTGCCACGGCATCCTCTGCCATGATCCAAGGGTGATAGACATCGACATCGTAAGGTTTGTCGCTCGAACCGTGACCGCGATTGTCGATGGCGATGACGCGACAACCCGCCTCGCCGAGCGTCTTCAGCCAGCCGGGATTGACCCAATTGGTAATCGCCGTGGAGGCGAAGCCGTGGATCAGCAGCACCGGCGGGCCGTTCGGATCTCCTTCGTCGAAAAAGGCGAGCTTCAATCCATCTCGGACAAAGTGGAGCATCTTGGGAGCATTCAAATTCATGGCTTCGTCTTTATAAAAATTAGGTCCTCTTGGCGGCGGACCATATTTTATCGGCGATATCAAATGAACCCTGCGCTTGCGAAAATCTCTGCATCAAGCCGGACTTTCGCACTACACAATCGGGAAGAAGGATTATAAAGAGGGGCTACCAAGTCTGGCGCAACATTCATGCCGCTCACGGCAAGACGCATTCGGAGATCATCATGGCCGGCCACAATATTCCCCATTTCCAGAACGACGGCGGACATCGCGTCATCGAAATCGGCGTGAAGGAATTCATGTGCACCGGCGCTTCGGTTCCCTATGATCATCCGCACATCTTCATCGATCTCGGAGATGAGAACGAGAAGGTTTGCTCCTACTGCTCGACGCTCTATCGCTACAATCCGTCGCTGAAGGCGGATCAGACCAATCCGGCCGGCTGCGTCTTCCATTTCAAGGCTGCCTGACGCCATAGCGTCCGATCGGACACAAGAAATGCCGATCAAAGCAGCCGCAATCATCGGCGCCGGAATAGCTGGATTGACGGCGGCGCTGGCGTTGGCGCGACATGGCATTGCCTCCGACATTTTCGAACAGGCAGAGGTGCTGACCGAGGTTGGCGCCGGCCTGCAGATTTCGCCAAATGCCTCCCGCATTCTCGATACGCTCGGCGTTCTCGACAAGCTTCGATCCGTCTGGCTGGAGCCGGAGGAAGTCCGGCTCGTGTCCGGCTCATCCCTGCGTCCCGTTGCATTGGTTCCCTGTGGAAAATTTGCAAGAGAGCGATGGGGTGCGCCCTATGGGACCGCGCATCGGGCGACCCTGCAAAAGGCGCTTCTGGATGCGGTGACGGGCAATACCCTATGCAGGCTGCATCTCGGCCGGCACATCGACATCAAAAACAAGCTGGCGCTGGAAGAGATCGCCGGAAAGAAGTTCGATCTCGTCATCGGTGCCGACGGCGTCTGGTCGAAGGCGCATGCGATGGTGCCAGGCGCGCCCTCGCCGCTCTTTTCGGGCAATATTGCCTGGCGTTTCTCTATTCCTGAGGCGGCCGCCCCTTCCGTCCTGAGCAAGACAAGCGTTACGGCCTTCCTCGGGCCATCGAGCCATCTCGTCTGCTATCCCATTCGGGAAAATGCCGCCTTCAATATTGTCGCGATCGTCTCCGGCAGCGGCACCAGCCGCGATTGGGGCGTAGCCGGCAACAGAACGCAGCGTGAGCAGATGCTGCGCGGCTTTTCCGGCTGGAACAGAACGATCCTGCAAATGCTCGAAGCCCGGGAGCAGGCCAGCTTCTGGCCGCTCTACGAGATGAAGGCGGGCCGATGGCATAATGGCAGCGACACTATTCTGATCGGGGACGCCGCGCATGCGATGATGCCGTTTGCGGCCCAGGGTGCGGCCATGGCAATAGAGGACGCCTTCGAGCTTGCCGGCATGCTTTCGGGACGCGAGCCCGCGGAAGCTTTCGAGCTCTACGAGAGGCATCGAGCCCCGCGGATATCCCGTCTGCGCCAGCGCGCCGCCTTCAACCAGTTTGCCTATCACGCACGCGGCCCCATCCGTCTGGCGCGCGATCTCGTCCTCTCGCTGCGCCCGCCGCAAAGTCTCGCGGCGGACATGGATTGGATCTACGGCTATCGCGCCATCGGCTGATCAGACCTGCCGGACGGCAGCAAAGCCGTTTTCGATATCCGCCTTGATGTCGGCGACGTCTTCCAGGCCGATTTGCAGCCTGATAACAGGCCCCTCCGTCGGAGCCTTGGTCACGCGCCGGTCACTGAGGTTGACCTGCAGTGCAAGGCTCTCGAAGCCGCCCCAGGAATAGCCGAGACCGAAAATGCGCAGAGCATCCAGGAAGGCATGCGCCTTCACCTTGAATTTTTGCGGATCGTCGACGGCCAGAACGAAAGAGAAAATTCCACTCGCTCCCTTGAAATCGCGCTTCCACAAGTCGTGGCCCGGGAAGCTCGGCAGGGCCGGATGCAGCACGCGCGCAACTTCTTCCCTGCCCTCGAGCCATTGTGCGATCGCAAGCGCGCTTTCCTGATGACGCTCCAGACGCAGGCCCATGGTACGCAAGCCGCGCAGGACCTGATAAGCATCGTCAGGCGCGCCGCAGAGACCGAGCTGCCCATGCGCGGCGATCAATTGCTTCCAATGCGCTTCATTGGCCGAAACGGTTCCCATCAAGATATCGGAGTGGCCGGCCGGATATTTCGTCACGGCATGAATGGAAACGTCGACGCCATGGTCGAGCGGCTTGAAATAGAGCGGCGTCGCCCAGGTATTGTCCATGGTGACGACGCAGCCATGACGATGAGCCGCCGCCGAAATAGCCGGAATATCCTGCATTTCGAAGGTGTTGGAGCCCGGCGCTTCAGTATGGACCAGCCTGGTGTTCGGCTTGATCAGCTGTTCGATGCCGGCACCCACCATAGGATCGTAGTATTCGACCTCGATACCGAGGCGCTTCAGCATCGTATCGCAGAAGAATCGCGTGGGGCCGTAGACCGAATCGACGATCAAGGCATGATCGCCGGCAGACAGATAAGCGAGAAACGTCACCGTCACCGCTGCAAGCCCGGAGGGAACGATTACCGTTCCGGCGGAGCCTTCCAGCGCATTCATCGCCTCGCAAAGCGCATCCGTGGTCGGCGTTCCACGCGTACCGTAGGTGTATTTCTGGTCATGCGTCTCCATCACGCGCGCATTGGGAAACAACACCGTCGAAGCATGCACCACGGGCGGATTGACGAATCCATGGAAATCGAATGGCGAATTGCCGATGTGGGACAAACGCGTGTTGATGCCGGCGTTCTGCAGGAAGTTGTCTTTGTCTTTCATGTCCGGATATGCCTTTGGCGCTGCGAGAAAGTGGATTTGTGGCGACCAAGCCTCGCCTGGTCAACCCCGATGCTTCCATCCGTTCACGTTATTCGAAGGCTAAAATAACAAAAATTGCAGAGAGGACCGCATTTTCGTGCAGATTTTTGGCAAAACGCCGCTCATTTTGACGCCAAATGCCCAGTTTTCGGCCGGGGCGGGCGAAAATGCCGAATAAATCCGCAATAATTAGGGCGATCTCTTGACCGCTACACCTTTTACGACTGTGATAGCGCCACTCGCTCCGGGAAGGAAGGAACGTGGTTCCCAAGGGACCTGCTTCGGAGGCGATACTCTTTTAATTATAAAACAAATAGACAAAGGTAGGGAAAATGAAAAAGTTTGCTCTCTCCGTATTCCTCGGAGCCGCAGCATTGGCTTACACCGCGTCCGGTGCGTCGGCTTCGACGCTGAGCGACGTAAAGGCCAAGGGCTTCGTCCAGTGCGGCGTGAATACCGGCCTTCTCGGCTTTGCACAGCCTGATGCGGCCGGTAACTGGGCCGGTTTTGACATCGACTTCTGCAAGGCTGTCGCTTCCGCTGTCTTTGGCGATCCGACCAAGGTGAAGTACACGCCTCTCAGCGCCAAGGACCGCTTCACCGCGCTGCAGTCCGGCGAAATCGACGTACTTTCCCGTAACACCACCTGGACCATTAACCGCGACACCGCGCTCGGCCTCAAATTCCGTCCGGTCACCTATTATGACGGCCAGGGTTTCATGGTTCGCAAGGAGCTGAACGTAAAATCGGCGCTCGAACTTTCCGGCGCGGCAGTTTGCGTCCAGTCCGGCACGACGACCGAGCTGAACCTGGCAGACTATTTCAAGACCAACAACCTGCAATACAATCCGGTCGTCTTCGACAAGCTCGAAGAAGTCAACACCGCCTATGATTCCGGTCGTTGCGATGTCTACACGACCGACCAGTCCGGTCTCTACGCTCTGCGCCTGACCTTGAAGAACCCGGACGACAACGTCGTTCTGCCGGAAATCATCTCCAAGGAGCCGCTCGGCCCGGCCGTTCGCCAGGGCGACGACCAATGGTTCAACATTGTCAGCTGGACGGCCTATGCGCTCGTGAACGCCGAAGAATTCGGCATCACCCAGAAGAACGTCGACGAGATGAAGAACTCGGCTAATCCGGACATCAAGCGCTTTCTGGGCGCAGAACAGGGTTCGACAATCGGCACCGACCTCGGCCTGACCAACGACTGGGCCTATAACATCATCAAGGGCGTCGGCAATTACGGCGAAGTCTTCGACCGCAACATCGGCGCAGGCAGCCCGCTGAAGATCGCTCGTGGTCTCAACGCTCTGTGGAGCAAGGGCGGCATCCAGTACGCACCGCCGGTACGCTAAGTCGCAAAGAGCCTAGCTTTAAGAGAGAGGCGGCTTCGCCTCTCTCCCCTCAAGAAAACAAGCCTGAAACAGGCACATTGGGGAAAAACTCTATATGGCAATTACTGTAAACTCGCCTGAAGGCGGGCGCTCAGCACTATCAGCGGCGCTATACGACCCCAAAGTTCGGGGTGCCTTCTATCAGGCGCTTACTATCATCATTCTCGCGGGACTCTGCTGGTTTGTCGTCACGAACACCATCGATAATCTGCGCGCATTGAACCGCTCATTCGGCTTCGGCTTTCTCGAAGGGCGCGCTGGCTTTAACCTGGGACAAGCGCTGATTCCCTACTCCAGCGATTCGACCAATGCCACGGCCCTTCTCGTCGGCGTGCTGAACACACTCCTGATTTCGGTGGTAGGCATCGTCGCGGCGACTATCGTTGGCTTCCTCATCGGCATCGGCAGGCTTTCGCATAACTGGCTGATTGCGAAACTTTCCCAGGCCTATGTCGAAATCTTCCGCAACATCCCGCCCCTCCTCGTCATCTTCTTCTGGTACAGCGGCGTTCTGGTGCTGCTGCCGCAGGCGCGCGATGCCGTGCACCTGCCCTTTTCCAGCTATCTCAGCAATCGCGGCCTTGCCTTTCCGAGCCCGATCTTCGGCGCGGGTATGTGGGCCGTCGGTATCGCCTTTATCATCGCCATAGCCGCCGTATTTTTCGTGGCGCGCTGGGCGCACAGGCGTCAGGCGGCAACCGGTCAGCAATTCCATACGGTGTGGGTATCAATCGGCATCCTGATCGGGCTGCCGTTGCTGGTCTTCCTGGTAACGGGCATGCCACTTTCTTTCGACTATCCCATTGCCGGCAAATTCAACCTGACGGGCGGTACGGTCATAGGGCCGGAATTCCTTGCACTTCTCCTCGCCCTCTCCCTTTATACCGCATCCTATATTGCCGAAATCGTACGCGCAGGTATCCGTGGCGTGCCGAAAGGGCAATCGGAAGCTGCAGGCGCACTTGGTCTGCGTGCATCAGCCATCAACCGGCTGATCGTCATACCGCAGGCAATGCGCATCATCATTCCGCCGCTGACGAGCCAATATCTCAACCTGATCAAGAACTCGTCGCTTGCCATCGCGATCGGCTATGCCGATCTCGTCGCTGTCGGTGGCGTGATCCTCAATCAGTCCGGCAGAGCCGTCGAAGTCGTCATCATCTGGATGATCATCTATCTCGCCCTGAGCATCGTAACATCGCTGTTCATGAACTGGTTCAACGCCAAGATGGCTCTGGTGGAGAGATAAGATGTCGAGCGTAGATCAACACTTCGTCAGCAAGACATTGCTTATGGCGCAGCCGGCGCCCGCTAGCGAAAGAGGCGCGTGGCACTGGTTGAAAAAGAACCTGTTTGCCACGCCGAAGGACATCGTCCTGACTCTTATTGCCATCACCTTCCTTGCGTGGGTGATCCCGCACCTGGTCGACTGGCTGTTCATAAATGCAGTCTGGAGCGGGACCGACCGCACCTTCTGTGCCACAACCGTTCAGGGCGGAACGCAGCCGGATGGCTGGAACGCCGCCTGCTGGGCCTTTGTCCGCGCAAAATTCGCCATCTTCATGTTCGGCCTTTATCCGCCGGACGAGCGCTGGCGACCGATCCTCGTCTGCATCCTGATGATCGCCAGCTTCGCTCCGTTGCTGATACCATCGGTTCCCCGGAAGGGGTTGAACGCAATCCTTGCATTTTTCGTGCTGCCAGTCGTTTCGTTCTTCCTGCTCCACGGAGGCTTCGGCCTTCAGACGGTGGAAACAGAACGATGGGGCGGCCTGCTGGTAACGCTGGTGATCGCGTTCGTCGCCATCGCAGTGTCGTTCCCGTTCGGCATCGTGCTTGCGCTCGGCCGCCGTTCCAAGATGCCGGTTTTGCGCATGCTGTGCGTGATGTTCATCGAGATCATCCGCGGCGTGCCGCTGATCACCGTGCTGTTCATGGCAAGCTACATGCTGCCACTGTTCATGCCGCAGGGCTGGACGGTAGATAAGCTGCTGCGTGCAGTGATCGGCGTTGCGATCTTCACCTCGGCCTATATGGCCGAAGTCATTCGCGGCGGTCTGCAGGCCATACCAAAGGGCCAGTTCGAGGGCGCCGATTCACTCGGCCTCGGCTATTGGCAGAAGATGCGGCTGATCATTCTGCCGCAGGCGATCAAGCTGGTCATTCCCGGCATCGTCAACACCTATATCGGCATGTTCAAGGACACGTCGCTGGTTGCGATCATCGGCATGTTCGACCTGCTCGGCATCGTCCGCCAGAACTTTTCGGATGCGACCTGGGCAAGTGCGGTGACGCCAGTAACGGGTCTTGTATTCGCCGGATTCGTTTTTTGGCTGTTCTGCTTTGGCATGTCGCGCTATTCAGGTTTCGTGGAACGCCATCTCGACACCGGCCACAAGCGATAAAATTGAGGGAAATATAAAATGGCTGAAGCCCAATCGAAGAAAATGACCGTCTCCGAGACCGAGGTCGCGGTCGACATGATCAACATGAACAAGTGGTACGGCGATTTCCACGTGCTGCGCGATATCAACCTGAAGGTCATGCGCGGCGAGCGCATCGTCATCGCCGGCCCCTCCGGCTCGGGCAAATCGACGATGATCCGCTGCATCAACCGCCTGGAGGAACACCAGAAAGGCCAGATCATCGTCGATGGCGTCGAGCTCACCAACGATCTGAAGAAGATCGACGAAGTGCGCCGCGAA
This sequence comes from Rhizobium sp. BK098, assembly GCF_014193155.1. Taxonomy (NCBI): domain Bacteria; kingdom Pseudomonadati; phylum Pseudomonadota; class Alphaproteobacteria; order Hyphomicrobiales; family Rhizobiaceae; genus Rhizobium; species Rhizobium sp. BK098. The sequence goes on along the minus strand of NZ_JACHYY010000010.1, from coordinate 58,989 downwards.
GTCGGCATGGTGTTCCAGCACTTCAATCTCTTTCCGCACCTGACCATTCTGGAAAACTGCACGCTGGCACCGATCTGGGTGCGCAAGATGCCGAAGAAGCAGGCGGAAGAGATCGCCATGCACTTCCTCACCCGCGTCAAGATCCCGGAGCAGGCCAAGAAATACCCCGGCCAGCTTTCCGGTGGCCAGCAGCAGCGTGTGGCGATTGCCCGCTCGCTCTGCATGAACCCGAAGATCATGCTGTTCGACGAGCCGACGTCTGCGCTCGACCCCGAAATGATCAAGGAAGTGCTCGACACCATGGTTGGCCTTGCTGAAGAAGGCATGACCATGCTGTGCGTCACCCACGAAATGGGCTTTGCCCGCCAGGTCGCCAACCGCGTCATCTTCATGGACCAGGGCCAGATCGTCGAGCAGAATTCGCCGAAGGAATTCTTCGACAACCCGCAGCATGAGCGCACAAAGCTGTTCCTCAGCCAGATCCTGCACTGATTTGGAACAGATCGAATGAACAAAACCCGCCGCTGCGTCGCAGCCGGCGGGTTTTTCCATAGGCCTCCGGTTCAGTGACGGTTATCGGCGTTAGGTGAGGATATCGCGGACTGTCTTCTCCTGATTGCCGCCTGGCAATTGGTAGCGTGAGCAAGCCCTGTAGCGCTTCGCAAAAAACGCGATATATTCTTTTAGCCGCGAATAATGCGGAATTCACGAGACGTCGAGGGAAGCGGGCCGTGAAAAAAAGCGACAGGATCATCGGCGGGCTCGCACTCTTAAGCGCCGCCATCATCGTCATAAAACTGGCCGGAGCAATGTATGGCCACGATCTCATTCAGATGGCGGTCGATGCTACAAGGCCCGTAGGCGCCGGCGGCTGGTCAACGACGGCGAACTGAGCATAAGGCGGGCTGATCGCGCGTGATCAGCAGCACGCTATCTGATCGGAAAATGGCGACCCCTGCAGGATTCGAACCTGCGACCACATGCTTAGAAGTATGGGGTATGACAAGCAATTTCAAATACTTACGTAGTTAACAGGCGACTAATTTTGACGATGTTTTCCGCCGCTTGCCTGCGGGTTTCTGCCTCTCGCGTGCCGGGGATACGAACCGCCGATCCTGTCAATTCAATCCGAGTAGGCGCATGTTTCGTCGCCGTTGTTCCTGACCTTGTTCGGCTTTTTCTCGCCACTCACATTGCTCGACCAGGCCAGGGAAAGCCACTCGCATCTTTTCGACCTGGTCGCGGTAGCTTATCCCTCTAGCGACGGCGCAAGTCTGCAGCTCGAGTTGTCCGTCGTCGCAACTAAAACCGCCGCCCATGTGGGCGGCGTGATAGAGCGGGCAGAAGCGGATATCCTTGTGCGGGCAGCCTACGTCGCGCTTTCCCATGGCGGTGCTCCTAGCGGCTTTAGTTGGATGAAGTATCGGACGGGAAAGGCATCCTCATCCCTCGCTCGCATGAAGTCTTTTCCGTTGTGACAGCGCCGGCCGAGGTTGTCGACGCAGATGGCGTTTAGCTCCTCGCCCACAGATCCCTCGAACCCTGTCAGCGCCCGCGTGGCGTGGTTCAGCCAATCTTCAAAGGTATCGAACTGGCCAAGGATATCGGGCTCGAGATGCGGGCATGGCGTGCCCTTGTGCCAAGGGCGGCTCACGGGCTCATCTCCTTTAATGCGGCCGCGATCACGGCTGCGGCCGAGCTGGCGCGGACGATGTGAAAGCCGATCGGCGTCTCCGGATACCATTGCAGGGTCCACACAGAGTTCGTGGTGATCGCCTTCTCGCGCTCCTCGGGCGAGATCCAGCCCCGATCCCAATCCGGATTGCCGCTGAAATACTCAGCGGCCGTTTCATAGTTGATGCTGTGCTCGTCATTGAAGGTGAGGTGAAAACAGGTGTGTTCGCCACGTAGCAGCTTCGCCGGCAGCTGCTCGAGCGCGATCGTCGTCTCGTGCGGCTCGACCTCGCACACCTGGATCGCCTGCTTGCCCCAGCGATCGCGGATCTCGGTTCGCTTGCAGCCTGGAGATAGGCGTGCACCCGCCGCCATCAATTCGGCAGAGTGGTCATAGTCGGCCCAGCCGATGACCGTCTTTTCCGGAAGCGGCCAGCCAACAGCGCTGATCTCGTATCGCTGGCCCTGATCTGCCGTGGGTTTTAGGCTCATGAGCGATCCCCTCCCGCCCGAATGATATCATAGCAGCTGATCTTCAGCGTCTTTCCCGTGCGCTCGTTGAGTGCAAATAGGTAAGGGCCGTAGGCATGAAGCTTGACGCTACCCGTCTGGACATGAACGTCTCGCTTCCATCGGATCGGTGTGCCTGGCTGAAACAATCGCCGGAATGTCTTCTCGAATTCTATGCGCGCGTTCTCGGCCGCTTGATATGCGCCGACCAGCAGCTCCAATCGTGCGTGATCGCTCATCTCGTTCATGCTGTCTCCTTCTCGTACCAGGCCGTGAGCTTGTCGATCGCGCTGTCGGCCATGGTTTCATCCAGCGCGAGGTAGTGTTTCAGGATCTCTGTAGCGGTCTTGAAGCTGTGCCCGGTGATGCTGCAGATCTCGGGGACGGTGGCGCCGGCGCGGGCAAGCCAGGTGACGGCGGTGTCGCGGAAATCCTGGTCGGTCAACGTCATGACGCTGGGCATCGGCTCGATCGTCGGCTTCCCGTGCGGATCCGGCAGGCCGGCGGCGAGCGCGTTGCGGATATCCAGCAGGCGGTGGCTGTAGTAGCTGCCCTGGAACGGCGCCTTGCCGTGCTCGTTGAAGACGACATAGTCGGTCTCGATGTTTTTTTCGGCGCGCCTGGCCTCGGCTGCCTCGAGGCGTTTGACCAGTTCGGGCGCTTTCTTGATCGAGACGATCGCGCCCGTCTTCGCCTGCCTGAAAAACAGCCGACCATTCTTTTCGCCGTTCTTCTGGAAAAGCAGCCGGTCGCCCTGGCGCTGGCCGCTCCATACGGCGAAGACGATGCTGTCGCCGATCTCGGGCCAGCCCATGGCGTCGGCCGCCGCGACCAGGCCGTCGATCTCCTCGATGGAGCCGACGCGCAGGCGTGGCGGTGGCGTCTTCATTTTCAGCTTGTGAGCCGGGTTGACTTCCATGCCGCGCAGCTTGCCGCGCGACATGCCCCATTCGAGCGCCGTGCCGAGCATGCGCAAGGTGCCGTGGGCAGTCGCCAGGCCGGAGTTGAGACGGATCCTGTCGTAGATGCCCCGGCAGATTTCCTTGTCCAGCGCCAGCGCCTCGGCGGCATAGACATCCGGGCAGTGCTTCTTGATGGCGTTGATCTTGTAGCCCCATTCACGCACCGTCGCCTTGGCGTAGTCGGCACTGTCGGGATTGTGGATCGGGTGCAGCCATTCGAACAGAAGCTGGCTGACCGGATAGATGCGGGCGCTCGGCGCCGGCAGGCCGACGGCAACCTTCTTCTTCGGTTTGCGGCCGGCCGCGCGCCGCTGCGCCTGCAGCTGCTGCTCGAAACTGCGCGACCACTCCAGCGCCTGACCGGCGGTCATCCACATTCCGTCCGCGTTGCGCAGATCCTCGCCCTCATAGCCCTGCTCGCGCAGGGACTGCGACGGCGAGAAGCGCGGGCGGCCGTTGCGCCAGGTGACGTATTTGATTTTGGGGTCGGTGCTTTTCGGCTTTGGGGAACGCATGAACTCTCTCCTGAAAACAATGAGGCCCGGCGATCACGCAAAACAAAGATCGCCGGGCCTGGTACCGCCGACGCCGTGGGTGGCATTGCGGCGTCGGCTGATATGCGCTGCGCGGTTTAGACGGGGGGTTCAGCGCATATCCGGTTCGAATTGGTGGGGCAGCCGCTTGCGGCGACGGCTGCCCCTACACATCGCCGCCGAGACGCGAGACTGCGGCGACATGTCATTTGCGCCGGCGCCTGACGGCGGCGCGGACCATGGCTGGCACCTTCGAAAACAGAAGCCAGAAAAACAGCACGGTCAGCACGGCGCCGGCGGCGATGGCGCAAGCAAAAATCACCCGCCTTTTCTCCAGCGCTCGCCGAGATCCGGACGCAGCGCGAGGAGCGACAGGATCGACCAGGCGCCGACGATGGTGCCGACGCAGAAGGCGGAAAGGAGAAGGCCGGTCATTGCACCGCTCCAAAGCCCATGCGGCGCAGCAGCGCCTTGCGACGCTTCGAACCGCCGATGTCCTGCAGGGCAAAGGCCGCCTCGACGACCAGCGACGACGCGGCGCCCTGCTGCTCGAGCCGGCGCAGCTCCAGTTGCTCGATGTCGCCCTTGATGGCCTCACGCTCCTTGAGCGCTTCGATCAGTTGCACGGTCAAGGCATCCTGCTCGAGGCCGAGGGCTTCCAGCTTGGCGATCAGCTCATGCGGTTCCATCGCGGCCTCCGTTCTTGAGCTTTTCTGCGACCAGCTTGCCGGCCATCGTCAGGGAAAGTTTCTGGCGGCCGCGATCGTAGCCGCGCTGCACGAGCTGATAATTCTCGATCGCGCGGATCGTCCGGAACGAAAAGCGCTTCGTGCCGATCGTCACCTCACCGCCGTCGATCCGCTGATGCCGAAAGAATGCGAGAGAGGAAATTGCATCTCTCTGTGGGGCAGTCAGGGTCCGCATCGGATCGACGACGGCCGGGTTCTCAGTGAGGGGCGTTGTCATCGGCCGGCCCTTTTGTCCAAGAGAAACACAAGCGACATTTCGGCATGCCGGACGTATTCTTCATCGACGATCGATTTGAACATTTCCGCGACGTCCCGAAAGTGGGCTCGCTTGACAAGCTGCGTCGCTAGTCCCGAGTGGGTCCTGACGAACATGCTCATCATGGCTTGCATCAGATGGGACGGCTTCTCGCCGCGTTCCAATTCGGAATTTACCCAGGCCTGCATCTCCTCGACCCAGCGGCTGGCACCGGCTCTTGCGATCATGCGGACGATGGGGTCATCGCTGACCAATGCCTCCTCAAGGCCACGGTGAATAACGCGCCCGCTCATGCCCCTGCCCTTTCATTGTCGACGATCAGGCGCGGGCCGGAATTGCGGACATAGTTCTCGCGAAGCTGGGCACGGTCGGTGGCGATGCTTCGGATTGCCCGGGCTTCGAGCTGCTGGGTGAGCTTGCGATCGCCATAGCTGGCGATCCATGCGTCGATCGCGGTGCGCGACCAGCGACGGCGGCCGGGCAACGGCGCCGGCATGCCTTCTGTCTTGATGAGCCGAACCACCTTCTTCGCGAAGGTGGCGCGGGCAAGGCCGAGCGCAGCCGCGATATCAGCCGCCCCGATCGTCGTTTCCTGCAGGTTCATGTTTCGCGTCTCCACAGTTGCAAATCGCTGCGGATGACAAGTTGTGCCCGCAGGCACATAAAGTCAATGATTAATCCATGGAAAATTGCTTTGTTGTGACATGCCTCTTTGTGAGGCAACACAAATCAACAGCAAATTGTGACCTCGGCAGGAAAATTCGCGTAATTGAACGCGCCCGATTGGGCGTCCAAGAATTCACTGTGGATAAGCAGACTTGGGCGTCCAGCAGTTCAATGCGAAGTTGAAGGCGTGGGCGTCCAATAGTTCAATGCGCAAGCCAAAGATTGGGCGTCCAAAAATTCAGTGCGGAGAGAAAAAGGGATCAGGCGACGCGGCGCTGCCTGAATGAGGCGGTCACCACACCGCGAACCACCACCCGCTCGTTATCTATGAGCAATGGCTTGAATAGGCTCGGATCGGTTGTAGCCGCAACCAGGAAGGGATGCTCGTAAATTCGGAAGATCGTTTTGGTGCCGCCGGCAAGGTCGTAAACCTGCGCACAGACAAGATCGCCAGGCTGAGGCCTAGCGCTCATGTCGACGATCAAGGTATCGCCCGGCAAGTAGCCGGCCAACTCCGCCGCTCGAGAGCCTAGCTCCCAGGCATCGATCTCATTGCGCTCGCCCTTCAGGGCTCGCACGGCGTCGCTGAGGCCTCCGGACGGACGGGCCTCGAACTCTTCGCTCTCCCGTTCGGCCAACCCTCTCGGAACCTCTGCGATAGAGGTCTCAAAGGCCGGAACGCCAGAGGCTTTCTCGATCTTTTCGACTGAGTAGCTATTGAGCGTGCGCGTCTTGCCCGGGTCCTTCAGGAGCCGGGACAGAGTAGAGGGATCGACCTCTGCCTCACTGGCGAGCCGGTTCGTGCTCCATCGCTTGTGCTTAAGGATGAAGTCGATCCAGTCGACGTGTTTTTGGTGCACATTTTCCACAACGCAAAACATACAGTGGACGTGCCTTGATTACATTTTGATCTTGATCACTTGACAGAGCACAGCAAATCACAACTTGTCACGAATAATCAATGGAGGAATTCATGTCCCTCACGTGGCGAACTGTGGATAAATGGCGCGAAGAGAAAGGCATGCCGAAAGCGGATCTCGCGCGGGCTGCCCATATCGGCGAAAGCACGATGTATCGCGGGCTGCGGAATAACAGCAAGTTGCAGCCGAGCACCCGCCGCCTATTGCAAGACGTCTTTCCCGACAAGTTCAACGAGAAGACGGGCGAGGTGCTGCGATCGGGCGAGGTGCTGCGATGAAGAGGCCCCTCGATATCGCCGAACTCAAGCGCCTAATCGACGTCGTCGAGATGCAGCTTTGCATGGTGCCTGACGTAAAGGTTGGCGATCGCGACGGCTGGGAACGGCGCAACGCGGCGCTGCGCAAGATGGCCGATTACCTGACTGAGTGCGAGGGCGCCAGGATTGCATTGCCCTTCGATGCCAAAGGTATGAAATTGGGCGGCGTCAGCACCTCATGCACCGCCGGCCTTGGCGGGCTGTTCCGGAACTGGCTCGTCGCCGCGCGTCGTGCGATCGCCAAGCTTGAAAGTGACCGGCCATGAGCACGGCGCTGCAGATCTGCACCGCCTTCAAGGCGCCTGTCGAGCCGAGCCCGGACGAAAACACCTGCTTTCACGAGACGTTCCTGTCGAGCCTCAATGCCGAGGCCGAGGCGCGCGGCTGGGATGGCTCGGCCGTCTGCCAGTATGTGCGCATCGACGGCTATCTCTCGATCTCGATCGAGCCCGGTAAGGGCTGGGCAAGCATGAAAGACCTGCGCGCTTTCCGCGAGCGGCAGCGCCAGGCGCAGCGTGAAGAACCGGAACAGGGGAGATTGGTTTGATGGATGCCGCAATCAATTTGGATCTTGGCGAACTGCCGGAATTGCAATGGGTCCACCTATCGCAGATCCGAGTCGATAGCAGCTACCAGCGCCCAGTGAAAAAGAAACGCATTGCACAGATCCTTCGCGATTTTCGTTGGGCGCAGTTCGGTGCCCTGCAGCTCGTCGACCAGGGCGACGGCACTTTCACAGTCTATGACGGTCAGCATCGCTTCGAGGCGGCCAGGCTGCATCCGTCGATCGAGGCGGTGCCCTGTGTCATTGTCCGCCTCGACCAGGCTTTCGAGGAAGCGCAGAGCTTTCTTGGCGTCAACATCAACCGCTCCGCCGTCTCTACCGTCGAGAAATATTGGGCCGGCATCGAGGCCGGTGACGAGATGATGATGCGGATCTGCTCCGTGCTCGAGGAAGCTGGATGCGAAGTTGTGCCTGCTGGTACGAAATCGCCGGCGCCGAACCGTACAAGTTCGATCTCGGCTATCCAGCGCTCGATCGAGCGCTACGGCGAAGAGGCTACGACAGAGGCTTGCCGCACGCTGGTCGCTGCATGGCCGAAGGATAATTCCGCGCTCGCAGGCGTCATGATCCAGTCTCTCGCGCGCCTCTATCGCAACAACAAAAAGATCATCGATCGCGACCGCATGATCACCAAATTGCACGGCAAGGACCGAAAGATCCTCGCGGCCGATGCCAACGCGATGCAACGGATCGGCGGCGGCGACGGTGCGCTCTCCCTCTCGAAGGTGCTGGTCGAGGCCTACAACAAGGGCCTGCAGCTCAACCAGATCCAGATCGGCGCCAAGGCCTGACGGCCGGCGCTGACATCCGAATTCCCAACCCAAGCCGATTTGTATTTCGTACGGCCACCATAGCCCGGCGGCCCATGCTGAATTTTACTGAGCTAGATCTGATGATGAAGGCGGCGGAGATCTCGGCGAATGCAGTGACCCGCATGGCCGGTCTGCATCCGCGCTATATCGCGCGGCTTCGCGCCGGCGAAATCACGCTGACGCCAAACACGGCGCGGCGCATCCAACTGGCAATCTCCCGCCTGAAGCGCAGCGAGAACCATGCGGATAGCGCCCTGCCCTCCGCCTGCTACCGCCTCGCGGTCGCCTATGTCGCCCATGCCCGAGGCCGCACGCCGGATTTCGTGCTTTCGGCCGATCCAGGCAAGCGGGCGACGGCGGATCCTCTGTGGATGGAAGCCGCGCAGCTGCGGCGCTGGGCCATCTACATCGCAAACCAGTATTTGAACCTCCCGCAAGCCGAGCTGGCCCGCGCCGCCGGCATGAGCAAGGCGGCCGTCAGCTACGCCATGAACGACGTGGAAGACGAGCGCGGAAATCCGGAGCTCGAGCGGCTGCTTTCGGCGGTAGAAGGGGCGTTTTCGATATGAACATTCTCGATCGCGCCGACGAAAAGCTTTCCGGATCTTCCGCCATGAGTGGCGCCATCGATGAGCGCCAGGCGCTGGCGGCGATCGTGCTCTGGAATTGCGGTCACTTCGACACGCTCGACATCGGCGAACTGCTCGGCGTGAAAGAGGATGCGATCGTGCGGACGTTGCATGCCGCGCGCCACGTCGTCCAGGGAGGCCGCGCATGAACCGCCGCGACGATACCGCCGATATCAAGCAAGGCCTGAAGGATCGCATCGTCGATCTTTGCGGCCGGTTGTTGCCCGATGGGCAGATGCAGGGGCGGCTTTGGGTGGCGCATAATCCCGTCACCTGCGATCACCATAAGAGCGCGGAATTCAAGGTGGCGCTGACGCGCGATATCGGCGCCTGGAAGGATTACCGCACCGGCGAGAAGGGCGACGTCGTCCGCCTCATCGAATATTGCCGGCAGTGCAGTTTCCGCGAGGCGATGGATTTTGCCCGTGATTTCCTCGGCATCCGGCAGATGACGCGCGAAGATTTCGCGCGCTTCCAGCAGCGATCGGCCGAGGCGCGGGCGAAGGCCGAGCAGGAAGCCGAGAAAAAGCGGCTGCAGAACATCGCCTTTGCCGAAAAGCTGTTTCACAAGGGCTATCTCGACGGCGCCGGCTCGACGGCCGAGGCACATGCGCGGGCCTATTTCGCAGCCAGGCGCATTCCGCTCGACCAGATCCCGAAACGTGACACCGCGACGATGCGCTTCGCGCCGGCGCTGGAATATTGGCGCCGGGCGAAATTCGAGCGGCGCGACGGCAAGCTGATCAAGATCTCGGAGGGCCCCAGCTTTCCGGTCATCCTTTCGGCCATGCGCGCGCCGACCGGGCAGATCGCCGCCTGCCATTGCACTTTCCTGTCACCGCTCGGCCCGAAAAAGCTGCCGGTCGGGGAGGATGAGAACGCCAAGCTGATGCGCGGCGAGGCCAAGGGCGCGATGATCCGGATCAGCCACGGGCCGGAAGGCGTGCCGCCGGAGCTGGCACAGCAAGCGTGGCCGCTGCTGCTCGGCGAAGGCATCGAGACGACAGCCTCGGTTTCCATCGAGGCGCCCGAGGCGCGCGCATGGGCTGCCGGCAGCCTTTCGAACATGGGCAACGCGCCGATCGACCTGCCCTGCATCTCGGCCGTGATCGTGCTGAAGGATCACTTCAAGTCCAAGACCACGGAAAAGCAGTTTGCCGATGTGCTGGAAAAGCTGGCCGCGCACGGCAAGCCCGTGACGGTGATCGAAAGCATCGCCGGCAATGATTTCAACGACCAGCTGCAGGAAGGGGATGAATGATGCCAGAAAGTAACTACAGCCGCGCGATCGACGACGTCGTTGCAGCCGATGATGATCGCTGCCCAGTCTGCGCGGAAATCATCAAACCAGATGACATGTGCTCGACCGATATCGAGCTGGGCATCTGCCATGCCGCCTGCCTCGAGGGCTCGCCACATGTCGATCTCGAGACCGACGAGCAGCTCGACGGGCCGATCCCGACCTATCGCTACGGCGATCTCGACCAGCCGAAGGGGGCCGAAGATGGAAAAGCCGACTAACGACAACCGCCCTGATGTCATCGATCTCACGGTGGCGGAATTCTCTTGGGTCATCTCCCGTGCTCCCTCCCAACAGGAACGCGAGATCCGCATCCCTGACGGCGCGATCCTGCGCCGCTTCAGAAATGGCGGGTTTGCCTGCTGGCGCAACCGCCAGGAATGGTTGCACTACCATTTTGAGCGCGGCGGATCCTTTGTGAGCTTCATCGTCATCTATGCCACCATCCTGTTCGTCCAATGGATGTTCTCATGAGCGATATCGGTCACAACAGCGACGTCGAGAACGTCGCCGGCGCCGAGCTGCGCCAGTTCATCGAGCGCATCGAGCGCCTGAATAAGGAAGGCGCCGCCATCAATGCCGATAAGGCCGACATCTTCGGCGAGGCCAAGGGCCGCGGCTACGACGTGAAAGCCATCAAACGCATCATTCGCGACCGCGCGAAAGATACCAACGAGCGCCTCGAGGAAGAGAGCATCTACGAGACCTACAAGGCCGCGTTGGGCATGCCGTGAGTGCAACCTAGACAAGGAGAAAGAGCATGACACAATATCGTTTCAAGCCGTATCCCTACAGCGCTTTCCGCTTCACTTATCCCGCCGATCATTCGGTGTTCCCCGACTGGCTCCTCGAGGCAGCGCGCGCCGATCAACTGAGCTTGCGGGAAGACGGCAAATATCAACTCAATCAGCTGGATCACTCTTTCACGATCGTCGATGACGGCGAATGGATCGTGTGCAGCGAAGACTGCGAGATCGTCGTGATGAGCGATGACAGTTTCCAAAAGACATTCGAACCGATCCCCGCCTAGCGGCGATCGCGCATGCCCTGCCGTTGCGGCCGGCAGGATTTTCACGAAACCAACGAGGAGTTTCAACATGCCTCCGAAAGGAAAATCCGATGAAAAAGTGCAGGCAGCAGCAGGACAGGCAGCGGGCGAAGCGTCGGCGGCACCTGCAGATGCAGCGCTTGAAAATGGTGCGGGCGGGCTCGACGGCCTGGCCGGGGCAGATCCGCAAGGCCTCGCCGGAGCAACGGGCGAGAATGGCGGCGACGACGCAACGATGGCAGAAACGGGCGCGTCGCTGGCGTCTGCCGAAGCTGGAAAGGACGGCGCTGGCGCTGGGGAGGCTTTAGGCGATGGAACGGGTGACGACGGTTCGGATCTCAACCTCACTTCTGGAACCGGAACTTCCGGAGCTAGAGCTGACGTCGGAACAGGCGCTGAAAATGCAGGAACTCACGACCAGGATGGCGCGGGATCTGCAGGACGCGATGGCCTATGCGATGCTGGGAATGATCCGGCCGGCGTCGCCGACCAGGGCGCAGCTGATGCAGAGCGCATACGACCTAAAACACCGCCGCCAGCAGGTATACCGGGCATTGCTGGAATTGATCCAGGTGAGGCCGATGCCGACGCTGATCGTTCCGAAGGACGCGACCAGTCCGAAGGATTGGATCATCCAGCCGCCGCAGGAGACGCCGGAGGAAACGAAGGCGCGCTCGATGCTGGCGGATCTGACGGTGCAGCTGCGGCGAGTGCTGCTGCAGCTGGCGGATCTGCAGGGGATGCCGGAGGCGGAACGGCTGCAGATGCTGCAGCGGGAGATGATGCTGTAGAACTTCTCGACCCTGCCGGCCTTCGTGCCTTGAGCGTCCTCAATGGCGTCTTCGTTTGTGCCGAGGATCTGGCTGCCATGCGCTCCGGCATCATGTGCTCCTATCCTCCCGAATATCTGCTGCGTTCTGACGACCCAGCGGCGCACGAGCTGGTGAGGTTCACCAGGCGGCTCCGATCGGAAGCCACGCCGCAAATTCTGGCGCAGCACCTGGTCATCACCAAGCATTGGGAAACCAACGAGATCGGCTGGCCGGCCGAGACCGCGCTGAAAAGCTTCATCAGCACGCTTGTCGCATTCGACGACATGATTGCCGCCGATGAGGCCAGGAAGCGGGCCGTCGAAACGCCGGCGCCGAGGCCCGTGCCGATCGAGGAGACCACGCTCGAGCTGACGGACGGGCCGCTCGACACCTGGTGAAACCAGACCACTGCCCGCCGCGCCGTAGGAGATGGCGCGGCGGCCATATTCCAGCATGACAGGGCGCATCGTGGCGAAAACTCCAAAAATACAATCCGGCAAAAAAGCAGCACGCGCCATCTTCGAAGACGCGCTGGCCTCGATCGACGAGCAGACGCAGCGTCGGGATCCCGACCCGAACCTTTTGCGCAACGGCATCAAGGCCGGCACATGGGAAGGCTATCCGCACGATAACATGCCGCCCGACTGCCCGATCAACGTGCTCGGCATGAAAGGCGAGACGGTCTATGTGATCGCCGCCAATGGCGAGCTGCATGAGGTGAGCCGCTGGGATCATCCGACGCTGGTCAAGCTGTTCTCGCCCTATACCAACTACCTGAAATGGGCTTGGCCGGCCTGGACGAAGGCCAAGATCGATCCGGAGACGGAAAAGGTGATCGAACCGAAGGTCGATCGCGTTGCGCGCGACAAGGCGGTTGAGGCGATCATCACCGAGGCCGGTCGCAAGGGGCTTTTCGACCCGAAAGACAATGTGCGCGGCCGTGGTGGCTGGAAGGCGCAGGATAAATTCATCTGGCATAGCGGCACGATGCTGTGGAGCGTCGATGTCGAGACCGACCAGGAGAACAAGGCCAAGGGCTGGAAGCTGCAGGCTTCGCGGCCGGCCGACTATGACGGCTTCTTCTACAAGCGCGATAGCGAGACGTTGCAGCCCTGGCGCACGCCCGTCAGCCGGCAGGAAAGCCCGGCGCATGAGCTGCTGCAATCGCTGCGAACCTGGAATTGGGAGCGGCCCTATCTCGACCCGCTGCTGCTGCTCGGCTGGATCGGCTCGGCCTTCCTCGGCGCCGCCCTCGATGTGCGCCCGATCGTCTTCACCACGGGCGGCCCCGGCCGAGGCAAGACGACGCTGCACAATTTCATCAAGGCCATCTTTGGAGCCGCGCTCTATTCGACCGCGAACACCACGGCCGCCGGCATCTATCAGAATATCGGCCAGGATAGCCGGCCGGTCGCCGTCGACGAGCTCGAGCGCAAGGGCAACAGTTTTAAGGAACAGGCGATTATCGAGCTTGCCCGCCAGTCCTATTCCGGCGCCAAGCTCTATCGTGGCGGATCGAACCATGAGGGCGTCGAATTCGAGCTGCGATCGAGCTTCCTGTTTTCCGCCATCATCCACCCGCCGCTCGAGCACCAGGACCGGACGCGCATGGCGATCCTCAACCTGGACAAGCTCGACAAGTCCCACGGCCGGCAACCGATCATCAAGGAAGAATATGGCCGCATGATCCTGCGGCAGATCATGGACGGCTATCACGACTTCTATTGGCATATCCTGCCGAAATGGAAGAAATGGCTTTCCGACCCTCGCCTGCCCTTCGATGCGCGCGCGATCGACACCTACGGCACGCTGCTGGCCTGCGCCGAGCTGCTGGTCGGCGAAGCCGGCATGATCGAATGCGGATTGCGCGCCGACGACCTGGTCGAGGATGGCATCGATATCGATCACCTGGTCGACACAATGAAGGCGGCCACGCTCGAGGACATGTCGGAACAGAAGGAAAAGTGGCAAGTCGTCATCGAGCGGATCATGGAAACGACGATCGACCACTGGAAGGGTGGCGAAAAGATAACCGTCGGCGGCGCGTTGACCGCCCTCGAGGGCGGCTTCAACACCCTCGACGAGACGCGATCGCTGCTGGCGAGCGTCGGCCTCGGGATCCGCGATCGCCACAGCCCCCGCCCCGGTTATTGCCTGGCGGTGCCATTCTCCTCGAGCAAGGTCGACAGGATCTTTGACGGCACGGACTATCATCGTGGCGGCTGGACGGTGGCGCTGAAACAGGCGCCGGAGAATATCGTGCTGCGGCGCATCGAGCGAAAACACCTGCAGGTGAAGATCAACCGCATCAACCAGATGTGCTCGATCATCGATCTTGAGGCCTATGACGAGATCTCGGCCGAGATCGACGAGGCGGCCTAATGCGCGCCATCGATCGAACGACACGTCAGTTTGTCGCTTCGCTCAAAGCCGCCATTCCGGACTTGCACGTGTCCGTCGAGCGCTCCGTCACCGATTACGGCCGATCGAACTACATTCATATCCGCGACCAGGCTCAGCGGCGCTATTGGAAGGTGCGGATCTCCGATCATCCGATCGGCATGCGACGCGCGCTCAGCGGCCGCGAGGATCTCTATATCACTGCCGGCACCAGGCCACCGAGCTGGGCGGTGTGGATCGGCGAATTCAAGCGCCTAGTGGAAGCCGTGGCTTAGGCCTTTCACGCTCATCAGTTGCGTGCTCAAATCGCGGTTGAGAATCAACCATGAGCAATTCATGCCGACGCGTGCCCTGCTATTCCTGTCCGTAACGCTGCTGACGTCGCCGGTGATCGCCGCCGATCTCGTCGGCCGTGCTAGCGTCATCGATGGCGATACGATCGAGATCCAGGGCGCAAGGATCCGACTGCAGGGCATCGATGCACCGGAGAGCTGGCAGATTTGCGTCGACCAGGCCGACCGCAAGTATCAATGCGGCCGCGCCGCTGCCCTCGCCCTGGACGCATGGCTGGCGAGATCCCGGCCGACCAGGTGCACGCCTTCGGGACATGATCGATATCGGCGCACGGTCGCAACCTGCTTTCGCGCTGACGGCGCCGAGGTGAACCGCTGGCTGGTGCAGAGCGGCTATGCGGTGGATTGGCCCAAATATTCGCACGGTCTCTACCAGGAGGCGCAATACGAGGCGATGGCGGCCGAGCGCGGCATCTGGAACGGATACTTCGACCTGCCCTGCCAGGCGCGGGCGAAGCGGGATCATGGTGAGGCGAAATGCTAGAGTTTAACGCCTAGGGCTCTAACGAACTCAGTAGGCGTCAGCTTTTGGAAAGCTGATCGTTTGCCATTCGGCCGAAGAAAGGTTCTCACGTCGCTGGGATCTACAAAGAAAGCGAAATCGCTTTGAAAGGGAATATCGAAGACGTCCCTGTAAAGGATTGTTCCAACGATCAGTAACCGCTCATTTTCAGAAAACAGGCCGTTTATCAACTGCTCCACGGCGGACGAGCCAGTATCCGGTGTCAGCTTCGCGAAGAGTGATCTTCCTGCAGCGATCGCGGGCCAGGTCTTTCGAGGCGGCGTCTCCGGTCTGTTCACGAGAACATTGTACATTCTCGTTTCATGTACTCGAATGGCTTCCAGTCCAACTCCTACAAGAAGACTGGGCGTTTGCCCCGAGTTCTGGCATTCGACGACGATATCGCCTTTATCCTTGCTGTACTCAAGCTTAACGGCCTCGACGTAGGCCCTCATCTGCGCTTCTCCAAGCGTTCGGGTGTCCGTTACTGCCTGGCGAGTTTGCAACAGGCTAAAGTATAGGCATACCAGCGCAGCAATGCTGATCACCAGCGAGACACACGTCAGCCAAACCGAAAGCTTGGCCCAGTGAGCCTGCTCCACGGCTGCAAACGCGCTCATCTCAGTAAATTGGTCGTCCGCTATGGCAATGCTCACCGCCGCCAGCAGGAAACCCAACGATGCAATCATCAATCTCATGCTTCCCCCCGCCCCAAATAGCACCGCGCATTTAACTCTCTTACCCCCGCCCCGGAGAGAAAGAAAGCGGAGCCCGCGCTCTGCCGGCGCAACGCGAGCGGAGCCAGTTGAAGGCCTGAATTGCCTCAATGGCCGCTCGCTTCGATGGCCCGAGTTTGCTTGCGCGCGGGCACTTAACGCAGCGGGAACCGTGTGAGCTTCGGGGGCGGGACGGATTTTCGTCTCGCCTTCAGGACCCGGTAGACGGGTAGACGATCGGTAGACGGCATTGTCTACCGCGTTTCTTCAAGGAAAACATAGGCTTATCGTGGCGGTAGACGAGTAGACGCAATATAGAGGGTTTTCATACGCGCGTGCGCGCGCGTCACGTGAGAATAATATTCGTCTACTTGTCTACCGATAGGTCTATATTCCTGAAAAGATTAAAGAAACGCGGTAGACAAAACGGTAGACGGCGGTAGACGGCGTCGACCGGAATAAAGAAACAGGGAAATATTCGATGACCGGCGACGACAGCGACAATTTGGGGCATCCAGTGGCACACACGCCGGAGCGCGCCGAAAAAATCGGAGCAACGGCAGCCGCCACCGAAGCCGCAATGGCCGACCTGGCCGCCCAGCTCAAGCCCGAGGCCGAACCCGAACAGCAATCCCTCATGCTCGATGAGATGGATGAGCAGCACTGCCTCTTTCGCGGTCCCGTCGAACACGTCGCGTCAATTCTGGATGACGCTAAACGGGCGCGGGGGAGGCCGAAAGGCAGTCAGAACAAGGCGAACCGGCAATTCTCCGAGACGCTGATGCGCATGGGCTTCAAGCATCCTGGCCTCAACCTCGCAGCGATTGCCAACGCGGATCCGCTCGAGCTGGCCGCCGAGCTATCGCAACCGTACCGCCCGAAGAAAGGGCCGCATGCCGGCGAGCTGGTCGAGCAGAGCGTATCGCCGGCCGACGCCCTGGCGCTGATCCTCAAGGCCAACGTCGAGCTGCTGCCCTACTTCGAGAGCAAGAAGGCGCAGCCGACCGACGACGGCGGCGATCGACCGCTCGGCAACGTCATGATCATCGGCCAGATGGTCGTTGCCCATCCCGAGGAACGACGCACAATCAACCTCACCAGCTTCGATGCGCCGGATGAATGATATCAATGGCTTAGCCGTGCGACATTTAGAGCGCAATGTCGCACGAACCGCAAGCCATTGATTTCATTGAATGTACACATGATGAAAAATCACGTGCATCATAGACCCTACCCCCTCGCGCACGCGTGAGGCCGGCGCCGAGGCAGCAATAGCCGAGGGGGTACCCTCCTCATTTTGCGGCGGCCGGTGCCCAAAACGGATTTCAAAACTCGCGGTCGGCCCTCCCCCACGGGGGTCGCAAGACACACACACCGGCCCTTTCGGCCATGCCCGACTGAACCACCCTCGGCCGAACTTAAGGTTTGCCTCTCGATGGAGGGCGCGGGCGCGCGGGCTCCGGGTTATCTGAGGGCTTTGGGTTATGAATTTCGACGTCAAGCATTACGAGCCGCCGGGGCCGATAGGTTGGGCCTTCATCAAGTCGCGCGGCCCGATCAATGCGATCATGGGGCCAGGCGGTTCGGGTAAAACCGTCGCATCCTGCGTCAAGGGCGTGATGCACGCGGCGGAATTCATGCCGGTCTGCAAGGATGGCTGGGTGCGGGTTAAGACCCTTTGCGTTCGCGACACCTATCGCAGCTTCGCTCGCACGGCGCTCGCCAGCTGGTACAACATGTTCCCTGAAAAGCATGCCTGGACGGTAAAGCACGAGGGCGGCCAGGACAGGCCGGTCGTCCATACGCTGCAGTGGGAGGCAATCCGCGGCCGCGACAAGATCAAAATCGAATATGTGATGGAGACGGGGGCAATCGGCGACAACGATCTCGAGACTTTTGCAAAGGGCTATGAGATCTCCATGGCGTGGGGAAACGAGTATGACCTGCTGCCGGAAAACACCTTGCCGATTTTTTTCCAACGCTGCGGCCGCTATCCTCCGATGGAGATGATCGCTCCGTCGGAAATCGAGCGTGTCTCGCGAGAGGGCCGGAAAGCCATGCAGGTGATGGGGCTCGAGGTCGACGACAGCGAACCCGTCCTGCCGCGCATCGTGTGGGGCGACATGAACCCTCCGGACAGCCTTGAGCATCCGGCCTATACGACGCCATTCGGCGAAACCTCTAAGCCGGGCGCGATGGTGGAAAACATCACGCCGGGATGGCATGGCTTCTGGCAACCCGGAGGTCTTTCTCCGAACGCTGAAAACCGCAAGGGCAAGCCGCGCAGTTCTTACGAGCTTGAGGCGGCCACGACGAAGGACAAGCGCCTCGTGCAGCGTATGGTGCATTCGCTTCCGGCGAACTCTGCCGCCGGCGCGCCCGTCTACCCTGAATTTAGCCGTGTGCTGCACCTGGCCGACCAGCCGATCGAGCCGACGCCCGGTCTCGGCCTGACGATTGGCGTCGACGCCGGCGGCTCGCCTGCTGCGACGATTGGTCAGCCGCAACCGAATGGCCAGGAGCGGTTGCTCGCCGAACTGGTCACGGATCCCGGCACCGGGCCGACGCGCTTCGGCAACATGTTGATCGACTTACTGATCCGACGTTTTCCGAACCTGCCTATCCTCGGCGTTTGGGGCGATCCTGCCGCTTTCATGGGCGGCGATACCCAGACCGGCGAATTCAACTGGATCCAGGTGGTGCAAGGCATCATCCGGACAACGATCCAGGTGGCGCCCTCGAATGAGCCGCATATTCGCCAGGAAGCGGTGCGCTTCCATCTGACCAACCTTATCGACGGGCAGACGCCGGGCTACCTCGTCGATCCGCGTTGCAAGGTGATGGTCGGCGGCTTTGAGGCCCACTACATGCTGACCAAACAGGCGACCGCCGGCGCGACCGACAATCTGGCCGTCGTCAAGAACAAGCACTCGCATCCTCATGATGCCGAGCAATATCGCATCCTCGGCTATCGCGGCCTGGCCGCCGTGATCGGCGAAGCTGCCAAGGCGTCCCTGCCGGGGAATGTGACCAGCCTGCAGCAGCGGCGTCAGGAGCGAAACGCCAGGCAGCAGCAATATCGGCAGGGTGATTTCAACGTATGGGACGTCTGACCGTCCGCTCACCGGCCACCTGGTCGGATTGCCTCGAGATGGGTGCCTCTCGCGCGTGCACGCGTAAGGCCAACATTTACATGCGGTCGATCGGCCAGAGCGCCGCCATTGATTTCGACGAGCAGCTGCTCGCCCTATCCTTCCTTTGCCCCGTCGACGGTGGCCTCGAGTTCACGCTCGCGATCCGTCCGGAAGCCGCCGCGCATATGCGCGCGCTCTGCCGCCTCGCCCACTTAACCCTGCAGCGCATCGCCGAGACTGGCACGGTCGTCACCTGCCACGTGATGACGGGGAACAAAACCGGCGAGCGCATGGCGCGCCTGGTCGGCTTCATCCCCTCTGAAGGCATCAAGTGGATTTTTAGCGGGGAACGCGATGTCACAAATGTTCCAGGGGCTGTTCGGCGGCGGCTCGAACAAGGCGGCGAGCAAGGCGGCAGCTCAATCGCAGCAGCTGCAGCAGGTGGCGAATGATCGCCAGTTGGCGAGCCTTCAGCAACAGGATGGCGCTGTCGCCTCGACGCGGAAGCAACCGCGTGGCCGTCGCCTTTTCGAAGATGGTCCGGATAGCGCCTCGGCGGTGCTCGGCTGATGGCGGGTCCGGATCTCGCCTCCGTCAAGCGTCGATCGGAACGGGCGTGGCTGCAGCGTTCGCCGTGGGATGCGCTCTATTGCGAAGCCTATGAATTCGCCATTCCCATGCGCCGGCCCGGTGGCAACGGCAAGCCCAAGTCCTCGCCGGATCGCCTCTTCGACATGACCGCGCCGATGTCTGCGATGTATTTCGCTGGCAATCTGCAGCGCGATCTCTTCCCCGCCGGCCAGCCCACCTTTGTCCTCGAGACCGGGCCGCTCGCCGCTATGCTGATCGGCCCGAAAGGGGTCGAGCAGCTCAATCGTCAGCTCGATACGATCGGCAATCTCATGCACCCGTTCTTCAATGCGGGCGATTGGGATACCGCCCTGCATGAGGCGTGCATCGATCTCGCCGTCGGGACGGCTGCCATCATGCCGGTGAAAGGCACGCGCAACAATCCTGTCATGTTCGTGTGCATTCCCTTCGATCAGCTGGCGATCGGCGTCGACGCCTTCGGCCGGGTGATCTTCATCTCCTGGAAACAGATGGTCACGCTCGAGCAACTGTTCCTCGCCTTCCCGAAGGGGGAGTATCCGGACGGTCTCTCGGACAAGGCTAAGAACCATCCGAACACGGAAGTCGAACTGATCCAGGACTTTTGGGCCGATAGCGATCCGGACGGCGGCTGGCATTTCGGCGCCTATCTGAGGGAGTGCAGCAAGTTCATCGACACGGCCCGCTACCGCACGCAGCCGATCGCCGTGCCGCGCTACTACCGCGTTCCGGGCGAAGCCTATGGCCGTGGCGTCGTGCTCACTGCCCTGCCCTCGATCAAGACCCTGAACAAGGCGCAGGAACTGACGCTGAAATCGGCTGCCATCAGCATGCTCGGCATCTGGGGCTTTCGCGCCGGCGGCACCTTCAATCCGAATACTGTGCGCCTGGCGCCAGGCGAATTCTGGGCCATGCAGGCGACCGGCGGCATGCTGGGCCCCGACGTCACCCGCCTCGATCCCGCTTCGGGCAATCTGCAGATCGGTCAGCTGGTGACGCAGGGCCTGCAGGAACAAGTCAAACAGGCCATGTTCGACGAACGGCTGCCGGACTATACCGGCACGCCGCGCTCCGCCTCGGAAATGACCGGCCGGCTGCAGCAAAAGGCAAACGTCCATATCGGCGCGTTCGGCCGCCTGGTGCATGAGATCATGCCCGTCATCGTGCCGCGCGTCGCCGAGATCCTGTATGATTTCGGCGTGCTGCCGCTGCAGGCGAAGATCGATGATCTCCTCGTCACGGTCAAGGTGCGCTCGCCGATGATGGCCGCTCTGAACGCCGACCGTCTGGCCGCGATCGCCAATTACCATGACCTGGTGCTGGCGTTCGCCGGCCCTGAAAAACAGGCGCTCTACCTCGACCAGGATAAGGTGATGGGACGCATTGCGGACGGCCTGCAGATCGACAAGGATCTGATCCCGGATGAGGACGCCAAGCAAAAGGTTCTCGACAACATGGAGGAGCAGCGCAAGCAGCAGCTCGCCATGATGTTCGCCTCGAGCGCGGCAAACAAGGCGCCTGATGTCATCGGCAACGCCATTACGCAATCTCTTCCGAAGGCGGCCTGATGAGCGAACCCTTTGTAGCCGAGCGCTTTGCGCAGCCTCTCGACCTGCTCGAAAAAGGCCTCGCCGGCGATGGCTGGCCGGGTCTCGAGGGATTGGTGCCGCCGACGCAGCTCGCCGAGCTCGCCCCGAAAGACCCGGTCGCCATGTTCCTCTACGGCATGACGCTCCAGGCCGGCGGCCGTGAGGTCATTGAATGGCTGATGGACATAACGGTCCGGCAGCCCCTGCGCTGCACCGCGTCGACCATCGAGAATACCGCGCTGATGACGGCCACCCGCCAGGGCATCAATGGCGTGGGTGAAGCGGTCCTGAAGGCGATCGCCAAGGGCAGAGAGCTGGCGGAACAACCGAGATCCGAAACCCCGAACGGAGAGCAGTCATGAAATTCTTTCTCGAAAACCTATTGCGCAACGCCGATGGCGCGGGCGGCGGTGGCGGCGGCGGAGACGGGGCCGCCGCTGCTGCTGCTGCCGGCGCCGGCGGTGCGTCGGCTGCGGTGGATCCTCCCGCCAATGCAGCCAATCCGGACGGCGCGGCTGCGGCTGCTGACAATCCGGGCGCGGCGGCCGCTGCTTCTCCTGCTGCGGCCGCCGCCGAACTCTACAAGCCGCAAGGCCTGGCCGATCATCTCGTTGGAAAGACGAACAATGAGACGATGGACAATATGGCAAAGGCCCTGGATGGCTACCGCGCCCGCGATGCGCAGAATAAGGTTCCGGATAAGGTCGAGGCCTATTCGGAATTCACCAATCTACCCGACACGATCAAAACGCAGATGGAAACCTTGAAGGGCGACAAGCTATTCGAGCGCGTTTCCGCGAAGGCGCTGGAGCTGAAAATGCCCGTGCCCGCGTTCCAGGCCCTGACCACGGAAATGATGTCTGCGGCCGCCGAGATCGGCCTGCTCGAACCGCCGATCGATTTCGAGGCCGAGAAAACCGCATTGATCCCGGACAACGCCAAACATTTGCCGCCAGCCGAGCAGACGGCCGCGCGCGAACGGCGCATGAACGAAAACTTCGCCTATATCGACGCCATGGTGGCGCGCGGCGCCGACAAGGGCGGCCTGTCCAAGGAAGCGGCCGATTATGCTAAGGCCATGCTCGGCGACACCGCGCGCGGCCATCAGTTCCTCGAATGGATCCGCTCGAGCATCGCCACCAATGGCGCGACCCCATTTATGGGCGGCGGCGCTGCTGCCGGCGGAGATCCGCGCGCGGCGTTGCGCGAAAAACTCGCCCTGCCCGAGCACCAGGTCGGCAACGCGAAATTCAACCGCGCCTCCTATGAAGCGCTGCAGAAAGAATACCAGGCGCTGCTCGGTAACAGCTGACGCACTGAACGGCTCCCGCCCGATGGCAGGCTTTGCCTTGCTTACCGGACGGGAGCGACCTGGACAATGCATCGGCTATCCTTGACCGGACCCGAGGCCAGCTCCGGCTAATCGGCCCTCACGGTGATTTCACTATCACTCCTATCCGAGGGTCAATTCCATGTCAGTACAAAGCTGGTTTATCGAAATCATCCGCGACAAGACGCGCCTGCGCTATTCCCAGCAGGGCGGCTATTTCGACGATACCATGACGCGCGGCGACGGCCATGCCGGCGAGATTAAATTCCCGGTCGCCGGCGGCGTCATCCAGATGTACGAGCTTTCCGGTGCCATCCAGGAGATCGACGCCTCCGAAATCAATATGGACACGATCAGCCTGTCCATCCGCGATTTCGAGGCCTCCGCCTTCTTCCGCCAGCAGGACGTCCGCAAGATGGGCCCCAGCCAGCAGGATGCGCTGGCGAAGCTGATGGCGCGCGCCGTCCGCACGAAACGCGACAATCTGAAGTTCGATGCGCTCAATGCGTTTTCGACCGCGACGTCGCCGTTGACCGACGCGCCCGTCACCGTCGAGACGATCGGCGATGGCTCCGCCGTTATCGATCTCGATACTGCCGTCTACATCGGCGACAGCATCGCCGGCTCCGGCGGCGAAGACGATCTGTTCTGCCCGATCCCCTATGCCTGGTTCTCGCAGCTCATGATGTACAAGCAGTTTTCGAACTCGCAGTACCAGGGGCCGACCGATCAGTGGTGGGCGAGCAGCTCCAAGGTGCGGTTGAAGACATTCCAGGGCGTCCACTTCATGGCCGTTCCCAATTCCGTCTTCCGTTTCGGCACGGGCGCCTATGGCACCGGTACCGGGAACAATCCCTTCGATCCCAATGGATACATCGACACATTCGCTTGGGCGAAAGACGCCGTCGGCTCCGAGATCGAATGGGATCAGGAAAACATGACGATCGATCCTGTGCCCACACTGAAGGGCACGCCGAACCTCTGCAAGGTGCAGCTGTCCGGCAACTCGGTCGGCATTCTGCCGGAAGGCGTCAAGCGGATCCGCATGAAGGCGATCAACAAGGCGGCGCTGGCTACGGCCGGCGGCGGCTAATCGGCTCCAAACTTGGCCGCGCCTGGCGGTGCGGCCCGCTCCTCCACTTACGTTGAAAGGGTATCATAATGCCTGCGATCAAATACGATCTCGTCACGGCCGGCCGCTCGGTCACGCTGTCTAACACGCGCATCATCAAGTTCTTCAACTTCGCAACCGATGACGCGCTCGCGCAGGTCACGACGGCCGGTTACTTCGACCCGTGCATCGCCGACCTGTCCGTCAATTCGATCATCCATGCGGTCGTCGATTGCGACGGCACGCCGGCGTATGCGGATCTCCGCGTCGCGACCATCCCCGCGAACGGTACCGGCATCACCGTCGTCAATCTCAGCGCCTGACCGCGCTGATATCAGCCGCGGCCATATCCGGCCGCGGCCATTTTCCAAAGCCGGGGCGGCCGCATGAGCATCGACAAGACGACCATCATCAATTGGGCTCTCACCGATATCGGCGCCGGGCCGATGTTTTCCGTCGACGACGACAGCGATCTTGCCATGCAGATCGCCAACACATGGGGTCGCACCGTCGACCACGTGTTCGGCATGCATGACTGGACGTTTCTTTGCGTCACGGCCAGGCTGCGCCGCCTCGCGGATCCGCTCGATAACGGCTGGAAATACGCCTATGACCTGCCGAGCCCTCGCCTCTCAAACCCGCTTGCCTATCGTTGCGGGCCGCGCCGATCGGATCACGTCATCCGCGATTTCACGCTTGAGCAGGACAAATTCTGCTGCATGGAGCCGCAAGCCTGGGCCGTCTACAAGACCTATAAGGATCCGGACTATTGGGACCCAGCTTTTCGCTCCGCCTTCGTCGTGGCGCTGGCCGGATACCTCGCAATCCCGGTCTGGCAAGATGACAACCTCCAGAACGAAAAGCTGCAACAAGCTTTCGGCACCCCGTCGCAGCAAGGAACCGGCGGCATGATCGGCCGGCTGATGGCGCAGGACAAGGCCTCCCGCCCGGTCGGTGAGGAGAGCCTGCTCTCAGAGGATCCGTTGACGAGTGTACGTCCGACCGGGGCGACACGGCACGTTCCCTGGCATGGGAGTTGGTGATGCCGAAAGCCGCTGGTCCCCTCAAAAGCTCTGCCAACGCCGGCCAGCTCTCGGCCGATCTCGCCGGCAAGGTCGGCATCAAGCAATACTACTCCGGCGCCTTGCGCATGCAGGGCGCCGAACCGATCCCGCAATCCGGCTTCGATCTCCTGCCGGGCTCGGCCCATGTCGGCACGGTGGCGTCGACCAACTGCCGTAAGGGCGTGCTGAAGGTCAATTCGACGCTATCCTATGTCCTGATCTTCACGCCTGGCGCCGTCGATATCTGGCGCAACGATCGCGTCAAGGTCGCGACGATCGCGCTCGCGTCGATCACGGCCGACATGGTGCCCGCCCTGACCTTCTATGGCGAGGCCGATACCTTCGGAATTTTTCATCCGTCTCTCCCCTTCGGAATTCGCCTGCTGCGCAATTCAGCAAATGACGCGATTTGGAGCGTGAGCGACTGGCCGTTCAAGGATGTGCCCGACGTCGACCTCGGGGGCACATACGGGACGACAGACGATTATTGGTCGCTTTATGTGCGCTGGGTCGACGATGCTGCCGCCCTGGTCATGAACATTCAGATTGAAGGCAATCTCACCGCAGCCGTGCGCCTGGTCAGCGCGTCCAGCGGAGCGCCGATCGCGCCGAACGATGCCACGGATCCTGATTGGGTGAACTTCGCCACGCTGCTGCGCGCCGAGATCCGCGCGCTGCCCGGCATGAATGCCGATGTCGATATCCAATTCGATCCGCTCCAAAGCGCCAACAATTATCGCGCCTTCAACATCGTCTTTCACGACAGTCTCGCCGGCCAGGAATATGAGGTGACGGCGAACGTCGTGAACACCTCGGATGCATCCGTCATCGCTGGTCACATCGAAGTTGGCGATACCGAAGGTGAGCCGCTGATCTCGGTAGCGCGCGGCGGCTTCGCCGGCATGGAACTATACCAGGATCGCGCCGTCTATGTCGCGCCGGCCGCCAAGCGGGGTGCCGTCGCCATGTCTCAGCCGGGCGAATATTTCAACCTCAACATCAAGAGCAAAGCGGACAACGGCCCGCGCCTCGAGGCGCTGCGATCGCAGACATCCGAAAGCATCCTGCATGCCCTGGACAATACCTATCTCCTGCTCTTCACCGATCAGGCCGAGTGGTTCGCCAGCAATCGCACCGTCAGCCGCAACGATCCACTGAATTGGGTTCGCGCATCGGAAATCGGCTCGAAGGCGAACTGCAGGCCCATGGTGATGGAAGGCGAAGTTTATTTCTCGTCGCCGGACGGCGGCAAGCTTTACTCAATCTCTTACGACGCTGTTTCAACCACTTACACGCCGGATTCAAAGAACGATCTGAACAAGGATCTGGTCGAGAACATGCGGCGCCTGGCGGTGCAGCGCAAGATCGCGTCCACCACGTCGAACCGCCTCTGGATCGTGCGCGAGGACGGCCGCCTCGTCTGCTGCGTCGTCAACAAGACGCAAGAGATCATGGCGGCCTGTGAGTGGCCCATCGGCGGCGGCCTGGTCAAGGACATCGTCGTCGACGGCCAGGAGCAGGTATGGATCACGGTCGATCGCGCCGGCCAGATCTCCGAGGAAATGCTCGAGGAGCAAAGCGTCAACCTGTTCCGCCAGGCCTACAGCGTCACCACGGACCTCACCGGCCGTGTGACGGGCCTTGCCGCCCTCGAGGGAAAAACCGTGTGGGGCGAGCTGGCCGGCGATGTCTATGGTCCCTTCACCGTCTCCGGCGGCATCGTCGATACAGGCGTTGCTTCCGCATCCGGCAAGATCGGCCTCTGGGCGCCGCCGGTCTATGAAAGCATGCCCTTCGTCCTGGTCAATCCGGATGACAGCGTCGTGCGCCGCCCTGGCGCGGTCAAGTGGCTCAAGCTGTATGTCATGGATGCGACCAGCCTCGCGATCGGCGTCAATGGCCGGCCGCCCAGGGACGTCCCACTGAACCGCACGAGCGACGATCTTACACTGCCGCGACAGCCATATACCGGCCACGTCGAGCTGACTGGCCTCATGGGCGCCTGCATGGATCCGACAGTGGTCATTACGCAGGTGCGGCCGGGCCGGTTGCGGTTGAGGGATTACGTTCCGGGGGTCAAGCTCTGATGGTGCAGGCAGTAATTGGTTTGTTCAGCTCGGCGTTGGGTGGCGGTACGGCGGCTGCAGCCGGCGGTGCGGCTGCCGGCGCCGCCGCCACCGGCGCTGCTGCAGCTACAGGGGCCGCCGCGACCGGCGGCTTCTCGCTCGCCTCCATCCTGCAGGGCACGGCGAGCGTCCTCGGCGTCGCGAATGCGATCTCCGCCGGAAACCAGCAAGCCCAGCAGCTCGAGCTGCAGGCGGAAGATCAGCAGCGGCAAATCCCGCAAACGATGCTGAAGGGCATCGCCGATCGAACCTCGATCAAGGCGCAGCTGGCCGACGCGATCGGCAAGCAGGACGTGGCCTACGCGGCCTCGGGTGCGGATCTCTCCTTTGGAACGCCCGGCCAGGCCCGCAAGGATGCGTTTCGTGAGGCGGACAATGCCATCACGACGCAAGAGGGAACCGAGCAGACGACGATCGCCCGGCTCGACGAACGCGCGAAGAACTATCTGCAGATGGCGCAAAAGGCGAAATCGAGCGGACTGTTTGACGCTGCCCTCATCGGTATCAAGGGTCTTACTTCCTTCTCGAAACGTGGTGCAGCGTAATGGCTAACACACGCATGCAAGAGGTCGGATATCGGCCTTTCGAGGCCAATCCGATCCTGTCCGATGGCCTTCTCTCCGTCCAGCGCGACGACGGCGCGCTCGAGCGGAAGGTCGCGCAGGGCCTCGCCAATCTCGCCGACCAGTTCGGCCAGCAAGCCGATCAGCAGGCCGCCGAGGCCGGCGCCAAGCAGGGCGCGATCGACGCGATGAACGGCGCGCCTGGCGCATCGACTGTCACCGGCGGGCAGATGACCGGCACGACGGCGAGCGTCAACGGCCAGGCAGGGCACATCGCCGGCGCGCAAGGCGGATATCGCGTGTTGGCCGGCGACGGCGCCAGCCAGGCCGCGCAAGTCCTCCGCCATGAAGAGGGTTTTCGCGATACCCCTTATTGGGACGTCAACGCCTATCGCATCGGCTATGGATCCGACACGATCACGCGGGCCGATGGTACGGTTCTGACCGTCCGTCCCGGCATGACGATCGGCAAGGATGACGCCGAGCGCGATCTGCAGCGTCGCATCGCCAGTGGTGAAGGCGCTCGGGCACGCAACCAGATCGGCGCCGATGTCTTCGACAAGCTGCCCGCCGGCGCGCAAGCCGGCCTGATTTCGACTGCCTATAATTACGGCTCGCTTCCAGATGCTGTCGTCACGGCCGCGCAATCCGGCGATCTCGCCGCGACCGCTCAAGCTGTACGCAGCCTGGACACGAATACGGAACGGCGCGGCCGTGAGGCCGATCTCATCGCCGGCACGATCGGCCAGGCGCCGGCCGCCGCGCCGTCATCCGGCTATGTCGATCCGCTGGTCGTCACCAACAGCATTTCGCCGGCGCCGACCGGAACGCCGGCTGGTCTCGTCGAGGCTGGCAACATCGACCTGACGAAGCGGCCACAGGTCAAGAGCGTCGACGGCACGATCAGCACCGTGCGCTCCATGTCGATCGAGGAAGACGGCAAAGAGGTGCTGATCCCGACCGTTTCGCCTGACGGCAAGATCCTGAGCAACGATGACGCCATCAAGCTCTATCACGAGACCGGCCAGCATCTCGGCAAGTTCGACAATGTCGACGATGCCAACAAATACGCCGAGGATCTGCACCAGGCGCAGCAGCGCTTCTATAGCCAGAGCAAAAAAGAGCCGGCCTACACGCAGCTCCCGTCGCCCGCCTCCGTCGCGCCGATCTCGGTCACGCCCGTCCGCGCGCCGGTGCAGGTGACGCCCGGCAAGGCCGGCACGTTTCGGCCGCGCAACGACGGCACGATCTACGGTCGTGCCTATGACGTCGCCGGCACGAGAACCTATCTGCAGATGCTCGACAACGCCATGTTGTCCGACCAGGCGCAGGTCTATGAGGCCTACAAGGATGATCCCGTCCAGCTGAGCCAGGCGCTCGGCGAGTTGAAGGCGCGCCACCTGCAGGGCGACGTCTTTCCGGAGATCGCGGCGGACTATACCGTCTCCTTCGATCGCCAGGCGAACGAGCTGGTGCAGCGATCGCGCGCCGCCTTCGATCTGCGCAAGAAAGAACAGGACAAGGTCGATTTCCTCGATCGCGTCCAGACGCTCGAGGATCAGAAAAGCCAGCGCCTGGCCGGCCTGCAGGCGAATGATCCCACGGCCGCCGCCTCGCTTGCCAATCAGCAGAGCCTCATTGACGAGCACTACAAGACGGCGGTATCGCGTGGGCTGCTCTCGCCAGAAGAGGCGCAGGCTTATATCCGGAAAAGCCGCTCGGATACCGTTACCAGCTTCTATACGAAGCAGGCGGCCAACAAATCGCCCGAGGATATCCTGCAATTGCGAAAGGATATGACGCGGGATTATGCCGCCGGAAATCTCGCCGGCGTCACGCCGGACGATTGGGAGCGCATCGACAAGGGCCTGGTCGCCGCTGCCGCCGCCCGCAAGACGCAAGACGACAAGGCGAATGAGGATCTGAAGACGCGTGGCGACGACATCGCCGATCGCGTCGCGCGGGGCCTGCCCGTCGATCCCGCCAATCTCGCCCGCTTCCAGCTCGACGCGGCGACCGCGCCGAAGGGCAAGGAAATCGTCGGCTCGACGCTGACGCGCATCAGGTTCGCCGAGGCCCTGCGCACGCAAACTCTTGCGGAGGTGCAAAAGCAGCTCCCGACCCTGCTCGCCAACGGCACGCCCGACGATTACGACTACGCGCAAAAGACCATGGAGAGCTACAAGAAGGATCTGCAGACGGATCCGCTCGGGGTCGCGGAGCGCTTCGGTGTGCTGCCGCCCTCACCTGGCCTGCCGCTTGATGGCGATCCGGATCCGGGCGCGGTCGCCGGCGCCTTTTCGGAGCGCGTCAATGCCGCTCGAGCAGCTGCCCAGCATTTCGGAGTGCAGCCGAAATATTTCCGTCCAGGCGAAGCGCAGCAGATCTCCGATGCGGTGAAAGAGGATCCGCAGCGCGGTCTCGCGATCGCGGCCGGCCTGGTCGCCGCCGGCGGCCGGGACGCAAACAAGGTGCTGGCCGAGCTTGGAACTGACGCGCCGGCGATCAGTCAGTCCGGCGAAATCATCCGCCTCGGCGGCGATCCGAAAGCGGCGCTGGATCTGATAACCAGCTACGGCAAGTCACCGGATGGCAAGAATTACGCTGACATGCCGGTGACGCTGCGCATGCCGATCGCGACCGAAGTCGCCGGCGGGGCGCTTGCCTTCACGCCGGACCAGCAAGTCCAGGTGGACGCGGCCGCCAACGCGATTGCCCGCAAGCGGCTCTACGACGCCGGCATAAAGAACACGGATAGCAGCGCCACAAAGCCGATCTACGAGCGCGCCTATAACGAGGCCGCCGGCGCGATCTACGCGAACAATGTGCAATATGGCGGCTTCGGCAGTTACGATCCCGGCGTTTGGTGGCGCAGCCGCAAGGTGCTCGTGCCGAACACGATCCGCGCCGATCGCTTCGAAGATGTCGTGCAATCGCTCAACGACGGCGACGTCGGCCAGGTGAAGGCCCAGAACGGCCGCACCTGGACGGCGGCCGATTTCAAGAAGGCGCTGCCCGTCGCCGTCAATGGCGGCTACGTCTTTGCACTCGGCGATCCTCAAGGTCCCTCGCCGCAATTCATCGCCGACGACAAGGGCAATCCCGTCGTGCTCGATATCGCCGGCATGCAGGACAAGCTCTCGGCGCGAAATCCGGGGGCTTTCCGATGAACCTGATCGACCCGGCGGACCTGCCGAAAAGCGCGGCCGATGGCCCTCAGAGCTGGGGCGAAGCCTGGACGAACCTGGCATCGACGACGTCGTCCGCCCAGCAGATGATCGAAAACACGACGTCCGATCGATCGATGCTCGAGGACATCTACGCGCGTCGCATCAAGACGATCGAGGACTTGACCGGACAGACGCTAGAAAACCCGATCCGCAGCGATATCGGCGTGCCGGGCTTCCTGCAGCCGCCGTTCCGCGCCGCCTATGCCAAGAACGAGGAAGAATTTTCAAAGCGTGTCTCGACGCTGGCGCAGCAGTATCCGGAACTTTCCAATCAATTCCAGTCGCTGAGCGGCGGGGTCGACGATGAAATGAACCGCATGCGCCGTGAAGCCGAGCAGGCAACCGGACAGGCGGCGCTCAATCCGAACCTCGATCCGATCAGCCGCTTTGCTGCCCAGATGGCCGGCGGCCTGGCCGGCGCTGCGCGCGATCCGTTTCAATGGCAAATGGCGATCGCCGGCGGCGGTGGCGCCTCGGCCGGCCAGTCCGTCGCAGGTCGCATCGGCAAGACGATGGTTTCCGAGTTCATGCTGAATGGCGGCCAGGAAGCCGTGCTGCAGGCTGCAAGCCAGCCGCGAAAGAAAGCCGCCGGCCTGGAATATGGCCTCGGCGACGCGCTTACCAATATCGGAGTTGCCGGCACATTTGGCGCGCTGTTCGGCGGCACGCTCGAGGCCGGACATGCGCTCGCCGGCCTTTATCGCATGGGCGACGGCGGCGCCGAGATCGCGACCCGCGTGCTCGAGGGAAAACCACAGCCGGGCGATGTAGAGACGATGGCGAAGGCCATGGGTGTCGAGCTGCAGCCAGAGCAGCTGCAGCAGCTGAACCGCTCCTTCGAGGAGAAGGTTCTTGACGATCACATGATCGGCGCCGACGCGACGCCCGAACAGCAACGCGTTTTCGAGGCGGCGCTGCGCTATGCCGAGGATCCCGACAATCATCCGCCGCCCGAGATCGTCGAGCGCGCGATCGCCGACGAGCAGGCCGGCCCGGCGCGCACGCTGACAGCCGACGATTACGAGCGGATCTATGGCGGAGATCCGAACGCGATCGACGATCTCAGAGGCGTCATGCAGGCGGAAAGCCTCGACGATGCTGCTAGGATCATCGACGACCAGACGCGGCAGCCTTCGCAACAGACAGTCGCGGCGGTCGCGCCGGCGGCCGTCGAGCCTGAAGTCGCCGCGCAAGCCGTGCTCAAAGCCGACGGCGAGAATGTCCTTTTGAAAACGCCGCAGGAAGATGCGCATCTTTCGCTGCGCCGCGACGGCCAAAACCTCAAGGTGGGGATCACTTCGGTTTCCAAGGCATCGCGCGGCCAGGGCAAGGCACGGCAGCTCTATGAGGAGGCCGTGCGCCTGGCCGACGAAAACGGCGGCGTGCTGCGCTCCGATATCTCCGTCTCCAACGATGCGTTGCGCGTCTATAACAGCTTGAGCCGGCGCGGCTATGACGTGCGCCGCAACCCGGACGCCGTGCGGACAGACAAGGGCTGGATAGCGCCAGACCAGCCGGGCCAGAATTGGGTTTTCGAGGTGCGGCCGCGCCCGGACCCGGGCGCGATCGTCGATCCCCTCGAGGGGCAAACCATTCGGCCGCGCACTGCGCTCGAGCCGACCGACGCCGAGGCCATGCGCATCGCCGAGGAGCAGGCCGGCGTCGTTGGCGAGCCCGTCATCGATGCGAACGGCAATCCGCAATCGCTCTTAGATTTCATTCCCATCACCGATCGCGACGGAAACGTCCGTCTGGTCTCCCCGTCTGAAGCGCTCGAGATCGCCGAACAGGGCAATATTCTCGCCGATCTATTGGAGGTTTGCCAAGTATGAGCCTGCGAAACTGCCTGCGCTCCGCCGTCGAACAAGGCGTGATCAACAGCCGCGACGCCGAGGAGCTGTATCGCTACTACGAGGCTCGCCAGCGCCAGAAAAACCCGAACATGACGGACGCCAAGGCGCGTGTCGCCGCGCGTGATGAGGTGGTCGCCTCGCTGCGTGCCGACGCCAAGGAAGCGCGCCGGCGGGCGCTGCTCTCTGAGGCCCGGCGCAAGGAGAATGCCGCCTTTATCGAAAACTACCGCAATCTCAAGGGCAAGCCGGACAAGCTCGACGCGGTGCTCTCGCTGATGATCCACAACGGCTACAAGGGCACGCAATCCATGGCCGGCAAGGCGAACGCCATCGTTGCTATGGCCCAGCGGGATCTTGCCGAGGCCATGCATCATTTCCGTCGCTCCCGCGTTTCCGGCCGCCATATCAACAAAGTCGATCTGCCCGACCTGGTGCGCGCCCTGCATGGCGAGCCGACCGGCAACGGCACGGCAAAGGCCATGGGCAAGGCGGTGCGCAATGTCTTCGAGGATCTGCGCCAGCGCTTCAACGCCGCCGGCGGCAACATTCCCAAGCGCGAGGACCACGGCCTGCCGCATAGCCACGATCGCTCGAGCATTCGCGATCTCGGCTATATCGGCCGCACCAAATTGGGCGGCAAGCGTTTTGACATGGATCTCGCTCGCACGCGTTGGAAGGAATTCATTTCGCCGCTGCTCGATGCCGAGCAGATGACCAATCCGCGCACGGGCGAAGTGATCGGCGCCGACAATCTCGACGCCAGCCTCGATTATGTTTTTGACAGCATCATGTCGGACGGCTGGGCGCATCGCCGGCCGGAAGCGCGCAAGTTCGGAACCGGCAATGTCGCCAGCCGCTACCAGGATAGCCGCTTTCTCATCTTCCGCGACGCGGAAAGCTGGCTCTCCTACAACGAAAAATTCGGCCAGTCGGACCCGATTTCGGCGATCTTCAACCATGTCAACGGCATGGCCCGCGACATCGCATCGATGGAACGTTTCGGGCCAAATCCAGACGCCGCGGTCGAATGGCTGAAGCAGGCCGTCCAGGTCGATATCGGCAAGCGTCAGTCCGGCGCCATGAATATCGAGGGCCTGAAGCTGCCCGGCCTCGATGCCGCCAAATGGGCGGAGTGGCGCATCAACAATCTCTGGCGGGCTCTGCGTGGCCGTGAGACGGTTTTGAGTGCGCCGGCACAATTTGCCGGCGATATCAGAAACGTCGCGACAGCGGCCGCTCTGGGCTCCACAAGCATACTTGCGGCCGTGACCGACCCTTTCGTGTCGCAAGCGGCCCGCCGCCTGGCCGGCCTGCCGATCACCGCGACCATGCACAAGATCGTCGGCGACCTGGTGAAGTTCGCGGCCGATAAGAGCGATGATGCCGCCATGGCTCGCAAGGCGGTGATCTGGGATGACTACTTGCATACGATGAATGAGCAGGCTCGCTTCGTCGACCAGATGTTCGGCCATGAATGGAGCCGCTACCTGGTCGACCGGGCGCTGACCTTCAATGCCCTGAAGCCATTGACCGAAGCCCGCAAGCGCATTGAGGCGGCGGCCTGGCATGACACGCTCGGCGGCCTCGCCCGCAAGGATACCGACTGGATCGACATGCCGCCGTTGCTGCAGAAGACGATGGAGGGCTTCGGCTTCACGCCCGACGACTGGCACAAGATGCGTGCGGGGATCGACGAAATGGGTTTCCTAGATCCCGGTGGCGTTTTCGACAAGACGGGCGATCGTAACCTCGCCGAAAAATATGCCGAGATGATTGCACAGTGGGGCGAGCGATCGGTCCCGGCTGGAGATCCGCGCGTGAAAAGCGTGGTGACCGGTCTCGCGCCGCGCGGCACGATCGCCGGCGAGCTGCTGGACTTTGCAACGCAGTTCATGAGCTTCGGTTTCAGCTTCACCGCTCGCCAGCTCGAGGCGCATTACGTCTATTCGATGATGGCAAAATCCAGCTCCGGCCGTGTTGCTCGAGGTGCCTATTACTTCGGCGCCATGGCCGTGCCGCTGACGATCGGCGCCGCCTTCTACGTCCAGGTGCTGAACGTGCTCAACGGCAAGGATCCGGAAGATATGCGTTCGTTTCCCTTCTGGCTTAAAGCCTTCGTCAAGGGCGGCGGCGGCGGCCTCTTTGCCGATTTCATCGACAAGGCGGAGAACCGCTACGGCCAGAATTTCGCGCAGACGCTCGGCGGCATCGGCGGCGCCTTCATCGGCGACAGCATGGATCTGACGCTGCGCACCATCCAGGAGATCATGGGCGCCGCCAACGTCAACCTGTTCGGCGGCAAGCCGGCCGAAGGCAAGGA
This sequence comes from Rhizobium sp. BK098, assembly GCF_014193155.1. Classification (NCBI taxonomy): domain Bacteria; kingdom Pseudomonadati; phylum Pseudomonadota; class Alphaproteobacteria; order Hyphomicrobiales; family Rhizobiaceae; genus Rhizobium; species Rhizobium sp. BK098. Next base: position 24,336 of record NZ_JACHYY010000010.1, on the reverse strand, counting down.
TCGCCCGCAGGCGGGCCGCGCCGCGGTGAAATATGTCGGCCGCTACATGCCAATCCTCTCATCGCATCCCCTCACCCGTGCCTGGTACCGGCGAATGTTCGTCGACAATCTGCAATGGGCCGTGGATCCGGACGCTGACAAGAGCTTCAAGGCGCAGGCCGGCAAGAGCACCTGGTGGTGGAAACCCGGCGAATTGACGCCGGCCAGGCTGCCGAACCTCTCGACGGCGCTCGGCACGCCGTAGCGCCGCACTGAACCATCGCGAGCTGCTGCGATCCTGCTGCAATTCCAGCAGTGGGGACGCGCCATGACCGAACCTTTCCCTATTCCGAGGCAGCTCCGGCAGACTGACGTCTTTGTCGGCAACGGCGGCGCGACCTATTCCGGTTTCAATTTCAAGATCTTCGACATTGATGACGTCGAGGTCTGGACGAAGACGGCATACGAGACGGCCTTCAGCAAGCAAGCCGTCGCCGTCATCAAACTCAACAATCAGCCTCTTGACGACTTCTCCGTGACGTTCTCGGTCGGCCAGCCTGCCACGACGGCGATCGTCGTCCGCTCTGCTCGCCTGGCGGAGCGAACCGCCGGTGTCGACAATGGCACCAAGATCGGCATGTACGCGCTTGAAAAGGAGCTTTCCAAGCAAGCGACGGTGCAACAGGAAGTGCGGCGCGACCTCGGCCGCACGGTCATGTCGGACTTCGGCGAAGACGGTATGACGATCGACGGCGGTATTGCCGATGGCCGCACGCTCATGAAACAAGGTGATCGGCTTGTCGAGGGTCCTGATATCGTAGCTGAGGCAGATCGCGCCGAGGCGGCGCGCGATCTCGCCGAAGGCTATGCATCCGACGCGATCAGCCAGGGCAATGTACCTGTCTATTCAACGATCGATGGCATGCCGGCGATCAATGTCCCCGCCGGCATCATCGCGGTTCAGGTGAATGGCAAGTCATCGGCCGGCGACGGACTTGGCGGGCGGTTTGTCAAGATCGATAGCGACCCCGGCGCGACGATCGACGCCGTCGGAAAATTCCGCTCGGGCGATGGTCGCTGGTGGCTGCGAAAACCTTTCGAAAACCTCGTCTACGAAAAGGAAATCGAGCTTAGCAACATTCCTGGCCTCGACACAGTTGGCGCGACAGATAGCTCCGTCACTGTGCTTGCTCTTCAGGCGGAGCACGCCGCAAGCGGCTTCGTTATGAAGCTGCCGCAGTCATCCAAGATCCGTCTTGATCAGAACCTTGCCTTAAACTTCGGCCAGAAGATCCGTGGCTCGCTCAACCCGAATGATGCAACCGGTGCCAGCTTCAACTATGCCAATATCGGTTCAACTTTTATTCTGGGTGGCGGAGCAACGATCCGGCTCGACAACGGCGCCGTCATCGAGAACTCTTTGGTTTATCGTCGCGGCCTTGTATTCAACGCTGATCAGGGCGACTTCTCGAGCTGGGCAGGCGCCGGCATAACGCTCGGCTACGGCAACGATCAAGTCGTTCGCAATGTCATGTCGCTTGGCTTCCTCTATGGCGTCCGCTCTTTGAATGATCGCGGTCTCAATGGACCTGGGCGCATCGTTCTTGATCGCGTCTATGTGGACGCCGTAAATGCCTTCTACCTTAGCGGTTCTTACGATACCGCTTTTATTGATAAAATCCGAGCATTCTGCTTCGTCACCCAGGCCTATGCGGGCAACCCGGCGCCGGGCGAAAGCTATGATCCGCGGAAGGACCGCCGGCCAGGTACTGGTTTGAAACTGGTCGATCGTGCCGACGGCACCAAAATCATGTCGGCAGAGATCTTTGGCTATAAGACGGGGATCGACGCCAATACCGCAAGCTGGATGATTGGTGATATCACTGTCGATTATCCGACAACCACAACCTATAATACTGGCGGCGGATCCGGGGTGATCGGTGCACTCTTGCACGCTGACACAGACCCTACGGTCCCGCGCGCCGTTGACTATGATCCCAGCCAGATCGGCAATCTGCAAATTTGGTCTGTGGAAACCGGGCTGAAAATAGTTGGCAATGCTGGTAGAGTTTCGCAGATCGCTACCCTTGCGATCCGCAATACCTACGGCGATGCAATTCAGATTGATGGCGGCGGCTTGATTGCCCCGAACACGACCATCGAAAACTGCACCGGAACTCCGGTGCGGTTCCTATCTGCGCCAAACACCAAATCCATCATTAGGGGCAAGGCAACTCATTTTGGTGCGGCTAGAAACAGCAGTGGCGTGCCCGCAGTTAAATTGCCAGCGCTCAGCAGCGCCAACCTGGTTGACGTCAAGCTTAACACTGATCAGAGCGCCGGTTCGGGATATTTCGATAATCATCCAGCTCTGTTGGGCGTCGCTAGCGGAAACCCTCTAAATCTTCCAGCCTACAATGGCGGTGAGGTTGAGACGTTCTTTGTGACGGGCAGCAACAATCTTGCGGGCATTTACGGGCCGCGTCCCGGGCGGGTTAGGTTGTTCTTCGAGAACGCGATCACCATTTTTGCCGCCAGCGAGGACGGCGGTATCCGACTGCCGGGTGGTGCGGCATCGCTCAACGTGACGACAAACACTTGCCTGACCTTGGAGTACAACGGTACGGCGAAGCGCTGGTGTGTCGTCTCGGTGACGTAGGTCTTATTTATATAGTGCTCGTTGAAAATTCTGATCGTACTTAATCCCCGAAGGGTTGCATTGCCCTACCTGTATTATGTACAGGTAAGCTAAATACTACTCTTGGGGGAGTGTAGATGATCGTAGTCGCGGAAAACGATGACTGTCGCATCCTGTTTCAGGATGCCGATAGCAACGGCTGCATCCTCAGTTTTTCCTATATGGATTTCCATCTCGAGGTCGCGCCGTTTTTCGGATATCAGACATTTAGCAAGCTGGGTGTCGCCGCCCTCGGCATCACGGCAAAAAGCAACAACTGGTTTCCGTCCTCCGTTCGCGCTCTTGCTGAGCTGTCGCGCCGTTTCACGGACCGTTTTCCGATCAGAATGGCATACGGCTTTTCGATGGGCGGCTATGGGGCCCTGAAGCATAGTCGTGCCTTTGGCGCCACTCATGTTCTCGCGCTTTCACCGCAATATTCGATCGATCCGGAGGACGGCGACGGCCGCTACGCCAACGCGTTCAAGCGCGAGGAAGGTTATCGTTCGGCCATTTTGCGCGAAGATGTTTCCGGGCAGATCACGTTGGTCGTCGATCTCAACTTTGATCCTGATCTGGATGCGGTACGCCGCATTGTTGCGATTGCTCCTGGAACCACGATCTGGCCGGCGGATATGGGTGCCAGTCACTTCACGATCTCCTTCGCCAAGGGAAGTCTGCGGTTCGCCGAATTGTACCGGCGTTTGACCGGCGATCGTTTGACCGGCGCCGCCAATGAAACATTGGGCTTCGGCATTTCCTAGCGGACACTTGCCTGCGCATTTGACCCTATCCTTGCGGTCCTAAACTCGGCTCCAATCACCGCTGGAGCCGTTCATGTTCAACGCAACTATCCTCGCCGCAATCCGATCGGTCGCCATAGATCACAATATCGAGCCTGCCGCCCTCTCCGCCGTCGTCGATACGGAGAGCGACGGCATTGCCTCCACCAACGTAAACGGCGTCGAGCTGCCGTTGATCCGGATCGAAGGCCACTACTTCGATCGCCTGGTGCCGGCCGATAAACAGGCGGCAGCCCGCGCCGCCGGCCTCGCCTCGCCAATTGCGGGCAAGGTCAAGAACCCTGCCAGCCAGGCCGACCGCTACAAGATGTTTTCGCGCATGTGCGATATCGACAAAGCGGCCGCCATCATGTCGTGCAGCTGGGGCGTCGGCCAGGTCATGGGCGCGCATTGGAAGTCGCTGAACTTCTCCTCGGCCGAGGAATTCTTGGCCTTCGTCAAAGCGGGCGTCGGCAACCAGGTTGAAATCATGGTGCGCTTTATCGAGCGCAACGGCCTGGTCGACGACATCAAGCGGCAGGATTGGGCCGGCTTCGCGCGTGGCTACAATGGGCCGAACTATAAGGCCAATGACTACGACAACAAACTTGCCCGCGCCTTTGCGGCCTATGGTGGCCGCCCGTCGATCTCGCCGGCATCCGGCATGCTGCGCCTAGGCTCGTCCGGTGCCGGCGTCCGCGAGCTGCAGGCGCTGCTCGTGCGCGCCGGCGCGTCGATCCAGGTCGATGGCGATTATGGTCCCGCTACCCGCGATGCTGTCCGGAACTTCCAGATGGCAAAGGGTCTTACGGTCGACGGCGTTGCCGGCCCGGAAGTTCAGGCCGCCTTGAAGGCCTACCAGGTGACGCCGAGCGAGAAGCCTGGCGCCCTGCCCGTCTCGCAAGTGCCGGCCGTTCAGAAGGCTGCCAAGGCCATGGCGCCGGTCGCCCTGGTGACGACGATGCGCGGCCAGATATCCGACGCGGCGGCGAACCTCACCGGAACCGGCGTTCACGCCGCCGACATTGCCTCACAGGCGCTTCTTGGCGTCGCGGCGATCATCGGCGTCGGATTAACGTGCTACGCGCTCTACGGCTGGTTTAAGTCGACGAAGACTGTGGAGCAAGGTTGATGCCGGCGCTCCTCGTCCTCTTCCTGAAAAAGAACTGGTTGCCGATCGTCATCGGCCTGGCCGTCGTGGCGATCGCCGGCGGCCTCTATCTCAGGGGCCGATCGGACGGCCGCGCGATCGCCGAGGCGGACGCAAGGCAGGCCACCTTCAATCAGCTCAAGGAAAGGAGCGCGACGGATGCCAAGGTTAAGGACATGTCTGACGCTGATCTGTGTCGCGCTATTGGCGGCGAGCTGCGCGATGGCCGGTGCGAGTGATGGCGCCGGCTATGCGGCCTTGCATCCCAGCTCGGCGACCCGCGCTTTCATCTTTGCCAACGATCGGCCGTTTGTGAAGGAAGTTGCCGCGCACAATATCCAGTGCGGCAAGGATCCTATGTGCAGGAAGTGAAGGCGCGCCGTGACGGAAGAGAACGGAGACGATGCCATGCAGATCAGGGAACGTGCAAGGAAGATGGGGGTCAATCTCAACACCTACGTCGGGATCGCCGTCGGCGTACTATCGATAGCCTCGAGCGTCGGCATGTGCATTTGGGTGACGGCAAACAAGAGCCGCGATGTCGAGGATCTGCAGAACTGGCGAAAGGACTACATTGTCCAGAGCGAGGCAAACGCCGCGCGCTTCGACCAGCGGCTGAAGACGGTCGAGGATAAGCAGGCCGTCGGCGAAGGCGACGTAAAGGCGCTGACCTACCGCATGGGCACCAACGAGCAGAATGTCGGAACGGTGCTCGCCTCGATCAAGGATCTCAGCTCAAACGTCAATGAGCTGACGGGCGACGTAAAGGTCGTTCGCGAGATCCTGCAGCGGCAGGACCGGCAAAGCTCGACCGGCCGCTGATCTGCGCCTTAGAATAGATCGGGCTCCGGATCCGGATCGATCTCGTTCAGAACATCCGCAGCCTGATAGCTCGCCTTGCCCATGTCTCTTGTCACGGGCCACATTTTCATCTCGTCGCTAGGATATTGCGCCAACAGGTCGGCCGGATCCGGTTCGTCAGATAGCCAGCGATCGTAGTCCTCCGGCTTCAGGATCACCGGCATTCGGTCATGAATGCGAGACATCATCTCGTTGGCCTCTGTCGTCACGATCGCAAACGTCCTGATGGTGAGATCGGTTTCCGGATCCCGCCAGGTCTCCCATATGCCGGCCATGGCAAATGGCTTGTCGCTCTTCAGGCTGATCGCATAGGGCTGCTTCTTCTTGCCCTTCGGATCCAAAGCCTGCCATTCGAAATAGCCGTCGACGGGCACAAGGCAGCGCCGCGACCGGTAGGCCGATCGGAACATCGGTTTAGTTTTGATGGTGTCAGCCCTGGCATTTATCTGTGGATTGAGTGGCGGCTTCATCCAGGACGGAACCAGGCCCCATTTGGCGCTGATGAAAACCGGCCCGACCTTTCCGGATCTGTCCTCGTCCTTGATGATAATCGGGTAGTCAAGGCTGGGTGCGCCATTGAGCCGGGGAAACTGATTGCCCATCCGCAAGATCTCGTCCTGCCTGGCAAAGCCGAAATTTCGTAGCAACGTCTCGAAATCGGATCGGATAAAAACGCGTCCGCACATGAAAAGTCCTCCGTCTTCTGTTGTTATCATGCCAGCCGGCGCATCCTCGAGTCAATTGATGTTCTTATTTTGTTCTGTTATCGATCCTCCATGGTCGAGACATTGGGACAAGCATGGAATTTAGACTGGCGCCTGGTCGCCCGATGCATGCACGGTCGCGTCGATCAGGGCCGAGGATCGACCAAATGCGATTGGAGCTATGAGCTGGACATGATGACACTCGTCTCGACGCGCGGCCGCGATTTCCCGCTTGCCGATATAGGGAAACGTCTTCGCTGCCCTCGGTGCGGCTGCCGCGAGATCCGCGTCATCTACGTCCTGCCTGGCGAGCGCGTGCCGCAATTCGGGAAGGCGGCGATCGGCAAATGGTGATTTGCCCACGCCATAGTGCGCGCAAAAGCGTGCGACTTCTGTGCGATATTTCGTGCGATCTTGTCGCACATTTCTACGGTCGCATAATTAGTCGCATGCTTTAACAAATCAGTCTGAATGATTGATTTCCATATGGAAAATGGCGACCCCTGCAGGATTCGAACCTGCGACCACATGCTTAGAAGGCAAGTGCTCTATCCAGCTGAGCTAAGGGGCCGTAAGGCCTGGCCGCACCTTAAGTGCGGCGGGCAACACATGCCTGAAACCGCCGCCAAACTCAATGGGCGGCGTTCAATAAGTGCCTGGCTTCAGTGAGTCCAGGGCTGGATGCGGTTGAAGCGGAAGTTGTCGGAATAAGACAACGTCTGCCGGATAGGATCCTTCGGCGGGACGACGCGGTAATCGATGCCGTTGCGCTTGGCGTAGTCTTCCGCCTGCTCCTGCGTCTCGAAGGTCAGCTTGAGCTGCTGGCGCATATCGCCTGAGGAGGTATAGCCCATGATCGGATCAATCTTGCGCGGCGTTTCCTGATCGAACTCCAGAACCCAGATATTGGTTTTGGCCTTGCCGGATTGCATAGCGGTTTTTGCAGGACGATAAATCTTGGCAGGCATTGCTGCAGCGCCTCCGAATCAAGCGGGAATGATCCGCCTTCTTGCTTCTCTTGCTTAGCGCGATCCGTTGCAGGTCACGCGAACACGACTTTTGCTTAGCCGCGAATTCCTTTGTTTTCAAGCGAAAAGGCAGCCCCTATCAGGACGAATTCAACGACTTCTATGAGGGGGTATTAAATGGTCGGAGTGGAGAGATTCGAACTCCCGACCCTCTGGTCCCAAACCAGATGCGCTACCAGACTGCGCTACACTCCGTACCGTCAGCATGACCCAAACGGGATCATCAGTTGATTTCCGCCGAACGCTTGATCCTGCGGAACGAGTGGGGAGATACACGGTTCATCTCCCCGCTGCAACAGGTAAAATCTCGGCCGGCACATCTTCCCCGGTGAAAATTTACTTGCCGAGCTTTCTTGAAATGGTGGCACTCGTCACCGTATCGCCAACGGCAAGGCCGAGTTTGCGAACAATGCCGGCGTTCAGCTCGATGACATAGGCAACCGGCCCACCGGAGCTGATGATCGCTTCGGAATAGGGCACGGCGTTTTCCTGGATATGAGTGACGACACCGTTTTGATCCAGAAACAGCATATCGAGCGGCAACTTGGTGTTCTTCATCCACATCATGACGGGCCGCGACGTGCCGAAATCGAACAGCATGCCATGATCGGCCGGCATGCTGTCGCGATACATCAGGCCGAGTTCGAGCTGTGGCGGCGTCAGGGCCAGTTCCACGCTAAATTTATGCGTCTGGCCCTTGGGCGATGCGATTGAAAGCGGTTCCGAATCGAAAGCCATCGACTGCCGGCCCACAGTTTGTCCCGCAAAGGACACCGGGATTACGGCCCCAACGAGAAAAAGCGCCAAAATGGCGCTTTTCAAAATTCCGGAAAAACCAGCTTTGCTCATATCAGTGCGGCCGTGTCACCGGGCTCGGCGCATCCGGGTGGATTTCGGCCGCCATCAGGCCTTTCTCGCCCGGTCCGAAGCGAACGAGCACCACCTGCCCCGGCCGAAGCTCGGCGAGACCGAAGCGGCGCAGCGTTTCCATGTGCACGAAGATATCCTCGGTGCCCTCGCCGCGCGTCAGGAAACCAAAACCCTTGGTGCGGTTGAACCACTTGACCAGCGCGCGCTCAAGGCCGCTTGTCGCCGTCACCTGCACATGTGTGCGGACAGGCGGCATCTGCGAGGGATGTACCGCCGTCGATTGGTCCATGGAGAGGATCTTGAAGGCCTGGTAGCCGCGCTCGCGGCGCTGAATCAGCGCAACAATGCGAGTTCCTTCGAGAATCGTCTGATAACCGTCACGGCGCAGACACGTCACATGCAGCAATACGTCCTGCATGCCATTGTCAGGCACGATAAAACCGAAGCCCTTGGCGACATCGAACCACTTGACGACGCCTGAGATTTCGATGAGCTCGACGGTATCGCCGGACATCTCCTCGAAGTCGACAACTCCCTTCGATGAAATTCTGTCACCCATCCTAGTCAGCCCTCGATTACGCGTCACACTGTTACGGTTAACTGATTCCCTGATATCAAGATTAACATCTTGGTAACGGAAAAGCGCAAGTCCTAGTTTTCGTTTATTCCCACCCTAAGATTATTGCTCCAAGACTTGCGCGAAGCTGGTGCCGCGATCGAAGATCCGTCCAGCTCAACATTAAGAGAGGAAATAGAATGCGTTATCTCCATACGATGGTCCGCGTCACCGATCTCGACGCCTCGTTGCATTTTTATAGCACCCTATTCGGGCTTATCGAAACCCGCCGCTACGAAAACGAGAAAGGCCGCTATACGCTCGTTTTCCTTGCGGCCGACGGGGATGCCGAATCATCCCGCAGCAACGGCGCCCCCAGCCTGGAACTGACCTATAACTGGGACCCGGAAGAATATAGCGGAGGACGCAATTTCGGCCACCTCGCCTACGAGGTCGACGATATCTATGCGACCTGCCAGAAGCTGATGGACAACGGCATCACGATCAACCGCCCGCCCCGCGATGGTCACATGGCTTTCGTGCGCTCTCCGGACGGCATTTCGATCGAGATCCTGCAGAAGGGCGCCAATCTTCCCTCGACCGAGCCCTGGGCTTCCATGGCCAATACCGGCTCCTGGTAAGGCCCAAGCTTTCGCGAGGCTTACGGCACGCGCGGAGCCATCCGTTTCGCGCTTGCCGCCCATGCCCATCCTCCGGCATGCTTGGACGACTCGAAGCATCATGCATCGGATATCGCGCGGTCATCGTTCCCAGTCGGCGCGTGCGATATCATCGTCCCTCGCAGGAGGCCGTTCCGATGCAAACCTTTTGCAGGGAACGTCCTATGTGCGATCAGCAGATTTTATACGGCAGGAAGAAGCTAGCAAGCACAATTGCCGTTCTTGCCTCATTTGTGATGATTGCGGGCTGCGCGACCAAGGGTCAAAAGCCGACCGAGACATCAGACATTGCGCCCGCTGTTCAACCGACGGCAGCCGAACAACTCGCGACCGATATGAACAATAAGGCCGACGCCCGGCGACGCAACGCCGACCTCGCCTATCGCGACCCGCTGGTGCATAGCGTCAACGGCACGCGCCAGCAGATCGTCGCGCAGCAGAATCAGGCGCTCTATCCGGCGCCTGTGGAAACTCCCCCCGAGGGGCAAACCGGTATTGCGGGCCTGGTCACGCAGCCGACCGGCGTCAATGCGAGCAGAAGCAGCATCTTTTCCGCACCGCCGCCCATTGCCGTCAATCCGGATGGGACGCTTGCCAAGGCCGGAGCCAACGGAGCTCAGCCCATTACGCCGATGATGCGCAGTGTCTACAGCACACCGCCAACGGCAATGCAGGCAGGGGCACCGCAGGCGATGGATACCGCCGCGCCGAACGGCCGCACCTCGGCAGACATGCTGCCACCGCCCGTCATCCGCAATGCAACCTCGCCGGCTGCGGGTTCGCCACAGCCGATTGCCCAGGTAACGGCGTCCGGAGCGGCAGCAACGCCGAGCCCGAATGTCCATGAGTTGAACGGCAGACAAGCGGCCGCCCTCGCGCAATTCATCGCCTCGAAGAACCAGCCGCAGAACGGCAAGCTGCTGGTGCAGCCGGTGCAAAGCGCGACCGGGCAATAAAGAGCCTACGTTTCAAAGGATTCTTCACTGTCACTGGCAAGAGCCTGTTAAGGCTTGCTTATTCAGCGTCGGCGGCAGTTTCACTCATCTGTCATTTTTTCCACAAAAAAGCAAAATTGCCGCTTGCGGGAATGAAATCACCCCGCTATAAGCGCGCCACACAACAGCTGAACGCGCCCTTCGTCTATCGGTTAGGACGACAGATTTTCATTCTGTAAAGAGGGGTTCGACTCCCCTAGGGCGTGCCACTGTTGTTCTTCCCCCACAGCCAATCATTTTAGCTACCGCTTGCGGACGCAATAGGCTATTCCTATTTACACCGCGCAGCATGCGCCCTTCGTCTATCGGTTAGGACGACAGATTCTCATTCTGTAAAGAGGGGTTCGACTCCCCTAGGGCGTACCAATCGCGCGGCTCGACGTTTTCCACAGTTCCCCGAAAAATTCTTCGCCTAGTCATGGATTTTTCTGCGATTTTTCTCGTTTTTCCGCTTGCGGGAATGAAAGGTGCTGACTATAAGGGCGCCACAGCACGCGCCCTTCGTCTATCGGTTAGGACGACAGATTTTCATTCTGTAAAGAGGGGTTCGACTCCCCTAGGGCGTGCCACTGCCTCTCCCCTTAAATTGATGTTTCTGCTCGCTAAACGCAGATCACGGCAGACGCGTATCTGGCGTAATCTGCATTACGGAGCTTTCGCCGCATCCGTGACCCGCAGCTGTACGCGGCGGCTGCCCTGCCAGTGATCGGCGCCAAGCGTGCCGGCGACGTGGATCTGCGCGCCGCGCGACGACATCAGCAGCTCACCCAGAGGCGTCTCAGCCGCACGGAAGGCGATGCCATCCACTCGGCCGCCGTCCTGCGCCTCCAGCGTGATCTTGATGTGCGACTGGCCGACAAGACGAGAATCGCGCAGGCGGTGGCTCGGAAGGGCGAAGACGGGCTGTGGATGGCCCGAGCCATAGGGACCAGCTGTCTCCAGCCTATCGATCAGCTCCACGGTCGCGCCGCTTGCGCCGAGCGCACCGTCGATCTTCAACGTTTCGTTGGCAACAAGCCCTGCTACCTGTTTCTCCGCCTTCTCCGTGAAGAAGGCCCGCAGCTTTCCGAGATTGCTTCGCTCCACCGTCAGGCCGGCAGCCATCGCATGGCCGCCGCCTTTGACCAGCAGACCGGCATCAACGGCTGCGCGCACCATGCGACCCATGTCGAAGCCGTTGATGGAGCGACCGGAGCCTGTGCCCTTGCCCATAGGATCAAAGGCGATAGCAAAGGCCGGCCGGCGGAACTTGTCCTTCAATCGTGAGGCAATCAGACCGACGATACCCGGATGCCAGTTCTCGCGCGCTGTGATGATGACGGAGGCGCCATCGCCATTGCCATATTCCGCCAGCGCCTCGGCCGCCGCCTCCTGCAGCATGGCGGCTTCCATGGCCTGTCTCTCGCGATTGAGTTCGTCGAGCTTCGCAGCGATCGTGTCGGCTTCGCCCCCATCGGCCAGCGTCAGCAGGCGTGCGCCAAGAGCGGCATCGCCGATACGGCCGCCGGCATTAATGCGCGGACCAATCAGGAAGCCGAAATGATAGGGCGTGACGGGACCATTGAGGCCCGCCTTGCGAAAGAGCGCTGCGAGCCCGAGATTGCCCTGATGGCGGGCAGCGATCAGCCCTTTGACGACATAGGCGCGGTTCAAGCCCTTCAGCGGCACGACATCGCAGACGGTCGCGAGCGCGACGATATCGAGCCAGGCAAGCAGGTCAATGGATCGCACGCGGGAATCACCCGCCTCGCGCAGCAGCCGCAGCGCCGCGACAAGAACCATGAAAACCACCCCGGCGGCGCAGAGATGCCCCTGCCCCGAAAGATCGTCTTCACGGTTCGGATTGACCAGCGCATGGCATGGAGGCAGCTCATGCGCCACCTGGTGGTGATCGATGACGACGACATCGATACCGCGTGCCTTCGCCACTTCAAGCGATTCGAAGCTGGTGGAGCCGCAATCGACCGTCACGATCAGCGTCGCGCCATTATCGATGAGCTGGCCGATAGCTGTCGGATTAGGCCCGTAGCCTTCGAAGATGCGATCGGGAATATAGATGCTGGCCGGCGCGCCGAAATGGGTGAGGAAGCGATAGAGCAGCGCCGAGGAGGCAGCGCCGTCGACATCATAGTCGCCGAAGATCGCAACGGTCTCGCCCTTACTGATCGCAAGCAGGAGGCGTCGCGCGGCCCTTTCGCAATCGGTCAATAGATGTGGATCCGGCATCAGGCCGCGGATGGTCGGATCGAGGAAGGCCATGGCTTCGTCCTGCCCGACGCCGCGGCCGGCAAGCACGCGGGCAATCAGTTCCGGCAGGCCGTGCGTCTGCGCGATGGCGAGCGCCCTGTTCTGGCCGGCCTGGTCGAGTCGGGACACCCAGCGATTGCCTGATACCGAGCGCTCGACACCCAGAAATGCCCGCTGAACTGGATCGACCGGTTGCTCCACCATCTCTCCCGGAATTTGAGTGCGGCGTCCCTTTGAGGCACGCCGCCGCTGATCAGACTATTCTTTCGGCCGTTCGATGCGAATAACCTGCGGCTCGCCGACGAGATAGCCCTCGTTCTTGATCGAGGCAACCGCCTTACGCACCGAATCCTCCGTCGTCGCATGGGTGACGAGGATGATCGTCTGGTGATCGGAAGGTGCCAGATGCTGCTTCGAGCGCTGGACGATCGATTCGAGCGAAATATGGTTTTCCGCCATGCGGGTCGCCACGCTAGCGAAGACGCCGGTACGGTCGAGAACGGTGAGGCGGATGAAATAGCCGCCTTCATGGCTCTGCATCTGCGCCTTGCGGTAAGGCTCCAGCGCCTTGGCCGGATGACCAAGCACAGGTACACGCTGCTCGCCCGGGCGGCTCTTGGCGATATCGGCGATGTCACCGAGGACGGACGAGGCCGTCGCATTGCCGCCGGCGCCGGGGCCGACCATCAGCAATTCGCCAAGGATATCGGATTCGATCGCCACGGCATTGGTGACGCCATCGACTTGGGCGATGACCGAATCGAGCGGCACCATGGTCGGATGCACACGCTGCTCGATGCCGCTTTCGGTGCGCTGGGCGACGCCGAGCAGCTTGATGCGGTAGCCGAGATCGGCGGCGGCGCGAATATCCTCGATGGAGACGTTGGTTATGCCCTCAAGGTAGATATCATCGGCCGCGATGCGATTGCCGAAGGCGAGCGTCGTCAGGATGGCAAGCTTGTGGGCCGTGTCATTGCCCTCGATGTCGAAAGCCGGATTCGCCTCCGCATAACCCAGACGCTGTGCTTCCTTTAAGCAATCAGCAAAGGACAGGCCTTCTTTCTCCATCCGGGTCAGGATGTAGTTGCAGGTTCCGTTCATGATGCCGTAGACGCGCGAAATCGTATTGCCGGTCAGGGATTCGCGCAGCGCCTTGATGACCGGAATGCCCCCGGCAACGGCCGCTTCGAAATTCAGCAAAGCGCCCTTCTCTTCGGCGATCTGCGCGAGTTCGACACCGTGATAGGCAAGCAGCGCCTTGTTGGCGGTGACGACATGCAGGCCGCGTGCAAGCGCCGCGCGCACAGCTGCATTGGCCGCGCCCTCGGAACCGCCGATCAGCTCGACGAAGACGTCGATATCGGCCTTCTGCGCCAGATCGACCGGACCGCCGAACCATTCGATGCCCGTTAGATCGATGCCGCGATCCCGCGTGCGATCGCGCGCCGTGACGGCGACGATCTTGACGGGACGACCGCAGGTAACGGCAAGCTCGTTAGCGCGGCTCTGGATGATGCGGACGAGCGAGGCACCAACGGTACCCAAGCCCGCAATGCCGATTTTGAGGGCATCTGCCATGGAAAATTCCTGATCAGTATTGGGACGGCAGCCGCGGAAACGGCTGCCGCACGATATTATGAACGATGAGCGTTCAGCGAAATGACATTGTGCATCGTCTCGTCCGCGGTGGAGAGGAAGCGCTTTAGATTGCGCGCCGCCTGACGGATGCGATGCTCGTTTTCAACAAGCGCTATGCGCACGTAATCGTCGCCCTGCTCGCCAAAGCCGATGCCCGGAGCGACCGCAATGTCAGCCTTCTCGACCAGAAGCTTGGAGAATTCCAGCGAGCCAAGATGACGGAATTTTTCCGGGATCTTCGCCCAGGCAAACATCGTCGCCGCCGGCGGCGGCACGTCGAAGCCGGCTTTGCCGAAGCTGTCCACCAGAACGTCGCGGCGACGCTTGTAGATGTTGCGCACTTCGGCGATGTCGGAGCCATCACCGTTCAGCGCATGCGTCGCCGCCACCTGGATCGGCGTGAAGGCGCCGTAATCGAGGTAGGACTTCACACGCGTCAACGCCGCAATCAGCCGCTCGTTGCCGACGGCAAACCCCATGCGCCAGCCGGGCATGGAGAAGGTCTTCGACATCGAGGTGAATTCAACCGTTACGTCGATGGCGCCTGGAACCTCCAGCACCGACGGCGGCGGCGCATCGTCGAAGTAGATTTCCGAATAGGCCAGATCCGAGAGCACGATGATGTCGTGCTTCTTCGCGAAAGCGACGACTTCCTTGTAGAAATCGAGCGTCGCGACATAGGCCGTCGGGTTTGACGGGTAATTCAGAATCAGAGCCAGTGGCTTGGGGATCGAGTGGCGCACGGCCCGTTCCAGCGGCGGGAAGAAGCTATCGTCCGGCTCGACCGGGATCGAACGGATGACGCCGCCGGCCATCAGGAAACCGAAGGCGTGGATCGGATAGGTCGGGTTCGGGCAGAGGATGACGTCGCCCGGCGCCGTGATCGCCTGCGCCATGTTGGCGAAGCCTTCCTTGGAGCCGAGGGTGGCGACCACCTGCGTATCCGGATTGAGCTTCACGCCGAAACGGCGGGCATAATAGGCGGCCTGCGCACGGCGAAGGCCCGGAATGCCCTTGGAGGAGGAATAGCGATGCGTGCGCGGGTCCTGAACCACTTCGCACAGCTTGTCGACAATCGCCTTGGGGGTTGGAAGATCTGGATTGCCCATGCCGAGGTCGATAATGTCCGCCCCGCCCGCTCGCGCGCTCGCTTTCAAACGATTGACCTGTTCGAAAACGTAGGGCGGCAAACGCCGGACTTTATGAAACTCTTCCATTTCTTTCCCCATGGGACAGCGGCCCTCAAAACCGCGCTGAAGTTCGTTGATCTCCCGGCCAGCCGCGATACGAACTTGGGACTCGCGGCGCCGTATTCATGCTATCTCGAAAGATAAGGTGAATCTTGGGCGCTTATGCACGCAAAATACAATCCGCCGGTCAGATACATCCAAATTCGGCCTATCCGAACGCTTTGCGGCCAAATCGCCTGAAACGCAAGGCTAATTCTGCGTCTGTGCCGGCGGCGTGCCGCCCTCTTTTTGAATTTCCTGCAGCGTATCCTGGCCATGTTCGGCAGCGAGCTTGCGCATTTCGGCAACACGCCTCTGGTACTCGGCCTCGGAGATCGTGCCAGCCTTACGCTGCGATCCAAGTGCCGTCAGCTGCTTGACCAGATCGCCAGCCTGCTGATCGTTGATCTGGACGTTTGCAGCGGTCGGCGGCGCATTGAAGGAAGGATAGCCGTCCTTGTAATATTGCTGCGTGCTGGTTTCCACCACCGGCGTGCCCCTGGCGGGCTTTACGATGACAGCCTGAGGCGGCTGCTTGCGCTTGGCGAAGGCCGCCTTTTCCTCGGGCGTCGAGCAGCCCGCGAGCGTCAATGCGAGAATTCCGCACATTGCACCGCAGAGTACGGAATACCGGTTCAGTCTTGCCACCATGCCGCCGCCCATAATTGTCTTCCTGCGCTATTCCTTGCTGTGGGTTGCGACTGTTAAATTTGTCGCAGCAGCAAAGCAAGAGCAGGGTTGCGTTTCATTCGACTTGTATTCCTTTTCCCGCAAGATGTACAAATGGAAAACAAGACACGAGCTGCCGCCGGGAGGATGAGCGTGACCGACAGCAAGCGGGACAAGAATGAAGGTAATGGCGGCTTTCCCGGCTTTGATCCAAAGTCAGTCGAGCCTTACATCGTAAGGGATCCCGAAGCGATGGCCGTCAACTTTGCCCGTGCGCTGGAAAATCTCGGCAAGGCGGCCTCAGCCTGGCTTGCGCCACGCGAGCGCGGCGAGAAGGTCGATACGGTTGCCGATCCCTTCACCGACATGGTCAAGACACTCTCCAAGGTCGGAGAGTACTGGCTTTCCGATCCCCGCCGCACACTGGAGGCGCAGACTCATCTGCTTTCCGGCTGTTTCGGCCTGTGGACGAAGACCATGCAGCGCCTCAGCGGCGATTCGTCAGCCGAAGCCGAACCAGTGAAGGACAGGCGCTTTGCCGATGAGGACTGGCAGACGAATCCTTTCTTCGACTTCCTGAAGCAGACCTATCTTCTGACATCGAACTGGGCTGAAAAGCTGGTCGGAGATGCGGAAGGACTGGATGAACACACACGTCACAAGGCGGCGTTCTACACGAAGCAGATCACTGCCGCCTTCTCGCCGACCAATTTCATCGCGACGAATCCGCAGGTCTACCGCGAAACCATCGCCTCCAATGCCGAGAATCTCGTGCGCGGCATGAAGATGCTGGCGGAGGATATCAGCCTCGGCCATGGCGAGCTGCGTCTGCGGCAAACGGACATGACGAAATTCGCTGTCGGCCGCGACATGGCGCTTACGCCAGGCAAGGTGATCGCGCAGAGCGATGTCTGCCAGGTGATCCAGTATGAGCCGGCGACGGACAAGGTATTGAAGCGGCCTCTGCTCATCTGCCCGCCCTGGATCAACAAATTCTACATTCTCGATCTCAACCCACAGAAATCCTTCATCAAATGGTGCGTGGAGCAGGGTCACACGGTCTTCGTCATCTCCTGGGTCAATCCCGATCAGCGGCATGCCGCCAAGGACTGGACCTCCTATGCCCGCGAAGGCATCGATTTCGCTTTGGAAACGATCGAGAAGGCGACGGGCGAGCAGGAGGTCAACGCCGTGGGCTATTGCGTCGGCGGCACGCTGCTCGCGGCGACGCTTGCCCTCCATGCCAAGGAAAAGAACAAGCGCATCCGAACGGTTACCTTCCTGACGACGCAGGTCGATTTCACCTTCGCTGGCGATCTGAAGGTTTTCGTCGACGAGGAGCAGATCGCAGCGCTCGAAGAGCAGATGAATGTGCTCGGCTATCTCGAAGGCTCGAAGATGGCGACGGCTTTCAACATGCTGCGCGCCTCCGAACTGATCTGGCCCTATTTCGTCAACAACTATCTGAAGGGGCAGGAACCCATGCCCTTCGATCTTCTATTCTGGAACGCCGATTCCACGCGCATGGCCGCGGCCAACCATTCATTTTACCTGCGCAACTGCTACCTCAACAATGCATTGAGCCAGGGCAAAATGGTGCTCGACGGCAAGACGCTGTCGCTGAAGGACGTTCGCATCCCCGTCTACAATCTGGCGACGCGCGAAGACCATATCGCGCCGGCCAAATCGGTCTTCGTCGGCAGCCAATGTTTCGGCGGTCCGGTGGAATTCGTGGTGACGGGCTCCGGTCACATTGCCGGCGTCGTCAATCCGCCCGACAAGCACAAATACCAGTTCTGGACAGGCGGCCCGTTGGGCGGCGACTATGAGGATTGGCTCGCGGAGGCAAAGGAGACGCCTGGTTCCTGGTGGCCGCATTGGCATGCCTGGATCCTCGAGCAAGATCATCGCATGACGGCTGCGCGCAAACCCGGCGGCAAGGCCCTCAATGCGCTGGAAGAAGCCCCCGGCAGCTACGTCCTGGAACGGGCGTAGGCAGTCGCCCGATTATGCAATTTCCTTCGCCTCTCGTCCCCGCTCGCCTGATTTCCCGCTACAAGCGCTTCCTCTTCGATGCCGAACTGGAGGACGGCACCTTCATCACCGGCTCCTGCCCCAATACCGGCTCGATGCTTGGTCTGACGGCGCCGGGCTCGCGAATCTGGCTCTCCGAGCACGAGGGCGCGAAGCGAAAATACCGTCATGTCTTCGAATTGATCGAAGCCGACGACACCACGGTCGGCGTCAACACCGCCATGCCAAATCGCATTGCGGTGGAAGCGATTGCGCTTGGGCAAGTCTCCGATCTCGGGGAGTACACGATGGTCAAACGCGAGCAGAATTACGGCCGCAACTCTCGCATCGACCTGCTCTTGACCGACCCTTTGCGGACAACCACCTATGTCGAGGTGAAGAACGTCCATTTCATGCGGCAGCCGGGTCTTGCAGAGTTCCCCGATACGGCGACGGCACGCGGCGCCAAGCATCTGGAAGAACTCGGCGACATGGCCGAGGCCGGCTACCGCGCCGTCATGTTGTTTGTGATCCAGCGCAATGATTGCCATCGCTTCCGCATCTGCGGTGATCTCGATCCGGTCTATGCCAAGGCCTACCATCGCGCTTTGGCGCGTGGGGTTGAAGTCTATGCGCTGAAATGCAGGGTTTCGCCGACGGAAATCGCGCCTGCCGGGTTGATCCCGATAGACGAACCCGGCATAGCTGCATTAGAACAGTTTAAGATCTCGATCGAAGGCTAGTCATGGTGAATTACATCGAAGCGGCAACGGCGCCGGCGAAGAATACGGGGGCCATCCGCATCTATGGAGAGGACGCCTTTGCCGGAATGCGCAAAGCGTGCCAACTGACCGCCCGCTGCCTCGATGAACTCGCCGCGATCGTCAGGCCCGGCGTGCCCACCGATGTCATCGACCGTTTCGTCTTCGAATTCGGCATGGATCACGGCGCTTATCCCGCGACGCTGAACTACCGCGGCTACATGAAATCCTCCTGCACGTCGATCAACCACGTCGTCTGCCATGGCATTCCCAATGACAAGCCGCTGCGCGACGGCGATATCGTCAATATCGACGTGACCTACGTGCTCGATGGCTGGCACGGCGATTCCAGCCGCATGTACCCCGTCGGCGAAATCAAGCGCTCGGCCGAACGCCTGCTGGAAGTCACCTATGAATCTCTGATGCGCGGCATTGCCGCCGTGCGTCCGGGTGCCCGTACCGGCGCGATCGGCGAAGCGATCCAGACCTATGCCGAGGGCGAACGCTGCTCGGTCGTGCGCGACTTCTGCGGCCATGGCGTCGGCAGCCTCTTTCATGACTCGCCGAATATCCTCCATTACGGCCGGGTCAATGACGGCCCGGAACTGCGCGAAGGCATGATCTTCACCATCGAGCCGATGATCAATCTCGGCAAGCCGCATGTGAAAGTACTCGGCGATGGCTGGACCGCCGTCACTCGCGACCGTTCGCTGTCAGCACAATACGAACATACGGTCGGCGTCACGGCCACGGGCTACGAAATCTTCACCCTGTCGCCCGGCGGCCTCGACCGCCCCGGCCTGCCGCCGCTGCAGGGATAATTCATGGCGAAACGGCCCGCTTCTTCCAACGGACATGGTGACATGCCCCTCGAAAGAGGCGGGAAGCCGGAGACTTTGGAAGAGGCTGCGCTGCTCGACGAGCGGCTGTTCTTCCCCCAACAGACTGTCAAGCCGGCCTCGCAGACCACAAAATCCGCCCCGGCTGGCAAATCCGCGCCGCCCAATGTCGAAGCCCATTATCATGGTCACCGCGAACGGTTGCGCAATCGCTATCGCGACGGTGGCGACGCGGCGTTGGCCGATTACGAAATCCTCGAGCTGCTGCTCTTCCGGCTGATCCCGCGTCGCGACACGAAACCCATCGCCAAGGCCTTGCTCGCCCGCTTTGGCTCGCTCGGCGGCGTATTCGGCGCGCCGGTCGGCCTGTTGACCGAGGTCAGCGGCGTCGGCGATGCGGTCGCGCTCGACCTGAAGCTGGTCGCGAGCGTCGCACAGCGCATGCTGAAGAGCGAATTGACGGGCAAGCCGGTGCTCTCCTCCTGGAAGGCGCTCATCGATTATTGCCATGCCGCCATGGCGCATGAAGCCCGCGAGCAATTCCGCCTATTGTTTCTCGACAAGCGCAATGCCCTGATCGCCGACGAGGTGCAGGGCTTCGGCACCATCGATCATACGCCGGTCTACCCGCGCGAGGTCGTCAAACGCGCACTCGAACTCTCCGCCTCGGCGGTGATTCTAGTGCATAATCACCCATCCGGCGATCCGACACCCTCGCGCGCCGATATCGAGATGACCAAGACCATCATCGATACCGCCAAGCCCTTGGGCATCACCGTTCACGACCATGTTATCATTGGAAAAAACGGCCACGTCAGCTTCCGGGCATTGCGATTGATCTGAAATCGCCGAACGCTTCCTAAGATTTCTAGTTAAAAATGCTACCCAAACTTTTGATATATTTATTATTTTTTAAATTAGCTGACGCTTCCGATTTTTCGAAGCGGCTGTGAATCGCCAATCCCCGTCAGTTACCATTTTTCAGTTCAGCGTCAGGATCATCTGGCAGAAGGATCGCGGCTATCGCAACGGCAGGCCTGCTGGCGGAAGCTGCTGTTTTGATTTGACCAATCCGCCTCGGTGGTCGACCCGGTCCGGAGATCGCATGCAGAAGACATCGCCGACACTTGCCTCTCGCCTTCGCCGTTTTGGCCGTGGCGCGTTCGTTGCCTCGATCGGTTTCGCGGCAAACGCCGGCGGCTTCTATGCTCACATGCTCTGGACGACGAATTTCCATCCGGTCATCGCCGGCGAGCTCTACCGCTCCTCGCAGCCCTCGGCCAGCAACATCGCCGAGTTTCAGAAGCAATACGGCATCAGGACCATTATCAACCTGCGCGGCGACAATAGCGGGCACCATTGGTATGATACCGAAGTCGCTCAGGCGAAAGCGCTCAACATCGACCATATCGATTTCCACATGTCTTCGGGTCGCGAACTGACGCAGGAGCAGGCGGCCCAACTCGTCGATATCATGCGAAATGCGCCGAAGCCGATCCTCATTCATTGCCAGGCCGGAGCCGACAGAACCGGCCTAGCCTCGGCACTTTACCTTGCCGCCATTGCCAAGACGAATGAGGCTACCGCGGAGGGCCAGATGTCGATCATCTATGGTCACCTGCCGTTCTCCTTCACCCGTGCCTATGCCATGGACCGTACCTTCGAGAAGCTGGAACCCTGGCTCGGCCTTTCGGCGTCCTGAGCGCCAAACTTCCCGTTAGATAATCTGTAACATTGAGCCGCTACCGGTTGACGGAGTGCATGTTGCATTGCGACATTGATTCCCTAGTCCAGTCATCCGAGGCTTCCCGATGGACCAATTCGATCTCCTAGTCGTGGGTAGCGGCCCTGCCGGCCGCAGAGGCGCTATCCAGGCCGCCAAACTCGGCAAAAAGGTGCTCGTCGTCGAGCAAGGCAAACGGGTCGGCGGCGTCTCGGTCCACACCGGCACCATCCCCTCCAAGACGCTACGCGAAACGGCGCTGAACCTTTCGGGTTGGCGCGAACGCGGCTTCTACGGCCGCGCCTATCGCGTCAAGCAGGAAATCAGCGCCGAAGATTTGCGCCGCCGCCTGCTGATCACTCTCGACCACGAGGTCGAGGTGCTTGAGCATCAGTTCGCCCGCAATCGCGTCCAGCATATTCGGGGCAAGGCGAGCTTCGTCGATCCGCAGACGATGCAGATCGTCAAGGATGATGGCGAGGTCGTTACCGTGTCCGCCGCCAGCATCCTGCTTGCAGTCGGCACCAAGCCTTTCCGTCCGGATTACATGCCGTTCGACGACAAGACGGTTCTCGACAGCGACGAACTCCTCGATATCCAGGATCTGCCGCGATCGATGGTCGTCATCGGCGCCGGCGTCATCGGCATCGAATACGCCACAATCTTCAGTGCCCTCGACACGCAAGTGACACTGATCGATCCGAAATCGACCATGCTCGATTTCATCGACAAGGAGATCGTCGAGGATTTCACCTATCAGCTTCGTGACCGCAACATGAAGCTGCTGCTCGGACAGAAGGCCGAAAAGGTGGAGCGCCTGCCGAACGGCAAGGTCGAGCTGACGCTCGATAACGGCCGCCGTCTGACCACTGACATGGTGCTGTTTGCCGCCGGCCGCATGGGTGCCACCGACACCCTTAATCTCCCCGCTGCCGGCCTCGAGGCCGATGCCCGCGGCCGTCTGAACGTCAATCCGGAAACCTTCGCCACCAAGGTTCCGCATATCTTCGCCGCCGGCGACGTCGTCGGCTTCCCGAGCCTTGCGTCCACCTCGATGGAACAGGGTCGCATTGCGGCACGCGTCGCTGTCGGCGCGATCGCCAAGGAGCCGCCGAAATACTTTCCCTACGGCATCTATGCCGTGCCGGAGATTTCCACCTGCGGCCTCTCCGAGGAAGAGGTCAAGGACCGGCACATTCCCTATGAATGCGGTATCGCCCGCTTCCGCGAGACGTCGCGCGGCCATATCATGGGCCTCGATACCGGCCTCTTGAAGATGATCTTCTCGTTGAAGACACGCCGCCTGCTCGGCGTCCACATCGTTGGCGAAGGCGCCACCGAACTCGTGCATATCGGCCAGGCCGTGCTGAACCTCAAAGGCACCGTCGAATATTTCGTCGAAAACACCTTCAACTATCCGACGCTCGCCGAAGCCTACAAGATCGCCGGCCTCGACGCCTGGAACCGCATGGGCGACATCAAGTCGGAGATTTGATGCCACTGTGATGGCATCTGTGCGAATCCCGAGCAAGCTAGGCGTGCGGAAGGCTAGCGCCCTGGATGCTGAGGCGGAAGTCCGTCGGTGTCTGGCCGTTGATTTCCAGAAATGCGGCGTTGAACGCCGATAGCGATGCGTAGCCGACCGAATATGCTGCCTCGGTGATAGTCATATCATTCGCTCCGAGAAGTTCCATAGCGCGAATGATGCGCAACCGGCGCAATGTCTGACGCCAGGTCATGCCCATCTCGTCCGAGAAACGCCGAGCAAGTGACCGCTCCGTCATTGCGACGTCGCGCGCAATCGAGGCGAAGTCCGGCGCTTCGGCCATCCGCTGTTCGGTCAGTCGCATCGCCGCAGCGACGCCACTCGAACGGGGTAGCGGCATGGCGGCATTGGACGGCGTAGCGGCGAGTTGGCTGACGACCGCCGCTAAGGTCGCGAAGAGTTGCCGCGCATAGGGATTGAGCGGCTTATTGACATCAGTCCAAACACGGCAAGCGAGGATTAATTCGCGCGCAAGAGGAGTCACATTGATGACCGTAAGAGCCTCTGCCGGAGCGGGAATGAATGTTTGAGCGAAGAGAGTTGAACAAGCCATTACCGCCTGCGGTAAGGTCACATGAATACTCCGACCCGCTTCAATAATGGCGGCCCGCGACGGGGGCAATGACCAGACCTTGCCCTCTGCCTCCAGACGCATCGTGCCGGCCGTACAGTAAAGCAGGTAGTGCCGGTCGAAACGCAATTCAGCACGGTCGGCTGGAGGAAACAGCCGGGAAACGCTGTAAGCTTCGGCTGCTTCGCCCATCAGTGTGCGCCTCAGGCGATCGTCTCAAGAGCTTCGGACATCATCCGTCGGCTAATCGGCGGCGCCTTCATCAATGGGCGCAGCACAAGGCCGAGCTGCTTAAACACTTCCGACGCCGTATAGGTGCGGAAATGCTCAACATCTCGCCATTCGTGCCAAATGCGAACCGCCCCGTCATCGACAGGGTCGATATAGGGACTAAATGCGAGGTTTCCTTCCATGGTGCGGATAACATCGCTATCTTGAAGCAGCCTTGCGATGACTGCGACGCGGCTTTCAGGTTCAACAGTAAAATCGACGATTGCGATGAACATTTGGCTATCTCCTTGCCTTTAACGCTCGGGAGGTTAGTCGAACATAGTGATTGATGGCTGCCGCGCATCGGTCAAATGTACGCGTCTAAAGGACAAAAACAATTCATATCCGGCCGGCACTAGGGGCTTCCGGTTGCGCATTTACGGAGCTTTGGGGAGGTACGCTCGGCAGCGACCGTGATACGTCTTTGCAAGCGAGCCATCATCGATCGTCTTCCTAGGTCCTGTTGACAAAGTCTGTGACTGAGGTGAACTTCTCGCAATGCAGTTTCGCAACATCATTGAGCCTCCCGTTCAGGGGCAAGCATACCG
>NZ_JACHYY010000009.1:0-249900 GCF_014193155.1 Rhizobium sp. BK098 | reverse complement strand
CGGTATGCTTGCCCCTGAACGGGAGGCTCAATGATGTTGCGAAACTGCATTGCGAGAAGTTCACCTCAGTCACAGACTTTGTCAACAGGACCTAGTTTGTCGAGATTGAGTTGCTTCCATTTTACGGCGGGCAGTTCCGGCGCACCCGGCACACCGAGCTTATCCCAATCTGGCATTCCGACCTTGAAGCTGACAAGAAATTCTCGGTGTGCGGTTGGCATCTCGCCAACGATCCTGTCCACCAACGCCCGACGGGCTTCCAGTAGCTCTTCCAACGTCAGCGTCTCCGCTATCATCCCCTGGAAGTTCCGGCGGAATTCCTCTGCAATGTCGTGCTGCCCCCGCCCAAGGACGGCGGCGATCGGACTGTCGTGGCTGATGGGATAGACGATGAACGCTTTCCTGAGGTCATCGCTTATGCCTTCGTGAGTCAGAAGATCCCGCACGTCGAACAGGCCGCGGGGATGCTGACGATCAAGTGCTGCCATGATCTTTCCGGCATAGAGGTCGGTGAAAGAGACGAGCCGCATTTCCGCAAAACCAAAATTCTCTTCGACCTGTTCGGATACGGGCCGCTCCTCTGGTGCAAACACACAACCGCGCAGAACGGGCGTCACCTCGATTTTCACCTGGGTCCGGCCGCGCTAGACGATCAATCGGGCGAGCGTGCCGTCGGAGTGGCGGCTCTCGGCGACATGAACACCGTCGATGGTCCGCGAAATGCGATCCTTGATGCGCAGAAGTGCTGCCTCAATTGCCGCCAGCGATTAGGCGCGCGATGCCACCGGCAGAAAAGTGAGGTCGATATCGACCGACAGGCGCGGCATATTGCGGACGAAGAGATTGATGGCGGTGCCGCCCTTGAGCGCAAAGCAGTCCTCTGCTGCCACGGCTGGAATGGTTTGCACGAGCAGTGCCGCCTGTTTCCGATAGCGCTCATCGATTGCCATGGAACTCCTCCGGCACGGTTATGAGATAGGTCGGATCGAGACGGCCGCTGGGTACCAGCGAGCGCTTGCCACGACCAAGATCGATGACATCCTTGTCCAGATGCTTTCGCCAGGGATGCTGATGACGATCGGCAAAGAAGAAGAACAGCCGCTTGACCTTGATACTCTTGTAGTCAGCAAGCAGCGTTTGCAGACGGCGTGGCCTGAGGGTGGTCAGGCTCTCGAAGAATTTGTCGGCCTGCTCGAAGCTTGCCTCATGTGGCAAGCCGTCGAGCATTTCGAGGACCGCGCGCTCCGGCGTAGACAGCGTCAGCGGCCACTCCCATTGTCCCCAAGGCATCACGCTGAGCGACGGCGCATATTGAGGGTCGATTTCGATGGCGCCGCCGTCTCGGATATTCCACGTACGGCTTGTCAAGCCGAAATGAATTGGATCATTTGCGAAGAGCGTTTCGCTGTTGTGGTAGTGGAACGCCACCGTCAAGGGCAGCTTGTTGAGCCATGCCGGAGCGAGATGTGGGCCATAGAGGTGAATGTGGCGATCCTCCCCGTTCGAGATAATGGGAAAATCCATGCAGAGAGAGCAGATCTGGCCGGCGAACAACTCCTGATTCCGACTGGAGAAAATATGGCGCAGTTCGACCCAAATCTTCTGGCGCATATCACGACATCGACGGAGGCGCCGGTCGTTCGGCATTGTGCTGTCAGCCAATCCACTATTTTCATGGAGGTTCAACTCGGCAAGGGCGTCACTCTGGTCAGCGAGAGCCTTGCAAAGATTTTGCGCGTTGATCGCACGGTGTGGCGACCGATCGCTGGGCCTACCAGCTTCAATCAAGTTTCAGCGATTTGGCTTGAGTCCAATCCCAAGCGTGCTGTCTTCCGTCGGGTTGCTCTTGCGAAGCGCATCGAATGCTAGGCACATGCGGAATAAGGGCTGGGATGGTTGGGGCATGCTTGGCAATGAGCCGGTCAAGGACCAAAACAGCTATTGGTGCCAGGAGCACTTTCCCGATAAAGATTGGGTTGCAGAAAGACGCGCTTATCGGAAGGGCTGATATCGGTGGAAAAGCCTCACATGACAGATAAGGTCAAGCCCAAGCTAGTCTGGACAGAGCTCAGCTGATCGCCAGCCATTCCTGTGTCCGTCGCACCAATTCTCGACGAACTAAGGCGATTGGTGGTATCTCGGTGGTATCTTAATGGAAAGCGCAAATATCAGTTCTCTCAGCAAAACCATTAACCGTCTGATTTTCTTGAGAGAACTGGAGCGGGCGAAGGGATTCGAACCCTCGACCCCAACCTTGGCAAGGTTGTGCTCTACCCCTGAGCTACACCCGCTCATTCCCGTCGCGATCCGGGGTAGTGTGTTGGACCGCTGGGCGTCGTCTTGCGGCGACGGGCGCTATATGGCCTAACCATTTTTCAAATGCAACAGGGAAATGACGAGTTCGCGAAGAAAAAATGCATCTTCTTTCCATAAGCTCTCGGAAAGCCCGGAAACGCCGGGCTTTGCCGTCTCGAAGATTGCAATGAAATTGTGAGCGACGTATCAGGGGCGAACCATTTTTCATTGCGAGACGTCATGACTGAGACCACTCCAAAAACCCGCGACGATCTTTTCCGATTCCTGGACGAGCTCGGCATTAGCCATATGACCAAGGACCATGCTCCAGTCTTCACCGTCGCCGAATCGGTGTCGCTGCGCGACGAGATTCCGGGCGGCCATACGAAGAACCTGTTCGTGAAGGACAAGAAGGACAATTTCTTCCTGTTGACCGTCGAGGAGAATGCGACCGTCGATCTGAAGACCGTTCACACCCAGATCGGTGCGGCGAGCAAGGTGTCCTTCGGCAAGCCGGAAAAGCTGATGGAATATCTCGGCGTCATTCCGGGCTCGGTTACGGCTTTCGGTGCGATCAACGACGTCGCCAACAACGTTACCTTCGTCCTCGATGCCGATTTGATGGCGCATGACATCATCAACTGCCATCCTCTGTCGAACGATGCGACGACGTCGATTGCCAGCGGCGATCTCCTGCGCTTCATGGAGGCGACGGGTCATACGCCGCTAGTCTTGAAAGTGACGAGCTAACGTACGATTTTAGCGCTAAGATATGGCAGGCGGCTTCTCTTCGAGCTGTCCGTGTGCTTTGACCATTCCATTCGGCGTGCTGCCAGACGAACTTTATCGGTTCGTTTGGAAATCATGCTCTCCATAAGATCAAGGATGCCGGCAGGCGGGAGACACTCATGAGCGGTTCGAACAATCCCTACAACGCTTCCTTCGGCGGGCAGATGTCGGCCTCGGCATCCTACGGCGGCGCGCCGGCAGCCGGTGGCGCTTCGCCGATCAAGGACACAACGACTGCCAACTTCGCCAAGGATGTTATCGAAGAATCACGCCGGCAACCGGTGCTGGTCGATTTCTGGGCGCCCTGGTGCGGCCCGTGCAAGCAGCTGACGCCGGTTCTCGAAAAGGTGGTCACTGAAGCCCAGGGGCGCGTCAAGCTGGTCAAGATGAACATCGACGATCATCCCTCGATCGCCGGCCAGCTGGGCATCCAGTCGATCCCGGCCGTCATCGCTTTCGTCGACGGCCGTCCGGCCGATGGTTTCATGGGTGCTGTTCCCGAGAGCCAGGTTCGCCAGTTCATCGATCGTCTCGGCGGCCCAGCGGGCGGTGCGGACGATCAGGCGGCGGAAATAGCCGCCGTTCTGGAAGAGGCGAGCGGCCTGCTTGCCGCCGGTGATGTCAATGGTGCCGCCGAGCTCTTCGGTGCGGTGCTGCAGGCGGATCCCGAAAATGCCAAGGCGCTCGCCGGCATGGCGGAATGCATGATCGCCGCCGGCCAGAGCCAGCGCGCCCGCGAAGCGCTTGCCGACCTGCCGGAGACCCTCGCCAACGATGCCGGCATCCAGGCTGTGGTGAAGAAGCTCGACCAGATCGACGAGGCCCGCAAGCTCGGCGATCCCGTGGCGATCGAGCATGAGCTTGCCCTCAATCCCGACAATCACGAGCAGCGCATCAAGCTCGCCAAGATCCGCAATGTCGAGGGCAAGCGCGAGGAGGCGGCCGAGCATCTTCTGACCGTCATGCGCAAGGATCGCAGCTACGACGACGACGGCGCGCGCCGCCAGCTCCTGGAGTTCTTCGAGGTATGGGGCGCCAAGGACCCGGCCACGATCGCGGCACGGCGCAAGCTTTCCTCCATTCTGTTTTCGTAAGAGCCTGTTTTCCTGATGTAGATGGCGATCGTGCGAAACATTTCGCGCGATCGTTTGTTTAGATGAACGCGGCGTATCGGCACCTCGGCTAAAATACTCTTGTGTTTTCGGCAGACGGGCTCACATTGTCTGACGACGTGTCGCGGGACGGGAAGCGACCGCGATGTGTGTCGTTCCTGTGCGGCCCACCGTGGCCGGCGGCGCGGTGTTCTAGCGGGATGGAAGAGATGCAAGTCGGCAATGCCAGATATTTGAAGCCAAGCGATCTGCCCGAATCGGTTGCTGTCTTTCCCTTGTCCGGTGCGTTGCTGCTGCCCGGGGCGCAATTGCCGCTTAATGTCTTCGAGCCGCGCTATCTTGCCATGTTCGATGCGGCGATCGCCGGCAACAGGCTCATCGGCATCGTGCAGCCCGCCCTTTCCGAGCCGGCCGAATCGCCGAACCTCTCGCATGTCGGCTGCCTGGGACGCATCACCTCCATCGCCGAAACCGGCGACGGACGCTATATTGCCGCACTGACCGGCATATGCCGTTTCCGGCTGATGGATGAAATCACCACGCACCAGCCCTATCGCACCTTCCGCATCACGCCTTTCATCTCCGACCTCAAGTCGCACCATGAAGAGGATACGGTCGACCGCGCCGCACTGCTTTCGGCCTTCCGGGCCTATCTGGAAGCCAACAAGCTGGAGGCGGATTGGGAAAGCGTCGAGCGGGCCGACAATATGATGCTGGTCAATTCGCTCTCGATGATGGCGCCCTTCGATCCGGCTGAAAAGCAGGCTCTTCTGGAAGCCCCGGATCTCAAAACCCGCGCCGAAACCTTCATCGCCATCGTCAAGATCGTGCTGGCCGGCTCGGGTGACACCGATTCGCTGATGCAGTAGGAGCTTGCCGATGGATGTTACGGTCAGCAAAGTCGACCCGAAACTGCTCGATCTCCTCGTCTGCCCGCTGACCAAGGGGTCGCTAAGTTACGATCGAGAAAAGAACGAGCTGATCTCGGAAAAGGGGCGCCTTGCCTATCCGATCCGCGACGGCATTCCGATCATGCTGATTTCGGAAGCGAGACGTATCGAGGATTGAGGCGGGTTTTCTTTCGGGATTGTGAATTAGAAGCTGGCCGTTCCTCTCGGGGATCAAAGGAATGGCAAATTTGCGCCTTCATAGTTGTCGTCGAACATGCTTGAGCAGGAGCCAAAAGCAGTCGTTGAAGCTACTCGTTTGAGCGGCGTGATAATGTCGTGCACTACAGTTTTATCGTGTATGTGGGCGTTCAGAACGTCAGCGTTCTCTTGTCGTGAGTATAGAAATCGCCGACCGTGATCTCAGGAATATTCAGTTCCGGCGCGATCATAGAGGTGGCGATAATTATTTGATTCTCCGATGCTGCGTCGCGAGAATACTCGAATAGGAGCTTTTGAAAATTCTGGCTTCGCAACGGCTCCATGCCCTTGTCTTCTACCGTGTCCATCAGCAGAAATCTGGGATGATTGAATGATGGGTCTTGCGCCGCTGCAAAACAGAATGCCGCTAGGAAGCTATTCTTGAGATAGACCATCGAACTGGCAGAGAAAAAGCTGTCGCCGTTGACGGCTATCCGGTCACCATCGAAATCGAATGTGACGGTTTCCGCATTCTGGAACGTGCTCTGGCGGGCCAAGTCGCGCTTCAGAAATTCAACAACGAGATCCGCGATTGCAGTCTTCGCCGTTGCAACCTGGTTGGCGTTCCTCAGTTTTTCTGAACCGATGATCGTTTTCAGGCTTTGGATTTCGGATCTGAGATTTTCCGCGGACTTCGATAAGGCTGCTAGCTGTTCAATCACACCAGCTTTGCCTGCAAGATCTTCAATCTTCCTCATGAGGTATCCAGCGGCCCGATTGAGTTCGCGAAGGCGCAAACGTAACTCGGTAGTCGGCGATCTTACTGCCACCTGATAATGACGAGAAGCTTGTTGCCATAGCGCTCGAGTGGTAGCCAGATCTTCGCGCAGCATCTCGATCTCGTCGACGCGCTCCGCTTGAAGTTCCAGGGATTCCTGGCGTTGACGGGCAAATTCGTTGATCAGTTTGAGGGAACGCGCTTTCGTCTCACGCGGGTCATAAGGCGTTTTGCACAGGCCACATGCTCCCTCTATATCGTGCTTATCGATGGGCGCCAAACAAGCGGGACAGTATTCATACTCCAGCGTCTTGAATTCATCGATTATTGTATCGGATTGGTGGAGCTGCGTGAGCTTCTCGTCGAGTGCATTTATGAACTGCAGGGAATCTGCTCGCTCGAGCTCCAAGGTGTCGATGCGCTCCTGTGTCCGGGCAAGTTTGCCCTGCAGCAAGACGATGTTCTTATACGTCTCTTCCTGGTCATTGAGGCTCAACCGATCATCAAACTGACTGTGGAAAATTTGCTCTTCGAGCGCCGCGATTTCGTTATTGGTCTCTTCAAGCTGCCGGTTGAAACTTGCCGTCTCGGTTTCGAACCACTCCCTTGTCAAGGGGTGTCCATCTCGGCCGTGAGATCTGATGATGACCTTGATTTGCGCTTCTGCAATATCAAGCTCCTTACTCGCCTGGCTCAAACGAATTTGGGCGTCGTAGTACCGGGCGCTGAACGCGCCACAAAGCAGCTCGCCCACGGTTTGCCGAGTGATCGCGTCATCGAACCGCTGCGGTCTGAAAAGCTTCTCCACTGGACTTAATTGGTCGGCATACAGAAGACGCAACACCTGATTGATCGTAATTTTTGTGTCGGTTTCCGCGTACTGAACTTCCGGTAAGCCCAGAAAACGGAATATCACTTGGGAGAAGCTATCCTTTGTGCCTCGTGCATAGGGGTAGACTTGCCATTGCTCTTGGCGCGCTGAGTACGTTTCGTCGATCGTACCGATGAATATGCGCATGGGACGACCGATTTGGTCGCTGATGTCTCGAGCAAACGTCGCAGATTTTCCATTCAACGCGACTTGCAAGATTACAGTGTCGCAGCGCATCGCGCTTTCTCGCCAGTCACTGAGATCTCCTCCCAACGCATAGAATATGAAGTCCATCAGCGTGGACTTTCCCGAGCTGTTTTCACCTCGAATGATGTTCAGACCGGAATGAAAGCGCTCATCATAGACCAGTTTGCCCTTGGCAGTGACCTGAAGACGCTCAACGCGAATGTTCGGCTTAAACATCGTCATATCGGTGTTCCTCAAGCTCACTTCTTGCTCGGAGGCCATTCGGTCCATACGGGCTGTACGCCTTGAGCTCGCATAAGAATTCAATCAACTCGGCGTGCTCGTTGTGATGTTCCTCTACCGTCGCGGAAACACGGTCGGGCAGTTCCTTACCGGTTCGGGAAATTGTCCCTTCCTTGAAAGCCTTAGGCTCGATGAAGCCGTATGATTGTAGACTGCTTGCCGCCGCGCTCTGGGCTGCACGCATTCGGTTGAAGAGGACCGCAGGCTTTGGTGTTACCTGGTAGGTGTTGGGAATATACCGCCGCTTTAGAGCGTTATGGAGCTTTACCAAGGGCCTTGGACACTTGAATTCCGAGATCAAGACAGGAAAACATACGTAAAAATCAAGAATCCGTGCCGACTCATACGAGCAGCTAGCTGACTCATGCGCCGGGAAGAGAACGAACATGCGGAAGACCGCATGAAACGGATCGTTCGCAGGGAGGTATGTAATGTTAATCACAGTGCCACCTGACGTAACATTTGTCTGCCAGCCAGTATATCATTCCCTTGATATGGGTTCTGTTCAGCGTCAAGTGGTCTGAACCGTCGCCGATTTCGCTCATGATTTTGTCGACGACCTCGGCTTCGATCATCGCGTCAATTTCCTGCGGTGATAACGATGAAGTCGATGGGATAATCTTCGTGTCAAATGTCTCGTGTATTGCCGCCATAATATAGGCGAAGAGCTGTTGCGCGCTGGAGAACCGCTCGAACCTCATAAGAAGCTTTGCGAACAGTTCCTTTTTCTTTTTGGCATCATTGAACGCGGCGCCGCGGCCGCAAAAGTCGAGCTTCTGCTTCAATCCAACCACAGTCTCCCCATCTCGATTGTCGATGAAGAATTGCAAGTCGTCCACGAATCCGACCATTGACTCGTCTTTCGAAATCTGGTCGGAGAGAAGTTTCAGGAGCCGATTTACTTGCGATGGTTTTACGCCATCGATCTGATTGTAATTCGTGATTTTGGTGATGTTGTTTCCAGCTTGATCGCCGGCGACGTGCGACTTGCCGAGATTACTTGTACTGACTAGACTCACGATTTATTTATATCCCGGCCTGCCTGATCGCCGCCAACCCTTGAATTGCGTTGATCGGAGTAACTCGCATTGCTGCCTTGACGGAATTTCTGCACCGTTAGCGTTACGCCACTTCCCAAGAGGAAGCCAATCACCCCTGTGACCACTTCCAAGTACTTCGACAAGAGTTCCAAAATCCCTCCAACCCGTTGACTTGCGCGAGATCGACCACCTGATATTTTCCAATCTGCCAAAATATTCTGCGTCGTCAATCGTAGATTGTTCGAGAGAGAAACTAGATCATAAAAAAGAGAGAATATAGCTTCTGATGCCGCTATGCCGTAAGTGTTTACTATCGCGGAGCTTGCAGAGAGCGTGAGTCCGCTTTTGACGTTCGCTCCCCAGAAGCGGACAGTCGGCAATCGGCCCCGTGGCAGACATCTACGGCGAATTACACCCTTCCAATTCCCGGTCTCGCTTCAAATCGCCTCACCAGCCAGCAGCCGCGGATTGTCCTTCGCGGTCGTGCCCGCGGCCTGGCCGATGAAGAAGGATTTGAGGCTGGGCAGGCGGTCGACGATCCCCAGCCCGAAGTCGCGAGCGATGCGCAGCGGTGTGTTGTCGTTGGAGAAGAGCCGGTTCAGCACGTCGGTCGTCACCCCCATGCGGAAGGTGTCGAAGCGGCGCCAGGTTTGGTAGCGTTCGAGGGTGTTGATCGAGCCGATATCGAGGCCGAGGCGGTCGGCCTCGACGATGGTTTCGGCCAATGCGGCCACGTCCTTGAAGCCGAGATTGAGGCCCTGGCCGGAGATCGGATGGATGCCGTGGGCTGCGTCCCCTGCGAGCGCGAAGCGCGGCGCGACAAAGGCGCGGGCAAGCGTGAGGCCGAGCGGGAAGGCGCGGCGCTCGCCGACGGTGGTGAGCGCGCCGAGCTTGTGGCCGAAGCGGCGTTCCAGCTCCTCCTCGAAGAGGAGATCGTCCGAGGCGACCAGCCGTTCTGCGTCGGGGGTGCGCTCCGTCCAGACAAGCGAGGAGCGGTTGTTTTTCAAGGGCAGGATGGCGAAGGGGCCGGAGGGCAGGAAATGCTCCTCGGCGCAGCCGCCATGCGGGCGCTCATGCTCGACGGTGACGACAATGCCGGACTGGCCGTAATCCCAATTGACGGTCTTGATACCGGCCATGTCGCGCAGCTTGGAGCGCACGCCGTCGCAGGCGACCAGAAGCCGCGTTTCGAGCGTGCTGCCATCCGAGAGGGTGAGGGTGGTCTTGTTGTCGTCAG
This sequence comes from Rhizobium sp. BK098, assembly GCF_014193155.1. Classification (NCBI taxonomy): domain Bacteria; kingdom Pseudomonadati; phylum Pseudomonadota; class Alphaproteobacteria; order Hyphomicrobiales; family Rhizobiaceae; genus Rhizobium; species Rhizobium sp. BK098. Next base: position 240,201 of record NZ_JACHYY010000009.1, on the reverse strand, counting down.
TCGTGAATCCAGTGGCGCTGAGGCCATGCTTGATCGGGATGCCCAAGCGTTCGCAGGCACCGCGAAGCGCCCCGACCATGGTCATATTCGAAACCATATGGGCGAAGGGCTGACCCTCGGCCACTTCGCCGTCGAAGGTGAGGAAGACCGGGCGGACGGGATCGCCGGTGCGCGAATCGGTGACGATCATGCGGGTGATCGGTTCGGCCTCAGGCGCGATTTCGTTCCAGACACCGAGAACATCGAGCATCTTCGAGGCGGCGGCGATGATCGCCGATGCCCGCATGTCCTTCTTCCAGGCTGTTTCGGGAGCGGCTTCCACGATCATGACGTCGAGGTGAGGTGCGGCCTGCTTGACTGCGACTGCTGCGGCAAGACCCACATATCCGCCACCCACTACCAGCATGTCCAACATAGCGCTTCCCTGTGTCTTACTGTCACGTACTGCTCTATATAGAGCATCCTGTTGACGGTTCCTACCATGGGAGTTCAAGCAAAATGTCGCGAGAGACCGAGAAGCTCACCCCGATGGAAACCGTACTGGCGACGCTCGATCTCGAAACGATCGAGATGAACCTGTTTCGCGGCAACAGCCCGCAGGTCGGCTGGCAGCGCGTCTTCGGCGGGCAGGTCATCGGCCAGGCGCTGATGGCGGCGCAGAGGACTGTGGATGGCGATCGCTTCGCGCATTCGCTGCACGCCTATTTCATGCTGCCGGGCGATCCTTCAGTGCCGATCCTTTATCAGGTCGATCGCCTGCGCGATGGCTCGAGCTTCAATACGCGGCGCGTGCTGGCCATCCAGCATGGCAAGGCGATTTTTGCGCTGACCGCCTCTTTCCAGGTCGACGAGCCCGGCTTCGAACATCAGGGCGATATGCCTGATGTGCCGATGCCGGAGGAGCTGATGGACGAGGAGCAGGTGAAGCAGCGCTATCTCGCCCACGCGCCGGAGAACGTCCGCCGCTACTGGGAGCGCAAGCGGGCGATCGAAATCAGGCCGGTGTCGATCGAGAGCTATTTCTCCCGCGCACAGCCGAGCCAGCGGCAGAATATCTGGGTTCGGGTGACGGGACCGGTGCCGGATGACCGGCTCTACCAGAATGCGGTGCTCGCCTATCTCTCCGACATGACGCTGCTCGATGTTTCCCTGAACGCGCATGGCACATCGGTCTTGGACCCGAGCGTCCAGGTGGCGAGCCTCGACCACGCCATGTGGTTCCATCGACCGTTTAGGCTCGATGACTGGCTGCTCTACAGCCAGGAGAGCCCGAGCGCCTCCGGCGCCCGCGGATTTACGCGCGGCAGCCTGTTTACGCGATCTGGTATCCTGATTGCGTCGGTAGCGCAGGAAGGCCTGATTCGTAAAAAGGCAAATGATTAAATAAAGTGCAATTTTATAAAATTGCACTTTATTTGTGCTGCTCTTTTGGCGAGAAATGCCGCTTTATTGGTTCTGCGCAATAAATCTGTTTTATTTCAATACGTTATAAATGTGTCACGAATCTGGCACGCCCTTTGAATGTGTATGGCCAGTCGCTGCAGAAACACTCGTCGGCGGCAAGGAGAGTCGGCTCCGCGCCGAGGCTAACAAAGGATGGGAAACCAGATGAAAATTGTGATGGCCATTATCAAGCCGTTCAAGCTCGATGAGGTCCGTGAGGCCCTCACGGCTGTCGGCATCCAGGGCCTGACTGTGACCGAAGTGAAGGGCTACGGGCGCCAGAAGGGGCATACCGAGATCTATCGCGGCACCGAATATGCCGTGAGCTTCCTGCCGAAGCTGAAGATCGAAGTCGCAGTCGCATCCGAAACCGTCGACAAGGCCGTCGAGGCCATCGCATCGGCCGCCAAGACCGGCCAGATCGGCGACGGCAAGATCTTTGTCTATTCCATTGACCATGCCGTGCGCATCCGTACGGGCGAAACCGATTCAGAAGCGCTGTAAGACACGGCGGACCAGGGAGTTATTTGCATGTCATTTTCCAAGCTTTCCTCTGCCCTGACACGGGTGGGCGCGCTTTCTGCGGCCTTGCTTGCGCCGGCGATCGCCTTTGCGCAGGAGGCCGCCCCGGCTGCTGCGGCTGCGACCGCCGCCGCTCCGGTTCCGGACAAGGGCGACACCGCCTTCATGTTCATCTCCACCATTCTCGTGCTCTTCATGCTCGTTCCGGGCCTTGCGCTGTTCTATGGCGGTCTTGTCCGCGCCAAAAACATGCTCTCGGTCCTGATGCAATGCACGATGATCGGCGCCGTCGTGATGATCATCTGGGTTCTCTACGGCTACTCCTTCGCCTTCGGCGGCGGCACCAGCCCCTATTGGGGCGGCACGGCCAAGATGTTCCTCTCGGGCGTTTCGACCTCGACGACGGCTGCAACCTTCTCCAAGGGCGTCGTCATTCCTGAGTTCATCTTCATGCTGTTCCAGATGACCTTTGCCGCCATCACGCCGGCCCTGATCATCGGTGCCTTCGCCGAGCGCATCAAGTTCGGCGCGGCCGTGCTCTTCTGCGCGCTGTGGGCGACCTTCGTCTACTTCCCGATCGCTCACATGGTGTGGGATTCCAACGGCATGCTCTTCAAGATGGGCGCGCTCGATTTCGCAGGCGGTACTGTCGTTCACATCAATGCCGGTATCGCAGGCATCGTCGGCGCCATCCTCGTCGGCAAGCGCGTCGGCTTTGGCAAGGACATGATGGCTCCGCATTCCATGACGCTGACCATGGTCGGCGCATCCATGCTCTGGGTCGGCTGGTTCGGCTTCAATGCCGGCTCGAACCTTGAAGCATCCGGCGGCGCAATGCTCGCAACCGTCAACACCTTCATCGCAACCGCAGCTGCCATCATCTCCTGGTCGCTGGTCGAAACCTTCACCCGCGGCAAGGCCTCCATGCTCGGCGGCGCTTCGGGCATGGTTGCCGGCCTCGTCGCCATCACGCCTGCAGCCGGCATCGCCGGTCCGATGGGCGCGATCGTCATGGGCCTTATCGTCTCGCCGCTCTGCTACTTCTTCGTCTCGGTCGTGAAGAACAAGTTCGGCTATGACGACACGGCTGACGTCTTCGGCGTGCACTGCATCGGCGGCATCTTCGGCGCCATCGCAACCGGCGTCTTCGCCAGCGCCTCGCTCGGTGGCGTCGGCTATGCCGAAGGCGTCACCATGAGCAGCCAGGTCGTCGTCCAGCTGACCGCCGTCGTCACGACCATCCTGTGGTGCGGCATCGGCTCGGCGATCCTCTACAAGGTCGTCGATGTCATCATCGGTCTGCGCGTCGCTCCGGAAGCCGAGCGCGAAGGTCTCGACCTCGCCTCGCACGGCGAAGCCGCCTACCACAATTCCTGATCGGAGCTTGCGAGACCGGAGCAAAGTTTCCGGTCTCGCTGAACATCCCGTCGCGTCCTGTTTCATCGTAAATAGGCCGCTCTTGGCCCGGACCTCGGTTCGGGCCCTTTTCTTTGGTGCAATCACATCCACTGGCGAAAGCCCCGTAATCTCCCGGCTCGGCATGCATGGTTAACATGCCATTAACCCTCCTCTGATTAGGTATGGCTAACCTGCCGGCGAGTGGGCATAGACCGATTCGCTTGCGCTTTGGACTGGAACGGGGCTTGATATCATGGGCAGAAGCAATTCGGCGGCGTTGAGCGGTCGCCCCGACCGTTTATCGCTTTCGAGCGTGGTTTGGCGTCAGATCAAGGGGCTGTCGGGCTTTGGAATATTGTTCCTGCTGGCGCTCGCCGTTGCGGCGCTGGCGACCTGGAACGTCATGGACCCCAGCTATTCCTACGCAACTGCCAATGCGCCGACCAACCTGCTCGGCTTTCCCGGCGCCGCCTTTGCCGACGTCATGATGCAGTCGCTCGGCCTCACCTCGCTTCTGGCGATGCTGCCCGTCGTCGCCTGGGCCTTTGCTTTGATCACCAACCGCAAGCTTCATCGGGTACCCTCGCGCCTCGGCGCCTGGTTCGGCGGCTGCATCGTCGCAGCCGGCTCGATCGCCTGCTTTCCCGCCCCGCCGACCTGGCCGATCCCGAACGGCATCGGCGGTGTCGTCGGTGATCTTCTGCTACGCCTCCCGGCCCTTTTCATCGGCACCTATCCGAGCGGGGTCGTCGCCATCATCATCGGTTCGGTTCTCGCCGTTCCGGCCATTTGGCTCATGCTCTTTGCCTCCGGCGTCATCGGCGAAAATCTCGTGGAAGACGAGGAGGATGAGGACGATTACGAGGAAACCCGCAGCCGCGCCCGTCGGGTGGGCGACGTGGACGAGGATGACGACCGCGGCAGCTTCCTTGGCAATTTCATGGCCTTCGGCGCCGTCATGCATGCCTGGTACAACACGCAGGCCCGCTTGCGCCGGCTGTTCGGCATGGGTCCACGCAAGCGCCGCGACCATGCCTTCGACGCGCCTTACGATTTCAATGATGACGAATTCGGCACGCTGAACGAGCCCGTGCGTGCCAAGGCGCCGATGGTGCGCGGTGACCGTCTCGAGCCGTCCATGGATGGCCCCGCCGCCCGGCGCGTCGTTTCCGCGCCCTCGATCAGCCTCGGCGATGACGAGGATGAGGACGAGGATTCTCTTTATGATCGCGATCCACGGCGTCCTGCCGATATTCTGCCTGACGATGGGGATGAAGATTGGCCGTTAGCCCCGGCTGCATCGAAGGGAGCTGCCGCCGGCCATCGCGTCACCCCAGCCGCTCCGCGCCCGAAGCCTGGAGCGCGGGCTGAGCGGGAGGCGCAGACTTCCTTCATTCGTCCCTATGGCTTCCAGCTTCCCGCCGTCCATCTGCTTGCCGAGCCGAAGGCCGTCGCCCGCGATGCGACGCTCTCGGCTGACGCGCTGGAGCAGAATGCGCGCATGCTTGAAGGCGTGCTGGAGGATTTCGGCGTCAAGGGCGAAATCATTCACGTCCGCCCCGGTCCGGTCGTCACGCTCTATGAGCTGGAGCCAGCGCCAGGCATCAAGTCGTCCCGCGTCATCGGCCTTGCTGATGATATCGCCCGTTCGATGAGCGCAATCGCTGCCCGCGTCGCCGTCGTTCCCGGCCGCAATGCGATCGGCATCGAGCTGCCAAACTCGACGCGCGAGACGGTCTATCTGCGCGAGCTCATAGCCAGCCGGGATTTCGAGACCTCCAAGGCAAAGCTTGCGATGTCGCTCGGTAAGACGATCGGCGGCGAGCCCGTGATTGCCGACCTCGCCAAGATGCCGCATCTGCTCGTGGCAGGTACGACCGGCTCGGGTAAATCTGTTGCGATCAATACCATGATCCTGTCGCTGCTCTACCGCATGACGCCCGAGCAATGCCGTCTGATCATGATCGATCCGAAGATGCTCGAACTCTCCGTCTATGACGGCATTCCGCACCTCTTGTCGCCTGTCGTCACCGACCCGAAGAAGGCCGTGGTTGCGCTCAAATGGACCGTCCGCGAGATGGAAGAGCGCTACAAGAAGATGTCGAAGATCGGCGTGCGCAACATCGACGGCTTCAACAGCCGCGTCGAGCAGGCCGTCGCCAAGGGCGAGGCGATCAGCCGGACCGTGCAGACCGGCTTCGACCGCCAGACCGGCGAGGCGATCTATGAGACGGAAGAATTCGACCTGAAGCCCATGCCCTATATCGTCGTCATCATCGACGAAATGGCCGACCTGATGATGGTCGCCGGCAAGGATATCGAAGGTGCCGTGCAGCGTCTGGCGCAGATGGCACGTGCGGCTGGCATCCATGTCATTATGGCAACGCAGCGCCCGTCCGTGGATGTCATTACCGGCACGATTAAGGCGAATTTCCCGACCCGCATCTCCTTCCAGGTAACGTCGAAGATCGACAGCCGCACCATCCTCGGCGAGCAGGGGGCCGAACAACTCCTCGGCATGGGCGACATGCTCTATATGGCCGGCGGCGGGCGCATCCAGCGCGTCCACGGACCTTTTGTCTCAGATGGCGAGGTGGAGGATATCGTCGCCTATCTGAAGACACAGGGCGCGCCGCAATATCTCGATGCCATTACCGCTGATGACGACGAGGACGATGACGGCCATGGCCCGGTCGGCACCTCCAATCTTTCCGATTCGGAGGATCCCTACGATCAGGCGGTTGCGATTGTGCTGCGTGACGGCAAGGCCTCGACCTCCTATATCCAGCGCCGTCTCGGCATCGGCTACAATCGTGCGGCGTCGCTGATCGAGCGCATGGAGCAGGAGGGCCTGATCGGCCCGGCCAACCATGCCGGCAAGCGCGAAATTCTCGTCCCGACTGAAGCCGATATTCTGGATCGCTGAGGCAACGCGCCTTTCCGTGTGGCATATCCCGTCTATGTTCAGAGAAATTTGATCGCCGCCCCTTACCGGCCTTGGGCCGTTGCGCCATGAAGACGCCGATTTTGCGCGCCATGGACGAAGCATGAAGGAGAATTCGATGACAAAGTTTGATGCGCAGCCGTCCAGCCGACTTTCCCTCACCCGCCGGCATTTCCTCGGCGCTGCGGTTGCTGTCGGCGCGGCAGGCGCTCTGCCGGTTTCGGCTTTCGCGCAGGCCCAAGCACAGACGCAGCCGGCGGCCGCTACCCTCAATCCCAACATCGCTCAGGCCATCGCCGATCATTTTTCGTCCATCAAGTCGATGAAGGGCGGCTTCCTGCAGATCGGCCCGCGCGGCGATCAGATGAGCGGCGCCTTCTTCATCCAGCGGCCCGGCAAGATGCGCTTCAACTACGATCCGCCGTCGCGCATGCGCGTAATTTGCGACGGGAACAACGTGCAGGTCATCAACGACCAGACGCAGACGAGGAACATGTATCAGCTGTCGAAGACGCCGCTGGGCCTGCTGCTGGCCAACAAGATCGACCTTTCCGCAGATATGGTGCGCAACGTCGATTCGCAGCCGGATCTCACCAAGATCACGCTCGGCAACCGAACTGTCTTCGGCGATTCCACCATCACGATGATCTTCGATTCGAAGTCCTATGACCTGCGCCAATGGACCGTCATCGATCCGCAGGGCAAGACGACCGATGTGATCATCAACAACGTAAAGACGAACGTCGCCTTCGACGACAGCGTTTTCCGCATCGATTACACGCGCTGAGCGTCGTCTCCATCCGAGCCATAGTAAGCGGCGAATGGCGCTTTTCTTTCCGCCACAGCCGGTCTAAAGCCTTAGGCTGACCGGAGGGACCAGCGATTCATCGAATCGCAGAGTCGATCCGGTTGTCTGTTTTGACGCAATTCCGGACGGAAAACCGCTGCGCACTTTTCCTCGAATTGCTTTAGGGAAAAGGTTCGGGCATGGGATTTTCGATTGCGACCTGGAATATCAATTCGGTGCGGCTGCGCATGCCCATCGTCGAGCAATTCGTCATGCAGGCCCGGCCGGATATTCTCTGCCTGCAGGAAACCAAGGTTCCGAACGAGCTTTTTCCTCATGCGCCGCTCCGCGCGCTTGGCTATGAGCACATCATCATTCATGGCCAGAAGGGTTATCATGGCGTCGCCATCGCTTCGCGTTTCCCGTTGACCGAGGACCACCGCCAGGATTATTGCAATGTCGGCGACAGCAGGCACATCTCGGCCATCTTCGAGCGCGGTGGCCGCCGCATTCGCCTGCATAATTTCTATGTGCCGGCCGGCGGCGACGAACCGGATCGCACGATCAATCCGAAATTCGGCCACAAGCTCGATTTCATCGAGGAGATGAAGAAGCTGCATGCCAATGCCGAGCAGAACACCTCCGCGATCCTCGTCGGCGATCTCAATATCGCTCCGCTGGAGCACGACGTCTGGTCGCACAAGCAGCTCCTGAAGATCGTCAGCCATACGCCTGTGGAGACCGAAGGGCTGCTCGAGGTGATGAAGCGCGGCGCCTGGCTCGACCTGATGCGCCAGCAGGTGCCGGAAAACGAAAAGCTCTATACGTGGTGGAGCTATCGCGCCAAGGATTGGGAGGCCGCCGACCGCGGCCGCCGTCTCGACCATATCTGGTCATCCTCCGATCTCGGCCCGCATCTGCAGAGAATCGAGATTCTGAAAGCGGCGCGCGGCTGGGATCGTCCGTCCGACCACGTGCCGGTCGTGGCGCATTTCAATCTCTGAAGCGGGATTGAGTGTTATCAGGAAAACCGGCCGAGCATTGCGGCCGCTTGCCTGGCAAGTGCGGCGAAGTTTTCGCGGATGCGGTTCTGGATCAGCAGGCCGGCGTCTGGATATTCTTCGATCAACCGGTGAAAGAGGGCGCGCGTGATGCGGATCACGTCGGACTCTTCGGCGGCGACAGCCGTATATTTCCGCTCCACCAAGGTCACCATCGCCAGCTCCGAAAGCATGGTGCCGGCCTGGACTATCGCTTCCACCTGTATCTGGCCGTTAGCATCGATGGTGCTGAGTTCGAAACTGCCGCGCGTGATGACATAGGCGCATTCGGCGGGTGATTTTTCCCGGAACAGCGTCTGGCCTTCGTTCACGTGGCGGCGATCGGCACCGAAGGCGATCAGCCGCAGCGGCTCATCGCCCATGCCATGAAACAGCGGCAGTTGCGACAGCAGTCGGATATCGTCGTTCAGCGCCATCGATTGCCTATGGAATGATCTTGTAGCCGCCGTTTTCCGTGACTAGGATTTCGGCGTTGGAGGGATCGCGCTCGATCTTCTGGCGAAGGCGGTAGACATGGGTCTCGAGCGTATGGGTGGTCACGCCGGAATTATAGCCCCAGACTTCCTCCAGCAGGATATCGCGGGTGACGACCTTCTGGTCGGCGCGATAGAGATAGCGGATGATGGCGGCTTCCTTTTCCGTCAGGCGGATCTTCTGTCCGTCTTCGGTGGTCAAAAGCTTCTGGCTCGGTTTGAAGAGATAGCGTCCGACGGTGAAGGTCGCATCCTCGCTCTGCTCGTGCTGACGCAATTGCGCGCGGATACGGGCGAGGAGGACAGCGAAGCGGAAAGGCTTCGTCACATAATCGTTGGCGCCGGCTTCGAGGCCCAGAATGGTGTCGGAATCCGTGTCGTGACCCGTCAGCATGATGATCGGTGGCTTGAACCCGTTCTTGCGCAGCAGCTTTACGGCTTCGCGGCCGTCCATATCGGGCAGGCCGACATCCATGATGAGGAGATCCACGGGCACGGTGCGCGCGGTCTGCACGCCTTTTCCGGCGGTCGCCTCCTGCAGGACGTTGAATTCCTCGTAAAGCGATAATTGCTCGACCAACATCTCACGCAGGTCGTTGTCATCATCCACCAGGAGAATGGTGCGTGCCGTCATGCCGTTCGGGTCCTTGTTCTCATTCCTCCTAAGTCCTACGCCAAATTGCACTTTTGGCAAGTCGCGAGGCGGCTCAGGCTTGGTCGTTTGGTTGAAACTGCTATGATTTCAAACGAAATCACACGCAAAGCAAAAACATGTGAGTGAAATGCAAAAGATAAGGGCGGAGGCGGGACGGACCGCATCGACGATCGTCGTGCGGCCTGCGCCGGGTAAGAAAATGCGGGCATTGGTGCAAGTGGGGGGCATCACGGTGCCGGCGGCAATCGGCCGGTCCGGGCGCAGCATCTTGAAGCGGGAGGGCGACGGCGCGACGCCGATTGCGGGCATGAAGCTGCTCTATGGCTTCACGCGCGGCGATCGGATCCGCTTCCTGCGGACGGCCCTGCCGATGCGGCACATCCGGAAGGATATGCTCTGGTGCGATCAACCCGACGATGCCAACTACAACAGGCCGGTGAAGGCGCCCTTCAAGCCGAGCCACGAGGAATTGCAGCGGGAGGATGGCCTTTACGATATCTGCCTGGTGCTCGACTGGAATGTGCGCTCGCGCCGGCGCAACCGCGGCTCGGCGATCTTCTTCCACCTGATCAGGCCGGGATATGAGCCGACGGCCGGGTGTGTTGCGGTGAGCCTGCGCGACATGAGGCGCATCCTGCCATTACTGCGAAGAGGTACGACCGTCCGGGTTGTCTGAAAGGTCGCCCGGGGTTAACATCCCGATATTCTCCACTATATGGGATTTCGACCGGTGCGCCTTTGCGGACCAGACCGACCCCTTTTCTTTTAGAATTTAAATCACGCCTTCACTCCACACCCCACCCGCTTCTCATCCTTTGGAGACTTATCGTGACCACGCAACCGACAACCACGTTCAATGACGGCAATTCCATTCCGCAGGTCGGCCTCGGCGTCTGGCAGACGCCGGAAAACGTCGCGCCGATGGCCGTCAGCACGGCTTTGAAAGCCGGCTATCGCCATATCGATACCGCAGCCATCTATGCCAACGAGGATGGCGTCGGCGAAGGCATGCGCCAGTCCGGCGTTGCCCGCAAGGACATCTATCTCACAACCAAGCTCTGGAATGAGGCACAGGGCTTCGATTCCACGCTGAAGGCCTTCGACGAAAGCCTGAAACGGCTCGGCACCGACTATATCGACCTCTACCTCATCCACTGGCCGTCGCCGCATCGCAACCGCTATCTCGACACCTGGAAGGCTTTCGTCCGTCTCAAGGAAGAAGGCCGCGCTCGTTCGATCGGCGTCTCCAATTTTGCCGCCGCGCATCTCGAACGTATCATCGGCGAGACCGGCGTGACGCCCGTGCTGAACCAGATCGAGCTGCATCCCACCTTCCAGCAGAAGGAACTGCGTGCCGTTCACGACAAACTCGGCATCAAGACCGAATCCTGGAGCCCGCTCGGCCAGGGCAAGCTTCTCAGCAATGCTGTCATCGGCAAGGTCGCCGCCAAGCATGGCCGCACGCCAGCACAGATCATCATCCGCTGGCACATCGACAACGGCCTAATCGTCATCCCGAAATCGGTGACGCCGAGCCGCATCGAGGAAAACCTCAACGTTTTCGATTTCAAGCTCGACGGTGACGATCTGGCTGACATGGCCAAGCTCGATTCGGCTGGCGGGCGCATCGGTCCGGATCCGCTGACGGCGAGCTTTTGATAGCAGGTTGCCATCAGTTTATGCAAGGAGGCCCGGAGTGAAGACTCCGAGCCTCTTTTGTCATCCTGTCGTCCTGAGTGCCGTCAGACCTGAACCCAGGCCGGTGCCACAGTCGGTCCTTTGCCGAGAAAGAAGCCGAAGTGGATGTTCATCTCGCCGATCGGCTCGATGAAACGGGCATTGCTGAGCGGACCAGCGTTGACCGGCTCGAAGCCGATGGATTCGACGAGGTCGGATACGGCATGTTTTGCCTTCTCGTCGTCTCCGGCAATGAAGACCTGCAGCACCTTGCCGTTCCGTCCCTCGGCGGGCAGCAACGGTGCGAAAATCGTGTTGAAAGCCTTCACCACCGCTGCCTCGGGCGCTAGCGCCTGAATTTCTTCGGCCGCCGAGCTCGAGTGCCCGACGACGAGGCCGCTGAAATCTGCGGTAACGGGATTGCTGATATCGATCAGCACCTTGCCCTTGAGATTTCCGGCTTCCTTCAACGTTTCCGCGATAGCGCCATAAGGCAGCGCCAGTATGACGATATCTGCAAGCTTGACGACGGCGGCAACCCCGCCCGCTTCGATGCCAGCGCCCAGTTCGGCGGCAAAGGCTACTGCCTTTGCGGGATCGCGATGGCCGATGATCACGTCAGACCCTGCTCCGGTCAGCAGACGCGCCAGTCCTGCTCCCATATTTCCGACACCAATGACAGCGATTTTCATATTTATCAGCTCCTTGTTGTGACTGACAAACATATAAATTTATCGCCATATCCGGATAAATGGTCTAGATAAATCGATACTTGAAACGGGTTGTTTCTAATGGATCGCTTCTCCGGCATGAACGTTTTCGTTAAGGCAGTCGAGCTCGGCTCCTTCAGTGCCGCGGCAGAGGCATTGAATATGTCGCCACAGCTCGTCGGCAAACATGTGCAATTTCTCGAACAGCATCTTGGTGTTCGGCTTTTGAACCGGACCACGCGTCGTCAGCACCTGACGGAAGTCGGCAGCCAGTTTTACGAGCGCTCGCGCAATATTCTGGCAGAAGTCGAGGCTGCGGAGGCGCTGGCGGCGGAAACTCGGGCCGTGCCGCGCGGGAAGCTGAGGGTCAACGCCCCCGTCACCTTCGGTATCCATGCGCTCGCGCCGACGCTTCCCAAATATCTGGGTGCACATCCGGAGGTTTCGATCGATCTGTCGCTAACGAACCGCATGGTGGATCTGATCGATGAGGGCTATGACGCAGTCTTTCGCGTCGGTAAGCTTGCTGACAGCGGGTTGATCGCCCGTCGTCTCAGTCCCTATCGTCTGGTGATCTGTGCTGCGCCGAGCTATCTGCGCGCCCGCGGCACCCCCTCCACGCCAGGTGATCTTCGAAATCATGAGTGCCTGATCTTCTCGCATACGATGCTCAGGACTCATTGGGATTTTGAAGGACCGGAGGGGAATGTGAGCGTTCCGATCTCCGGCCGGCTGATGATCGACAATGGTGAGGCGCTGCTGAAAGCCGCGCTGGCAGGGCTCGGCATTATCCTGCAGTCGTCCGAACTCATCCAATCGAGCTTGGAAACGGGAGCGCTGGTGCCGCTTTTGCCCGGATATAGCGTGCCGACGCGCCCGCTGCATGTTCTCTACGCGCCGGATCGCCGCATCACGCCGAAGCTCCGTAGCTTTCTCGACTTCGTTTCGGCGGAATTCGGCGGCCACGGACCGGTGTGACCGGATGGCGGGATTATCCTCCGCCATCCTCTCGGCTCATTCTCACGAGACCTCTTGCGCAAGGGCACCACGCCTTGAACGCGCCATGCCGGCGATGGCGATGGCCAGCGTCGCGACGATGAGCAGGGCGCCGACTGCGAAGGTGATCTGCATGCCTGTTGCAATGGCTTCCGGGCGTGCCGTGATAATGTCGCTCGTTCCCGACCCCAGTGTGAAGATCGCACCCATGACGGCTGTGCCTGTGATCAGGCCGAGATTTCGCGACAGGCTCAACATACCGGAAATCACGCCACGTTGCTCCGCCTTTATGTCCTTCATGATGGTGGTGTTGTTGGACGCCTGAAAGAGCGCATAGTTTGCGGTCACGATAACCAGCGGACCGATGTAGCCGGCGGCTCCGAACCTGCCTTGCAACATCACTATCAGGAAGAGGCCGACAATCATACCGACAAGACCCGTCATGGTCACGCGCTGGGCGCCGAAGCGATCGGCGATGCGGCCGGCCGGCACGCCCGTCAGGGCCGATACCAGCGGGCCGCAGGACATGATGGCGCCGACATGGGCTGCATCGAAGCCAAGGCTGCGGGAGAGATAGAAGGGGCCGACCACCAGCGTCGCCATGATGACGGTGGAAACGAGGGTGCTCATGGCAAGACTTGCGCTTAGCGATGCATCACGGAACATCGAAGGGCGCAACAACGGCGACACCACTTTCGTTTCAGTGACCGCAAAGAGAACGATGCCGAAAGCTGCCGCTAACAGCAGGCCGATATTCAGCGCACCGAAGCTTCCGTGCCCAAGGGTCATGGCCAGCGCATAGGCAGCGAGTGTCAGGGACAACAGCAGAGTGCCGATCGTATCCAGCCGGTCCTTGCTCGCCTTCCGGTCCCGACGATCCGCCGGCAGGAAGCGGGCTGCGAGCAGGAAATTCGCAATCCCGAGCGGCACGTTGATGAGGAAAATGGTCTCCCAGCCGAAGCTGGCGATCATGATGCCACCGAGCGATGGGCCGAGCGTGGTGCCGATCGCGGACATGGTGCCGAGCAGGCCCATGGCGCTGCCTGTCCGCTCTTTCGGCACGGTTTCGCCGACCATCGCCACGGTCAGCGCCATCATCATGGCGGCACCGAGGCCCTGCAGACCTCTGGCGGCGAGCAATAGCCAGAGGGTCGGTGCGACGCCGCAGAAGAGCGAGGCGAGTGTGAAGAGGCTTATGCCGATCAGCAGCAAGCGCCGCCGGCCGAAAATGTCGCCTAACTTTCCGACGCTGACGATCAGCGTGGTGATGACGAGCAGATACGCAAGCACGATCCATTGCACCTGCTGGAAGGAGGCACCGAATGCCTGAGCAAGCGTCGGCAGAGCGATATTGGCAATGCTGGTGCCGAGTGAGGGCATCAGCATGGAGAGCGAGAGGCTGGCGAGCGCCCAGCGGGTCGAGGATGCTGATTTTGTGTGGCCGGCTTTGCCCGGATCTTCGATGATTGGCTGCAACACGAGCTCCATTTCTAGCGACCTAATAAAACTTCCAGCAGAAAGGTAGCTCTCGACGCGATATGGCGGAACGCGCAGCATTTGCACTTCATTCATGCGTTTGACGCTATATATTACATAAACCATGCTATGCTCGCGCCATGTCCACGCCCGATCTCAACCTGCTCATCACTCTCAATGTCCTGCTTGCCGAAGGCAGTGTCGCGCGCGCCGCCCAGCGATTGCGGCTCAGCCCATCCGCCATGAGCCGGCAGCTTGCGCGTCTGCGTGAGACGACAGGGGATCCGCTGCTGGTTCGGGCGGGGCGGGGGCTTGTGCCGACGCCGCGGGCGCTGGAGCTGCGCGACCGTGTCGGTCAGCTTGTGCAGGAGGCGGAAGCGGCCCTGCGGCCCGCCGAAAGCTTGGATCTGAAGCAGCTTGCTCGAATTTTCACGCTGCGCACCCGCGAAGGTTTCGTGGAGAATTTCGGCGCCGAACTGATTGCGCGCATTGCCGAGCAGGCGCCTGGCGTTCGGCTCTACTTCATGCAGAAGCTGGACAAGGACAGCACGCCCTTGCGCGATGGGGCGATCGACTTCGAAACCGGTGTTGTCGGTGACGATACCGGTCCCGAGCTCAGAACGCAGGCACTGTTCCGCGATCATTTCATCGGCCTGGTCCGAAGCGGACATCCGTTGAGTGAAGGAGAGGTGACCCCGGAACGTTACGCGGCCGGGCAACATATTCTGGTATCACGGCGCGGCCTTCAGAAAGGGCAGATCGACGAGGCGTTGGAAGAGTTGGGCCTGAAGCGGCAGATCGCAACGATTGTCGGCAGCTTTTCGGCTGCGCTGGCCTTGGCGCGCGCCTCCGACCTGATCGTCAGCGTACCGGAGCGCTATACGGGCAATCTGCGTGTCGGCATGCATAGTTTTGCGTTGCCGGTGTCGACATCGGATGTGACGATCTCGCTGCTCTGGCATCCGCGCATGGATGCGGATCCGGCGCACCGCTGGCTGAGGGGCTGCATTCGCGAGGTCTGTACCGGATCGCGTTCGGGGCGATCAATCAGATTCGAAGTCGGCTAAGTAATTGCGAAGCAGCCGGTCAAGAGCTTTTTGTTCGCCTTCAGAAAGGGTGGAGATCAGGCGTTTCTGCGTTTCGACATGTGCCGTCACCGCCGCATCGATAAGCTCGAAACCTTTTGTCGTCAGGGATATCAGGAAGCTGCGGCCATCATCCGGGTTCTGGCTGCGAGCGACGAGACCGGCCCTCTCCAGCTGATCGATACGATTGGTCATCGTGCCCGACGAGACCATCATCGTTTCCATCAGGTCGCTGGGCGAGAGCGTATAGGGCTCGCCCGAGCGGCGCAGGGTCGCCAGCATGTCGAAGTTCGCCGCGTTCAGGCCGAAGCGGCCGAAGGTCTTCTCCATCTCGCGCGAGAGATGGAGCGCGAGATTGCGCAGGCGCCCGAAAAGGCCCATCGCCGTGGTGTTGAGGTCCGGCCGTTCACGGCGCCACTGGGCGAGAATTTTATCGATGCGATCCATAACGAGATCTCGCCATGAATTTATCTTGACGTCAAGGTATTTCATATTATCTTGATGTCAAGATAAATTTGAGGCCAAGGCCATGAACCGCAATTTCGACCTGTTGCTCACCGCCATCGCGCCGGCGATCTGGGGCAGCACCTATTTGGTAACGACGCAGCTTTTGCCGGCCGGTTATCCATTGACTGTCGCCATGCTGCGCGCACTGCCCGCCGGCCTGCTGCTGCTCCTCATCGTGCGACGGCTACCGCATGGGGTCTGGTGGTTTAAGTCGCTGGTGCTCGGGGCGCTGAATTTCTCTGTCTTCTGGTGGCTGCTGTTCATTTCGGCCTATCGGCTCCCCGGTGGCGTGGCCGCGACGGTCGGTGCCGTCCAGCCGCTGATCGTCATTGTGCTGGCGCGCTTGCTGCTGGGATCACCGATTCGCAGCCTGTCGATTGTTGCGGCGATTGCCGGCATCGGTGGTGTCGCGCTCCTGATCCTGACGCCGAATGCGACGCTCGACCCGATCGGCATTATTGCCGGCATCGGCGGTGCTTTTTCGATGGCGGCCGGAACCGTGCTCAGCCGCCGCTGGCGGCCGGATGTCTCGCCGCTGACCTTTACGGCGTGGCAGCTGACGGCGGGCGGCGTGCTGTTGTTGCCGGTGGCCCTGCTGCTTGAGCCGCCGCTACCGCCTCTGACCGGCGCCAACATTCTCGGCTTCGCCTATCTCGGGCTGATCGGCGCAGCACTCACCTATATTCTCTGGTTTCGGGGTTTGTCGCGGCTGGAGCCTTCGGTGGTCTCGCCGCTCGGCTTCCTCAGCCCGACGACCGCCGTGATCCTGGGCTGGGCGGTTCTCGGCCAGCAGCTGAGCCCGATGCAGATGTTCGGCATTGTCGTCGTGCTTGGCAGCGTCTGGCTCAGCCAGCGCGCGCAGCAGGCTCCGACGGCAGGAAATCCCATGCTTGGCGGGAGACAAGCCGTCACATCGAAGCAATAGAGCAGCCGGCGAATTTACCCCCGGCAAACGAAAAGGGCGGCCATCAGGCCGCCCTTTGTCATTCATGCCTTCAGGCCGATCACTTCCACTCGCGGATATCGACGAAGTGGCCGGCGATTGCGGCGGCGGCGGCCATGGCCGGCGAGACCAGATGCGTGCGGCCCTTGAAGCCCTGGCGGCCTTCGAAGTTGCGGTTCGACGTCGAAGCGCAGCGTTCGCCCGGCTTCAGGCGGTCGTCGTTCATGGCGAGGCACATGGAACAGCCAGGCTCGCGCCAGTCGAAGCCGGCAGCCTTGAAGATCTTGTCGAGACCTTCGGCCTCAGCCTGTTCCTTCACCAGGCCGGAGCCCGGAACGATCATGGCGTTGACCGTGGAAGCCACCGTCTTGCCTTCGACGACCTTGGCGACTGCGCGCAGGTCTTCGATGCGGCCGTTGGTGCAGGAGCCGATGAAGACGCGATCGACATTGATCTCGGTTATCGGCGTGCCCGGCTTCAGGCCCATATAGTCGAGCGCACGCCACTTGGAGGTACGCTTGGTCTCGTCCTGGATTTCGTCCGGGTTCGGGACGATGCCCTGAACGGAGATGACGTCTTCCGGGGAGGAGCCCCAGGAGACGATCGGCGGCAGGCTTGCGGCATCGAGCTTGACGATGCGGTCGTAATGCGCGCCTTCGTCGGACTTCAGTGTCTTCCAGTAGGCGATCGCCTGTTCCAGCTCTTCACCCTTCGGCGCGCGCGGCTTGCCCTTGATGTATTCGAAGGTGATCTCATCCGGAGCGATCAGGCCGGCGCGGGCGCCGCCTTCGATCGACATGTTGCAGATGGTCATGCGGCCTTCCATCGACAGCGAGCGAATGGCTTCGCCGGCATATTCGATGACATAGCCGGTGCCGCCGGCAGTGCCGATCTCGCCGATGATGGCGAGGATGATATCCTTGGCGGTGACGCCCGGCGGCAGCTGACCGTCGACCTGCACCAGCATGTTCTTGGCCTTCTTCTGGATCAGCGTCTGCGTGGCGAGCACATGCTCGACCTCGGAGGTGCCGATACCATGGGCGAGAGAGCCGAAGGCACCGTGGGTCGAGGTGTGGCTGTCACCGCAGACGATGGTCATGCCGGGCAGGGTGAAGCCCTGCTCGGGGCCGATGATGTGAACGATGCCCTGGCGCTTGTCGTTTTCGGAGTAGTATTCCACGCCGAATTCGGCGGCGTTCTTGGCGAGCTGCTCGACCTGAATGCGGCTTTCTTCGTTCTTGATGCCGAGATGACGATCCGGCGAGGTCGGCACGTTGTGGTCGACGACGGCAAGCGTCTTCTGCGGCGCGTGAACCTTGCGGCCGGTCATGCGCAGGCCTTCGAAGGCTTGCGGCGACGTCACTTCGTGAACGAGATGACGGTCGATATAGAGAAGACAGGTGCCGTCTTCTTGGGCGTCAACCAAGTGGTCATCCCAGATTTTGTCGTACAGTGTGCGTGGAGCGCTCATGGCTACAAATCCATATTGGCATTGTCGAAAAGGGGATTGACGGATCAGGACCGCCAGCCTCGGGTGTGATCAGCGAAGTCGGCTGTTGAGCGCGCCCGAAATCATCGCAAAGAAGCGTGCCGGCAGGCGCTTATGGTCCTGCAGCACGAAAGCCGTGACGTAACGTCCGTCTTTGCTCATGATCTTACTCATGGCGTTGCTCATATCAATTTTCCGAAGTCTCGGCAATGGTGAGCATTCCCGGCATCAGCCAATCGTGCCAGGTTAACAAAAAGGCAAATTTACCGCAGGTGCAATCCGATAAATCATGCATGTCGTGCGCGCAGCTAGGCAATCATTGAAGCGGCATGCGCTTTCAGCGACTCCTTGCGGCCTGGAACGGTACCTATGGTTCCCGAAAAGCAAGTTATCAGCAGCCAATCTGCTCGCCGAATTGCCACTCAGTTTAACGCATTACCACACCGCACTTGCTTTTTTCAAAGCTGCGGATCAGATTGCATTTCCGTCTGAAATATAAAAGCAAAGATATATATGCGGACAATGCTATGTACGTCTTAATGAAAGGCTGCGGCATTCTTGTTGGCTTATCTCTGGTTTTCGCGGTTTCGGCCGTTTTTATCCCGTACAGGATTCAGGCGACGGCATATGCCGACGAAGGGCAGGATCTATATAGTACGGGAGATTACCAACGCGCGCTGAAGTACTGGCAGCCTCTGGCTGAACACGGAGACGCTCAAGCTGAGTTTGGTTTGGGGCTTCTTTATGAAACCGGGCATGGTGTTGAGCAAAACTTCGATACGGCTCAGAGTTGGTATCGGAAGGCGGCAGAGCAGGGCCTGGCGAGTGCGCAAAATACCCTAGGGGCAATGTACGCCAATGGTCGGGGTGTTGCGAAAGATAATGTGCAAGCCGAAGAATTGTACCGCAAGGCGGCAGAACAAGGAGATGTCCACGCAGAGGTGAATTTGAGCAATATGTACCGATTTGGGCGCGGCGTTCCTCGTGACATAAACTTCGCCATCACTTGGCTTCAAAAGGCATCCGAAGCAGGTAACCCCGTTGCGCAATCCAATTTGGGTGGCCTCTATATTTCCGAGGACGGAGTCAAAGACTATTCGAAAGCGGCAATTCTGTTTCAAAAGTCCGCAGATCAAGGTGACCCGGGAGGACAAAATGGCCTCGGCATCATGTGTGGTCTTGGGTTGGGGAGACCAAAGGATCCTTCTTGCGCGGTGGATTGGTACCAGAAGGCAGCAGAACAGGGTGATCCGCACGCAGAAGTGAATCTTGCGAATGCGTATGCTGATGGCATCGGCGTCGAAAAGGACATTAGTCAAGCAATATATTGGTATCGGAAAGCTGCGGAGCAGGGAAACTCCCAAGCGCAGAAACACCTTCAATATCTCCTGCAAGGGCTTGAGGACATGGGACATGTTCTCAAGGGCTAAGCCGGGCTCTCTATTTTAATGGGCGAGCGGTAGTTTTCCGTTTGGGACTTGCGGAAAGCGCGCAGTACAGGCGCGTTGGGACGCACCGATCATACCTGCGCGCCCGGCGGCTGGCTCGCGGCCAGGCGGGGGAAGGCGGAGCGGTCGCTGCCGGAGCGGCGGCGCATCCAGGCTTCGACCTGCCTGAGCAACAGCGACAGACCGATCGTCAAAAGCAGGTAGATGAAGGCGAGGATCGACAGGGTTTCGAAGTAGCGGAAATTCGCCGAGTAATAGAGCTTGGCGAGCTGGCTGATATCGGCAACCCCGAGTACGGAGACCAGCGAACTGTCCTTCACCATGGCGATGAAATCATTCGACAGCGGCGGCAGGATGACGCGGATCGCCTGGGGAAAGACGACGAGGCGAAAGCGCTGGAAGCGGCTGAGGCCGAGCGCCTTTGCTGCTTCGATCTGGCCCTGATCCACCGCCTGGATGCCGGCACGGAAGATCTCGGCGATGAAGGACGAATAGGCGATGGTCAGCGCGATAATCGTACGCCAGACGAAGGGCACGTCGCGGGTGACGAGCGGGCTTGCCCAGCCGGCGGAGATCAATGGCGAGACGACAACGTTATAGACGGCGACGAAGGCCGGCGTGCCGACGAATGCGATGTAGGAAAGCAGCACCAGTATCGGAATGCCACGCACGATCTCGATATAGAAGCGTGCGACCTGTCGCAGCACGAGGAAATCCGACAGGCCGAGTAGCGCCAGCCCGAGGCCGAGCAGCACAGCCAGCGTAAAAGCCACCAGCGTCACGAAGACCGTGACGCCGATGCCATTCAGCAGAAGAGAGAAAATCTGGGCATAGAGGCCGTTCGCCGCAATTGCGAATGAGGCGACGATGCCGAGGATAGCGAGGGCGACCAGCCACCAGGGAAAGTCTTCCTTGCCGCGGTGCCCGCCCGGGCCTGCCAAAGGCGCCATCAGAGCGGGCTTCCAATATATCGATCTTCAGAATTCATTGGCCCATCTTGTAGTCGAGGAACCACTTCTTGTTCAGCGCGTCGAGCGTGCCGTCGGCCTTAAGGCTGGCGATGGCGGCATTGATCGGGGCGACGAGATCTGAACCCTTCTGGAAGATGAAGCCGAAATCCTCGGTGCCGAGCGGGCCGCCGACGAGCTTCAGGCCGCCATTGGAGGCATCGACATAGCCCTTGCCGGCGGTGCCGTCGGTCAGCACCGTATCGACGTCGCCGGTCTTCAGTGCCTGTACGGTGGCGCCGAAGGTTTCGAAGGTCTTGATGCGCGGGTTCTGCTCGTTGCCATCGAGCACCGAATAGACGGCGGTGTAGAAGGGTGTCGTGCCCGGCTGCGCGCCGATCAGGCCGTCCTTGAAGGCGGCGAAGCTCTTGGCGTCGGTAAAGCGCTTCTCGTCTCCGCGCACGAGCATGAATTGCTCGGAGCGCATGTAGGGATCGGAGAAATCGACCTTCTGCTTGCGGTCGTCCTTGATGGTGATGCCGGTCATGCCGATGTTGTACTGGCCTTCCGAGACGGCCTGGATCATCGCATCCCAGCTGGTGTTCTGGTACTCGACCTTGAAGTTCAGGCGCTTGGCGATCTCGTTCATCGCGTCATATTCCCAGCCGATCGCCTTGTTCGTCTTCGGATCGATGAACTGCAGCGGCGGATAGGCATTCTCGGTAACGACGACCACCGTCTTGCCGTTCAGGTTCGGCAGGTCGGCGGCGAAGGCAGCGAAAGGTGCAAGCACGAGGGCGCTGAGGCCCAGAAGGAACGAACGACGGAATGCCATGGAAATCTCCCCGATTAGCGTGGCGGAAAACTGTCATATTTGCAAAGCGTATGGCAAGGCCATTGCCAATGGCGCAATAACCAAAATGAAAAAGTAACTCTAATACAGGCGGCAGGCGGAGAAATTTCCTGTTAGCCCGAGCTTGTTTGTGGCCGATAAAAAAGGCGACCCAAGGGCCGCCTTCAAGCTTTGCAATCCATATGGATCGAAACTTATTCTGCTGCCGGCTCGGCTGCTGCGGCTGCAGCAGCTTCTGCAGCTGCCTTTGCTTCTGCGGCTTCGGCTGCAGCCTTTTCAGCTGCGAGCGCCTGAGCGGCTGCAACCTTCTCGGCTTCGATGCGTGCCTTTTCTTCGGCGAGAGCCTGACGCTCGGCGTCGTTGAGCTTGCGGGCGCGGGTGCCGGTGTTTTCGACGATACGGGCAGCCTTGCCGCGTAGGTCGCGCAGGTAGTAGAGCTTGGCGCGACGGACCTTACCGCGGCGAACGACTTCGACGCTTTCGATCATCGGCGAGTAAACCGGGAATACGCGCTCGACGCCTTCGCCGTAGGAGATCTTGCGAACCGTGAAGTTTTCCTGCAGGCCGCCGCCGGAGCGAGCGATGCAAACGCCTTCATAGGCCTGAACGCGGGTACGGTTGCCTTCCGTGACCTTCACGTTGACGCGAACGGTGTCGCCAGCGGAAAATGCGGGAAGGGTGCGCTTGGCTTCGATCTTGGCAGCCTGTTCGGCTTCCAACTGCTGAATGATGTTCATAGTATCAACCTCGTTGTTGCTTCAACAGCCAGAGCGCTCATCATTCTATCTTTGGTCGGACCGTTAGATCACGCCTCGGATATATGCCCGTTCAGGCAGGAGCGAATACGTCTGCTCTTCTTTGCTGGTTGATGGGAAATTTCCCATACCGGGCGCGCACATACCCTATTGTCACGCGTTTGTCACCCCTTGGCGAGGAATTAAGTGGCGCTTGTCGGCAGTTTCGCGGGCATATTTCAAGGATCTCGCTCATCCAGCCGGTGCTATCGCTATTTCTTCTGCAATTCGTCCAACAAATCCGGCCGACGCTCCTTCGTCAGTTGCTCGGCCTGCTCTTTCTGCCATTTCGCGATTGCCGCGTGGTTGCCCGAGGTCAGGATGGCCGGGATCTCGCGGCCTTCCCAGATTTGCGGGCGGGTATAATGCGGATGCTCCAGCAGGCCGCCTTCGAAGCTTTCGTGCAGGCCAGAGAGATCGTTGCCCATGACGCCGGGCAGGATGCGGACGATGGCGTCGAGCAGGATCAACGCAGCCGGCTCGCCGCCCGAGAGGATATAGTCGCCGATCGAGATTTCTTCGAGGTCGCGGCCGTCGATGACGCGCTGGTCGACGCCTTCGAAGCGGCCGCAGACGATGATGACGCCTTCGCCGCCTGCAAGCTCGCGCACGCGCTTCTGCGTCAGCGGCTTACCGCGCGGGCTCATCAGCAAGCGCGGACGACTGTCATTTTCGCTCGCGTGGTCGATGGCGCGGGCAAGCACATCCGGCTTCAGCACCATGCCGGCGCCGCCGCCGGCTGGCGTGTCGTCGACGGTGCGGTGCTTGTCGGTCGCAAAATCACGGATCTGTACAGTGTCGAG
Source organism: Rhizobium sp. BK098 (assembly GCF_014193155.1). NCBI lineage: Bacteria > Pseudomonadati > Pseudomonadota > Alphaproteobacteria > Hyphomicrobiales > Rhizobiaceae > Rhizobium > Rhizobium sp. BK098. Next base: position 217,190 of record NZ_JACHYY010000009.1, on the reverse strand, counting down.
CGCCCATTGCCCACGTTCCATGGCCTTGCCGGCGAGGGACGTGCCGAGATGGCCCGGGAACATCTCGGGATAAAGCGTCAATATGGTCGCCCGGAAACTCATGGCGCGCTCACTTCCCAATAAGGATCACTTCTTCTTCGGCTTGCTCTGCGGCTTCTCGGGTGTTTCCGGCTTTTCTGGTTTGCCGATCAGGTCGTCGGGGCTGTCGATCAGGCCAGCGGCCAGCGGGTCGATCAGGATCTTGCCGCCCTCGAGGTCGATTTCAAGCACCGCGGCCTCGGAAAAGGGGATCAGCACCGGGCGTTTGCCCGGCCCCTTCAGCTCCAGCAGATCGCCGGCGCCGAAATCATAGACGCCGCTGACAGTGCCGTAGCCGGTGCCCTGGTCATCGACGGCTTCCAGCCCTTCGAGATCGGCGTAGAAGAATTCGTCGTCGTCGAGTTCGTCATCGGGCAGGTTGTCGCGCTCGATATAGAGTTCCAGGCCGTTCAGCGCCTCGGCGGCATTGCGGTCGTTGACGCCGCGAAAGCGCACCACGACCACATTCTTGGCCTTGCGGATTTCCAGCACCTCGAAGCTGCGGCCGTCCATGCTGTGGAGGTGGCCGTAATCGCCGAGCGCGGTCGGATCCGACGTATAGGCGCGCGTGCGCACCTCGCCTCTCAAGCCTTGCGCCGCGCCGATGGTGGCCATCAATACCGGGTTTTGCAGTTTCGTCATGGTCTCTTCGCCGATTACCGGGATTATGCAGCAGATCCGAATTGCTCCAGCGACCTTTGCGCTTGACGCGCGGCGCTGTCGTTGGTTCTCTCATAGGCTGAACATTTGCCGATGGGAAACAAAAAACGGGCGGCATGTCGCCATGCCACCCGCTTTCAATCAATGCCAGGTCCGATTACTCGGAAGCAGCAGCGGCGTCAGCAGCCTTCTGAGCCTTTTCGGCTGCGCGCTCCTGAGCCTTCTTGCCCGGCTTTGCCTTTTCCGGGTTGTTCTTGGCTTCGCGCGTTGCGATGCCGGCTTCGTTGAGGAAGCGCAGAACGCGGTCGGTCGGCTGTGCGCCGTGGTCGAGCCAGTGCTTGATGCGCTCGGCCTTGAGTTCAACGCGCTTGGCGTCGTCCTTGGCAAGCATCGGGTTCCAGGAGCCGAGGGTCTCCAGGAAACGGCCGTCGCGCGGCGAGCGAGCGTCGGCTACGACAACGTGGTAGTACGGGCGCTTCTTGGAGCCACCGCGGGCGAGACGAATTTTCAGTGCCATGTTAATTCTCCTTAGGCTTTTCGTGACCGCTTCGTTGTGCGGTATGGTTACGTCGCGCTGCTTTTTTCGTGCCGTGTAATCCCCGTCGAAAACGTCCTGCGTCTTCTGGGTCACGCGGCCAGGGATTACCCTTTGAAATCCGCAGCGATCTGTTCATGATGCCGGATGACTTCCTTGATGACGAAGTTCAGGAACTTCTCGGCGAAATCCGGGTCCAGATTTGCGTCCTTTGCCAGGCGGCGCAGGCGCTCGATCTGAAATTCTTCGCGCGCCGGGTCGGCCGGCGGCAGGTCGTACTTGGCCTTCAACACGCCGACCTCTTTGGTGCAGCGGAAGCGTTCGGCCAGCATATGCACCAGTGCGGCATCGATATTGTCGATCGACTGGCGGTATTTGCCCAATTGGGCCTTAACGTCTGGATCAATCATGGGGGTCAACGATCCTTCTCACTTCTTCTTCGGCAAACCCGGAAGCCCCGGGAAACCACCGCCGAGGCCTGGCAATTTGGCGCCGCCGAGACCGGGCAAACCGCCCCCGCCGCCCAGACCTGGCAAGCCACCCGGCAGACCGCCGGGACGGCCGAGGCCGGCGGCTTCGGCCTGCTTCTGCAGGGCTTCGAGCTGCTTCGGGTCCATGTTCGACAGGTCGGGCATGCCGCCGGCCATACCCCCTAGGCCGCCGCCGAGGCCCATCTTGCCAGCGAGGCCGCCCATCAGCTGCTTCATCATGCCGCCTTTGCCCTTGCCGCCCATCATCTTCATCATGTCCGCCATCTGGCGGTGCATCTTCAGAAGCTTGTTGATGTCGGAGGCGTCGGTGCCGGAGCCGGCGGCGATGCGCTTCTTGCGGGAATGCTTCAGGAGATCCGGATTGGCGCGCTCGGCCTTGGTCATCGAGGAGATGATGGCGAGCTGGCGCTTGAACAGGCGGTCGTCGAGGCCGGCAGCGGCCATCTTGTCCTTCATGCCGGACATGCCGGGCATCAGGCCCATGATGCCGCCCATACCGCCCATCTTCTGCATCTGGCCGAGCTGATCGGCGAGATCGTTGAGGTCGAACTTGCCCTTGGCCATCTTGGCGGCCATGGCGGCCGCCTTCTCGGCGTCGATATTCTCCGCGGCCTTTTCGACGAGCGACACGATGTCGCCCATGCCGAGGATACGGTCGGCGATGCGGCGGGGATGGAATTCCTCCAGCTCGCCCATCTTTTCGCCGACACCGATCAGCTTGATCGGCTTGCCGGTGACTGCGCGCATCGAAAGGGCGGCACCGCCGCGGCCGTCGCCGTCCATACGGGTCAGTACGAGGCCGGTGATCCCTACGCGCTCGTCGAAATTGCGGGCGAGGTTGACGGCGTCCTGACCGGTCAAGCTATCGGCGACCAGCAGGATTTCGTGCGGATTGGACTTCTTCTTGATATCCGCCATCTCGACCATGAGCGGCTCGTCGATATGCGTACGGCCGGCGGTGTCGAGGATGACGACATCATGGCCACCGAGCTTGGCGGCCTGCACGGCGCGAGCGGCAATATCGGTTGGTGACTGGCCGGATATGACCGGAAGCGTGTCGATGCCCGTCTGCACGCCGAGCTGGCGCAGCTGCTCCTGCGCCGCCGGACGGCGCGTGTCGAGCGAGGCCATCAGGACCTTCTTGCGGTCGCGGCTTGTCAGGCGGTTGGCGATCTTGGCCGTGGTCGTGGTCTTACCCGAGCCCTGCAGACCGACCATCATGACGACGACCGGGGCAGGCGCATTAAGATCGATGCCCACGCCTTCGCCGCCGAGCATTTCGATGAGCTCGTCGTGGACGATCTTGACGACCATCTGGCCGGGCTTGATCGACTTCAGGATTTCGGCGCCAACGGCCTTTTCGCGGACGCGATCGGTAAAGGAGCGAACGACATCCAGCGCCACGTCGGCTTCGAGCAGCGCGCGGCGAACCTCGCGCAGTGCCGCGGAAACATCGGCTTCCGAAAGCGCGCCGCGGCCAGTCAGTCCATTCAGAATGGAACCAAGACGGTCCTGGAGGTTTTCAAACATCGGTTCTTCCTTATCGATCGCTTGGGATTGGACTTGGCGCAATTTGCGCGGTTCCTCGCCCGAAAACGTCGTGCTTTTCCATGACGAAAACAAGACGCAAAGCCAAAAAGCACCCGAGGGCGCATCGCGCTGTCGGGTGTTGACCTCCGGGATCTCTTTATACCTAAATGGGTCCCGGTCGGTGGCTCGGAGGCTTGTGCTCGTCGCAGATTGCGGGCGATAAACAGGAAAAGGCCGGCAAAGTCAACCCAATGCGACCGAAATGCCTGAAATGCACGGATGACATCCCCATATCGATGTCGATTTGACGGTATCACCGTCTTCGAATTGTTGTATCGATCCCAGCCGTCAAGTGATTCCCCGAGACCGTTCCGAATGAATGATGCAGCCCTGACCGATCTTCTTGCTGCCTGTCGCGCTTACGCCGGTGGCCGGGTGGACACCCGTTTCAACGTCGCGGCGCAAGCCTTCTATGCGAGCGCCAAGGCCCAGCCGAAGATCGCGGCGCGGGCGGCGCGCGAGCTCAGCCGCCTGCCGCCACCTGGAGCCGCCGTTCTTGCCAATTTGCTCGGCACCATCGTCGAAAAGGGCGGTGCGGTGGAGCGCAGCGGTCCAGCCGTCTGGGAGCTCTATCTGGCGTGGCTGCCGCAGATTCACCGCGGCTTTGCCGGCCGCAAGGAGCTTAGCCCACGGCAAAGGCAGCTGCTCGACGCTTTTCAGCTGCTCGGCCAATCGGCAGTTTCGCATCTTTCCGGCATGTCGCAGGAGCGTGCACTCGCTGCCGGCAACAAGGCGCTGATGGCGATGCTTGCGGAATTGCAGGATTATACGCCGGGTGCGGCCTGGGTCCGCCAAGTGCTCTTGAGCCGCAGCGACGATCTGCTGGTGCTGCATCTGCCGAGCCGTCAGGGTTTTCGCCTGCGGTATGAGAATATCGTCAATTGCTTTCATCTGTTCACGCTCGTCCAGGCGGCCTTCGGCGAGAGATTGCCCGGCGGTCGGGCGCCCAACCGGTTCATTGTCGATATGGCGCGCTGCGTGACCGTGGTCGAAGAGGGCAATGACGAGCCCTGGTGGCGCTACCAGACGGTGCGGCCGGATGAGCCAGGCCTTGCCGATATTTCCGGCGAGGAATCCGTCGAGACGATTTTCCGCATCGATGGTCGGCAGATCATTGTGCTCTCACCTCCGGTCGAAGGCGCGGCGTTGTGGGATACCAGCTTCTTCACGCCGCAGCTCTTTGCCATGCCGGCGAATGTCGTGCTTGAGGAGACGCTGACGCCTTCCGAGGCCGAAGAATGGTTTGCCAAAGCCGGCTTTCCCACCGCCGAGGCGGCAGGTACCCAAGGAGCGGACAAGCCATGACAAGCTCCTCCGGCTCTGCCAGGAAGAATCCCTATTATCAAGGTCCGGTTTCCGATCATTTCGACGGCCGGCGTTTCTTCAACCCGGGCGGCGTAGCGCCGGGCAATGCGCTCGATCTTTTGCGCTGGCAGCTCGGCGGCGGGCGGGTGCGCTGGCCCAATCCCGTCATCAGCGCCTTTCCGCCGGCCAAGCCGGACCGGCATGTTTTCGGCGAGCAGATGCGGGTCACCATGGTCGGCCATGCGTCGATGCTGGTGCAGGTCGCCGGGTTGAATATCCTGACCGATCCTGTCTGGTCGGAGCGGGTCAGCCCCTTCCGCTCCGTCGGGCCGAAGCGCGTGGTGCCGCCCGGCATCCGCTTCGAGGACCTGCCCCATATCGACCTCGTGCTGGTGACGCATAATCACTACGACCACCTAGATCTCGCCACCCTTGCCCGCCTGCAGCAGGCGCATCGGCCAAAGATCGTCACGCCGCTCGGCAACGATACGATTATCCGCCGTACCGTTCCGGATGCCGACATCACCGTTGTCGACTGGGGCGATCGCGTTGAGGTCAGAGGCGGAGTGACGATCGATACCGAGCCCTGCCATCATTGGTCGGCGCGCGGCATGGGCGACCGGCGCATGGCGCTATGGGCGGCATTCGTGCTGACCACGCCGGCAGGCAAGATCTATCATGTCGGTGATACCGGCTTTCACGACGGCATCAACTATGACGCCGTCCGGCAAAAACATGGCGGCTTCCGCCTCGCGATCCTGCCCTTCGGCGCCTATGAGCCGCGCTGGTTCATGAAGGGCCAGCACCAGAATCCGGAAGAGGCGGTCAGGGGCATGAAGCTCTGCAACGCCGCATATGCCGCCGGGCATCACTTCGCGACGTTCCAGCTGACGGACGAGGGCATCGATGCGCCCGTTCAGGCGCTGGATGCCGCGCTGAAGGCAGAAAGCGTCGAGTCGGAGCGGTTTCGGCCGCTAAGGGCTGGCGAGGTTTTTGACGTTCCGGTTGTGTGAGCGTTGGCGCTTGGGCCGAAAGTTCCTTCTCCCCCTGGGGAGAAGGTGGCCCGAAGGGTCGGATGAGGGCCATCGCTTCTGATCCAACGGGTTTTGTGCCCCTGGCAACCCCCTCATCCGCCTGCCGGCACCTTCTCCCCAAGGGGAGAAGGGGTTTTCAGAAAGCCCTATGCCTATCTCGACTTACTGCGTAATCTCAGGCTCGACGAGTTTCGCCAAATTGATCAGCGATTCCTGCCAGCCGAGATAGCAGGCCTCCGGGGGAATGACGTCCGGAATGCCGGCCTGGGTGATGTTGACCTCGGTTCCCACCAGCACCTTTTTCAACGTCACTGTCACTTCCATTTGGCCGGGCAGGTTGGGGTCGTCGAACCTGTCTGTGTAACGCACCAGTTCGCCGGGAACGAGCTCGATATATTCACCGCCGAAAGCGTGGACTTCGCTGGTCGTAAAATTGCGGAACGACATCTTGAACGCGCCGCCGACTTTTCCTTCGAAGTGATGCACGCTGCAGGCAAAACCGTTCGGTGGCAGCCACTTGGCAAGTGCGTCGGCTTCGATGAATGCGCGATAGACCTTTTCCGGGCTGGTGGCGAGGACGCGATGCAGGCTTATGGTATTCGGCATGGTCATAATCCCTATGGTTTTACGGAGTGGACGAGCCTAGGACGTGGCAATGTTTGACAATCCGACATGGCGAATGATTTTTTCTGGAAATAAATAACGTCAAGGCTGCTTGGCGGGATTTTCGTTGCGGTCAAAGCACGAGCCACCCGTACTCGTGGTTCGAGACGGCCTTGCAGGCCGCCCCACCATGAGGGCTATGTCCTTTATTTGGATTGCAACTCGCTCCGCCCTCATCCGGAGCCCGTCGAAGGATCGGGCGGCCCGGAGACCGCGGCCAAATCTGAAAATTGTCGTCCTTCACGTCCCACTGGTAATTCCCCCGCATTTCCGCCATATACAGCTCGAAAACACTGACGGACATGACATCATGAGCAATACGGTCGAATTCGCGAGGATGAACGGGCTTGGCAACAAGATCCTGGTCGTCGACATGCGCGGCCGCAAGGATGTGGTGACGGCCGAGGCGGCGATCGCGCTCAATGCCGATCCAGCAACCCAGTTCGACCAGATCATGGCGATCCATGACCCGAAGGTTGATGGCACCGATGCCTGGATCGATATTCTGAACTGCGATGGCACGAAGGCGCAGGCCTGCGGCAACGGCACGCGCTGCGTCGTGCAGGCGCTGGCGGCCGAAACCGGCAAAAAGGTGTTCACCTTCCAGACCGTCGCCGGCATCCTCAATGCCAGAGAGCATGAGGACGGCACGATCTCGGTCGATATGGGCACGCCGGTCTTTGACTGGGACAAGATCCCGCTTGCCGAGGAATTTGCCGATACCAGCCGCATCGAGCTGCAGATCGGGCCGATCGACAATCCCGTCCTGCATTCGCCTTCCGTGATGTCGATGGGCAATCCGCACGCAATCTTCTGGGTGGACAGGGACCCGATGTCCTTCGATCTCGATCGCTTCGGCCCGCTGCTCGAAAACCACCCGATGTTTCCCGAGCGCGCCAATATCACGCTGGCACAGGTGCTTTCGCCAACGCTTCTACGCACCCGCACCTGGGAGCGTGGCGCCGGCCTGACGCTTGCCTGCGGTTCGGCCGCCTGTGCAGCTGCCGTCAGCGCCGCGCGTACCGGCCGCACCGGCCGCAAGGTGACGATCGAGGTTGCCTCTGCGCCTGCGCCAGGCAAGCTCACCATCGAATGGCTAGACAGTAACGACCATGTCGTCATGACTGGGCCTGCCGAATGGGAATGGTCCGGCACGGTCGATCCGGTCACGGGCAGCTTCTCGCGCGATCCGGAGCAGGGGGCTCAGGCGCGGTGAGCGGGGTCGAGGTCATTACCTTCGGCTGTCGTCTCAATACCTATGAATCCGAAGTGATGAGGGCCGAGGCGGAGAAAGCCGGGCTCAACAATGCCATTCTGGTCAATACCTGCGCCGTAACAGGCGAAGCCGTGCGCCAGGCGCGGCAGGCGATCCGCCGCGCGCGGCGTGACAATCCGCATGCCCGCATCATCGTGACAGGTTGCGCGGCGCAGACCGAGAAACAGACCTTTGCAGAAATGGCAGAAGTCGATGCCGTGCTGGGCAATGAGGAGAAGCTGAAGAGCACCTCCTACCGCTCCCTGCCGGATTTCGGCGTTTCGGCGGAAGAGAAGCTGCGCGTCAACGACATCATGAGCGTGCGGGCCACCGCGCCGCAGATGATCCGCCACATCGACGGTCACGTGCGGGCCTTCATCCAAGTGCAGAATGGCTGCGATCACCGCTGCACCTTCTGCATCATCCCCTATGGCCGCGGCAATTCGCGCTCCGTGCCCATGGGTGCCGTTGTCGACCAAGCCCGCAATCTGGTCGAAAGCGGTTATCGCGAGATCGTGCTGACCGGCGTCGATGCCACGAGCTATGGTGCTGATCTGCCGGGAACGCCGACGCTCGGCCTGCTTGCCAAAACGCTGCTGAAGCAAATCCCGGAGATCCGCCGGCTGCGGCTCTCCTCCATCGACAGCATCGAGGCCGATCGGCATCTGATGGATCTGATCGCCGACGAGCCGCGCTTCATGCCGCATCTGCATCTCTCGCTGCAGCATGGCGACGACATGATCCTCAAGCGGATGAAGCGGCGGCATTCGCGCGCCGATGCTATCGGGTTTATCGAAGATGTGCGTCGGCTCCGCCCCGAGACGAGCTTCGGCGCCGATATGATCGCCGGCTTTCCGACGGAAACGGAAGAGATGTTCGCCAATGCCGTCGGCCTGGCTGAAGAGGCCGGCATCGCGCATCTGCATGTTTTCCCTTACAGCCCGCGTCCCGGCACACCCGCCGCCCGCATGCCGCAGCTCGATCGCGGCCTGATCAAGGAACGCGCCGCCCGCCTGCGCGAGGCCGGACAGAGATTGCACCAGGCGCATCTCGACAAGATGGTCGGCACGCGGCAATGGCTGCTTGTGGAGAATGGCGGGCTGGCGCATACGGAAAACTTCACGCTTGTTGCCGCCCCCGGCCTTCGCCCGCGCGACCTTGTGCAGGTCGCAATCACCGGCCACAATGGCAAGCACCTCGACATGCAACTTCTGGCCGCCGACGCGGCCTAATGCTTCAACGGACACTTCATGGCGCTCGGTTTCATCAAAAAAGTCTTCACCTTCGGCCGTGAAAAGCCGGCCGAGGAGCAGGCGCCTGCGGAGGATTTGACTGGGGCTGACGCGCCTGTCGTGGATGTTTCGCCGGCGTCAGAACCTGCCGAGCCTGCATCACCCCCCTCTGTCCCTTCGGGACATCTCCCTCACAAGGGGGGAGATCGGTTGGAGCGTGAAGCGCCGGTTGAGCAAGAGGCTCAAAGCCAGGCAGATGCTTCCGGCGCGAAAGAGATCGAGGCCGCTGAGACTTCCGGTTCCCTTGAGGTCGAGTCGCAAGAGCAGCCCGAAGATCGTCAGGCAATCGAACCGGAGCAAGCTGCAGATACCGAAGCTAATCTAGTTCCGGAAGAGCATCCCATCGAACCGATCTCCCCCCTTGTGAGGGAGATGTCCGATAGGACAGAGGAGGGTGAAGAAGCTTCGGCAAACTCTGACCTTTCGTCGAAGAACGCAGAAACGCCGACAGCCCCGGAACCCTCATTCGAAACCAGCGAACCCTCGGTCGAAGCCCCCAATCTCCCCAAGGGCTTCTCCACTGCCGCCTCGACCCCCGAGCCCGTCCCCGAAGCGCCAAAACAGAAACTCTCCTGGTTCCAGCGCCTGCGAGCCGGGTTGGCGCGCACCTCGTCGCAGCTGACGGGGCAGATCGCGGCGCTTTTCACCAAGCGTAAGCTTGACGATCAGACGCTGCAGGATCTGGAGGATCTGCTGATCCAGGCCGATCTCGGCGTCGAGACGGCAATGCGGGTCACCGATACGCTCGCCTCGGAGCGCTATGGCAAGGATGTGACGGGCGAAGATGTCAGCCGCATCATGGCGCAGGAGATTGCCAAGGTGCTGAAGCCGGTCGCCAAGCCCCTGCAGCTCGATCTCAGCCACAAGCCGCATGTGATCCTTGTTGTCGGCGTCAACGGCACCGGCAAGACGACGACGATCGGCAAGCTGGCGGCGAAGCTCTCCGGCGCCGGGTTGAAGGTTACGCTGGCCGCCGGCGATACGTTCCGTGCGGCTGCCATCGAGCAGCTGAAGATCTGGGCCGAGCGCACTAAATCGGATTTCATCGGTACCAAGATCGGGGCAGATGCCGCCGGCCTTGCCTTCGATGCCTTCCAGCAGGCCAAGGCCAACAAGAGCGACGTTTTGATCATCGATACCGCCGGGCGCCTGCAGAACAAGGCGGAGCTGATGGCCGAGCTGGAAAAGATCGTGCGCGTGCTCGGCAAGCTCGATCCGGATGCGCCGCATACCGTGCTGCAGACGCTGGATGCGACGACCGGCCAGAACGCCTTGAACCAGGTGGAAATCTTCCGCAATGTTGCCGGCGTCAACGGGCTAATCATGACGAAGCTCGACGGCACGGCCCGCGGCGGCATCCTCGTCGCCATTTCGGCCAAGCACAAGCTGCCGGTCTATTTCATCGGCGTCGGCGAGGGTGTAGACGATCTCGAGCCGTTCGAAGCCGAGGATTTTGCCCATGCCATTGCCGGTACGGGGCTGTAAACAGCCAATGAATGACAAGAACAAATTCGATGACAAGTTTGATGACAGGGAAAGTGCCGCAATGACGACCAGCGACAGCGATCTCACCCCAAGTGCTGCCGACAAACACCACCCCATGCTGAAGCTGGTGCTGGAACTCGGGCCTTTGCTGGTGTTCTTCTTCGGCAATCTGCGTGGCGACTGGCTGGTGCAGCATTTCCCACAGCTCGCAGCGCTCGGCGGCCCGCTTTTCGTCGCCACCGGCCTGTTCATGGCGGCGACGGTGATCTCGCTCATCGTCTCGAAGGTCATGCTCGGTCATCTGCCGCTCATGCCTTTCGTCTCTGGCATCGTGGTGCTGATCTTCGGCGCGCTCGGCATTTACCTGCAGAACGAAACCTTCATCAAAATGAAGCCGACCATCGTCAATGCGCTGTTCGGCGTCGCGCTGCTCGGCGGTCTTGCCTTCGGCAAGTCGCTGCTCGGCTATGTCTTCAATGCCGCCTTTCAGCTGGATGCCGAGGGCTGGCGCAAGTTGACGCTGCGCTGGGGCATTTTCTTCTTCGTTCTCGCCGTGCTTAACGAAGTCGTCTGGCGTGGTTCGAACTGGCTCTACCTGCCCGACACCAACGCGGCGGATAATCTCTGGGTGAACTTCAAGGTCTGGGGAACGATGCCGATCACCATCCTCTTCACTCTGTCGCAGATGCCGCTGATCATGAAGCACACGATCGAACAACCGGCGGAAAACGGTAAATGAGCGAAGCCATCGACGCCCAAAGCCGCTATCGGCAACAGAGCTTCTGGTTCATCGCGTGCGCCGTCGTTCTGCTCGTGCAGATCGTCACCGAATATATGATGGGCCGCGTGCCGATCTGCACCTGCGGCTACGTCAAGCTTTTCGAGCCGGTGGTGAAATCCAGCGGCAATTCACAGCACATCGCCGACTGGTATACGCCGTCGCACATCATCCACGGCTTCCTTTTCTTTGGGCTCACGCATCTGATCATGCGCGGCAAACCGCTGTCGATGCGGCTCTTCATTGCCATGCTGATCGAATCCGGCTGGGAAATCTTGGAGAATTCCCCGATCATCATCAACCGATATCGCGCCGCGACGATCTCGCTCGATTATGTCGGCGACAGCATTCTCAATTCGTCGATGGATGCCGTTTTCATGGTCGTCGGCTTCCTGTTTGCCTGGCGTGCGCCGGTCTTGGTGACAGTCGTCATTGCCATCTTCTTTGAACTGCTTACCGGCTATCTGATCCGCGATAATCTCACGCTGAACGTGTTGATGCTGGTGTGGCCGGTCGAGGCGATCAAGACGTGGCAGAGTGCGCTTTAAGCAATCAGGATTTGCCAGTTGCCTTCGCTATCGCCGGATAAAGCCCTTCCTTCAGGCTGGTTGGCGTGAAGGGGCCGACCTGTTTGTAGAGGATCGTACCGTCGGGAGAAACGAGGTAGGATTCCGGAATGCCGTAGACGCCCCAGTCGATGGCGGCCGAGCCGTTCGGGTCGATGCCGATGGCGTTGTAGGGATTGCCGAGCTCGCCGAGGAAGCGCAGCGCATTCTCGCTCGTATCCTTATAATTGATCGCGACGATATTGAGCCGGCCGTCCTTGGCGAGTTCCTTCAGCACAGGATGCTCGTCGCGACAGGGAATGCACCATGAGGCGAAGACGTTGACGAGGGTCAGCTTGCCCTTGATGGCGTCATCGGTCAGTGCCGGCAGGTTGGAGCCGTCGAGCGGCGCCAGCGCTAATTTCGGCGCCTTGGTGCCGATCAGGGCCGAGGGAATGGCCGATATATCGGTGCCGTGCACTTCCTGGTCATACATGACCTTGCCGACGGCAAATGCGATGCAGGCAAAGACGATCAGTGGAATGAGCGCCAGCAGATAGCGTGCGGTACCGCTGGATTTCGGCTGATCCTTGTTATCGGCATCCGTGGTCATTTCGTCTCGTTTTCTGATGGGCGCTGCGAGCGGCGGCGGATGCCGGAGGCTTCCAATGCGGCAAGTTCGCGGCGGCGCAGGCGTCCGTCGATCCAGATCCAGGCGATGATGGCGAGGATCATGAAGGCGGCAAAGCCATAGGAGCCGAAGACGTAGAAGGGATGCGACATTCTAGTCCTCCCGGCTTGCCATACGCGCGGCCATACGGCGCTGCGTCGCGATGCGGCGGCGCCAGATCTCGTTGCGAATCGCCATCAGGTGCAGCGTGAAGAACAGCAGCGTGAAGGCGAGCGCCATCGTGAAGAGCGGCCAGAGGAATTCCGCATCGATGGCCGGGCCATCCATGCGCATGATGCTTTCCGACTGATGCAGCGTGTTCCACCAGTCCACGGAGAACTTGATGATCGGGATATTGATGAAGCCGACCAGCGTCAGGATCGAGGCGACGCGAGCGGCCTTCGACGGATCGTCCATGGCGCGGTTGAGCGCAATCAAGCCGAGATACATCAGGAAAAGGATGAAGACCGAGGTCAGACGCGCATCCCAGACCCAATAGGTGCCCCACATCGGCTTGCCCCAGAGCGAGCCGGTGACCAGCGCGATCAGGGTGAAGGCGGCGCCGAGCGGGGCGGCCGTCTTGCCGGCGACATCGGCCAGCGGATGGCGCCAGACCAGCGTGCCGATCGCCGACATGCTCATGATCGTGTAGCACATCATCGACAGCCAGGCGGCCGGAACGTGGATGTACATGATGCGGACGGTGTCGCCTTGCTGGTAGTCCCCCGCAGTGGAGAAGGACAGGTAGAGTCCGATCGCTAGGAGTATGGCTGTAATCGTCGCCAGCCAGGGAATGAGACGCGCCGAAAACGCCAGAAACCGCGTGGGGTTGGCGAGGTCGGAAAAACGGCTGATCGCAGTGATATCGCTCATGCGGCTTGTTTAACCCGATATGGCTTTTCCGGCAATCGACCGCATTGCCTCAGATGGGCGAAACAGTATCTCCATGAGAGCCTTTCCGCTTTTCTTCGAAACGCGAAAACGCTCTATCCTTTTGTATTTACGCAATTCCGGACGGAAAACCGCTTCACACTTTTCCTGGAATTGCTCTGATCAATCCGTCGTGTTCCGCAAGGCAAGGGCGGCGGCCACCGGGCCGAGGACCGCGAAGAACAAGGTGAGCGCGATCAGGATCAGGAACGGCGGCAGGAAGGGCTGCGGTCCCTCGACGGCGGCATAGGTGGCGCTGACGCCGAAGATCAGCACGGGAATGGTGAGCGGTAGCACCAGAATGGAGACCAGCAACCCGCCGCGCGGCAGCGCCACGGCGACGGCGGCACCGACCGCGCCGATGAAGGTGAGCGCCGGCGAGCCAACGAGCAACGTCAGGGCCGTCGTCGCGATCGCGGTCTCGTTCATATTCATAAAGAGGCCGAGCAGCGGCGAGGCGATGACAAGCGGCAGGCCGGTCGCCACCCAATGGGCCGCGCATTTGATGAAGACCGTCAGCACCAGCGGCGTTTCCTGCATGACGAGCAGATCGAGCGAGCCATCATCGCGTTCGGCCTGGAACAGTCGGTCGAGGCCGAGGAGGCTTGCGAGCAACGCGCCGATCCAGACGATGGCAGGGCCGATGCGCGAGAGAAGTTTGAGGTCGGGGCCGACGGCGAAAGGGATGATGGCGACGACGGTCAGGAAGAACAGGATACCGATCAACGCCCCGCCGCCGGCGCGCACCGAAAGTCTGAGGTCGCGGAAGAAGAGGGCTGTCATGGGGAGATCCTGCCGTAACGAGAGATACCCCCCTCTGTCACTATCGTGACATCTCCCCCACAGGGGGGAAGATTGGTAACTGGCGGCGCGCGTAAGCCCCCATCAAACATCGAATCCGTAGAGACAGAGCTCAACGGCCTTGCAAGCAGGTGAGGCGAACTCCCAACAATCTCCCCCCTTGTGGGGGAGATGTCACGAAGTGACAGAGGGGGGTGTCGCAATCTCAGCAGGGGAAGGAGTATCTGCATCACCCCCACACCCCCTCACTTGCCCCGGCAAACCCCGTCATCCGCATCTCCTGTACGTTCTCCAAGCCCAGCGGCTGGTGCGTTGCCGCAAGAACGATGCCGCCGCTTTTTTGATGCGTGGTGATCAGATCAGCAAAAAGCCGGTCGGCGGAGCTGTCGAGCGCTGCCGTCGGTTCGTCGAGGATCCAGATAGGGCGGTAGGCGACCAGAAGTTTGGCGAAAGCGATTCGCCGCTGCTGGCCGGCGGAGAGATAGCCGAAGGGCAGATGCGTGATGCCGGCAAGCCCGACGGCATCGGCCGCTTGATCGACATTCAGACCGGAGCCGCCCGGCATATCGGCGAGGAAGGTTTTCCAGAAGATCAGATTTTCGGCCACGGTCAGCTCAGATTTCATTGCATTGCGGTGGCCGAGATAGTGGCTGGCTTCACCGGCCGGACGGCCCGATTTGCCGTCATTTCCGGAGAATGTGACAGTGCCTTTTTCCGGTCTGAGAAGGCCCGCCACAACGCGCAGCAGCGTCGATTTTCCCGACCCGTTGCGGCCGGTCAAAACGAGTGCGTCTCCACTCGCCAAGTTGAAGGAAACATTCAAGAAAATCAGGTCTTCACCCCGCCTCGCAGCCAGTTTTTCAGCGCTTAGATGCATTCGCTCGGGCTTTCCCTATTTTCTTTATCGCAACGCGCAAAAAATTGTCGAAATTTGCGCTTTGTCACTCTGGCAAGTCTTTACGAAATTATCTATAAGACCTGCAACCACGCCAGCGGTCGGCGTGAATTTCATCCTTGCGCCGAACATAAGGTTTTCTGCCTTACGTGCGGACAGCGGAAATGGCCGTACCCGCATCCTGATGTGCATAAAGTGCATAGGCGTTCGCACGACTGTGTTGGCTATCAGAAACGGGGTATCTCGTGTCTAAATCTCTTGACAGTTTCAATTGTCGTTCCACGCTGACCGTGGGCGGGAAAGACTATGTCTATTTCAGCCTGCCCAAGGCTGAGGCCAATGGTCTGCCCGGCGTTTCCAAGCTGCCTTACTCCATGAAGGTGCTTCTGGAAAACCTGCTGCGTTTTGAAGACGGGCAGTCAGTCACGAAGGAACATATCCTTGCCGTCGCCGAATGGCTGACCAACAAGGGCACCGTCGAGAACGAAATCGCCTATCGCCCGGCGCGCGTGCTGATGCAGGACTTCACCGGCGTTCCGGCCGTCGTCGACCTTGCCGCCATGCGCGACGCCATGGTCTCCCTCGGCGGCGATCCGGAAAAGATCAATCCGCTCGTGCCCGTCGACCTCGTCATCGACCACTCCGTCATCGTCGACGAATTCGGCACGCCGCAGGCTTTTGCCAAGAACGTCGAGCTGGAATACCAGCGCAACGGCGAGCGCTACCGCTTCCTGAAGTGGGGCCAGCAGGCATTCAAGAATTTCCGCGTCGTTCCCCCCGGCACCGGCATCTGTCACCAGGTGAACCTCGAATATCTCGGCCAGACCGTCTGGACGAAGGAAGAGGACGGCGAAACGATCGCCTATCCCGACACCTGCGTCGGCACCGATTCGCACACGACCATGATCAACGGCCTCGGCGTTCTTGGCTGGGGTGTCGGCGGTATCGAAGCTGAAGCTGCCATGCTCGGCCAGCCGGTCTCCATGCTGCTTCCTGAGGTCATCGGCTTCAGGCTGACCGGCAAGCTCAAGGAAGGCGTCACCGCGACCGACCTCGTTCTGACCGTCGTGCAGATGCTGCGCAAGAAGGGCGTCGTTTCCAAGTTCGTCGAATTCTTCGGCCCCGGCCTCGACAACATGCCGCTCGCTGACCGTGCCACCATCGGCAACATGGGTCCGGAATACGGCGCGACCTGCGGCTTCTTCCCGGTCGACAAGGAAACGCTGAACTATCTCAACATGTCCGGCCGCGCCAAGGACCGTATCGCGCTCGTCGAAGCCTATTCCAAGGCTCAAGGCATGTGGCGTGACAATGACGGTTCCGACCTCGTCTTCACCGACACGCTGGAACTCGACCTTAACGACGTCGTTCCGTCGATGGCCGGCCCGAAGCGTCCGGAAGGCCGTATCGCGCTGGAAAACATCGCTTCCGGCTTCGCGACCTCGCTCGAAACCGAATACAAGAAGCCCGGCCAGCTCTCCAACCGCTATGCGGTCGAAGGCACGGATTTCGACATCGGCCATGGCGACGTTGCAATTGCCGCCATCACCTCCTGCACCAACACCTCCAACCCGTCGGTGCTGATCGCCGCCGGCCTTCTCGCCCGCAACGCCGTCGCCAAGGGCCTGAAGACCAAGCCGTGGGTCAAGACCTCGCTCGCACCGGGATCTCAGGTTGTCGGCGAATATCTTGCCAAGTCCGGCCTGCAGGCCGATCTCGACAAGCTCGGCTTCAACCTGGTCGGCTTCGGCTGCACCACCTGCATCGGCAATTCCGGCCCGCTGCCGGCGCCGATCTCGAAGACGATCAACGATAAGGGCCTGATCGTATCGGGCGTCCTCTCCGGCAACCGCAACTTCGAAGGCCGCATCTCGCCCGACGTCCAGGCGAACTATCTCGCTTCGCCGCCGCTCGTCGTCGCCTACGCGCTCGCCGGCTCGGTGCAGCTCGACCTGACGAAGGAGCCGATCGGCGAAGACCAGAACGGCAAGCCGGTGTTCCTCAAGGACATCTGGCCGACCTCGCAGGAAGTACAGGAATTCATCCTGAAATACGTCACCCGCGAGCTCTACGAGACCAAGTATGCGGACGTCTTCAAGGGCGATGCCAACTGGCAGGCCGTGCAGGTTCCTCCGGGCCAGACCTATGCCTGGGACGACAACTCGACCTATGTGCAGAACCCACCCTACTTCGTAGGCATGGGCAAGAAGGGCGCCGGCATTTCCGACATCAAGGGCGCTCGCGTTCTCGGCCTTTTCGGCGACAAGATCACCACCGACCACATTTCGCCGGCCGGTTCGATCAAGGCTGCCTCGCCGGCCGGCTCCTACCTCATCGGCCATGGCGTCGGCGTCGCCGACTTCAACCAGTACGGCACGCGCCGCGGCAATCATGAAGTCATGATGCGCGGCACCTTCGCCAACATCCGCATCCGCAATCACATGCTCGGCCCGAACGGCAAGGAAGGTGGCTACACCATCCATTATCCGTCCAAGGAAGAGACGTCGATCTACGATGCGGCCATGCAGTACAAGGCCGAGGGCGTTCCGCTCGTCATCTTCGCAGGTGTCGAATACGGCAACGGCTCGTCGCGCGACTGGGCTGCCAAGGGCACGAACCTGCTCGGCGTGCGCGCCGTGATCGCACAGTCCTTCGAGCGCATCCACCGCTCGAACCTCGTCGGCATGGGCGTCATCCCCTTCGTCTTCGAGGAAGGCACCACCTGGGCAAGCCTCGGCCTGAAGGGCGATGAACTGGTCACGATCGAAGGCCTGGAAAACATCAAGCCGCGCGAGCGCAAGATCGCCAAGATCACCTATGGCGACGGCTCCGTGAAGGATGTTCCGATCATCTGCCGCATCGATACGCTGGATGAGGTCATCTACGTCAACAATGGCGGCATCCTGCAGACGGTTCTGCGCGATCTCGCTGCCTGATAGGCATTCAACACTGTTATTGGAGGCCGCGGGAAAACTCTTCCGGCGGCCTCTTGTTTTTCACGGTGATGTGTACGGCGAGACTTCCGCTCACTCCGGCCTCACCCCATCGTGACTTTGCGTCAGCGCGTTAAACTATTATCTCTTGTTTCAGATTTTTCGGGCTTGATGTGGCCTGGTCGCCCCAAGAAGCGCGAGTTTTGCAGAGCCCGTGTAGGCAGACGGCGCTCGAGATTGGATGCAGAGGTAGAGATAGAAATGCGCCTTCGATTTTTGGTTCCACTTCTGGCAGGCATCGCGCTGGCAAGTTCGCTGCATGCGCAGGAGGCTCCGAAGATCAAGGGCGTCGTCGAACTCTTCACTTCGCAGGGCTGCGCGTCCTGTCCCCCCGCCGACGCGGCCTTTCGCAAGTTGATCCGCCAGGGCAATGTCGTGGCGCTTGCTTACCATGTCGACTATTGGAATTACCTCGGCTGGAACGACACCATGGCGTCCAAGGACAATACGGCGCGCCAGTATGCTTATGCCCGGACGATGGGCCGCAGCGGGGTTTATACGCCACAGGCGATCGTCAATGGCAGGGACCATATGAACGGTGCCGATCTCAGTGGCATCAACGTCAAGCTCGACGAGTTTGAGCGCCTTGGCGAGGGCCTGATGGTTCCGGTCAGTGCCGCCATGAAGGGCGACGAGCTGGAGATCAAGATCGGAGCCGGGCAGGGCAAGGCCAATGTGGTTGCTGTCTATTTCGACAAGGAGCAGATGGTGGCGCCGAAGGGCGGCGAAAATACCGGCCAGCAGATTGCCTATATGCATGCCGTCTCCGATGTCGAGACGGTGGGCATGTGGGATGGCAAGGCTATGAGCCTAGTGCTGCCCTCTACGGTGCTCGATAAAGCCGGCCGGCGAGGCCTCGCGATTCTGCTGCAGGCATCGACGCCTGCGGGCGATCCGGCCGCCATCCTGGGGGCGACTGTCTTGACTGTGGGCTCGGACGGCTGAGCGGTTTTTTCTGGAGCCCTTCATTCGGCTTGGGCCGAAAAGGCTCCATATTTGGGCTGACGGCCGAAAGATCCCTATTTTGGCTGGCGCCAAGAAGGGGACCCTATTTCGGCTAGCGCCGAAAAGGGGAGGTGCCCGGCGAGGACGCATTCGGGGCTGGGGTTTAATCGATGCGCCCCGGCCGGGCCGTTTGACGCGGCGGCGCCAAACGGTTCCCTATACTTCCTGTAAATTGGGCGTCGTTTTGGCTGAAATGCGGCGCTGACGAGGTGCTTTCACAGCTGGGAAAGAAATTGTGAGCCGCCACCCGTCTTGCAATTTGATGTGGCTGAGGCAAACTGTCATTCTCCTGTCATGAGATAGCCCCTGGGGGATTGATGACTGATCAGCCGGATTTGAGACACGGTGAAAGCCGTTCCGTCGATACCAATTCATCCGTCGTCGTTGATCTCAGAGAATACAAACAGAGCAAGGACCCGCTGCCGGTGACGTTTCATCGCCGGGAGCTGGATGCGATTCTCTGGATCTATGGCCGCATGGTCGGCGAGGGCGAGTGGCGCGACTACGCCATCGACCATTTAAAGGACAAAGCGGTTTTCTCCGTCTTCAAGCGCTCCGGCGAGATGCCGCTCTTCCGCATCGAAAAGAATCCGAAGCTCTCGGCCAAGCAGGGCGCCTTTTCCGTCGTCAATACCAGCGGCATGATCCTGAAACGTGGTCATGACCTGAATCAAGTGCTGAAGGTTTTCGACAAGCAGCTGAAGCTGGTGGAGAAGTAGTTTCTGCGCGGTTCCGCAGCGGGCTAGGCGGCTCTGCAGACTGGCGGGTCAGATACTATCCCCCAAACAATGTCCCCGGATAAACCGAAGGATCCGGATCGGTTTCCGCGCCGTGTCCGAGCGCCTTCTGCATCAGCATCGTATCCAGCCACCGGCCATGCTTGTAGCCGGTGCCTTTCAACAGGCCGGTTTCGGTGAAGCCTGCGGCGCGGTGTACGGCGACGGAGGCGGGATGGGCGCCGCCGATGACGGCGATCATCTGGCGGAAGCCAAGCGTCTGGCAGCTTTCGACGAGCGCATCGAGCAGCAACCGGCCGATGCCGCGCCCTCGAGCCTCCGGCGCCAGATAGATCGAGTCCTCCACCATCCAACGATAGGCCGGCCGCGTGCGGAAGGATGAGGCGTAGGCATAGCCGAGGAACGCGCCGGCATCGTCTTCCGCGACTAGATAGGGATAACCCTTGTCACGTATCGCCTCGAACCTGGTCGTCATTTCCTCCTGGCCCGGCGGCGTGATTTCGTAGCTTGCCGTGCCGTTGAGGACGGAATCTCTGTAGATGGCGGTGATAAGGGGAAGGTCGTCTGAGGTTGCACTGCGGAGGCTGACGGACATTGCTTCTATTGCCTGATCTGCGGATTTGTGACGGGCGCTATCAAATCGCAGGGCGTGCGCCCGAGCAAATAAAAAAGGCGGCCGAAGCCGCCTTTTCGTATCTCATTCATGCCTTGCGATTAACGGCGGTTGCCCATGAATTGCAGCAGGAACATGAACAGGTTGATGAAGTCGAGGTAGAGCGACAGGGCGCCCATGATCGCCTTGCGGCCGGCCACCGTCGCATCGTCGGCGGTGTAGTACATTTCCTTGATCCGCTGCGTATCGTAAGCGGTGAGGCCTGCGAAGATAAGGACGCCGATCACGGAGATGGCGAACTGCAGGGCGGACGAAGCCAGGAAGATGTTGACGAGCGTCGCGATGATCAGGCCGAAGAGGCCCATCATCAGGAACGAACCCATCGCCGACAGGTCACGCTTGGTCGTGTAGCCGTAGAGCGACAGCGCGCCGAAGGAGGCGGCGGTCACGAAGAAGGTCTGCACGACGCTCTGGCCGGTGTAGATGATGAAGATCGATGATAGCGACAGGCCCACCAGCGCGGCGTAGACCCAGAAGGTCGTCGTCGCGGCGGCCACACTCATGCGGTTGATCCTGAAGCTCAGGAAGAAGACCATTGCCAGCGGGGCGAGAATGACCACCCACTTCAGCGGGCTGAGATAGATCGCCTGGCCGAAGGCCGTGATCTGTCCGTTTGCGAAAGCGAGCGAGAAGGAGAGATAGGCGGCAACACCCGTGATCGCCAGACCCAGCGCCATCAGGTTATAGACCTTGAGCATATAGGCTCGAAGGCCCTCGTCTATCATCGCACCGGATTGCGCACCGCTCTGCGCCCGGTTTTGGTAATTGCGAAAGTCAGCCATGTTTTCCTCTTTCAAGCTCCGATTTGATTACGGTGTCGGGTCTTTCAAGGCCCAGGCGCCGCTGCGGAGCTCAGCATGCCTGCACAGAATATGAGGCTTTCGGGCCTTGTAGACAAGGGTCTAGCGGTCGGCCCCATGTTAAATCGGCGTAATATCGCACCGATTCATCGCGTTCGGTTAATGCGCAAAGACGAATCAGAGTTCGCGCAGAACGGGCGCTGCTTTCTGCCCGAGAATCCGCCAAGTACCGATCAGGCCGATACCGACCGTCAAAATCAGGGCAATAATCAGCGTGGAGAGGGCAACGTCGGGCAGGAAGGCCGAGGGCAGGTGCATGATGCGGCTGACGATATACCAGGCGGAGGCAGCCCCCGCGATCAAGGCGAAGACGGCGGTTGCCGCGCCCAGGATCAGGTATTCGTAGCTGAAGGCACGGATCAATGTTGCGCGCGTTGCGCCGAGCGTCTTGAGGATGACGGCATCGTGCGTGCGGGCGCGGTTGCCGGCGGCGAGCGCACCGGCCAGCACCAGCACTGACGCGATGAGCGCGACAGATGCGGCGGAACGAATGGCCGTCGCGAGTTGTCCCACAAGCGTGTTGACGACATCGAGAGCATCCTTGACGCGGACGCTTGTTATGGTCGGGTAGGTATTCGTGACTTTCCTCAGGATAGCTGCTTCCTGTTCCGAAGTGGCTGATGTGTCGGTCAGGGTGGCGAGCCAGGCGTGCGGGGCGCCCCTGAAGGTATTGGGCGAGAAGATCATCACGAAATTGATCGACAGCGACTGCCATTGAACCTTGCGGAAACTGGCGATCTTGGCGGTGATGTTGCGGCCGAGCACATTGACGGTGACCTTGTCGCCGAGCTTCAGGCCGAGCGCCTTGCCTTCCTCTTCGGAGAAGGAGACCAACGGTTCGCCGCTATAATCCTTGTCCCACCACTTGCCTTCGGTGACCGAAGCGTTTTCGGGCACCGTATCGGCATAGGTGATGCCGCGGTCGCCGCGCAGGACCCATTGGCCTGCTGCCGGCACCTTCATCTTGGTGACATCCTCGCCGTTGAAGGCGACGATCCGGCCGCGCAGCATCGGCGCCTCGACGAGCTTGCCCTTGGGGTCGATGTCGAGCACGATCTTGCGAAAGCCTTCCAGCTCCGGCCCCTGAATGTCGACGAAGAAGAAATTCGGCGCCTGCTCGCTCATGCGGCCCATCAATTCACGGCGCATATTGCCGTCGATCAACGTCAGGGTCACCAACAGCGCCAGCCCGAGGCCGAGCGATAGCACGACGGAGGAGGTGAGCGCGCCTGGTCGGTGGATATTACCGATCGCCAGGCGCAGTGCGGGCGAGCGCACGCGCGGGCTGCGGCGGGCAAGCCAGGAAAGCACGGCGGCAACGGCGCGCAGCACTACGAAGGCGGCGGCAATCGAAACGACGAAGACGATCGCGACGAAGCGATCATAGGCGGTGACGATCGCCAAGGCAGCAAGTGCTGCCATCAGCACACCGGCGGCGAGCAGATAGGGCCAGCCGGGCAGGCGGCGCGCTCCGAATCCCTGCTCGCGAAACAGCGCCGTTGCCGGTACCTCGCGGGCATGGCCGAGCGGCGGAATGGCGAAGGCCAACGTCGTCAGCAGGCCGAAGACGGCAGCGAGCGTCAGCGCGCCGGGATAAAGCCGCGGAGCGGTGGAAATCGGCAGGAATTCCGCCATGAATTGCGACGCAATCATCGGCGCGATGGCGCCGAGGACGAGGCCAATTGCTATGCCGGCAAGCGCAATGACGGCGATCTGGATGAGATAGATCAGCACAACGACGAAGGCCGGCGCGCCCAGGCATTTGAAGGTGGCGATGGTCGTGCGCTTCGAATCGAGGAAGGCGCGTACGGCATTGGCAACGCCGACGCCGCCGACGATCAAGGCGGCCAAGCCGACCAGCGTCAGGAATTGCGAGAAACGCGTGACATTGTCGGCGAGCTGGGGAGCAGCGCGATCACTGCTGCGGATCGACCAGCCGGCTTGCGGGAAGGCGGCGTTGGCGCGGTCAGTGAGATTGCGGATGCCGGCCGCGGGGTTGTCCATGCGGATCTTGTAGGAGTGCTCGACCAGACTGCCCGTGGTGATCAGGCCGGAAGCAATCAGGGCGTCGCGGCTGGTGAGCAGACGTGGCGCGAAGCCGAAGCCTTCGGAGACGGCGTCCGGTTCATTGGCGATGGTGCCGGTGATGCGCAGCCTGGTGTTACCGAGCAGCAGATCGCCGCCGACCTTGAGGTTCAGCCGTTCGAGCAGCAGCGGTGCCACGATGGCGCCATAGGCACCGTCCTTGGCGGCAAGCAGCGTCGACAAGGGCTGATCGGGATCGGCCTGGAAGGTGCCGTAGAGCGGATAGGCATCGTCGACCGCCTTCACCTCGACCAGCGCTTGGTCCGAGCCATCGGGCAGCCTCGCCATGGAGCGCAGGCCGGTGGAGCGCGAAACTTTGCCTAAGCTTTGAAGGTAGGTGAATTCTTCCGGCGTCGCCTCGCGATTGCGCAGTTCAAAACGAGCGTCGCCTGATAGCAGCGATTGTCCCTGCGTCGAAATCGCGTCAGTGATCGAACGGGAAACGGAATTGACCGCAGCGATCGCGCCGGTGCCGAGCGCGATGCAGGCGAGGAAGATGTAGAAGCCGCCAAGGCCGCCGCGCAGTTCGCGCATGGCAAGGCGGAAGGCGAGGGGCAGGCGCAGTCCCGCCGCGCTCATGCAATGGCTGCCTGGTTGGTGCGCGTGCGCATGCTGTCGTTCTCGATTTCGCCGGAACGGACGCGGATCTGCCGCGAGCAGCGGGCAGCAAGCGCAGGATCGTGGGTGACCAGCAGCATGGTCGTGCCGCGCTCGGCCTGCTGGGCGAAGAGCAGGTCGGCGATCTGCCGGCCGGTATCGGTATCGAGATTGCCCGTCGGTTCGTCGGCGATCAGGACGGCGGGCGAAGGCGCCAGCGCGCGGGCGATCGCCACACGCTGCTGTTCACCGCCCGAAAGCTGGCCGGGATAGTGCGTGAGCCTTTCGCCCAGCCCCACCGCTTCCAGCTCCCGCCTGGCGATATCGAAGGCATCGCGGACGTTGGCAAGTTCCAGCGGCACGGCGACATTTTCCAGCGCTGTCATGTTGGCGATCAGGTGGAAGGATTGGAAAACGATGCCGATGTTGCGACCGCGGAAATCTGCGATCCGATCTTCGCTCAGGCTATGCAGCGGCGTGTCGCGGATCAGAAGTTCGCCGCTGTCGAGCTTTTCGAGGCCGGCCAGCACCATCAGCAGAGTGGACTTGCCGGAGCCGGACGGGCCGACGATGCCCACCGATTCACCCTCCATGATGGTGAGGTCAATGCCCTTCAGCACATGGACTGATGCGGCGGCATTGCCGAGCGTCAAATCCGCCTTCTTCAGCTCGATGATGGTTTTTGCCAATGCGAACGCCCTATATATCAGAGAACATCAGAGACAATGGCGGGCGCGATTTGGCCCGAGCAGCGAATTTAGGGAATTAATCATGGGTTTTAAAGTTGCCGCGCTTCACTTCGCTGTCATCACTTTCGGTCTTTTGTTTGGCGCGGTTCATTCTGCCAATGCACGGACGATCCAGTTGGTCGGCTTCGGTGACAGCCTGATGGCGGGCTATCAGCTGCCGCCGGGCGACGGCTTTCCCGCGAAGCTTGAGGCGGCGCTGAAGGCCAAAGGGCTCGATATCGCCGTCGCCGATGCCGGCGTTTCGGGCGATACGACCTCAGGCGGCCTCTCGCGCATCGACTGGTCGGTGCCCGATGGCACTGATGGCGTGATCCTGGAGCTTGGCGCCAACGACGCACTGCGCGGCATTCCGCCGGAACAGACGGAAAAGAACCTCGAGACGATGATCGAGCGATTGAAGGGCAGGAATATCCCGATCTTCTTGGTCGGTATGCTGGCGCCGCCGAACATGGGTGGCGACTACGCCGATAAATTCAACCCGATCTACAAGCGGCTGGCCGACAAATATCAGCTTTCGCTCTATCCGTTCTTCCTCGATGGCGTTGCCACCCATGCGGATTTGCAGCTTTCGGACGGGATGCATCCGAACCCCAAGGGGGTCGATGTGATGGTCGAGCATATGTTGCCTGATGTTATGAGTTTTGTAGGGATGATTGACGCAGGTGCGAAATAGATGCTTGCACCGACTGCAAATGCGTGATTCCCTACCTGTACCTGCAAGAGATTCGGGGAGTGCTCGTCATGCCGAGACTTTTTACCGCCCTCGAAATTCCGCGCAATGCGGCCATGAGCCTGTCATTGTTGCGCGGTGGTCTCCCGGGAGCCAGGTGGATCGACGTTGAAAATTATCATATCACCTTGCGCTTCATCGGCGATGTCGATGGCCGCACGGCGGATGAGATCGTCGATCGTCTGGACCGGATAGATCGACCTGAATTCCAGCTTCGGCTGGAGGGCATCGGTTCCTTCGGCTCCAAAAAACCGCATTCGGTTTGGGCCGGGGTCTCGCAGACACCGGATATGTTCGCGCTGCAAGGCGAGATCGAGCGCATCTGCCAGCGGATCGGCCTGCAGCCGGATCCACGCAAGTTCACGCCGCATGTGACGCTCGCCAGGCTGAAGTCCTCGCGGGTCGACGATGTCGTGCACTATCTCTCCGGCCGCGGCAATTTTTACACACAGCCCTTCACGGTCGGGCGCTTCGTGCTTCTGTCCTCGCGCGAATCTGTCGGCGGCGGTCCTTATCTCACCGAAGAGATATTCCCGCTTCATGAGGCCCGCAGCGCGTTCCCAACTTTGGGCAACAGCGCGCTGCAGCCTGCCAAGAGCATGGTGTAGACGACTTCGAAATCTTCGCGGTCGCCGTAGTAGGGATCAGGGATGTCCTTGTTGCTGCCAAGCGTAAGGACATTGAAGAGATGCAGTTTGCCGAGGGAATCGGCGGGCGCTGTCTTGCGCAAGTTCTTCAAATTGTCTTGATCCATTGCCAGGATAAGATTGAACCGGCTGAAATCGGCCGGTTCGATGCGGCGGGCGCGCTGGGCTGAAATATCGATTCCGTGGCCGGCGGCGACCGCAACCGAGCGGCGATCCGGGCGTTCTCCCTGATGCCAGCCGCCGGTACCGGCTGAATCAATCTCGAACTCACCACCACGCCCGGCCTCATCAGCCAGATGCCTGAATATACCTTCAGCAAGGGGCGAGCGGCAGATATTGCCCGCGCAGACGAAAAGAACCCTGTGACGATCCATGCTATCGTTCAACCGCTAGAGCTTTTACGCAATTCCAGGAAAACCGCTACGCACAATTCCTGGAATTGCTTTAGAGAGGAGTGACTTGCCATGAAATACGACAAGCTGGACCGGGCGGCAATCGATGAAAATCTTGCAGAGCTCTCCGGCTGGGCGCTTGCGGCCGATGGGCTTTCGATTTCGAAGACCTTCAAGTTTCGCAATTTCGTCGAAGCCTTCGGCTTCATGACGGAAGCAGCCCTTGCTGCGGAAAAATTCAACCATCATCCGGAATGGTTCAACGTCTATTCCCGAGTCGAGGTGAGACTGACGACGCATGACGTCGGCGGCCTGACCGATCATGACGTCAAGCTGGCGAAGGCGATGGAGAAGGCAGCCGCGCGCCGGATCGATTGAATCGCGCCAGGCGATCACCATATGTTTACACGGTCCGGCCGACGGGCCTCGATTGAGGTGAATGGAATGGATGACATCAAGTACGGGGAAATCCTGATGCCTGGTGACGAAGAGACCCAAAAAGAGCAGGAGAAATCGGTGCGCAGAAAATTCTGGCCGACCTTGCGGAAGGCGGCTCGCCATATCCCGTTTTCACGCGATGTCGTGGCCGCATTCTATTGCGCGCTCGACCCGCAGACGCCGACCCGTGTTCGTGGCATATTGCTGGGCGCGCTCGGCTATTTCGTCATGCCCGTCGATATCATTCCCGATTTCTTTGCCGTCATCGGCTATTCCGACGACGTTGCGGTGCTGACGCTCGCGTTCAGCATGATCAGGGGGCATATCCGCCAGGAGCATTATGATGCCGCCGACCGGGCTCTGCAGAACGAGCCCGAGGCCATGAAGACGGCATAATGGCGGCTTTTCCTGACCGGTTCGAATCTTCTCAGTTTTCCAGAGCTTTATGAGGGGGACCTGATTTTAGCGAGGTCAAATTCTTGCCTGAATCTTTCTGTCTTAAATCGAATCTGTTGGGTGGTACTCCACCATCCGGGTTTTCCAATTCCTTCTTGTGCCTTTCAAGCTTCGTGCGATACCTGGGTTGAAATGACACGGAGCCAGTGGCGGGCGGCTCTTCGTTGACGGTTTGGTAACCTGAATAAAGTCAAAATAAGGCAGCTCACGAGCATAGGCGTGCGTCAAACGATTCGCCATGAGCTCTGGACCGCAAGAAATCGGCAGGAAACCATGTTTGTAAAAAGCTTCGCAATCGCCCTCTCGCTCGTTCTGGCCGGAACCGGCATCGCGTCCGCGCAGACCAAGAAGCAGAAGCAGACGCAGCAGGCACCAGCGGCGGCGGCGGCATCGCCGGCAGCTCCGACGCGCATTCAGCAGTTCGACGCCTGGGGCGCTTACTCTTACCAGTCCGCCGGCGGCAAGGTTTGCTACGTTCTTTCCGTGCCGACGGCCAAGGCGCCGGCAACCGGCATCGATCATGGCGACAATTTCTTCATCGTGTCGCAGCGCCCGGGCCAGAACATCTCGTATGAGCCGCAAGCGATGATGGGGTACCCCCTCAAGGACAACTCCAAGGTCAATGTCACCATCGACAACAAGACCTTCGTCATGTTCACCAAGGAGAAGGCCGCGTGGGTTGAAAACGCCGCGCAGGAGCCGGCATTGGTTGCCGCACTGAAGTCCGGACATTCGCTGAAGGTTTCCGCGACCTCGAAGAAGGGCACCGCGACTTCCTACACCTATTCGCTGAAGGGTGTCAGCGCTGCGCTGAAGCAGATCGAAAACTGCAAATAGTTCGAAGGCCGAGAGATCACGCGAATGTGATCTTCCCGTCGCCGTGACCGTAAGGATGAGGCCGGCCATTACTGACCGGCCTTTTGCTTTTGAAGGCTGGTCTCATGCTTTCGAGGTAAAGGGATGACGCGGGCGGAAATTAATGCTAAAGGCCGCGCCAACGATAGGTGTGCGGCAGATAGATTGCCCCGCCGCCGCATGAATCTTCAGATTTCCGTGCCTTGCCCGCATCCGCAGCTTGCGTCAGCTTTTGCGGCATCGCCGATGTGAACCGTTGGAATGATCCTATGTCCGCAACCGATGTCATAACCCCCTCCAGGCTCAAGCCGATGCCCGTATCGCAGCCCGTCGAGCTTGCGCCGAAGCCGTCGCTCATCGGCATGACGCGCGAAGAAATGGCTGCGGCGCTCAAGGAAAAGGGTGTCGCCGACAAGCAGATCAAGATGCGCGTCAGCCAGCTCTGGAACTGGATCTACGTGCGCGGCGTATCCGATTTCGATGCCATGGCCAATGTGTCGAAGGACATGCGCGAAATGCTGAAGACGCATTTCACCATCGCCCGTCCCGAGATCGTCGAGGAGCAGGTCTCCAACGACGGCACCCGCAAATGGCTGCTGCGCTTTCCGCCGCGCGGGGCAGGGCGCCCCGTCGAGATCGAGGCCGTCTATATTCCGGAGGAAGGTCGCGGCACGCTCTGCATTTCCAGCCAGGTCGGCTGTTCGCTCACCTGTTCCTTCTGTCATACCGGAACGCAGCGCCTGGTCCGCAACCTGACGGCGGAAGAGATCCTGTCGCAGCTGCTTCTGGCGCGCGATCGTCTCGGCGATTTCCCGGACCGCGAAGCGCCGCAAGGCACGATCATGCCGGCCGAGGGCCGTAAGGTCAGCAATATCGTCATGATGGGCATGGGCGAGCCGCTCTATAATTTTGACAGCGTCAAAACGGCGCTGCTGATTGCCTCCGACGGCGATGGCCTGTCGCTCTCCAAACGCCGCATTACGCTTTCGACCTCGGGTGTCGTGCCGGAAATCTATCGCACCGGCGACGAGATCGGCGTCATGCTGGCAATCTCGCTGCATGCCGTACGCGATGACCTGCGCGACATGCTGGTGCCGATCAACAAGAAATATCCGCTGAAAGAGCTGATGGACGCCTGCCGTGCCTATCCCGGCCTTTCGAATGCGCGCCGCATCACCTTCGAATATGTGATGCTGAAGGGCGTCAACGACAGCCTCGAAGATGCCAAGGGGTTGATCCAGCTTCTGAAGGGCATTCCGGCCAAGATCAATTTGATCCCGTTCAACCCCTGGCCGGGCACGAATTATCAGTGTTCCGACTGGGAGCAGATCGAAAAGTTCGCCGATTTCATCAATTCGGCCGGCTACGCCTCGCCAATCCGCACGCCGCGGGGCCGCGATATTCTCGCCGCCTGCGGTCAGCTGAAATCGGAATCCGAGCGCATGCGCAAGACGGAGCGACTGGCTTTCGAGGCCATGATGATCGCCAATCACGGCGAGGATTGAGATCGATGCTCCTTGGACTGCGCAAGCCGATACGCCTCCTTTGGGGCTATGTCGCCGCTTGCGCTCTGATGGGCTTCGTGCTGGCCTGCGTTGCTGCATGGACCGTGCCGGAGACTGCCGCGCCGGAGCTTTTCGTCATGACCATTGCTCTGACCAAGGTCGCGATGATCGTCAGTATCCTGCCGTCCTTGGTGGTCATTCCCATTCTCGAATGGCGCGGCATGCGTCGGTGGTATGGCTATGCAATTTTCGGCGCGACCTTGTCGGCGGTCGCGTCCGTCCTGATTTCGGGCGGTATGGAGCGGCCGCAGACGCTCAATCTGATCACTATCGCCGTCTGCTTTGCCTTCCTCGGCGCTGCAAGCGCCACCGTCTATTGGTGGATCGCCGGCCGGTTTGCCGGCCAATGGTCCACTTTCAACGAGCCTGAGTGAAGAAGATCTTCACCGCGAAGATCGAGAAGACGCCGGCAAAGGCGTAGTCGAGGCCGCGCATTACGCCACGGTTCCTTTGCAGCCAGGACGACAGGCCATCGGCGGCGAGAACGACGAGCGCGTTCACCGGCATGCCGATGACGATGAAGAAGAGGCCCAGGAAGAGCAGCTTGTGTGTGACGTCAGGATCGCCCGCGGTGACGAATTGCGGAAGAAAGGTCATGAAAAAGATGATGACCTTCGGATTCAGCAGGTTGACCCAGAAACCGTTGGAGATGTTTGCAAGCGATGTTCTGCCGGCGGTATCGACCTTCTTCACCGACAGGCTGGAGCCGAAGCGGATCGCCTGGATGGCGAGCCAGAGCAGATAGGCGGCACCGCCGGTCTTCAGGACGGTAAAGGCGACAGGCGAGGCGGTGATCAGCGCGGAGATGCCGAAGGCTACGAGGCAGGTGTGGACGACAACACCGAGCGTGGTGCCAAGCACGACGAAAAGCGCCGCCTTCTTGCCCTGCGCCAGCGCGCGGCTGATCGACAGCGTCATGTCGGGGCCGGGCGTCATCGCCAGCAGAAGGCTTGCCGCCGAAAAGGCAAGGAGGGTCGGCAGGCTGGGTATGAAGTCCATGGGATGCTCCAAAGCCGGATGGGGGTGCGTTTTCTCTTATCCGGCTTTTTGCGACTTGCAAATCAATCCTTCTTTTCCAGGAAGGCCTTGAATTGATCGGCATAGTCCGGGTGCCAGCGTGACAGCGGCGGCCGGTTCTCGACGATATCGCCGGCGGCCCAGAGCATGCGGCGTTCGTCGACCGGCCGAGCCACGTCATTATCGGGGCAGAGAATATAGAAATCGCCGCGTTTCAGGCTTTCCACCATGAAATCGATAGTCTGCTCCGGCGTCCAAGCGCCGGCGGGTTTTTCCCTGCGCTCGCCCTTGGTAAGGCCGGTGAAGACGAAGCCCGGAATGAGGAGGTGAGCCGATATCTTCGCGCCTTCCGTATTGCGCAGCTCGTGCTGCAGCGCCTCGGTGAAGACTTTCACGCCGGCCTTCGAGACATTGTAGGCGGGGTTGCCGGGAGGCGTGGTGATGCCCTGCTTCGAGCCGGTGTTGATGATGAGGCCGGGTTCACCATGGGCCAGCATGCCGGGTCCGAAGGTGCGCGTGCCGTTGATGACGCCGAGCAGGTTGACACCAAGGATGGCATCCCAGCCGGCCTGGGCGCTGAAGATCGAGGTCTCCGGGCCGATGCCGGCATTGTTCATCAAGACATGCACGCGGCCGAAACGCTGCAGGACTGCGCGTTCCAGCGCTTCCAGCGCGTCTTTATTGGCGACATCGGTCTCGATGGCCATGACATGCTCTTCGCCTGCGATCGTCTTGAGTTCAGCGCTCGCCTCGGCCAGGCGGTCGCCGCCGAGATCGGCGATAACGACGCTCATGCCGAGCGAAGCGAAATATTTCGCTGCGGCAAAGCCGATGCCGGAAGCGCCTCCAGTGATGACGGCAACATTGGATTTCTTGAAAATGTCTTGAATATCGGTCACGAGCGGCATCCTCCTCAGGCATTGTTCGGTCGCCGCCGAATATGGTACTTTCGGGAGGCAAGTCAAACCGCTTAAGCCGCCGTTGCAGCGCTTCCCCTTGCGCCTCACGATAATCTCGCTAAAAGTTCGGCGATACAGGTTTGCGGGCCTTTCCCCTGGTCCGCCTTGAAACGGAACTCATCATGGCATCACATAAAGACGTGAAGAAAGTCGTTCTCGCCTATTCCGGCGGTCTCGACACCTCGATTATCCTGAAGTGGCTGCAGACGGAGCTTGGCGCCGAAGTCGTCACCTTCACCGCCGATCTCGGCCAGGGCGAAGAGCTGGAGCCGGCGCGCAAGAAGGCCGAAATGCTCGGCATCAAGGAAATCTATATCGAGGACGTGCGCGAGGAATTCGTGCGCGATTTCGTCTTCCCGATGTTCCGCGCCAATGCCGTCTATGAAGGCGTCTACCTGCTCGGCACCTCGATCGCCCGTCCGCTGATCTCCAAGCATCTGATCGAGATCGCAAGGAAGACCGGCGCCGATGCCATCGCGCATGGCGCGACCGGTAAGGGCAACGACCAGGTTCGTTTCGAGCTTTCGGCCTATGCGCTGAACCCGGACATCAAGATCATCGCTCCCTGGCGGGACTGGTCGTTCAAGAGCCGCACCGACCTGCTCGAATTCGCCGAGAAGCACCAGATCCCGGTCGCCAAGGACAAGAAGGGCGAGGCGCCTTTCTCCGTCGATGCCAACCTGCTGCACTCCTCTTCCGAAGGCAAGGTCCTGGAAGATCCGGCCCAGGAAGCGCCTGAATATGTGCACATGCGCACGATCTCGCCGGAAGCCGCTCCCGACAAGGCGACGACCATCAGGGTCGGCTTCGAAAAGGGTGACGCCGTTTCGATCAATGGCGAACGCCTGAGCCCGGCGAGCTTGCTTGCGAAGCTGAATGAGTATGGCCGCGACAACGGCATCGGCCGTCTCGATCTGGTCGAGAACCGTTTCGTTGGCATGAAGTCGCGCGGCGTCTACGAGACCCCCGGCGGCACGATCCTGCTCGCAGCCCACCGCGCCATCGAATCCATCACGCTCGACCGCGGTGCTGCGCACCTCAAGGACGAGCTGATGCCCCGCTATGCCGAGCTGATCTATTACGGCTTCTGGTTCTCGCCGGAGCGCGAAATGCTGCAGGCTCTCATCGACAAGAGCCAGGAGCACGTCGAAGGCGAAGTGACACTGAAGCTCTACAAGGGCAATGTCATGGTTATCGGCCGAGAAAGCCCGAAGTCGCTCTATTCCGACAAGCTCGTGACTTTCGAGGACGACCAGGGCGCCTATGACCAGAAGGATGCGGCTGGCTTCATCAAGTTGAACGCGCTGCGCCTGCGCACGCTCGCCAAGCGCAACCTGTCGAAATAATCGACATTTCCAGATGCTGAAAGGCCCGCTTCCGGTCGCCGGAGGCGGGCTTTCTTATGTGGAAAGTGGCGGCCGGAGTTAATCGACCGGCCTCAATTCACGTTCGACTTCGACAGGTGCCTCGGCCTTCTGCAGATTGCCGCGGAAGGCGCAGAGTGCGTCATGCAGCTGAACTTGAAGGTCATTGTCGAAGCCTTGCGTCGCGTTACGCTCGACTTCGCAGATTTCCCTGTCGATCTGCTTCAGCTTGGCGTCGGCGGATTCCGAAAGCACGATTCGCTTGGCGCGACGATCGAGCGGGTCAGGTTGGCGTTCGATCAAGCCGCGCGCCTGCAGCTTGTCCAGAAAGGCGCTGACCGTCATCGGCTCCAGCCCCATCCGGGAGGCGATGTCAAGCTGGCGACTACCGTTGATGGCAGCCACCTGCATCAGCGTCCGCGCTTCGCCCGCCGTCAGTCCGAGCCCGGCGACAAGAATACGTCGCTCGAAGGCCGCCCTGATCAGTCGGGCGCAGTCGGTCACAAGAAAGGCAAGTGAATCCGTATTAATCCTGCTGCTCATAAGCGCTTCCCTACCTACGCTCTTAGTTTTTAGGCCCCACAACGTTCTTATTGACTTCGTCCTATGAACACAACGACTTCTGTCCGAAAACGCGCTGCTGCTTGACCGGGTTCAGCAGATTGCTACTCTCGCGCGATTAACAGCGGGAACCATCCATCATGACGCAATCGCTTGTTGTCGGCGCTTTTCTGGCGGCGCTTTTCTATGTGCTCATTCCCGGTCCTGCATTCCTGGCGCTGCTCGGCATCGGTGCAGGACAGGGGCGCAAGGCAGGTGCATTCTTCGTCAGCGGCCATCTGTTTGGTGATCTCGTCTGGTCCACGCTTGCATTGGTCGCCATCGTCGGCGCAAAGACCATCGGCACCTTCGTCTTCGATCTGCTGGGATTGCTATGCGGTTTTTATCTTGCCTGGATCGGCTGGAGCGCGATGACCGCCAAGCCGAAGGAGGACGGCAAATCGCTCGTCAATGTCGAGCGGCCCTTCCGCCGTGGACTGATTTTCGGCGTCACCAATCCGAAGGGATATCCCGTTGCACTGGCGACCTTCACGGCGCTTGTCGCGGGCTCTGCCGGCGCGCTGACCTTCAGCGCCCTGCCGCTGCTGCTGGCGGTTTCCTTTGCAGGTTTCATAACTGCCGACATTATTCTTATCAGCATCATCGGAGCAGGCGCTGTTCGGCGCTTTTATCGCGCGCATGAACGGTTGATCGTGCGCTGCTCCGGCGTCCTCTTCATGGGCTTTGCGGCGCAGGCGCTCTGGCATGCCACGCCCGGTCTGCTCGGCTGGCGCAAAGCCTGACCGTCCTCGTTCAATTTGTTCGCTCCCCCGCCATACCAATTCGGCGAGAGCAGCCTTATATCGTGCTTCGATCAGATGTCTGTCGAAAGGATGCCCCGCATGTCTTCCCAAACCGCCGTCAATCCTGCGCTCACCGAATGGACCGGACATCAGGGGCTGCCGCGTTTCGATGCGGTGAAGGATACGGATTTTGCACCTGCCTTCGATGCGGCGCTTGCATCGCATGAAGCCGAGATCGATGCGATTGCTGGCAACCGCGAGGCACCCACCTTTGCTAATACGGTGACGGCGCTGGAGATCGCCGGCGATGAACTCTCGCGCATTTCGGCGCTGTTCTGGAACAAGGCCGGTGCTCATACCAACGAGACCATCCAGGCGCTGGAGCGCGAGATCGCACCAAAGATGGCGCGGCATTATTCGAAGATCGGCACCAATGCGGCACTCTTTGCCCGCCTGGATGCGCTTTGGGAGGGCCGCGACGCCCTTGGGTTGACGCTCGAGGAAACCCGCGTGCTGGAACGGCACTGGAAGGGCTTCGTCAAGTCGGGCGCCAAGCTGCCGAAGGCAGAGCAGGAGCGGCTTTCTGCCATTAATGAGAAGCTTGCCGGCCTCGGCGCGCAATTCGGACAGAACGTATTGGCGGATGAAAAGAGCTGGGCGCTGCTCTTGTCGGAAGAGGCTGATCTCGCCGGCCTTCCCGACTATCTGCGCGAGGCGATGGCGGCGGCTGCACGCGAACGCGGCGAGGAGGGCAAATATGCCGTCACCCTGTCGCGCTCGATCATCGAACCGTTTCTCACCTCTTCCGAGCGCCGCGATTTGCGTGAGCAGGCCTTCAACGCCTGGGTGGCGCGTGGCGCCAATGGCGGCAAGACCGACAATCGCGAGATCATTCGCGAGACTCTGGCACTGAGAGCAGAAAAGGCAAAGCTGCTCGGCTATGCCAATTTCGCCGAGCTCAAGCTCGACAATACAATGGCGAAGACGCCTGATGCGGTGAACGACCTTCTGATGACCGTGTGGGGCAAGGCGGCAGCACGCGCGGTAGAAGAAGAAAGGGATATTGCAGCGCTGATCGCCGAGGAGGGTCGCAACCACGAGGTCATGCCCTGGGACTGGCGGCACTATGCCGAGAAGATCAGGACGCGGAAGTTCGATTTCTCCGAAACCGAATTGAAGCCCTATCTGCAGCTCGAAAAGATCATCGCTGCCTGCTTCGATGTTGCCGGCCGCCTCTTCGGCATCAAGGCTGTCGAGCAGAAGGGCATTCCCGCCTATCATCCCGATGTGCGCGTCTTCGAGATCCGGGATCGCTCCGACAAGCTCGTCGCGCTGTTTCTCGGGGATTACTTCGCCCGCGGTTCGAAGCGCTCCGGCGCCTGGATGAGCTCGTTCCAGTCGCAGCACAAGCTGCCGCTGAAGAACGGCAAGGTCGGCGAGTTGCCGATCATCTACAACGTCTGCAACTTCGCCAAGCCAGCGGAAGGCCGGCCGGCGCTGCTGTCGCTCGACGATGCTCGCACGCTGTTCCACGAGTTCGGCCATGCGCTGCACGGCATGCTTTCGAACGTCACCTATCCCTCGGTTTCGGGCACCGGCGTTTCCCGCGATTTCGTCGAACTGCCGTCGCAGCTTTACGAGCACTGGCTGACGGTTCCTGCCATCCTCAAGGAATATGCCGTGCATTATGAGACCGGCGCCCCGATCCCGCAGGCGCTGCTCGACAAGGTTCTGGCGGCCCGCACCTTCAATGCTGGCTTCAACACGGTCGAATTCACCTCCTCGGCTCTGGTCGACATGGCCTTCCATACCCGCGGCGCGGTTGAGGATCCGATGGCCTTGCAGGGGGAGGTGCTGGCCGAGATCGGCATGCCGAAATCCATCGTCATGCGCCATGCCACACCGCATTTCCAGCATGTGTTTGCCGGTGACGGCTATTCGGCCGGCTACTATTCCTACATGTGGTCCGAAGTGCTCGACGCCGATGCCTTCGCCGCTTTCGAGGAAACGGGCGATGCCTTCAACGCCGATATGGCGGGAAAACTCAAAGGCAACATCTATTCCGTCGGCGGCTCGATCGACCCGGAAGAGACCTACAAGGCTTTCCGTGGCAAATTGCCGAGCCCGGATGCGATGTTGAAGAAGAAGGGGCTGGCAGCCTGATCTTTGCGTCGGTACGTAACAAAAGTCAGTCGCCAAAAGTAAGCTTTGGCGACTGAGCCGATCTTTATCGGGCAATCAGGATTTGCGCGAAAGCAAAGCCAACAGCTCAGCCAGTTGGCCGGCCTGCGCATCGTCCAGCTTATCACCCACATGGCGTTGAAGTGCCGGGGCATAGGCTGCCCACATGCGGCTGCGCATCG
Organism: Rhizobium sp. BK098; assembly: GCF_014193155.1. Lineage (NCBI taxonomy): Bacteria > Pseudomonadati > Pseudomonadota > Alphaproteobacteria > Hyphomicrobiales > Rhizobiaceae > Rhizobium > Rhizobium sp. BK098. The sequence continues at coordinate 180,355 of NZ_JACHYY010000009.1, read as the reverse complement.
CACTTCCTGCCTCGGTGATAACGACCCAGCGGCCTCGGCCGTCCTCGGAAAATATCTCACGATGAACAAGACCGGCCTTTTCCATTCGGTCGAGTAGGCGCGATAGGTTATGCTGGGCGAGAAGCGTGCGCTCCTCGATCTCATAGGGCCGCAACTTCCCTTCTGTGGCCTGCGTCAGCTCCCATAGTACGTCGTACCAGCTGAGTGGCGGCAGGCCGGCCGCCTTCAAGTCCTGCTCGATTGCCGCGAGGGTGATTTGCTGCGCGCGCATGAGGCGCACCCATGCTCGCGTGATGGCGGAAGAGGGCTTTGAAGCGGGGGCATCTGAACAATCGGACATGGATGCAATTACATCTATGTTGACCGAGCTTGCAAGTCTGGATATAGATGCAATTACATCTATCTTGAACGAAGACCCGGGAGATTTGATCATGTCCGACGCAAAACCGGTGCTTGTCAGCCATTACCTTTGCCCCTACGTCCAGCGAGCCGCCATCACGCTTGCTGAAAAGGCCGTGCCATTTGAAGTCCGCTATGTCGATCTATCAGCAAAGCCCGACTGGTTTCTTGCCATTTCTCCGCTTGGCAAAGTGCCTCTCCTGATCGTGCGACAGGACGATGGAGTGGAAACGGTTTTGTTCGAGAGCGCTGTGATCTGCGAATATCTCGAGGAAACCCAATCCGGTGCTCGGCTCCACCCGGCCGATCCGCTGGCGCGTGCGCGGCATCGCGGCTGGATGGAGTTCGGTTCTTCCATCCTTTCAGACTTATGGGGATTCGAGACCGCCAAGGACAAAGAAACCTATGAGGCCAAGCGCAAAGCGCTGATCGAGAAATTTACTCGGGTCGAGGCGGAATTGAGAAACGGTCCCTTTTTTGCCGGAGAGGCGTTCAGCCTGGTCGATGCAGTTTTTGCGCCGATCTTCCGTTACTTCGATGTGTTCGACACCATCACATCGACGGGCGTTTTTGACGGGCTCCCGCGTGTCAAGGCATGGCGCACGGAGCTGGCGTCGCGGCAAAGCGTGCGAGACGCGGTGACGCATGACTATGCCGAGCGCCTCAAAGCTTTCCTGGTCAATCACGACGCGTTCTTACTGAAGCATGCTGCTTGACGGAGCTGTGCAAATTCCGATCGAGGCGATCGTGTGCATCTGAATTGGCGACGCGCCAGAAGAGAGCTCGGCTGTCCAGGCGTGGAAGACTGAGGCGTGAGGCACGAAAAGCCGGCATTCAGCTCCTTTCTTGCCTCCCCCCTTTCGCATTCGCGAAAAAAAGGGTATGAGCGCGCCAAATGCAATTGGCGTGTTTACAAAACACTGCGCCCCAGCCTCAGAGATTAAAACATATGGCACTTCGCAACATCGCGATCATCGCGCACGTTGACCATGGGAAAACCACCCTCGTCGACGAGCTTTTGAAGCAGTCCGGCTCGTTCCGTGAGAACCAGCGCGTTGCAGAACGCGTCATGGACTCCAACGACCTGGAAAAGGAGCGCGGGATCACCATTCTTGCCAAGGCGACCTCTGTCGTCTGGAAGGATACGCGCATCAACATCGTCGACACCCCCGGCCACGCCGACTTTGGCGGTGAAGTCGAGCGTATTCTCTCGATGGTGGATGGCGCGATCGTTCTCGTCGACGCTGCCGAAGGCCCGATGCCGCAGACGAAGTTCGTCGTGGGCAAGGCGCTGAAGGTCGGCCTGCGTCCGATTGTTGCGATCAACAAGATCGACCGCCCGGACGCCCGTGCAGACGAAGTCATCAACGAAGTCTTCGACCTCTTCGCCAATCTCGACGCCACCGACGAGCAGCTCGACTTCCCGATCCTCTACGGTTCCGGCCGTAACGGCTGGATGAACTATTCGCCTGAGGGTCCGAAGGAAGAAGGCCTCGGCCCGCTTCTCGATCTGGTCGTCAAGCATGTTCCCGAGCCGACCGTCGGCGAAGGTCCGTTCCGCATGATCGGCACGATCCTGGAAGCCAATCCTTTCCTCGGCCGCATCATCACTGGCCGCATCCATTCCGGCTCGATCAAGCCGAACCAGGCCGTCAAGGTTCTGGGCGCCGACGGCAACCTCATCGAAACCGGCCGTATCTCCAAGATCCTCGCCTTCCGTGGCATCGAGCGCCAGCCGATCGAAGAAGCGCAGGCAGGTGACATCGTCGCCATCGCCGGCCTTTCCAAGGGCACGGTCGCCGATACCTTCTGCGATCCGCAGGTCAGCGAGCCGCTGGTCGCGCAGCCGATCGACCCGCCGACCGTCACCATGTCCTTCATCGTCAACGATAGCCCCTATGCAGGCACCGAAGGCGACAAGGTCACCTCGCGCGTCATCCGCGACCGCCTCTTCAAGGAAGCCGAAGGCAACGTTGCGCTGAAGATCGAAGAAGCTGAAGGCAAGGATTCGTTCTACGTGTCCGGCCGCGGCGAATTGCAGCTCGCAGTCCTCATCGAAACCATGCGCCGCGAAGGCTTCGAGCTTGCCGTGTCGCGTCCGCGCGTCGTCATGCACAAGGATGAGAGCGGCCAGCTGCTCGAGCCGATCGAAGAAGTCGTCATCGACGTCGATGAAGAGCATTCCGGTATCGTCGTGCAGAAGATGTCCGAGCGTAAGGCTGAAATGTCCGAGCTGCGTCCTTCGGGCGGCAACCGCGTTCGGCTCGTCTTCCTGGCGCCGACGCGCGGCCTCATCGGCTATCAGTCGGAACTTCTGACCGACACGCGCGGCACGGCCGTCATGAACCGTCTGTTCCATGACTACCAGCCGTACAAGGGCGAGATCGGCGGCCGTGTTAACGGCGTTCTGCTTGCCAACGAAGCCGGCGAAGCCGTGGCTTACGCCCTGTTCAACCTCGAAGACCGCGGCCCGATGATCATCGACGCCGGCGAGAAGGTCTATGCCGGCATGATCATCGGCATTCACTCGCGCGACAACGATCTCGAAGTCAACGTTCTGAAGGGCAAGAAGCTCACCAACATCCGCGCTGCAGGCAAGGATGAAGCCGTGAAGCTGACGCCGCCGATCCGCATGACGCTCGACCGTGCGCTTTCCTGGATTCAGGACGACGAGCTGGTGGAAGTGACGCCGAAGTCGATCCGCCTCCGCAAGATGTATCTCGATCCGAACGAGCGCAAGCGTTACGAGAAGGCCCGTCTGGCCTGATCATCCTAACCGAGCGATGCATCCGACCCCGGCCTTTGTGCCGGGGTTTTTAATTGCATGTTCGGTTTTTGAGCCCTTGTCCAAAAGGTTAAAAAGTCGTTAATTTTTGTTAATGATCCACGGATAAAGCCTGTGGGCAAGTCCGCCATCTTTATGAATGAGGATGGTTAATTCGCGTTGGTAAGATCAGAGTAGACGTTATGAAGACGTTGTCGATTGATGTTCGGCGGGCAGAACCCGATGATGCCCGGGCCATTTCGGAGGTGCACCGCCAATCCTGGCAGTACACCTATGCCGGCATCATTCCCCATCGTGCCCTCGGCCAGATGATAGAGCGTCGCGGCGAAGCCTGGTGGCGCAAGGCGACCAGTGGTCCGGCAACGCTGCTGGTTCTGGATGTTGCCGGCGAGATCGCAGGCTATGCCACGCTCGGCCTCAATCGTGCCCGCGCGCTGCCGCAGGAAGGCGAGATCTACGAACTCTACCTGCGTCCGCAATATCAGGGCCTCGGCCTCGGGCGCATGCTCTTCGGCGAGGCTCGTCGGCTGTTGAAGTCGCTCGGCTGCAAGGGACTGGTCGTCTGGTGCCTTGAGGAAAACGAGAATGCCTACCGTTTTTATCGCGGGCAGGGCGGCGCGGATTTCTGCGAGGGCATCGAAACCTTCGATCACAGGCAGCTGCGCAAGATCGGCTTCGTCTGGCCCTGAGCGGCGCTGTCGCGTTCTAAATCTGCTGTATGATTCCGTCCCTAAATCGATTCCGATTTTGGGAATCATGCAGTAAATCCGCCTGTTTCCCGATGCGTTGTTGCGTTGCGGGATGAATCCTATTATTTGGCTGGCGGCAACCATCCTTATCTAGGGGACAAGCATGCGTATCGACGCGATTTCCATTGGCAAGAACCCGCCCGAAGACGTCAACGTCATCGTTGAAGTGCCGGTCGGCGGTCATCCGATCAAGTACGAAATGGACAAGGAGGCCGGCACGCTGGTCGTCGACCGTTTCCTCTACACGCCGATGACCTATCCGGGCAATTACGGCTTTGTCCCGCACACGCTCTCCGAAGACGGCGACCCGATCGACGTTCTGATCGCCAGCACCCGTCCGCTGGTCCCGGGCTGCGTCATCAATGTTCGCCCGATCGGTGTGCTGAAGATGGAAGACAATTCCGGCAAGGACGAGAAGATCATTGCCGTTCCCTCGCCGAAGCTGACGCTGCGCTACGAAAAGGTCAAGGAATATACCGACCTGCCGGAGATCACGCTGAAGCAGATCGAGCACTTCTTCGAGCACTACAAGGATCTCGAGCCCGGCAAGTGGGTGAAGATCTTTGGCTGGGGCGGCTCCAAGGAAGCTGGCGAACTGATCATCGAAGCCATCGCCCGCGCCAAGAAGGAAAAGGCCTGATCAGCCCTTCGTAATAAGGTTTAATTTCTCCATCAAATCCTCCGGCTCGCCCTCGATCCGGAGGATTTTTTTGCGCGCCGTGTCGCCGCTGATGATGCTAAGCGTGGATTTGGGAAGGCCGAGGCTTTTTGAAAGAAGGGCGATCAGGGCCTTATTGGCCTTGCCCTTTTCTGGCGCCACTGAAACACGCGCCTTCAGATAGCATTCGCCGTCGCTTACGGTTTCGAGCCCGTCGATCGCGTCACGCCCGCCATTGGGCGTGAGCCGTACGGAAAGCCTGACGTGATCCGGAAAGGCCTGCCAGGCCTTGTTCACCGCAGGAACATGGGGACGATCGAATTCCACATCAGCGAGCGGATGAAGAAGATGATCAAGAGCAGGATGACCGGCGAAATGTCGATGCCGCCGAGATCCGGCAGGATGCGGCGGATCGGCCGCAGGGCAGGTTCCGTGACCGCATAAAGGAAGTTGCCGACGGAGCTGACGAATTGATTGCTCGAATTGATGACGTTGAAAGCATAGAGCCAGGAAAAGATGGCGCTGGCGATCAATATCCAGGTATAAAGATTCAAAGCCAGATCAATGGTTTGAAATAAGGCGAGCATGTCCGTCTCCAATTCGCGGTTGACAGACATGTAGACATTGGCGACTAAACGGGCAAGTCCCATGCTCCGAAGCATGTTGAATCATGTCTAAAAGGCCAGCCTTGGCGCCAGCGGCCCCATCGGAAAGTCTCGTCCCATGTCGTTCTCTGCCAGCGGAGACCGGTTTGCCGCCTTCAGGCACATTGCCTATGCCTATTTCTTCTTCGCGCGGTTTTTGACGGCCTTTGCCACGCAGGTCGTCAGCGTCTCCGTCGGCTGGCAGATGTATGAGCACACCGGCCAGCCGATCTATCTCGGTCTGATCGGTCTGGTGCAGTTCCTGCCGTCGCTGCTGCTGATCCTGGTGACGGGCACGGCTGCGGACCGTTACAACAGGCGCCTGATTTCCGCGATCTGCATTTTCGTCGGCACTCTCTGCACCGCTGCGCTGCTGTTTCTGACCATATCGGGCACCTTCGCGCCGCTGCCGGTATTTCTGATCCTCACTGTCTTCGGCATCGAGCGCGCTTTCATGACGCCGGCCATGCAATCGCTGGCGCCCAACCTGATCCCGCCCGAAGATCTGACGAATGCCATCACCTGGAACTCGATGTCATGGGATGCGGCCGCCATCCTCGGTCCCGTGGCCGGTGGCCTGCTTTACGGCATCGGTGCCAACGTCGCCTATTCCGTGGCCGTGTTTTTCTTCGCGGCCGGTTCGGTGCTGACTTTCCTGATCCCCAAGCCACAGCAGCGCACCGCGCATGAGCGGCGTAGCCTTAACGAGATGCTTGCCGGCTTCCGTTTCATCTGGTCGGAAAAGGTGGTGCTGGGTGCCGTCTCGCTCGATCTTTTCGCCGTGCTGCTCGGCGGCGCGGTCGCGCTGATGCCGATCTATGCGCGCGATATCCTGACGCTCGGGCCCTGGGGCCTCGGCATGCTGCGCGCTGCGCCAAGCCTCGGCGCAATCGCCATGGGCCTGTTTCTGGCGACTTATCCTATCCGGAACCGCGCCGGCATCTGCATGTTTGCCGGGGTTGCCATGTTTGGCATGGGCACGCTGGTCTTCGGCATCTCGCAGACGCCGTGGCTGTCGATAGCGGCTCTCGCCGTCATGGGCGCTTCCGACCTGATTTCCGTCTATGTGCGCGAAACCCTCATCACGCTCTGGACGCCGGATCATGTCCGCGGCCGCGTCAATGCCGTCAACATGGTCTTCGTCGGCGCGTCGAACGAGCTTGGCGAATTTCGCGCCGGCACCATGGCGCATTATTTCGGCGCAATCCCCGCCGTCGTCATCGGAGGTTTGGGCACGCTGACGGTTGCCATCCTCTGGGCGACGGGTTTCCCGCAGCTTCGCCGGATCGACAGCCTGAATGCACCGGATCGCGCCGGCGAGCCGCAGGCGGTTTGAGGAGTGCGTAATGGCGAGGTTGCCGGATCGATACAATTCGTTTTCGGCGCTTCGCGAACGTGAGACCGAAGGCGTCGATTATCGCGTCCGCGTGGAGAGCCGATCATCACCCGTCGTGGTTATCGCTCCGCATGCCGGCTTCATCGAACCTGCCACATCCGAGATAGCGCTGGCGATCGCGAATGGGAGGTTCTCGCTTTACCGCTTCGAAGGGCTCGATCCGGCGCGGCTCCATCATGAGTTGCATGTCACTTCCGAAAATTTCGATGAGCCGATTGCAAACAATCTGGTTGCCAATTCAGCGATCGTCATCGCCATTCATGGTCGAGCGGACCGGGAGGATCCGGAGTCAAGCTGGATCGGCGGGCTCGACACATCGCTCCGTAACCTGATCGTAGAGGCGCTTCGCCGCGACGGATTTGCTGCCGTTGCGAGAAAGAAGGGGGAGGCGCTCGCGGGAGCTTCGGCCGGCAATATCTGCAATCGCGGCCAGCGGCAGGTTGGGGTGCAGCTTGAGATTCCGAGAGGCGTCAGGGATGCCCTTATGGCCGATGCGGAGAAGCTCAAGCAATATGCGTCTGCCATCCGTGGGGCGATCGATGAATTCGGCCGCGTGCTTTCGTCAGGCGAAGACCTTTAGGCCGCCATCGCCTGCTTGCCCTCGAAAACGAGATTGAGGAATTCTGACAGCCAGGCCTTCAGCGCCGCGTCGAAGATCATACGGCCTTCGAGATGCTCGCGGCCCTGCTGGGCGTTCGGCATGCAGAAGCGATGTTCGCCATGCACGACCCAGCGCTGCATCATGGCGCGGGTGAGCTCGGCATGGAATTGCAAGCCCCAGGCATTGGCGCCGTAGCGATAAGCCTGATTGGGGTAGGTCTCCGCCGTTGCCAGGAGGTCGGCGCCGTGCGGCAGCTCGAAGCCCTCGCGATGGAAATGGTAGACCATCTGCGGCCAGCGCATCAGCAGGCGGCCCTTTTCCGTCGGCTGCAACGGATACCAGCCGATCTCGGTCTTGCCGTCATCGCGCGCCTTCACCTTGGCGCCGAGATGGCGGGCGAGCAGCTGCGCGCCGAGGCAGATGCCGAGATAGGGGCGGTTTTCCTTAAGCGGTACCTTCAGCCAGTCGGTCTCGGCCTTGATGAAGTCGTCGGGGTCGTTGGCGCTCATCGGGCCGCCGAAGACCACAGCGCCGGCATGAGCCTCCAGTGTCGAGGGCAGGGGGTCGCCGAGGACCGGGCGGCGGATATCGAGATCGAAGCCCTTCTCCAGCAGCATCTGGCCGACGCGGCCCGGGCTGGAGCGCTCCTGATGCAGGACGATCAATATCGGGCGGCCGGCGCTCTTCGGCGCTTCAATCATCATTGCCCGTCTCCACCCTGAACCCGGGCGCGCGTGCGGCAGCTTCCTGGCGTTTCATGATGCGCTCGCGATCGGAAATGCCCATGAGGTCGGCGATCCGCCAGATGGCATGATCTTCCATCTCGCTGCGCTCGCCGTCGGCATAGACGATATCCCAGAGGATGCCGAGCAGTTCGAGCCGCTGCGAGCTGTCAAGATGGCGCTTCAGGTCCGAGGTGAAGCGATAATAGTCGACCGCTTCGCTTTCCGCCTCCTCGCCGGCCGCGATCAGCTGATCGAGCTTGCGGCCATCAAGCCCATACTGTTCCTTCAACAGCTTGCGCAGCCGCTTCTTCTCGCTGTTCTCGATCTTGCCGTCCGCCTCCATCACCTGGATACAGAGAGCTGCCACCGCGACACGCGGGTCGTCTGGTGCGAAACCGGATCGGGGATGGTCTTGGGTCAGGTTATGAAGGAATTCCTGAAAGCGTTCGAACATGCGTCTCCATTCTCAAAACGGGCCGAGCAGGGTTCTTGGGGCACCATGCTCCATCTTTTTGTCTTCCCGAATTCCAGACGCAAATCCGCTGCGCGCTTTTGCCGGAATTGCTTTAAAACAATTTGAGCCGTGTCTTGGGTTCCGGTTCAAGTTTATGATCTTTCACGCCCGGGTCATCAGGCGCGCCACCGAAGAAGGGCCGGGGCTCCGCATCCTGCTGCACCGGTTTTGGTGCTGCGTCGGGTGCGTTCGGCGCCGACTTTTCAACGGCGGGTTCCAACTCCATGACATAGGCATCGCTGGCTGGTGATGCAACTTTTGGTGAATTCGGCGTCTCCGCTGCGGTTGCGCGAGCCGTCTCGCGCACCGGCGGCAACGACTTCAGCGTCGCATCGACGGAGACCGTCGAACCCTCTTCGACCGGACCTTCGATCTGGCCGAACGGCGCCTTCCATTCGAAGGCGTCGAGGCGGCCGGTGACCGGCGACAGCGGCAGCCATTTTTCCGAGACGAAACCATCGGCGACCCAGGCCGGATCGCGCGGGGCGCGCAGCGCCTGCGCCATCCAATGGCGAATACGGCCCTGATCGCCGGTTTCGGCCTCTTCGATATCGGCGAGAAGCAGGAAGGCACCTTCGCGCGCATTGATCCGTGCGGCGGCTTCGGCCTTGGCGCGAGCCTTGCCAAAATCGCCCGCGTCCATCGCCGCCTTTGCGGTCAATAGCAGGGCTTCGACATTGTTCGGGCGGATCGCCTCCAGCCGTTCGGCGCGTTTCAGGCGATCAAGAACGGAATCGCCGCTGCGGGCTCGTACATAGGCTCTGCCGATTTCGGGATGCGGCTGCGCTTTCCAGACCTGCTCGAGGATGGAGGCAGCCTTGCGCACCTTGTCTTCACGGAACAGGGCCTTGGCGGCGATCAGCGCTGCGGGCACGAAATCGTCCACGAGCTTCAAGGCCGCCAGCGCATCGTCGCGCGCGCCGGCGGGATCGCTTTCCAATTTCTCGTCGGCGCGCGCCGTCAGCAGGACGGCGCGTTGACGGTTGGCGGTGGCCTTGTCGACGACATGGGCAACCTTCTGCTGGTCGAGCAGCTTGATGGCATCGTCCCAGCGGCCGGCTTGGCTGCGATATTCCAGCGTCGCCTGTGCCGCCCAGGGCAGGTAGGGCGCCTGGTCGGCCGCCTTCTCGGCATATTGCCGCGCCGCTTCATGCGCCCCGAGGCGCTTGGCTTCGAGATAGAGGCCGCGCAGGCCGAGTTCGCGCGTTTCCGGATCATTGGCCATCTGCTCGAATTTTTGACGGGCCTCATCATGTTTGCCTTCGATCAAGGCGGCCTGAGCCTCAAGCAGGTTGATGAGCGGCTCCTGATCGGCGCGGATGAGGCCACGGGTGCGGGCCGCCATCTTGCGGGCGAGCAAGGCATTGCCGGCACCGGCGGCGATGAGGCCTGTTGAGAGCGCTTGATAGCCGCGGTCACGCTTGCGGGCGCGGAAATAGCGGGTGACGGAGTGCGGCGAGGTCCAGATCAGCCGCACGAACCACCAGACGATCATCATGGCGGCCACGATCGCAATCAGGATCGCGGCGGCGACGATCAGCTTCGTCTGGTAAAGCTGACCTTCCCAGACCAGCGAGAGATCGCCGGGACGATCCGCGAGCCAGGAGAAACCATAGCCGAGAGCCAGGACGAGAATGGCGAAGATAAGCAGTCTGATCATTGCTACACTCCGTCCTTAATTCTGTTTCCCGGTATTGGCGATCGCCTTCGACAAGGCATCGCTTACCAGATCCTCGACGCGGATGCGGGCCTCGAGCGATTGCTTGAAGGCGGCCGATGCGGATTTCGCGGCATCGGGCAGGCTGTTCCACTCGGTCACGGCGCCTGGAAGGTCGCCATTCCGGACCTTGTCCTCGAAGCGGGCGGCGATGGCATCGATGCTGTCGCCAGGGACATTGCCGACGGGGCGGACCTGCACCAGCGACTTGGCGCCGGATACCAGGCGGCTGCTCCAGCTCTGGTTCGGATCATCGGTCTGCGCCGTTGCGACGATTGCCGTTGCGACATTCGAAACCTGGCGGATCAGTTCGGCGCGGGAGGGAACGCCTGTTTGGGCGAAGTTCTTGAGATCGGCGACGGCCGGATCGTCAGGTGCGACATTGGCGAAGGTGTCGAGCTCAGGCTGGAAGGGGCCGCCGCGGTCGATGGCTGCCTTCAACGCCGCCGCCGCGATGGCGCGGGCGACAGCGCTCTCCTGGCTCGGTCCGCTCAGCTTCTTTTCGGCATCGTCAAGGCGCTTGCTGACTTCGGCATCGGAGGTAGCCTGCGTCTGGGTCGCCTTGCTGAGATCCGTTTTCAGCTGCTCAACCTCGCTGGTGAGCGAAGCGATCTTCTGATCGGAAGCGGCATTTGTCGCGCTCGATCCTCCGGCCGAGGCGCCATTGGCTGCATTCGTCTCGAGTGCGGCGACGCGGGCCGCAAGCGTCTCGTCCGGCTTGGCTGCGGGCGCCGCGGCTAGCTTGGCGACGCTCTGCTTGAGGCCGTCGATCTCGGCATTCAAGGCGGTAATAGCAGCGGAATTGTCCTTGCCGGCACGGCCGCCGGGCAGTACGCCCGCATATTGCAAGGCGCCGGCGCCGACGAGCGCAATCAAGCCGCCGACGATGCCCGCCGCGATAAGGCCGGAGGTCGATCCCTCGCGCGGCTGCGGGCGTTCGACATAAGGCGGGGTTTCGGCGCGAGAGGGCGCCGGCTCGGCCTGGTGTTCCGCTGCCTGCGGCTCTTCGACCGCAGCCGTTGCGGCCGGCTCGTGGGGGTCCTCGCGAACCGGCTCCTTCTCCGCTTCCAGCGGCATTTCCACTTTATCTGTCGAGGAGGCGCCAAGCTCGCCATGGCTGCGCTCGGTCAAATCTTCGGGAGCTGCGTCCTGCGCAGTCTTTTCGGCTTCCAGGTCGATCGTGACCGGTTCGTCGTTGGGCTTCGAATGGTTAGGCGTTTTTCGCGATACCATGAGGTCCTCTTTTCATGCGCTGCAACGAAGTTAGACAGACAAGGCGATTATGAAAAGGCCTTACATCAAAATTGCGGCCTCACGCCGGGATCAGAAGCGCCAGAAGTCGGTCTTCATTCGGCATGTCGGCGATATCGACATGGAATTGCAGCGTTTCCGGAACCGCGCCCGCCACGGCTTCGCTCAAACAAAGAAACCGCGTTTCGGCAAAAAGCTCCATGTTGCGGCCGACGAATGAAAGGCTAAAAAAGCGCCTGGCGGTTTCGTGGGAATAAAGCAGCACAGCATTCGCGCGAGCGTCGGCGAAAAGCCAGCGAAGAGTGACGTCGTCGGGGATGATATCCTGCATTCGGTAGCATTCAACGGTCAGGAAAGGCACGTGCCGTTCTGCCAACCCGGCTTCGAAACCGGCCGCGCGCGGAAAGCCTGCGAGATAGAGGAGCGCGCCGTCGTTCAGGCCTGAAGGATGGCTGGCGATCATGGCGGCAAGCTCTGTGCCGCCGCCTTCCGATATGGCGATATTGCTGAATCCGAGATCCGCCGCTTCTTTGGCCGTCGCTTTTCCGACGGCAAAGAGGCGACGACCAAGATGAGGGGTAAGATCGGAACCTAGTAGCGAAAGCGCCCGGATCGCCTCGGCGCTGGTGACGGCAACGGTGCCCTGCGTGGTCAGGAGCGCTCGTCTTGCCTGCTCGACATGATGGACGGGTTCGGCCAGCGGCAGCAGCAGGGGTTCGTGCCCCATTTGCGTCAGTCGCCGCATGGTGCGTTCACCCGAATGCCGAGGGCGGGTGACGACGACGCGCATCCTTTGTCAGGTCCAATCTTCGAAGAAGGTGCTGCCGGCCTCGGCGCGGATCGCCTGACCGGCATTGATCCCCAGCGCCTCGGCATCGCGCCGGTGGCCTTCGATGGTCGTTGTGTGCACTTGGCGGCCATCCGGGGTGAGGATCATGCCGAAGAAACGCAGATGATCGCCTTCGCAAATTGCGTAGCCGGCTATCGGCGTGCGACAGGACCCGTCGAGTGCTGCCAGGAAAGCGCGTTCGCAGGATACCGCGTCGAAAGTCGGCGCATCATTGACGGCGGCGAGCAGCTCGTTCATCCGCGCGTCATCGATGCGGCTTTCGATTGCTATGGCGCCTTGTGCCGGCGCTGGAGGGAATTCATCCGGATCGAGAATGTCGGTGATGACCTCGACCATGCCAAGCCGTTTCAGGCCTGCAAGCGCCAGCAAGGTGGCGTCGGCTTGCCCCTCTTCCAGCTTGCGCAGGCGGGTCTGAACCGAACCGCGGAAGGTAATGACGTTGATATCAGGGCGCAGGCGCCGGATCAGCGCCTGGCGGCGGAGCGACGCCGAGCCGACGGTGGCGCCATGCGGCAGCTCGATCAGTTTCGGCGCGGTGCGGCCGATGACCGAATCGCGAATGTCCTCGCGCGGCAGATAAGCTGTGAGCGCCAGGCCCTGGGGCAGCTTCGTCGCCATATCCTTGGCCGAATGCACGGCGAAGTCGAGTTCGCCTGAGGTCAGCTTCTCTTCCAGCTCTTCCGTGAACAGGCCCTTGCCGCCGATTGCCGCGAGCGAGCGGTCGGTGATGCGGTCGCCCTTGGTGGTGAGAACGACGATTTCGAACATCTCCTCCGGAAGGCCATGGGCCGCCATCAGGCGGTCGCGTGCTTCTCGCGCCTGGGCGAGCGCCAGCGGGCTGCCGCGCGTGCCGATCCGGAAAGGTTTTGTTTGCATCCGCTTTGATCCGTTGTTACCGACAGTTCCCGTAACCATATTTCCGCTTTATCGCAATCGACCTGTAGGCAACGAACTTTCTCCATGGCATCCGTTCTTCGTATTCTCGGCATCGAAACAAGCTGCGACGAAACCGCTGCAGCCATTGTCGAGCGCCGGGATGACGGCACGCCCACTGTCTGTTCCGATGTCGTCCTCAGCCAGCTGGACGAGCACAGCGCCTATGGCGGCGTCGTGCCGGAAATTGCTGCGCGGGCACACGTCGAAGCGCTCGATACGCTGATCGACGAGGCATTGAAACGCGCCAATGTGTCGCTCTCGGACGTCGATGCCATTGCCGCTACATCCGGACCGGGCCTTATCGGCGGGTTGCTCGTCGGCCTGATGACAGGCAAGGCAATTTCGCGTGCCACCGGCAAGCCACTATACGCCATCAACCATCTGGAAGGCCATGCCCTGACGGCGCGGCTGACGGACGGTCTTGCCTTTCCTTACCTCATGCTGCTCGTTTCCGGCGGCCACACACAGCTTATTCTGGTGCGAGGCGTCGGCCAATATGAGCGCTGGGGCACCACCATCGACGATGCGCTCGGTGAGGCCTTCGACAAGACGGCCAAGCTTCTAGGACTGCCCTATCCCGGCGGCCCTGCTGTGGAGGCAGCCGCCAAAAACGGCGATCCGGACCGCTTCGATCTGCCACGACCGCTGGTCGGCGAAACGCGCCTCGATTTTTCCTTTTCCGGCCTGAAAACGGCGGTACGACAGGCGGCGATGGCGATTGCGCCTGTTACGCAGCAGGATATCGCCGATATCTGCGCCTCCTTCCAGAAGGCGATCTCGCGCACGCTGAAGGATCGTATCGGCCGCGGCCTGCAGCGCTTCAAGACGGAGTTTCCGAAGACTGAGGAAAAGCCGTCGCTTGTGGTGGCCGGAGGCGTTGCCGCCAATCTCGAGCTGCGCCGCACGCTGCAGGAGCTTTGCGACGCCAATGGTTTCCGCTTCATCGCGCCGCCATTGAGATTGTGTACGGATAATGCCGTCATGATCGCCTGGGCTGGACTGGAACGCATGGCGACGGGGGCCGCACCTGACGATCTCGATGTGCAGCCGCGCTCGCGCTGGCCGTTGGATCAGAAGGCGGAAACTCTGCTCGGACATGGCAAACGAGGAGCGAAAGCATGAGCGGCAATGAGCGGATCGCAGTCATCGGCGCCGGGGCTTTCGGCACGGCGCTTGCCGCCGTCATCGCGCTGACCGGTCGTGCCGATGTGGTGCTCGTCGGACGCAACGCAGGGCTGATGACTGACCTTGCCGCCGACCGCATGCATGATGCCGTCCTGCCCGGCATCGACCTTCCGGATTCGCTGCAGTTTTCGGCCGTGCCGGATGCAATTTCCAATGCCGGCATCGTTCTTTTTGCCATGCCCTCACAGGCGCAGGCCGATGCTGCCCGTCATTATGGCCCTTATCTCGCCAAGGATGCGGTCGTCGTTACGTGCGCGAAAGGTATCGACAAGGTCTCCGGCGATCTGCTGACCGATATGCTGGAGCGGGAGTTGCCGCAGCATGCGATCGCTGTGCTCTCAGGCCCGGGCTTTGCCGCCGACATTGCCAAGGGACTGCCGACGGCCATGGCGATCGCCGCCGCCGACATGACTGTCGCCGAAAGGCTAGCCCAGGCGATTTCCGGCCCGACGTTTCGCCTCTACGCCTCGGATGACCGCATCGGCGTGCAGCTCGGCGGCGCCTTGAAGAATGTTCTCGCGATTGCCTGCGGCATCGTCGAGGGCCGGGGTATAGGCGATTCCGCACGTGCGGCGCTGATCAGCCGTGGTCTTGCCGAGATGTCGCGCTTCGTTGCAGCCAAGGGGGGCAAGGCCGAAACCGTGCGCGGCCTATCGGGTCTTGGCGACCTCGTGCTGACGGCGACCAGCCATCAATCCCGTAATCTCAGGTTCGGTATCGCGCTTGGGCAGGGAGAGACCGTTGATCCAACGCATGGCACGCTGGTCGAGGGCGCCTATGCCGCTTCCATCGCCGCGCGGCTCGCCCACAAACTCGGCGTCGACATGCCGATCACCGACGCGGTGTCCGCCATCATCGACGGCAAGCTCGACATAGCAACGGCCATCGGACAACTGATGACGCGGCCGATCACCACGGAATAGTTTCTGGGGAATAATTTCTGGATATCTGAAGGAGCCAAACAATGCTTTTCGCCTTTGTCTGCAAAGACAAGCCCGGTCACCTGAATGTTCGCATGGAGACGCGCCCGGCGCATCTGGAGCATCTGAACAAGCTCAATGCTGAAGGCACGTTGAAGATGGCCGGTCCGTTCCTGGATGCGGACGGCAAGCCGAACGGTAGTCTCGTTGTCGTCAAGGCCGAGAACGCCGAGGCTGCCAAGGCGATTGCCGATGCCGATCCCTATACGAAGGCCGGTCTGTTCGAGAGCGTCGAGATCAAGCCGTTCAACTGGGTCTTCAACAATCCGGAGGCATGAGAGATGGCGCACTGGCTTTATAAATCCGAGCCGTCCTCCTGGTCCTGGCAGCAGCAGAAGGATGCCGGCGAAAAGGGAACGGAATGGACCGGCGTGCGCAACTATCTCGCCCGCAACAACATGCGGGCCATGCAGATCGGCGACAAGGGCTTCTTCTATCACTCCAATGACGGGCTGGAGGTCGTCGGCATCGTCGAGGTCTGCGCGCTGGCGCATCCGGATTCGACCGCCAAGGACGATCCGCGCTGGGAATGTGTCGACATCCGCGCCGTTCGCGATATGCCGAATCCGGTGACCCTCAAGGACATCAAGGCCAATCCGAAGCTTTCGCAGATGGCGCTCGTCACTTCCATGCGGCTTTCGGTGCAGCCGGTGACGGATGATGAATGGCTCGAAGTCTGCCGCATGGGCGGTCTGGACAATCCGCCGGTCTAATCCGGCCTTGTTCGGTAGGTGGGAGATTCATTGAAAACCGATCCGGAAAGCTTCATCCGTGCCAATACCAGCCTCATGGCGTCGCCGCATGTGCCGGAAATCCGGCTGCACCTGGCAAGCGAGGCGCATGAATTGTGGCTGAAGACGGAAGAAGAGCTGGAAGAGATCGGCCTTCCGCCGCCGTTCTGGGCCTTTGCCTGGGCGGGCGGGCAGGGTCTGGCGCGCTATATCCTCGATCATCCGGAGATCGTTGCCGGCAAAACCGTGCTGGATTTTGCCACCGGCTCCGGGCTCGTCGCGATTGCGGCGAAGCGTGCGGGCGCGGCTCTTGTGCTTGCCGTCGATATCGATCCATGGGCGGGCACGGCGATCCGGCTCAATGCCGTTGAAAATGGCGTCGATCTGGACTTCGCCGGTGACGATATCGTCGGTTGCGCCGTGGATGCGGATGTTATTCTTGCCGGCGACGTTTTCTACGATCGTGATTTCGCGGCGAGCCTCGTTCCCTGGCTAAGACGTATGGCGGGCGAGGGGAGGACGGTTCTCGTCGGCGATCCCGGCAGGGCCTATCTTCCCAAGGATCGTCTGGAAGTGCAGGCCACCTATCAAGTGCCGGTGACGCGGGCGCTCGAGGACAGCGAGATTAAGAAGACGACGGTCTGGCGATTTCTCGCCGATTGAGAAACGTCAGTGCCTGATGACGCAGACGCCTGCTTCATACGAGCAGGGATTGCCGGCATAGCGGACATCGATGACTTTCGCCTTCGGCCTCAGCTGCACTGTCGCAGGCGGAGCATAGGGATTGTAGCCGCCATAGCCGATAACATAGGTGCCGCCATCGGCCCGATAGACATCGGCTGAGCCGGCATAGCTGCCGGCGTTTGCGGCGTCGTGCCGTTCCATGATGACGATCCGGGCAGGTTGCTGCTCGCGACCCTGGGGCTTCGATATCTGGTTAAGGCGTACAAGGCCGGAGCGATCGTGATGATGCCAGTGGCGGTAGTCGCCCGCCGATGCCGGTGCGGAGGAAAATGTTGCCGCCGCCACGATGAGCGCTGCTGCCTTGAAAAGATGCGGCTTCATGATTCGACTCGCTTCGATCGGTTAATGAAATCTTAACGGCAGATTGCCTCAAGAGCTGCGCGAAGTCCACGTCAGGGTTGCCGAAATGGTAAACGGCCCGGAATGGGAAGCCCGTCATTGCATGCTCGCTAAAGTGCAGCTCGATCCGAATCGATTAAATTCGATGCAGGCATCAATTGTGCTTGTGGATGGGCGTCTCTGTGATTATTGGTCGCAATGATGCAACGCACACTGCACGTCTCTGCGCGCGCGTTGCCCCGGATAACCGGGTTCTAAGCGTATCGTAACGCCGCGAGGTTCTGATGGCGAACGTCACACAAAACCGGCCTTTGTCGCCGCATCTGCAAATCTACAAACCCATTCCCACCATGGTCATGTCGATCCTCCACCGCATCACCGGGGGCGCGCTCTATTTCGGTACGCTGCTGGTCGCCTGGTGGCTGATCGCCGCGGCGACCGGTCAGGGCTATTTCGATCTGGTCAACTGGATCATGGGCACGATCATCGGCCGCATCATCCTGCTCGGCTACACGTGGGCTCTGCTGCACCATTTGATCGGCGGCCTGCGCCACTTCGTGTGGGATCTCGGACATGGTTTCGATCCCGCCGTCTCGACGAAGATGGCCAAGTTCACGCTCATCGCCTCGATCTGTCTGACCGCGCTGGTCTGGATCATCGGCATCGCCATCCGCCTGGGTTGATTGGCATGATCGCTCCCGGAGGCGCTCAGGCGCCTTTCGGGATCATGCTTTAAAGGATATTTCTCATGGATATGCGCACTCCTCTGGGCAAAGTCCGCGGTCTCGGTTCCGCCAAGGAAGGCACCGATCATTTCTGGCGCCAGCGCCTGACCGCCGTTGCCAATGTTCCCCTCTTTCTCTTCTTCGTCATCTTCCTGATCATCTATGCCGGCGCGCCCTATGCGGAAGTCGTGCACGCGATCTCGAACCCGATCGTTGCCGTGATCTTCGGCCTGATGGTGATCTCCGGCGTCATTCACATGAAGCTCGGCATGCAGGTCATCATCGAGGACTATGTCCACGGCGAATTCGGCAAGATCGTTCTTCTCATGCTCAACACGTTCTTCGCGGTCGTCGTGGCGGGGCTCTGTCTCTTCGCCATTCTGAAGATCGCGTTCGTAGGATAATTGCATCATGGCACCGAACTCATCCGCTCAGAATGGGGCTGCCCAGAACGGGAAAGCCTATAAATACATCGATCACTCCTATGATGTGATCGTCGTCGGCGCCGGCGGCGCCGGCCTGCGCGCCACGCTCGGCATGGCCGAGCAGGGCTTCCGCACCGCCTGCATCACCAAGGTCTTCCCGACGCGCTCGCACACCGTCGCGGCGCAGGGCGGTATTGCCGCCTCGCTGCAGAACATGACGCCGGACAGCTGGCAGTGGCACCTCTACGACACCGTCAAGGGCTCGGACTGGCTCGGCGACGTCGACGCCATGCAGTATATGGTCATGGAGGCGCCGAAGGCCGTTTACGAGCTTGAGCATTACGGCGTGCCCTTTTCGCGCAACGAGGAAGGCAAGATCTACCAGCGCCCGTTCGGCGGCCACATGCAGAATTTCGGCGAGGGACCGCCGGTGCAGCGCACCTGTGCCGCCGCCGACCGTACGGGCCACGCCATCCTACATACGCTCTACGGCCAGTCGCTGCGCAATAACGCCGAATTCTTCATCGAGTATTTCGCGCTCGACCTTATCATGTCCGACGATGGCAGCCGCTGCACCGGCGTTGTCGCCTGGTGCCTGGATGACGGCACGATCCATCGCTTCGCCGCCAAGATGGTGGTGCTGGCGACCGGTGGCTACGGCCGCGCCTATTTCTCGGCGACATCTGCCCATACCTGCACCGGCGACGGCGGCGGCATGGTAGCCCGCGCCGGCCTGCCGTTGCAGGACATGGAATTCGTGCAGTTCCATCCGACCGGCATCTACGGTTCGGGATGTCTCATCACCGAAGGTGCGCGCGGCGAAGGCGGCTATCTTGTCAATTCCGAGGGCGAGCGTTTCATGGAGCGCTATGCTCCTTCGGCGAAGGACCTTGCTTCGCGTGACGTCGTCTCGCGCTGCATGACGCTTGAGATCCGTGAGGGTCGCGGCGTCGGCAAGAACAAGGATCACATCTTCCTGCATCTCGACCATCTCGATCCGGCCGTGCTGCATGAGCGCCTCCCGGGCATTTCCGAAAGTGCCCGCATCTTCGCCGGCGTCGATGTGACCCGTGACCCGATCCCCGTCCTGCCGACCGTTCACTACAACATGGGCGGGATTCCCACGAACTATTGGGGCGAAGTGCTGAATGCCGACAGCAACAATCCCGAGCGCGTGCTGCCGGGCCTGATGGCCGTCGGCGAAGCCGGCTGCGCGTCGGTGCATGGCGCCAACCGCCTCGGCTCGAATTCGCTGATCGACCTTGTGGTCTTCGGCCGCGCCGCCGCCATCCGCGCCGGCCAGGTCATCGACCGCGTCGGCCCGGTTCCTCCGGTCAATGTCGCGGCCTGCGACAAGATCATGGAGCGCTTCGATCGCCTGCGCCATGCCAGCGGCTCGACGCCGACGGCAGCGCTGCGCGAAAAAATGCAGCGCGCCATGCAGGAAGATGCGGCCGTGTTCCGCACCCAGGAATCGCTGGAATCCGGCTGCCGCCGTCTTTCGGAAATCTGGGGTGAAATGTCCGACATCAAGGTCACCGACCGTTCGCTGATCTGGAATTCCGATCTCGTCGAAACGCTGGAACTCCACAATCTGATGGCCAACGCCATCACGACGATCTACGGCGCCGAGGCCCGCAAGGAAAGCCGCGGCTCGCATGCTCGCGAAGACTATACCGAAGGTAAGTTCGCCGGCCGCGACGACGAAAACTGGCGCAAGCATACGCTTGCCTGGGTTAACGAGGCAGGCGACGTGAAGCTCGACTATCGTCCGGTTCACACCGACCTGATCGCCGAAGGCATCGATCCGCACAAGATCGAGCCGAAGGCACGCGTGTACTGATCTGAGAGGAACTGACCATGGTTGAACTCGCTCTCCCCAAGAACTCTCAGATGCGCGAAGGCAAGGTCTGGCCGAAGCCGGTCGGTGCCAAGAACACGCGCGAATTCCGCGTCTATCGCTGGAGCCCGGATGACGGCCAGAACCCGAGCATCGATACCTACTATATCGATATCGATGATTGCGGCCCGATGGTGCTCGATGGTCTGCTCTACATCAAGAACAACATCGACCCGACGCTGACATTGCGCCGCTCCTGCCGCGAAGGCATTTGCGGCTCCTGCGCGATGAACATCGACGGCACCAACACGCTCGCCTGCACCAAGGGTCTGGACGAGATCAAGGGCACGGTGAAGGTCTACCCACTGCCGCACATGCCCGTCGTCAAGGACCTCGTGCCGGATCTGACGAACTTTTACGCGCAGCATCGCTCGATCGAACCCTGGCTGAAGACGGTATCACCGCCGCCGGCCAAGGAATGGAAGCAGAGCCATGAGGACCGCCTGAAGCTCGACGGTCTTTACGAGTGCATCCTGTGCGCTTGCTGCTCGACCTCCTGTCCGAGCTACTGGTGGAATGGCGACCGTTACCTCGGTCCGGCCGTTCTGCTACAGGCCTATCGTTGGCTGATCGATTCCAGAGACGAAGCCAAGGGCGAGCGTCTCGACAATCTCGAGGATCCCTTCCGCCTCTATCGCTGCCATACGATCATGAACTGCGCCCAGACCTGCCCGAAGGGTCTGAACCCGGCCAAGGCGATCGCCGAAATCAAGAAGATGATGGTCGAGCGGCGGGTTTAAGCCGCCGCTTTCGGCCGTTTAACCGCAAAATCAAAATGCTTCGGCAAGCTCGCCGAAGCGCCCGCATGTCCTGCAGATGGTTCGCGATATGCTGCCGTTGCGAGGACATTCGAGCATAGGCGGGCCTCGGAGAAGCAACCGAATTGACCGCTCGCAGTCATTTTGGATGAGTTACGGCCGGTTAAGCCTTGAAACCACCCGATTCTTGTCCAGCTATCGCCTACGACAATTTGTAGCGGTATCGACTTGATTAACCAAAGTGAAATACGATAATTCGGACATCATTAAATATCACTTTGCCGATGTCAGCGGTGGACAATCATTTAGGAGTGTGATGATGCAGTTTAGATATGCAGTGACGGCTGCGGCGATTGGCCTGTCGCTTGCCGGTTGCCAGCGCACGGCATACAACAACGACAGTTATTCTTCTCCGCCGCCACTGCAGGCTCAGCCTGTTCCTTCCGTACAATCCAGCCAGCTTCCGCCCGCAGGCGCCGGCAACGGTTCGCAGTTCCCGGCCGCTCCTGCGAGCGCGCCGAATGCAGCCAATCCAGCACAGCAGCAGGCGATGGCGGCGTCCGCCATGGATGTCACGAAGGAATCGATGGTCGGCAGCTGGAAGGTCAGCAACGGCGGATCGAGCTGCGACATGTTCCTGACGCTGACGAACCTCGGCAGTGGCTCGCGCGGTGGCACGCGTGGTTGCGCTGGCGAGCTGACCTCGATGGGTTCGTGGGAGGTTTCCGGCAAGCAGGTCCTGTTGAAGAATCGTGACGGCTCGACGATCGGTACGGTCTACAAGACTGCCGCTTCGCGCTTTGACGGTTCGACCGCCTCCGGTCAACCGCTCAGCCTCAGCCGATAAGCTTATTTGAAAGGGGTGGCATCCTCTGGATGCGCCCCCATTTGCACAGGCGGATATTTCCCCATGCAGCCCATGCCAGATTACTCGATCAGCGTCTGCGAACAGCTGAAGGCGCTGACGGCGTCAGGATCCCTTCAGGTGGATTCGGCGCAGATGGATGTGGCGAAAAAGCTGGACCGCGTGCTTGCCGATCTCAAGCGGAAGCGGCCCGCGGCAAAGTCCAGCGCGCTGGGGTGGATGTTCGCCGCGCGCAAGAAATCGGCCGAGACCATCAAGGGCCTCTATATTCACGGCAGCGTCGGCCGCGGCAAGACCATGTTGATGGACATGTTCTTCGCAATGGCGCCCTGCCCGAAAAAGCGCCGGGCGCATTTTTTCGAGTTCATGAACGATGTGCACAACCGGATTGCGGCGCAGCGGCTGAAATTCAAGAACGGCGAGACAAAGCAGACCGACCCCATACCGCCAGTTGCCGCCGATCTCTACGCCGAAGCCGAATTGCTGTGCTTCGATGAATTCACGGTCACCGACATTGCCGACGCGATGATCCTCTCGCGGCTGTTTTCCGAGCTGTTTTCGCTCGGCTGCGTGCTGATCGCCACCTCGAATGTCGAGCCGGACAATCTCTATCGTGACGGGCTCAATCGTGGCCTTTTCCTGCCCTTCATCGATCTCTTGAAGAAGCATGTCGATATCGTGACGCTGGATTCGCCGACCGATTACCGCATGGA
Organism: Rhizobium sp. BK098; assembly: GCF_014193155.1. Classification (NCBI taxonomy): domain Bacteria; kingdom Pseudomonadati; phylum Pseudomonadota; class Alphaproteobacteria; order Hyphomicrobiales; family Rhizobiaceae; genus Rhizobium; species Rhizobium sp. BK098. The sequence continues at coordinate 157,765 of NZ_JACHYY010000009.1, read as the reverse complement.
GAAGCTGAACAGCCAGCCGGTCTATCTCACTCCGCTCGACCAGCGCACCGACATGGCGATGGACGCCTCCTGGATGCAGGGGCTGCATGGACGCAAGGCACAGCCGACGGAGATCCCGATGAAGGGGCGCTCCATCCATGTCCCGCTCGCCGTCGATCGCATGGCGCGTTTTTCCTTCGCCGATCTTTGCGACGCGCCGCTCGGGCCTGCCGATTTCCTCGCCATCGCCGAGCGTTTCGATACGATCTTTCTCGATCACGTGCCGAAGCTTGGTCCGGACAAGCGGAACCAAACGAAGCGTTTCATCATTTTGATCGATACGCTCTACGATCATAATATTCGGCTTTACGTCTCCGCAGCCGCGATGCCGGAAGATCTGCTCGAGGAGCGCCGGGGCACCGAAGGCTTCGAATTCGACCGGACCGCATCCCGGCTTTTCGAGATGCGCAGCGCCGAATATCTCGCCCAGACTCCGGCAAGGCGCGCCGCCGAGTAACAAATCGGTGACGGATTGACTTACGTTTACGTAAGAATTTTTCGATCTAACCGATTGAAATTCCTGATCTCAAAATAATCAATTGCCAATTTCGGCCTTTGGGTCTATGCGAGTGGCGGCATGGGTGGATGCCTTGCAGGTGTCCCGCCACGGATTTTGATCGCAAAGGATACACCGAAATGGCGCGCAACAAGATCGCACTTATTGGTTCTGGCATGATTGGTGGCACGCTGGCGCATCTCGCCGGCCTGAAGGAACTGGGCGACATCGTCCTGTTCGACATCGCGGACGGCATTCCTCAGGGCAAGGGCCTCGATATTGCCCAGTCCTCTCCCGTCGAAGGCTTCGACGCCAACCTCACCGGCGCCAGCGACTATTCTGCGATCGAAGGCGCTGACGTCTGCATCGTCACCGCTGGCGTTCCCCGCAAGCCGGGCATGAGCCGCGACGATCTTCTCGGCATCAACCTCAAGGTCATGGAACAGGTCGGCGCCGGCATCAAGAAGTATGCTCCGAACGCTTTCGTGATCTGCATCACCAATCCGCTCGACGCCATGGTCTGGGCGCTGCAGAAGTTCTCGGGCCTGCCGACCAACAAGGTCGTCGGCATGGCCGGCGTGCTCGATAGCTCGCGCTTCCGCCTGTTCCTCGCCAAGGAATTCAACGTATCGGTCGAAGACGTCACGGCTTTCGTTCTCGGCGGTCACGGCGACTCGATGGTTCCGCTCGCCCGCTACTCCACCGTTGCCGGCATCCCGCTGACGGACCTCGTCACCATGGGCTGGCTCACTGCCGAGCGCCTCGAGGAAATCATCCAGCGCACCCGTGACGGTGGCGCCGAGATCGTTGGCCTGCTCAAGACCGGCTCTGCCTATTACGCCCCGGCTGCTTCCGCCATCGCGATGGCCGAATCCTACCTCAAGGACAAGAAGCGCGTCCTGCCCTGCGCCGCTCATCTCGACGGCCAGTACGGCGTCAAGGACATGTATGTCGGCGTTCCCACCGTCATCGGTGCCGGCGGCATCGAGCGCGTGATCGAGATCGACCTCAACAAGGCCGAAAAGGAAGCCTTCGACAAGTCGGTCGCAGCTGTTGCGGGTCTTTGCGAAGCCTGCGCCACGATCGCGCCGTCGCTGAAATAATCTAGCCGTTCCAACAGGGATAGACCCATGAACATTCACGAATACCAGGCCAAGGCGCTGTTGAAGAGCTATGGTGCACCCGTCGCGGACGGCGTTGCCATCTTCTCCGCCGATGAAGCCGCTGCCGCTGCCAAGCAGCTCCCAGGCCCGCTCTACGTCGTCAAGAGCCAGATCCATGCTGGCGGCCGCGGCAAGGGCAAGTTCAAGGAACTCGGCCCCGACGCCAAGGGTGGCGTTCGTCTCGCCAAGTCCATTGACGACGTCGTCGCCAACGCCAAGGACATGCTCGGCAACACGCTGGTGACCAAGCAGACCGGCCCGGCCGGCAAGCAGGTCAACCGCCTCTACATCGAAGACGGCGCGGACATCGACCGCGAACTCTACCTCTCGATCCTGGTCGACCGCTCCGTCGGCCGGGTCGCTTTCGTCGTTTCGACCGAAGGCGGCATGGACATCGAGACCGTTGCGCACGACACGCCGGAAAAGATCATCACCGTCGCCATCGACCCGTCGACGGGCGTGACGGCTGCCAATACGGTTGCTCTTTCCGACGCGCTGAAGCTCGAGGGTGCTGCCCGCGAAGATGCCGCCAAGCTCTTCCCGATCCTCTACAAGGCCTTCGTCGAGAAGGATATGGCGCTCCTCGAAGTCAACCCGCTGATCGTCATGACCAACGGCCGCCTGCGCGTTCTCGACGCCAAGGTTTCCTTCGACGGCAACGCTCTCTTCCGTCATGAAGACGTCCGCGCGCTCCGCGACACGTCGGAAGAAGACGAGAAGGAAATCCAGGCACACGAATACGATCTCGCCTATGTCGCCCTCGACGGCAACATCGGCTGCATGGTCAACGGCGCCGGCCTTGCCATGGCAACCATGGACATCATCAAGCTTTACGGCGCCGAGCCGGCGAACTTCCTCGATGTCGGCGGCGGCGCCACCAAGGAAAAGGTCACGGCCGCCTTCAAGATCATCACCGCCGATCCGGCCGTCCAGGGTATTCTGGTCAACATCTTCGGCGGCATCATGAAGTGCGACGTCATTGCCGAAGGCGTGCTCGCCGCCGTCAAGGAAGTCGGTCTGAAGGTTCCGCTCGTCGTTCGCCTCGAAGGCACGAATGTCGAGCTCGGCAAGAAGATCATCAACGAATCCGGTCTCAACGTCATCTCCGCGGATGACCTGGACGATGCCGCCCAGAAGATCGTGAAGGCAGTCAAGGGTTGATCGGGATGGCTGCTTCCTTCGCTCCAACGGCTGCTCATCTTCGCCTCGGTGCCTTTGCCGGCACCTGGGAAGGGGAAGAGCGTGTCGCGGCTTCGGCCTGGACGAAGGAAGGTACGGCAACCGCGCGCGTCACGGCTGAGTGTCTGTTCGGCGGATTTTTCGTCGAGCAGCGCTACGTGCAGACGCGGGACGGCAGCACGTCGTTCGAAGCCCGGAATATTCTCGGCTTCGACGCTGCTGACCAGTCATATAAGCTCTATCAGTTCGATACGGTGGGTTTCGTGCCCGCAGCGCCGGCTTCCGGCGAGTGGATCGACGACAAGCTTGTCCTGACGAAAGTCTCGCCGCGCGGTCAGCAACGCACTCTCTTCCAGTTCGAAAATGAAGACTGCTACCGCATGGGCGTCACGTTCTCGCCCGCCGGCAGCGATACATGGCAGGAGGTCGTCAGCGGCTTATATCGCCGCGTTGCCTCCGCGTCTTCCAACCTCTCGTAACAAAGGCCTCGCATGTCTATTCTCATCAACAAAGACACCAAGGTTCTGGTTCAGGGCCTGACCGGCAAAACCGGTACCTTCCACACCGAACAGGCGCTTGCCTATCACGGCACGAAGATGGTCGGCGGTATCCACCCTTCCAAGGGCGGTGAAACCTGGACCGGCAAGGACGGCGAAAAGCTGCCGATCTTCAAGTCCGTCGCCGAAGGCAAGGACGCGACCGGCGCCAATGCCTCGGTCATCTACGTACCGCCGGCAGGCGCTGCGGCTGCGATCCTCGAAGCGATCGAAGCCGAGATCCCGCTGATCGTCTGCATCACGGAAGGCATTCCGGTTGCCGACATGGTCAAGGTCAAGGACCGCCTGATCAAGTCGAAGTCGCGTCTGATCGGACCGAACTGCCCGGGCGTTCTCACCCCGAACGAATGCAAGATCGGCATCATGCCGGGCTCGATCTTCAAGAAGGGCTCCGTCGGCGTTCTCTCGCGTTCCGGCACGCTGACCTACGAGGCAGTGTTCCAGACCACGAACGAGGGTCTCGGCCAGACCACAGCTGTCGGCATCGGCGGCGACCCGGTCAAGGGCACCGAATTCATCGACATCCTGGAAATGTTCCTCGCCGACGACGAAACCAAGTCGATCATCATGATCGGCGAAATCGGCGGTTCGGCTGAAGAAGAAGCCGCGCAGTTCCTAAAGGACGAAGCCAAAAAGGGCCGCAAGAAGCCGATGGTCGGTTTCATCGCCGGCCGTACGGCACCTCCCGGCCGCACGATGGGCCATGCCGGCGCCGTGATTTCCGGCGGCAAGGGCGGCGCGGAAGACAAGATCGCAGCGATGGAAGCGGCAGGCATCCGCGTGTCGCCGTCGCCGGCGCGTCTCGGCAAGACGCTGGTGGAAGTCCTGAAGGGCTGAGCCTACCTATAGCAAGGCCGGACGGGGCGGCAGTCGCCTTGTCCCGTCCGGTTTCGACATTCGCAAGTGCATACTGCGGCCTTCATGGCTGTGAACGAAATACGGTCGCCGGGGACCCGAAAACCGGCAATGCAAACAAGTTGGGAGACGGGCGAGAGCGCCCGCAGATTCACCATGGCAAGGCAAGAAGCCAACGAGCAATTTCAGATCACCTCGTTCCTGGATGGCGCCAATGCTGCCTATATCGAGCAGCTCTACGCGCGCTACGAGGACGATCCTTCATCGGTATCCGACGAGTGGCGGTCGTTCTTCAAGGCGCTCGAGGATAGCCCCGACGATGTGAAGAAGGCGGCCAAGGGCGCCTCCTGGCAGCGCAAGAACTGGCCGATCCCGGCAAAGGGCGATCTGGTTTCCGCGCTCGATGGCGACTGGGGCGTTGTCGAAAAGGTCATCGAAACCAAGCTGAAGGCGAAGGCGGAAACCGCCGGTACGCCGGCGAGCGCAACCGACGTGCTGCAGGCGACGCGCGACAGCGTTCGCGCCATCATGATGATCCGCGCCTATCGCATGCGCGGCCATCTGCACGCGAAGCTGGATCCGCTCGGCATCGCCGCTCCGGTCGAAGATTACAAGGAGCTGTCGCCGGAAGCCTATGGCTTCACGGAGGCCGACTTCGACCGCAAGATCTTTATCGACAACGTGCTCGGCCTCGAATTCGCGACCATTCGCGAGATGATCGAGATCCTCGAGCGTACCTATTGCTCCACCCTCGGCGTCGAGTTCATGCATATCTCCAATCCGGAGGAGAAGGCTTGGATTCAGGAACGCATCGAAGGGCCGGACAAGGGCATTGCGTTCAATCCCGAGCGCAAGAAGGCTATCCTGCAGAAGATCATCGAAGCCGAAGGCTACGAGCAGTTCCTCGACGTCAAGTTCAAGGGCACCAAGCGTTTCGGCCTCGACGGCGGTGAATCGCTGATCCCCGCGCTTGAGCAGATCCTCAAGAGCGGCAGCCAGCTCGGTCTTCGCGAAGCCGTCTTCGGCATGGCTCACCGCGGCCGTCTGAACGTGCTGTCCCAGGTCATGGGCAAGCCGCATCGCGCCATATTCCACGAGTTCAAGGGCGGCTCCTATGCGCCGGACGAAGTCGAAGGTTCGGGCGACGTGAAGTACCATCTCGGCGCGTCCTCGGACCGCGATTTCGATGGTGCCAAGGTACACGTGTCGCTGACGGCGAACCCATCGCACCTTGAAATCGTCAACCCGGTCGTCATGGGCAAGGCTCGCGCCAAGCAGGACATGGGCGCCACCCAGTGGGATGGCGACATCATCCCGCTGTCTGAGCGTGCCAAGGTCGTGCCGCTGCTCATCCATGGTGACGCGGCTTTCGCCGGGCAGGGTGTCGTTGCTGAAATCCTCGGTCTCTCCGGTTTGCGCGGCCATCGCGTTGCCGGCACGATGCACGTCATCATCAACAACCAGATCGGTTTCACCACCAATCCGGCCTTCTCGCGCTCGTCGCCCTATCCGTCCGACGTCGCCAAGATGATCGAAGCGCCGATCTTCCACGTCAACGGCGACGATCCGGAAGCGGTTGTCTATGCCGCGAAGATCGCGACTGAATTCCGCATGAAGTTCCACAAGCCTGTTGTGGTCGACATGTTCTGCTATCGCCGTTACGGCCACAATGAAGGCGATGAGCCGTCCTTCACGCAGCCGAACATGTACAAGGTCATCCGCGCCCATAAGACGGTGCTGCAACTCTACTCGCAGCGGCTCATCAGCGAAGGTGTGCTGACCGAAGGCGAAGTCGAGAAGATGAAAGCCGACTGGCGTGCCCATCTCGAGCAGGAATTCGAGGCCGGCCAATCCTACAAGCCGAACAAGGCCGACTGGCTCGACGGCGAGTGGTCCGGCCTGCACACGGCCGACAATGCCGACGAGCAGCGCCGCGGCAAGACCGCCGTGCCGATGAAGTCGTTGAAGGAAATCGGCCGCAAGCTGTCGGAAATCCCGGCTGGCTTCCACGCGCACCGCACCATTCAGCGCTTCATGGAAAACCGCGCCAACATGGTGCAGACGGGCGAGGGCATCGATTGGGCCATGGCGGAAGCCCTGGCATTCGGTTCGCTCGTCGTCGAAGGCCACAAGATCCGCCTGTCCGGCCAGGATTGCGAACGCGGCACCTTCTCGCAGCGTCATTCGGTTCTCTACGATCAGGAGACCGAAGAGCGCTACATTCCGCTCGCCAATCTCTCGCCGACGCAGGCCCGCTACGAAGTCATCAACTCGATGCTCTCGGAAGAAGCGGTTCTCGGCTTCGAATATGGCTACTCGCTTGCCCGTCCGAACGCGCTGACCCTCTGGGAAGCCCAGTTCGGCGATTTCGCCAACGGCGCGCAGGTCATCTTCGATCAGTTCATCTCGTCGGGCGAACGCAAGTGGCTGCGCATGTCCGGTCTCGTTTGCCTGCTGCCGCATGGCTATGAAGGCCAGGGTCCGGAACACTCTTCGGCTCGTCTGGAACGTTATCTGCAGCTCTGCGCCGAGGATAACATGCAGGTCGCCAACGTTACGACGCCGGCGAACTACTTCCATATCCTGCGCCGGCAGCTGAAGCGCGACTTCCGCAAGCCGCTGATCCTGATGACGCCGAAGTCGCTGCTGCGCCATAAGCGTGCCGTGTCGACGCTTGCGGAAATGGCGGGCGAAAGCTCCTTCCACCGCCTGCTGTGGGACGATGCGGAAGTGATCAAGGATGGCCCGATCAAGCTGCAGAAGGACAACAAGATCCGTCGCGTCGTCATCTGCTCGGGCAAGGTCTACTACGATCTGCTGGAAGAGCGCGAGAAGCGCGGCATCGACGATATCTACCTGCTGCGTATCGAACAGCTCTATCCGTTCCCGGCCAAGGCGCTCATCAACGAGCTCAGCCGCTTCCGCAATGCGGAAATGGTCTGGTGCCAGGAAGAGCCGAAGAACATGGGCGCATGGTCCTTCATCGATCCCTATCTGGAATGGGTGCTTGCCCATATCGATGCCAAGTACCAGCGCGTTCGCTACACCGGCCGTCCGGCCGCCGCCTCCCCGGCGACGGGCCTGATGTCCAAGCATCTGTCGCAGCTTGCGGCGTTCCTCGAGGACGCGCTCGGCGGTTGAGGGGTTGCGCGATGGCCTATTTTCATCTGAAACTTGTGCCGCCGCGCCCCAGCTTCCCGCATGACGCCACGGAGGAGGAGATGGCCGCCATGCAGCAGCACGCCGCCTATTGGCGAGAACATGCGAATGCCGGGACGGCAATTGTCGTCGGCCCGGTCTTCGCGCCCGGTGCTGCTTTCGGCGTGGCTATCGTCGACGTCGAGCATGCCGATGCGGTCAAGTCGCTTGGTGATGCCGATCCCGTTCTTCTCGCCGGGCTCGGTTTCCGTATCGAAATCTCGCCGATGCCCTCACTCATTCTCCGGTCCTCTGTCGCCGGAATTCCATCCAACTCATAAAGACGAAAAATCAGGATTTGAACAATGGCTACTGAAATCCGCGTTCCTACCCTCGGCGAATCCGTCAGCGAGGCGACCGTCGGCACCTGGTTCAAGAAGGTCGGCGATGCCATCAAGGCCGATGAGCCGCTTCTCGAACTCGAAACCGACAAGGTGACGATCGAAGTTCCGGCGCCCTCCGCCGGTACGCTTTCCGAAATCGTTGCCCAGGCCGGCGAAACCGTAGGTCTCGGCGCGCTGCTCGGCCAGATCTCCGCCGGCAACGGCGCTGCAGCCGCTCCGGCACAGGCTGCTGCACCCGCCGCCGCTGCTCCGGCCCCTGCCGCTGCTGCACCGGTTGCCGCCCCCGCCGTTTCCGCTCCGGCCTCTTCCATGCCGCCGGCACCGGCTGCCGGTAAGCTGCTTGCTGAAAACAATCTCTCTGCCGATCAGGTCGAAGGCAGCGGCAAGCGCGGCCAGGTCCTGAAGGGCGATGTCATCGCTGCTGTCGCCAAGGCTGCTTCGGCTCCCGCCGCTGCACCGGCAGCACCCGTTGCCGCTCGCGCCCCGACCGCCGTCGAGGACGTCAGCCGCGAAGAGCGCGTCAAGATGACACGCCTGCGCCAGACGATCGCCAAGCGCCTCAAGGATGCACAGAATACCGCCGCCATGCTCACCACCTACAATGAGGTGGACATGAAGGCCGTCATGGACCTGCGCAACAAGTACAAGGACATCTTCGAGAAGAAGCATGGCGTGAAGCTCGGCTTCATGGGCTTCTTCACCAAGGCCGTCACCCACGCGCTGAAGGAATTGCCGGCTGTCAACGCCGAGATCGACGGCACCGACATCATCTACAAGAACTACTGCCACGTCGGCATGGCTGTCGGCACCGACAAGGGTCTTGTCGTTCCTGTGATCCGTGATGCCGACCAGATGTCGATCGCGGAAGTCGAGAAGGAACTTGGACGCCTGGCGAAGGCTGCCCGCGACGGCACATTGGCGATGGCCGATATGCAGGGCGGCACCTTCACCATTACCAATGGCGGCGTCTACGGTTCGCTGATGTCCTCGCCGATCCTCAATGCGCCGCAGTCGGGCATCCTCGGCATGCACAAGATCCAGGAGCGTCCCGTCGCCATCGGCGGCCAGGTCGTCATCCGCCCGATGATGTATCTGGCGCTCTCCTACGATCACCGCATCGTCGACGGCAAGGAAGCGGTGACCTTCCTCGTGCGTGTCAAGGAAAGCCTGGAAGATCCGGAACGTCTCGTTCTCGATCTCTAAGGGGAGCGTTGGATCATGTCGACATGGCCCATGCGGACGCTGCGCGGATTGTTGTGCGCCGTCGCCGCATGGGTGCCATCCTCCGCCGGCGCGGGCGAACTCGACATTTCCAAGTTCAGCAGCAATCTCGATCTGGCGTCGCTTGTCGACGCCGATCTTGCCGCCCGCTCGATCAAGGTCCTGCGCATCGGCAAGGTGGAGCTAACCTCCGGGCGCATCGTCGCAAGCGACCCGCTCGTCGGGCCTGACCGCGCGGCATTTACTCGCACGGTTTCTCCCGGCGACTATCCCGTCACCTTATATCAAGCCTTCGGCCGCATCGCTGCGGCCAGCATGCGTTTTGCCGAGGGCAAGCCGATGCGCTGGGAGCTGGCCGTGGTCCCGGGCCAGGATATCAATTCGCTGAAGAATGATGAATTCTTCGGGTATCCGGTCGATGCCGGTCTTGGCTGCTACATGGATGCCGAGACCTACGCGCTGATCCAGGAGCGCGAAAAACAGGTCCAGGCGGAGAAGGCGACGTCGGATATCAATTATTACGATGATGTTCTGGCATCCGAGCTGCAGCCCAATAAGGACGATTACGCCATGCACCGACCGATATCGGGCAAGCGCGGCAACGTCGCCATCTTCTCGAGCGGCTGGGGCGATGGCTTCTATCCGGTGTTCTGGGGGCTGGATGCCGCCGGCAAGCCGCTGGTTCTGTTCACCGATTTCGGCGTCATGGAAAATGCCGACGGCCGGCGCGAGCCGGGAGGGCAATGATGATGCCGGCTCGGACCATGATGACAAAACTGGCTTCGATGCCCTTGGTAACGTTCGCTTGGGCGGTCGCTCCCGTCGCTGCGCAGGCGGAAGAGTGCGTGCAGGAAAAGGCTGTCTATGTCGATATGGACAATGCCTATGAGCTGCGCTTCGAACCCATGGAAACGGAGTCGTCCGTCAGCAACAGGTTCAAGCTCACAGTGCGCAACACCAATATCGTGGCCGATGGGATCGTGATGCGCACGGACGACCATCTGCGCGCCGATGGACGGATCATGTTCGAATGCCCTGAAGGGGATGTAACCGGGGCCGATCTCAGAGCCTGCACTGTGTGGCAGGGCATGGTCTATGCCTCGGATCTGAAAGGCCATATCCGTTCGCTGCCGGCGGAAGGCGAGAGTGCTGCGGATCGGCTTTTCCTGCCCGCGCTCGGCCCCTCGATCCAGAAGTCTTCTCTTTGGGGCAAAGGCAAAGCGACCGTCGCGCCCTGGGATGTCCTTAGTCTGAAAGGATGCAATCAATGACCGATGATGCGCCTGTTCTCCTTGTAACCGGCGGTAGCCGCGGCATTGGCGCCGCGATTTGCCTGGCCGCCGCCCAGCATGGCTGGGCCGTAGCGGTCAATTATGCGTCCAACAAGGATGCGGCCGAGGCTGTGGTGGGGACGATCGTTGACGCCGGCGGCGAGGCGATCGCGATTGCCGGGGATGTCGGCAAGCCCAAGGATATCAAAGCCATCTTCGCCAAGGTCGATGCTCATTTCGGCCGTATCGACGGGCTCGTCAATAATGCCGGCATTGTCGATAGTGTGCAGCGTGTCGATGAAATGACACCGGAGCGGCTCGATCGTATGTTCCGCATCAACGTGACCGGTTCGATCCTTTGCGCCGGTGAGGCCGTGCTTCGCATGTCGACGCGGCATGGCGGCAAGGGCGGTGTGATCGTCAATGTATCATCCATGGCTGCGATCCTTGGCTCCGCCGGTCAATATGTCGACTATGCCGCATCCAAGGCTGCGATCGATACCTTCACGCTCGGTTTGGCGCGCGAAGTCGCGACCGAGGGCATCCGCGTGAATGCGGTGCGCCCAGGCATCATCGATACCGATATTCATGCGTCCGGCGGGCTACCCGACCGGGCGCGCGACATGAGCCCCCTTATTCCAATGCAGCGGCCCGGTACGGCGGACGAAGTAGCGGATGCCGTCCTCTATCTTCTGAGCCCGCACGCATCCTATATAACGGGCTCCATCCTCAATGTCAGCGGCGGTCGCTGATCGGAAAGGGTCGATAGATGCAATATATTCTCGAATTCCTCGGCCTGATGGCGGTGTTCTCGATCTTTATCGTCGTGCCCGGCGCCGATTTCGCCGTGATCCTGCGCCAGAGCATCGTGCATGGCCGCCGCGCCGCCATGATGACCGGGCTCGGCATGGGCTTCTCGCTGCTCTTTCACATCAGCTACACCATTCTCGGCCTCGGGCTGATCGTCTCGCAGTCGCTTGTCTTGTTCAGCATGATCAAATGGGCCGGCGTTCTCTATCTCGTCTATCTCGGTGTCAAGTCCTTCCGTCAGGCAGGCTTCCAGGTGAAGGATGTCGAGATCACCGAGGAAGACCGCAAGCCGGTTTCCGTGTGGCGCTGCCTGGCGACGGGCTTCGTCACCAATGCGCTCAACCCGAAGCCGGTGCTGTTCTTTCTGTCGCTGTTTTCGACGCTCGTTCATCACGATACGCCGGCGCTCATCCAGTTCAGCTACGGCATCGGCATGGCGACGGCGCTTGTCGCCTGGTTTGCCGGCGTCTCCACCTTCTTCACCGTCAAGCCGGTGCGCGATCGTTTCATCGCATCAGGCAAATGGTTCAACCGCATCACCGGAGCGGCGCTCGTCGGCTTCGGCATCCGCCTCGCCTTGGCGCGGGCGGCCGACTAAAACAGATACAAAACAAGGAAATTAAAACATGTCCTACGATGTAATCATTATCGGAACCGGCCCCGGCGGCTATGTCTGCGCAGTCAAGGCAGCGCAGCTCGGCCTGAAGGTCGCAGTCGTCGAAAAGCGCGCGACCTATGGCGGCACCTGCCTCAACGTCGGCTGCATCCCGTCCAAGGCGCTGCTGCACGCTTCCGAAGTGTTCCATCATGCCGGCCATGGCATGGATGCGCTTGGCGTCGAAGTCGCCGCACCGAAGCTCAATCTTGAAAAGATGCTGGCGCACAAGGATGCGACGGTTAAGTCGAACGTCGACGGCGTCGCTTTCCTCTTCAAGAAGAACAAGATCGATGCCTTCCAGGGCACCGGCAAGATCGTTTCGGCCGGCAAGGTTTCGGTTACGGGCGATGATGGCAAGGTCACCGAGATCGAAGGCAAGAACATCGTCATTGCTACCGGTTCGGACGTTGCCGGCATCCCGGGCGTGCCGCTCGAGATCGATGAGAAGGTCATCATCTCCTCGACCGGCGGCATCGCGCTCGACAAGGTGCCGGGCAAGATGATCGTGGTCGGCGGCGGCGTCATCGGCCTCGAGCTCGGCTCGGTCTGGTCGCGCCTCGGCGCCAAGGTCACCGTCGTCGAATATCTCGACACCATCCTCGGCGGCATGGACGGCGAAGTCTCCAAGCAGTTCCAGCGTATGCTCGCCAAGCAGGGCATCGAATTCCATCTCGGCGCCAAGGTTGTCGGCGTCGAAAAGTCCGGCAATGGCGCGAAGGTTACCTTCGAGCCGGTCAAGGGCGGCGACAAGGTCGTGCTCGATGCCGATGTCGTTCTCGTTGCCACGGGCCGCAAGCCGTACACGGCAGGCCTCGGCCTCGAAGAAGCTGGCGTTACGCTTGACAATCGCGGCCGCGTCGAGATCGATGGCCACTTCAAGACCAATGTCGCCGGCATCTATGCCATCGGTGACGTGGTGAAAGGGCCGATGCTGGCACACAAGGCGGAAGACGAGGGCGTAGCGCTTGCCGAGATCCTCGCGGGCCAGGCTGGTCACGTCAATTACGATGTCATTCCAAGCGTCGTCTATACGCAGCCGGAAGTCGCCTCCGTTGGCAGGACTGAGGAAGAGCTGAAGGCCGCAGGCATCGCCTATAAGGTCGGCAAGTTCCCGTTCTCCGCCAACGGCCGCGCCCGCGCCATGCTGGCAACGGACGGTTTCGTGAAGATCCTCGCCGACAAGGAAACGGACCGCGTTCTCGGCGGCCATATCGTCGGCTTCGGCGCCGGCGAGATGATCCACGAGATTGCCGTGCTGATGGAATTCGGCGGTTCGTCGGAAGATCTCGGCCGCACCTGCCACGCACATCCCACGATGTCGGAAGCCGTCAAGGAAGCAGCGCTCGCGACCTTCTTCAAGCCGATCCACATGTAAGATCGGGTCATCCCGGCGAGACAAGCGCCGGGATTGCAATGCTTGCCTGATGATGCGATGTACCTCCGTGCATCGCATCGTCCGATCGTTCTCACCAACAAAGCAAGCATGTCACGTCAAAACCCAGCCGGTCGTCTATCCCTGAAACTTTTCGTTGCGACAGCGCTCGCGCTCCTCGTTATCGTTGCGGCTCCGGCCCATGCGGAAACGCCTGTCGCCAGCTGGCCGCAGGCGGCAAGCGACCTGCCGGTGGAGCAGGGAATCCGCTTTGGGACCCTGCCGAACGGTATGCGCTATGCCGTCATGCACAATGCGACCCCGGCCGGGCAGGTGGCGATCCGCTTCCGTATCGGTGCCGGCTCGTTGCAGGAGCGTGATGACCAGCAAGGTCTGGCGCATTTCCTCGAGCACATGGCCTTCAAGGGCTCAACCCATGTGCCGGAAGGCGAGATGGTGCGCACCCTTCAGCGTCTTGGCCTGGCTTTCGGCGCGGATACCAATGCGTCCACGAGCTACAGCGAAACTGTTTATGCGCTGGACCTGCCGGAAGCCAAACCGGAGACGGTTTCGACCGGCCTGATGCTGATGCGCGAGACGGCGAGCGAGCTGACGCTCGATGCCGGCGCCTTCGACCGCGAGCGCGGCGTCATCCTTTCGGAAGAGAAACTGCGCGACACGCCGCAATATCGTGGCGGGACTGGTCTCCTCGCTCAACTGCTGCCAGGGCAGCGCGTGCCGCAGCGCCCGCCGATCGGCAAGACCGATATCATCAGCAACGCTCCGGTCGATCTGCTGCGGGACTTCTATCGCACCTATTATCGCCCCGATCGCGCCAGCCTGATCGTCGTCGGCGATATCGATGCAGCCGCCATCGAAGCCGATATCCGCACGCGCTTCGGCAATTGGACCGCCGCCGCACCTGCACCCGTCGACCCTAATCTCGGCATCCTCCAAAGCCATGGAGCGCGCGTCGGTACGGTCGTCGTGCCCGGCGGTGCGACGCGCGTGCAGCTTGCCTGGACGCGCGCTTACGACGCTTCGCCCGACTTGGTGGCCAAGCGCCGCGTGCAGCTGGTCGAGGATATCGGCCTGGCCGTTCTCAACCGGCGCCTGTCCGTTCTGGCGCAGCAGCCCAATCCGCCCTTCGTCAGCGCGCAGGCCGGTGCGCAGGATCTGCTGAAATCAGCCCATGTCGCGATGATTGCCGCCGATAGCGATCCTGCGAAGTGGCAGGCCGCCCTGGCGGCCATCGATCAGGAACAACGCCGCATAGCGCAGTTTGGTGCCGACCAAAGCGAGATCGACCGCGAAATTGCCGAGTATCGCTCCACGCTCCAGGCTGCCGCGAACGGAGCTGGGACGCGCGCGAGCCCGGATATTGCCGGTTCGCTCAGCTGGAGCGTCGGTGAAAACATGGTCTTCACCTCGCCTGCGGACGATCTTGCGCTATTTGATGCCGCGATGAAAGACCTGCGTGCAGAGGAGGTCAACCAGGCCCTTCAGCGCGTCTTTGCCGGCAATGGTCCGCAGCTGGTGCTGCAGATCCCGCAAATGCCCGAGGGTGGCGATGCCGCTGTCGAGAAGGCCTATGCCGATTCACGCGCCGTGGCGGTAAAGGCGCCGGAACAGACGGCTTCGGTCGCATGGCCCTACACCGATTTCGGCAAGCCGGGCGATGTCGTCGAACGCCGGACGGTCGATGATCTCGGCGTGACCATGGTGCGTTTCGCCAATGGCGTTCGCCTGACCGTCAAGCCGACGAAGTATCGGGCCGACGAGGTTTTGGTGCGTGCCGAAGTCGGCCACGGTCGGCTGGATCTGCCCAATGATCGCGCGCTGCCGATCTGGGCGGCGCCGGCGCTGCCGCTATCCGGCCTGAAAGCCATCAGCTATGACGATCTCCAGAAGGCCTTTGCCGCGAAGGTCGTGAGCATCGATTTCGCCATTCAGGATGCCGCCTTCAAGTTCGAAGGCGCCACGCAGCCGCGCGACCTGCAGACGCAATTGCAGCTGCTGACCGCCTATGTCTCCGATCCGGCCTATCGCCCCGATGTCTTCAAACGCGTCCAGCAAGCCTATCTGAACATGCTTCCCCAGCTTCAGGCGACGCCGGGCAGTGTGGTCGGTCGCGATCTTTCCGGCCTCTTGCATTCCGGTGATCCGCGCTGGACGTTCCCGGACCGGACACAACTGACGGATACCAAGCCGGAAGATTTCGAAGGCCTCCTGCAGCCCGCTCTTTCGAAGGGTCCGGTCGAAGTCATCATCGCCGGCGACGTCGAGGTCGATGTCGCCATTCGCTTGACGGCGCAAACTTTCGGCGCCTTGCCGGTTCGCAGCGACGGAGAGAAACTGAGCAACGGTTCCGGTGTGCATTTTCCCGCGCCTACGATCGATCCGGTCGTTCGGCTTCATGACGGGCGCAGCGACAGCGCCGGCGCCGGCGTCGCCATGCCGATCGGCGATTTCCTTTCCGATCTGCCGCGAGCGGCCGCTGCCAATGTCGCCGGCACGATCCTGCAGAACCGTGTGGTCGACCAGTTCCGCATCGCCGAGGGCGCTACCTACAGCCCTCAGGGCGAAGTCGACCTATCAAGATCGATCCCTGGCTATGGTTTTGCCTATCTTTATGTCGAGACCACGCCCGCCAAGGTGGATCATTTCTTCGAGCTGGTGGACAAGATAGCCGCCGATCTCGGTCATGGAGACGTTTCGCCCGATGAACTGACGCGGGCCAAGGTTCCGATCATCGAAGCGGTCAAGCGTTCGCAGCAGACCAACGGCTATTGGGTCCAGAATCTTCGCGATGCCCAGACCGATCTCCGGCGCCTCGACCGTATTCGCAGGAGCATCAGCGGCTACGAGGCCGTGACCGCCGAGGATGTCCGCGCCATCGCAACGGCCTATCTGAAGCCGGGCACATCCTGGCGGCTGAAGATATTGCCGGCGGATGGATCGGCCGTGCGTTAGTCCATTATCTGCCGGCCAAATTGCCGCAGCCGGCATTTGTCGATCGGGTAGCATCGCAACGTGTGATAGGCTGCATACGTCGAATAAAGACGGATGAAACCATGTCTGCAAGGCCTTTGATGGTGAAGCCCCTTATGCCGCATCCGGCGTTGCCGGATGCCGATTGGGCTGACTGCTACCAACTGAAGATTCCGAACTCGGATCTGACCGCGATTGCCGCCGCCCGAACGATGCTCAGCCGCTTTCCGTTTTGGGTGCGGCTGCTGATACGGGTGCGCGATGCGGTAACCGGCTTGTTCGGTTTGAGATCCAGCAGCGACCTTCGGGCGGAGGAGTGGGAGAAGATCGGCTTCTTTCCCGTCGTCAGCAAGTCCGACAATCAGGTCGTGCTCGGGTTCGACGATCGGCATCTCGATTTTCGGGTCGTCATCGACGTGCGGAACGACGATCAGGGGCGTCGGCTGGTCGATGCGACGACGCTTGTCCGGCGGAACATATTGCTTGGCCGGATCTATCTCGCAATCATTACGCCATTCCACCGGCTGATCGTCGCAACGATGCTTGCCGATCTCGGCAAGCGGACGCAAACGGTCAGTTTACCGCCGTCACCGTAAAGCCCTGCTTGCGCAGCAGCGGCACAAGGCCCTGATCGCCGACGAGGTGAAGCGCGCCAACGGCGATGAAAGCGTTGCCCTTGTTGAGAACGGGCGCGGCACGCTCGGCCATGACCTTGTTGCGGTCGAGGATGATGCGCTGCTCGAAAGCGGCGGTATCGGCATCCGTGATCTTCTGATCCGGTTCGATCACCTTCAGCATCGGAATCATCGCGCCGATATTGCCGGCGATATAGAGCTCCGTCATCGTTTCGTTGACGTCGTTGATCTTGTCGCCCAGTTCGAGCGTCTGCATCAGCGATTTCAGATGCAGCGCCACCGGCAGATCACTCATGGCCTTGGCTTGCTCGGCCAGCGTTTCGAGACCGACGACCTTCTTACCCTCGGCGGCGGCGTCGCTCGCCAATTTTTGGTCAAGGAATTTCGCGCCGGCCGTCTTGCGACGAACCTCGCAGCCCGTCATCTCGAAGGAGCTCGAGATCAGCCAGGGCTGCATGCGGGAGACGGCGGCAAGCGCAATGCCGCGTTCCTTGAGGCCTGCTTCTAGCCGCGCATTTTCTTCGGGTGTGAGATGCTGGCTGATGGTCGAGCCGTCGGTGAGCATGGTGAGTGAGGGATTGGCGAAGAGGGCGGCTGCGGCTTTCTTGTCGTCGAGGATCTCATCCGATTCGACAACGATCGTATCGGCTGATGCAACGGCGTCTGCAGCGCCCTTGGGCATGGTGAGCACGCGTGTATCCGAGACATGCATGGTGCCGAGCAGCCATGACGGCTTCAAGCCGGGCTTTTCGATCTTCCAGAAGATACCCTTGCCGTTCTCCACCTTGTCGCCAGCGGCGATGATGGAGGCGTATTTTGCCGGATCATTCTTTTGAAGTTCGGCCATGAGATCCTTGCCGCCGCAGCTGTCGGAGACTGCGACTTCGGCATGAGCCGGCTGCAGCGTCAGCATCGTCGCGACCAGCAGCACCGCAAGCATCAGCGGAAAGGCAGTGGCAAGCCAGAGCAGCATATCACCAAGCGTCGGCTTCATCGACCGCATCGTCTTGGACCCAAGGGCAGAAATCATCGGAATCTTCCGTTCGCAGAGAGCATGACCGCTAACGCCCGAAAGCGGTTTTCAGGGGGCATGCCGAGACATGGTCCTGCTTTACGCGAACGAGACGGAAATTCCCTTAACGCGAGAGGTTAATCTTTCCTTATGCGCGCGGGTGGGCGCGGTCGTAGACCTCGAGCAGGCGTGAGGAATCGACGCCGGTATAGACCTGCGTCGTCGAGAGGCTGGCATGGCCGAGCAGTTCCTGGATGGTGCGCAGGTCACCGCCGCCGGCCAGGAGATGGGTCGCAAACGAATGGCGAAGTGCGTGCGGTGTTGCCGTATCCGGCAGCCCGAAGGCGCTGCGCAGTTTTTGCATGCCGTGCTGGATGATGCCCGGCTGCAGCTTGCCGCCGCGCGCGCCGCGAAAGAGGGCGTCATCGGCTTCGAGATGATAGGGACAGAGCTTGCGATATTGATCGACCGCTTGCGTGACGATCGGCAGCAGCGGCACCAGCCGTGTCTTGTTGCCCTTGCCGGTAATGCGCAGCGAGGTTGCGCCCGGCAGAAAATCCTGCGGCTTCAGATCCAGCGCTTCAGAGATGCGCAGGCCACAGCCATAGAGCAAGGTCAGCACGGCGGCATCGCGTGCGGCGATCCAGGGTTCCTCGTGCAGCTGCGCCTCGTCACTGACGACGGTAATCGCCTGCTTGTCGGAAAGCGGCTTCGGCAGCGATTTCGGCTGTTTCGGCGAGCGCACGGCGGCAGCCCCCGCGGCATTCACCAGGCCCTTCTTTTCGAGATAGCGCAAGAGCGAGCGAAGCCCGGCAAGATTGCGCCCGAGCGAACGCGCGCCCGCGCCGTCCTTGCGGCGGGCGGCAAGGAATGCGCGAAAGTCGGCGGGGCGGAGCGCATGAATATCCTCGATCGTCGCGGGACCGCCGAGATGGCCGGTGAGGAAGGTCAGGAATTGCCGCGTATCGCGTTCATAGGCATTCAGCGTATGGGCGGCGAGCCGCCGCTCCTGGCCAAGTGCTTCGAGCCAGCGGTTGCGTTCCGCCATCAACCTGGAGTCGGCGATAACAAGCAATTCGTTCAGTGGAAAACCCCTTGAAATTCAGATCGCATCTGCCACTTTGAAGGAAGGAAGGTTATGGAATCGCTAATTTTCCCGCTGCTTCCGGTGCGTTTTCCCTTCGTGCCGCGGGGCGCATCTGGACTTCAATGAAACTGCATATGGCTCGTTCCGGATCTCGGATGGTTCGCCTTCCATATGCGAGGCGCTTGTCATGCTTCGATCATATTCGATTGCGATAGAATATATCCCAACCATTCAGGATACTTCATGGCACGCCGCGGTTCGATAACTGCACTCGGGCAGATTGCGGAAGCAATCGCTTTGGTGTCCCAGGGACAGCCAGGACATATCGTCGATACGTTGATCGCAGAGCGCGGGCAGAAGATCGTCCGAAACCCGCTCTGGCCACTCATGCGCCCCTTTCTCTACACGCTGCTGCGCTACAACAAGGCAATCGAATTCGCCGATGATGTCGCCAAGCTTTCAGGCTTCCAGTGCTTCGAATATATGAGCGATCTGCTGCGGCTCGATATCGGCGTCACCCATGCCGACCGCATTCCGGCTAAGGGCGGCTTCATTCTCGTCAGCAATCATCCCACAGGCATTGCCGACGGCGTCGCCGTCTTCGATCTTCTGAAGTCGCGCCGGCCGGATATGATGATCTTTGCCAATCGCGATGCGGTGCGGGTCAACCCGCGCTTCGCCGAAATGATCATTCCAGTGGAGTGGCGCGAGGAATATAAGAGCAAGCTAAAGACGCGCGAGACGCTGCAGCTGACCAACCGCGCCGTTGCCGATGGCAAGGTGACTGTGCTCTTTCCGTCCGGCCGCATCGCCTACTGGGCGAACGGCAAGCTGAACGAGCGGCCGTGGAAGACCTCGGCCGTGGGTCTGGCGCGCAAATACAATCTGCCGATCCTGCCGGTGCATCTGACGGCCCGCAATTCCGGCCTGTTCTACTGGTTCGCCAAATGGTCGACCGAGCTGCGCGACATGACCGTGTTCCACGAGCTGCTCAACAAGCGCGGCGACCGGTTTGATTTCCTCGTCGGCAATCTCATTCCCGTCGAGCATCTGGACGGGGACGTCAACGAGGTGACGAAGGCACTGGAGAAGCACACCGTCTTCGATCTTGCGGCGGACGGCAATGCAGCCTTCGCGCCGCTGGTCCCTCCGAACCAGGATGAGATCTTGGTTTCGCATTCTCTTTGATAGGGGAATCGGCTAAACCCTCGGGCATGCAGCTTCGCTCGATGTTTGCCCGGAATTATCGCTCCCTGCGCTCGATCCGCATGGATCTTTCCGATGTCAATCTGTTCATCGGCGAGAATGGGGTGGGCAAGTCCAATCTCTATCGCTCTCTGCAACTCGTGCAGGCTGCCGTTCGCGGCAGGCTGGCGCATGAGATTTCCAGTGAAGGCGGCATGTTCTCGGCTATGTGGTCGGGCAAGCGGCGTTCGCATGAGTCCGCCCGCATCCGCTTCGATGTCGAGCTGCTCGATATGGAACGGGCGGCGACCTTTCGCTACTGGATCGAAGCGGGCATGCGACCACCCTGTGCCTCCGCCGGATTTCCGTTGGAGCCGCAAGTCAAGGCCGAGGAGCTTTCCGTCGAGACCGGGCGGCGGCCGGTGACGATGATGAAGCGCGAGGGACCAGGCATTTCCGTGCGCGGCGAGAGCGGTCGCATGCAGGCGCATCCCGAAAACGCCCTGACCTCCGAAACGGCGATCGCGCTTTTGAGTGATGCCGGTCATTTTTCGGAGATCGGCACTTTTCGGCGCGCCATCGATGCCTGGCGATTCTACCACGGCTTCCGCACCGATCGCGGCTCGCCGCTGCGCGCGCCTTGCCTTGCCGTCACCTCTCCTATGCTGGATGAGGACGGCGCCAACATCGCCGCCGTTTTCGCGACCCTTGTCCATACGCGCGAAGATACCGTCGAGCTGGACCGGGTTCTTGCCGCAGCGCTCGGCGGTGCCCGGCTCGTGGTGCCGGAGCCACAGGAAACGGCGGATTTCGGCCTGATGCTGCCCGAGTTTCCCAACCGTGTTTTCCAGCCGCGCGAGCTTTCCGATGGCCAGATCCGGTTCCTCGGTCTCGCCGCCGCCTTGATGTCCTACCGCCTGCCGCCGCTGATCGCGCTGAACGAGCCGGAGGCGAGCCTGCATCCGGATATGCTGCCGCCGCTGGCAGACATGATTGCTGAGGCCGCAAAGACCAGCCAGATCTGGATCGTCACCCATTCAGAACGTCTGGCGGAGGCCGTTCGCGAGCGCTGCGGCGCCCGGCCGCGCCGGGTGATCCGTGAGGATGGCTCCACCTGGATCGACGGCATGCGGCTAACCGGCGAGATTGATGATGAGGATGAATAGCGGCGATCCGATTTCGTCCCTTCCAAACTTATGCGTCCGCAGCGATCATATCGGCAAGCGGCGACGGCATATTCATATGAACAGCCCGGCGTGGTCATATACCTCGCCGGGCCGCATCGTTCTAGAGCGGTTCACTTTTCACGGAATCTCTGAGCCGCTCCATCTCTTTATTGTCTCGCAATTCCGGACGGAAAACCGCTGCGCACTTTTCCCGGAATTGCTCTTAGGAGCGAAGGTTTTCTCTGATCCACTCTTCAGCGGTCGTAACCTTTATGCCATGTCGCTCATTGAAGCTGCCGCGCTTCGGCCATGCCACGCCTTTGCCCTCGGCAAAGACCGCCCGATATTTCTTGATATGGTTATCTGGGTCCTGTGCAAGTTCCGACTTGAGCTGAGGCACTGTCCATTCCGCTTTCGTAAACGGCCGCCCAAGCACGGTCTGAAGTGTGTCGGCAACCTGGCCGTAGGTCACGCTGTCGCCAGCAAGATAGACAATCTCGTTGCGGATCATTGGCCGAGCGAAGACCACCTCGGCGGTCAACGCACCAATATCGTCAGGAGTCGTCAGCGTAACTTCCGTATCCAGGCTGCCCAGCGCGTTGACGACGTTCTTTTCGAGATCGACGACCTCGAAGATCGGTTCAAATAAGAAGCTGGTGAACATTCCCGTAGAGATCACCACCCAGTCGGTCTTGTCTTGCGCGCGCAGAAGGTCACGCACGTCGATCTGGGCATCGAACAGGTCCTGCGGGCTGCCACGACCGATGACGTCGAAGTCGACGCCAAACTGCCACGGAAAATAGCGCTTCAGGTTCGCTTCAAGTGCAGCTTTCGCAAGTTTCATTGGTGTGTTTCGACCAGCGGAAAAGCCCGCACAACCGATCACGGTATCAAAACGTGCGAAGATCGCTGCGAGTTCACTTATTGTTGCGCTAAGGATGTCGCCAGGGACGATCTCGATCCCCAGTTCGCGTATCTCGGAGACATCACGCTGCTTTGCCGGGTCGGTCGACTCAACGGTCGCCGCCCGCAAGAGGACGCTGACGGCTGTACCCGAATGATCCTTGGCCTTACGCGCCAGATTGCGTAGTACAGGCATACCAAGCTCTCCGGCACCAATGACCAGGATCGACTGTCCTTCTGTTGTTTGCGTGGAGTTCATTTTGGAAATCCTTTCTACTCTCACCGTTCGTGGGAACGGGTAAATGGCATCTCTCAGAAAGGATCGTAAGAAGGTACACGCGTGATACCGTAGGGCAGAAAGATGACGAGAGACGAAATCCTGAGCTATTCTCAAGCGGTCTGCGATGGTCTTCGCGAGGATGATGACGGGGTAAGACGCGAAGTTCTGACCCATGCAGGGAATAGATGGTCGCTGGGCGTCATCCATACCTTGGGCGTCTATGGTAGACTGCGCCATGCGGATATCGGACGAAGAATGCATGGTGTTACCCAGAGGATGCTGACACGCACGCTACGACAACTTGAGAGAGATGGGCTGGTCACACGCCATGACCTGGTGGAGATGCCGCCACGCGTGGAATACGAGCTTACCGAGTTGGGAATGGGGCTCCTGATCCGCATGATCCCGCTTTGGACATGGGTCGTTGAAAACTCGGATCAGTTTCGAAAATCGCGTGAGGAATATGACGCGCGACCGCATGAGAAACCATCATGGCAGACTTTTTAACGGGCTCGTAGGCCGCCACGGGCAGCTTGCCTCATGATCCATGATTATCTGCGGTTAGGACGCACCGGGTCCGCTGGGCCGATAGCGATCATTGATGACGCTGTCGCAAAGGACGAATATTTCCGACAGCCGCAAGCCATCCGCATTTTGCGAGCCATCGTGCGCTGCTCCCGGGTTTTCTTTTGCGTCCGTCCGGGGCATGGTCTGGCGCAATGAGCAAAGATTCTTCCGATCTGTTCGGTGCGCTTTTCGAGGCGGCGCCCGCAAAGCCTGTGATGAGCCGTACCGTACCCGTTCTCGTGCCGATGCCGGCGCCGCGGGCCTATTCCTATGCCGTGCCTGACGGCATGGCGGTGGAGCCCGGTTCGGTCGTGCAGGTGCCACTCGGGCCAAGGCAGGTTATCGGCGTCGTCTGGGATGGCGAGGATGACGGTGGTGTCGATCCGAAGAAGCTTCGGCCGATCAGCCATGTGTTCGATTGCCCGCCGCTCGGTAAGCACATGCGCGATTTCATCGATTGGGTTGCCGCCTATACGCTCTCGCCGCCGGGGCTTGTGGCGCGCATGGCGCTTCGAGCGCCGGCTGCCTTTGATCCCGAGCCGATGATCGAGGGCTTGCGCTTTATCGGCGGCCAGCCGGAACGGATGACGCCGGCTCGCGCCAAGGTGATGGAGATCGCCGCCGATGGGCTTTCGTGGACACGGCTTGGCCTTGCGCATGCGGCGGGTGTGTCCACCAGCGTCGTCGACGGATTGATCTCGCAGGGCATTTTCGAAACCATCTTCCTGCCGCCGCCGCCTGTCGTCGCCAAGCCTGATCCGGAATTCACCGCGTCGCGGCTGCAGGGGCCGCAAAAGGATGCGGCCGACGAAATCCTGGCCGACGTGCGCAAGGGCGAGTTCGCGGTTTCGCTGATCGACGGTGTCACCGGTTCCGGCAAGACGGAGGTCTATTTCGAGGCCATTGCTGAAACGCTCCGGCGCGGCAAACAAGTGTTGATCCTGCTGCCGGAGATCGCACTGACGGCCAGCTTCCTGGAACGCTTTCAGGATCGCTTCGGCGCCAAGCCGGCCGAATGGCATTCCGATCTCGCGCCGAAGATGCGGGAAAAGGTCTGGCGTCAGGCTGTGACCGGCGAGGTTCGGGTCGTGGCCGGGGCGCGTTCGGCGCTCTTCCTGCCCTTCGAGGATCTCGGGCTGATCATCGTCGATGAAGAGCATGACCCTGCCTATAAGCAGGAGGATCGCGTTTATTATAATGCGCGCGATATGGCCGTGGTGCGCGGCCGCATCGGTGATTTTCCCGTCGTGCTGGTGTCGGCGACGCCTTCGGTCGAGAGCCAGGTTAACGGCCAGAGCGGGCGCTACACGACAATCCATCTGCCGACTCGCTTCGGCGATGCGGCGCTTCCGGATCTGCATCTGATCGATATGCGCCGGCATGCGCCCGAGCGCGGCGGCTTTCTTTCGCCCGTCATGATCCGCGCGATCGGCAAGACGGTTGCCAAGGGCGAGCAGGCGCTCTTGTTCCTCAATAGGCGCGGCTATGCGCCGCTGACGCTCTGCCGGGTCTGCGGCCACCGGTTTCAATGCCCGCAATGTTCGAGCTGGCTGGTGGAGCACCGTTTCCGCAACCAGATCCAATGTCATCAATGCGGCTATGCCGAGCGCACGCCGGAGGCCTGCCCCGAATGCGGCACGCTCGACCACCTCGTCGCCTGCGGGCCGGGCGTCGAGCGCATCGCCGAAGAGGTGGAGCGGCATTTCCCCGAGGCGCGGACGATCGTGCTCTCCTCCGACATCATGGGCGGCGTCAAGCGCTTGCGGCTGGAGCTGGAGGCCATCGCCAAGGGCGAGGCTGACATCGTCATCGGCACGCAGCTCGTCGCCAAAGGGCATAATTTCCCGCTGATGACGCTGGTCGGTATCGTCGATGCGGATCTTGGCCTGGCGAATGGCGATCCGCGCGCTGCCGAGCGGACATTCCAGCTCCTGTCGCAGGTGACAGGACGCGCCGGCCGAACTGGCTTGAAGAGCCACGGACTGCTGCAGACCTACCAGCCGCAGCATCCCGTCATGCAGGCGATCGTATCCGGCGACGCCAGTGCCTTTTACGAGCGCGAGATCTCGGAGCGGGAGAGGGCCATCTTGCCGCCCTTCGGCCGGCTTGCCTCGATCATCGTCTCGGCCGACAGCAGGCAGGATGCCGAAACCCATGCCCGCGGCATGCGCAATGCGGCGCCGCAGGTCTCGGGCATATCGGTACTGGGTCCGGCCGAAGCGCCGATCGCGCTGGTGCGGGGGCGACACCGTTTCCGTCTGCTCGTGCACGGCAGGCGGAATTCCGACATGCAAGGCTTTCTGCGAGCCATGCTGGCGCAATCCCCAAAGGAGCGCGGCTCCGTGCAGGTGCAGCTCGATATCGATCCGCAAAGCTTTCTGTGATTGGCGCGGCAGATATCCTGGCTGCACCTTTCCCTTGTAATGCGGATCATGCCATAAGTCGGCCGTCTCACTTGACCTGATTTGTGCGCGGCTGATTTTGAGGGCGATCGATGGAGCTTTATTTTCCGACCGAATTCGGCGAGCGGCTTGCCTACTGTTCGGCTGCCATTACGGCGCTGATCGGCCTTTTCCTGATGTTCGCGCCGGGTTACACCTATCGCTTCCTCAAGCTGCAGGTGAAGGAAGGCCGTTCGGAAGCCTATGCCGAGGCTCGCTCGGCCGGCGGCTTCATGGTGGGTTTCGGTTTGGTGGCAATCCTGCTGGCGCAGCCGATGATCTATCTCGCGCTCGGTGCCGCCTTCGGCGTCGCGGCGTTCGGTCGCATTCTGTCGCTTATGTCCGATCGTGGCAGTATATTTCTAAGTCTTCTTCTTCTGGTTGTGCAGGCGATTCTTGCTGCGCTACCTTTTCTCTATGGTCTTGGCTATATTTGACCCGAAAACGGCTCCGGCGCGGCCATTTTTGCCTGCGCTATCCCCATGCTTTTCGAATTTTGCCATCATAAATTCGCCCGAATGGCGTATTCGTCGAATACGCGTGTTGCGAGTCTCAATATCCTATGTTAGACGAACCCCGAATTTCGGATGAGGCAGGAGCGCGCTCCTGCTGATTTCTGGGGGAAATCAAAACGAATTCAAGGGCATATCGCTTCCGTCACCCGGAAGTTTGGTTCTTGGGTTGAAATCAGGGAATTTTGTGCCCGTGGCAGACACATCCCAGCATGTTTCTGGTGTCGCAGAACGATATGCCTCGTCGCTGTTCGAATTGGCTCTTGAAGAGGGTGCCGTACCGGCAGTGGCCGCCGATCTCGATCGGTTCCAAGCCATGCTCGACGAAAGCGAAGATCTGAAGCGCTTCGTCCTCAGCCCGGTCTTTTCGGCTGAAGAGCAGGTCGGCGCGATCCAGGCGCTGGCAACGAAGGCCGGCTTCGGCGCTTACGTCACCAATTTTCTGAAGCTTGTGGCCAGCAATCGGCGCCTTTTTGCGCTGCCGGGCATGATCAAGGCTTTCCGCATCATCGCCGCCCAGCATCGCGGCGAGATTTCCGCCGAGGTCACCTCGGCCCATGCGCTGACTCCGGCGCAGGAAGATGAATTGAAGGCGGCGCTGAAGGGCGTCACCGGCAAGGACGTGACGATTGTCGTCACCGTCGATCCGTCGATCCTTGGCGGCCTGATCGTCAAGGTCGGTTCGCGTCAGATCGATACGTCCCTTCGCACCAAACTCTCCACCCTTAAGCTTGCATTGAAAGAGGTCGGCTGATGGATATCCGCGCCGCGGAAATTTCCGCAATTCTGAAAGATCAGATCAAAAACTTCGGCAAGGAAGCTGAAGTCTCCGAAGTCGGCCAGGTTCTCTCCGTCGGTGACGGTATCGCCCGCGTCTACGGTCTGGACAATGTTCAGGCCGGCGAAATGGTCGAATTCCCCGGCGGTATCCGCGGCATGGCCCTGAACCTCGAAGCCGACAATGTCGGCGTGGTTATCTTCGGCTCCGACCGCGACATCAAGGAAGGCGACACCGTCAAGCGCACGGGCGCGATCGTTGACGTTCCGGTCGGTCCGGAACTGCTCGGCCGCGTTGTCGACGCGCTCGGCAATCCGATCGACGGCAAGGGCCCGATCAATGCGACCCGCCGTTCGCGCGTCGACGTCAAGGCTCCGGGTATCATTCCGCGCAAGTCGGTTCATGAGCCGATGTCGACCGGCCTCAAGGCCATCGACGCTCTGATCCCGGTTGGCCGCGGCCAGCGCGAGCTCGTCATCGGCGACCGCCAGACCGGCAAGACCGCCATCATTCTCGACACGATCCTGAACCAGAAGGCCATCCACGATGCTGGCCCGGACAGCGAAAAGCTGTACTGCGTCTACGTCGCCGTCGGCCAGAAGCGTTCGACCGTTGCCCAGTTCGTCAAGGTGCTCGAAGAGCGCGGCGCGCTGAAGTATTCGATCATCGTTGCCGCGACGGCGTCCGACCCGGCTCCGATGCAGTTCCTCGCTCCGTTTGCCGGTTGCGCCATGGGCGAATACTTCCGTGACAACGCCCAGCACGCGCTGATCGGCTATGACGACCTGTCCAAGCAGGCCGTTGCTTACCGTCAGATGTCGCTGCTGCTGCGCCGCCCGCCGGGCCGCGAAGCCTATCCGGGCGACGTTTTCTACCTGCACTCGCGTCTCCTTGAGCGCGCCGCAAAGATGAACGACGAGAAGGGCGCTGGCTCGCTCACCGCTCTCCCGGTCATCGAAACGCAGGGTAACGACGTTTCGGCCTTCATTCCGACCAACGTGATCTCGATCACCGACGGCCAGATCTTCCTCGAAACCGACCTGTTCTACCAGGGTATCCGCCCGGCCGTTAACGTCGGTCTCTCGGTTTCGCGCGTCGGTTCGTCCGCTCAGATCAAGGCGATGAAGCAGGTTGCCGGCTCGATCAAGGGCGAACTCGCCCAGTATCGCGAAATGGCCGCCTTCGCCCAGTTCGGTTCCGACCTCGATGCGGCAACGCAGCGCCTGCTGAACCGCGGTGCCCGCCTGACCGAGCTCCTGAAGCAGCCGCAATTCTCGCCGCTGAAGACGGAAGAGCAGGTTGCGGTGATCTTCGCCGGCGTCAACGGCTACCTTGACAAGCTGCCTGTTGCTCAGGTCGGCAAGTTCGAGCAGGGCCTGCTGTCCTACCTCCGCTCGGAAGGCAAGGAAATCCTCGACGCCATCCGTACCGAAAAGGCCATCAGCGACGCGACGAAGGGCAAGCTCACCGCTGCTCTCGACAGCTTCGCCAAGTCTTTCGCGTAATCGGGCCCAAGCTCTAGGACGGACCAAGGATGCCTTCACTCAAGGATCTGAAAAACCGGATCGCCTCCGTCAAGGCGACGCAGAAGATCACCAAGGCGATGAAAATGGTCGCCGCGGCGAAGCTTCGGCGTGCGCAGGAGGCGGCCGAGGCCGCCCGGCCTTACTCGCAGCGCATGGCCGCTGTTCTGGCCAACATCTCGGCTGCCGTCAGCGATGCCGACGGCGCGCCGCTGCTGATGACCGGAACCGGCAAGAGCGACGTGCATCTGCTGGTCGTTTGCACGGCCGAGCGCGGCCTTTGCGGCGGCTTCAATTCGCAGATTTCGCGCTTCGCCCGCGACCATGCCCGCAAGCTTCTGGCCGAAGGCAAGACGGTGAAGATCTTCACCGTCGGCAAGAAGGGCTATGACGTCCTTCGCCGCGAATATGCATCGCTGATCGTCGAGCGCAAGGAACTGCGCGACGTCAAGCGCATCGGCTTCGACAATGCCGACGCCATCGGCAAGCGTATCATCGATATGTTCGAAGCCGGCGAATTCGACGTTTGCACGCTGTTCTACTCCGAATTCAAGTCGGTGATCAGCCAGGTGCCGACGGCACAGCAGCTCATCCCGGCTTCGGCTCCGGCCGTCGTCGAACAAGACGCAGCCCACAAGGGTGCCGTCTACGAATACGAGCCGGATGCGGCTTCGATCCTCGCGGACCTGATCCCGCGCAACATCTCCGTCCAGATCTTCCGCGCGTTGCTCGAAAACGTCGCCGGCGAGATGGGCGCCAAGATGAGTGCGATGGACAATGCGACGCGCAACGCTGGTGAGATGATCAACAAGCTGACGCTGAACTACAACCGTCAGCGCCAGGCACAGATCACCAAGGAATTGATTGAAATCATTTCGGGCGCGGAAGCGCTCTGAGGTTAGGGAAAGAGGGTAAGAAAATGGCTGACGCAGCTACCCCCGCAGGTTCTGTCGGTAAGGTTACTCAGGTTATCGGCGCCGTTGTGGACGTTGCTTTCGACGGCGAGCTCCCGGCGATCCTGAACGCGCTTGAAACCGACAATAACGGCAATCGTCTGGTTCTCGAAGTAGCACAGCACCTCGGCGAAAACTCCGTTCGCACCATCGCCATGGACTCGACCGAAGGCCTGGTTCGTGGACAGCGTGTCAACGACACCGGTGCACCGATCTCGGTTCCGGTCGGACACGAGACGCTCGGCCGTATCATGAACGTCATCGGCGAGCCGGTCGACGAAGCAGGTCCGCTGAACACCTCCAAGAAGCGCGCCATCCACCAGGATGCTCCGTCCTACGTCGAGCAGTCCACGGAATCTCAGATCCTCGTCACCGGCATCAAGGTCGTCGATCTCCTCGCTCCTTACGCAAAGGGCGGCAAGATCGGCCTGTTCGGCGGCGCCGGCGTCGGCAAGACCGTTCTCATCATGGAACTGATCAACAACGTCGCCAAGGCGCACGGTGGTTACTCGGTATTCGCAGGCGTGGGTGAACGCACCCGCGAAGGCAACGACCTCTACCACGAAATGATCGAATCGGGCGTCAACAAGCATGGTGGCGGCGAAGGCTCCAAGGCTGCGCTCGTGTACGGCCAGATGAACGAACCGCCGGGCGCCCGCGCTCGCGTCGCTCTGACCGGTCTGACCGTTGCTGAGAACTTCCGCGATGAAGGCCAGGACGTTCTGTTCTTCGTCGACAACATCTTCCGCTTCACGCAGGCTGGTTCGGAAGTGTCGGCTCTGCTCGGCCGTATTCCTTCGGCGGTGGGTTATCAGCCGACGCTCGCTACCGACATGGGCCAGATGCAGGAACGCATTACTACGACGACGACCGGCTCGATCACCTCGGTTCAGGCCATTTACGTTCCGGCCGACGACTTGACCGACCCGGCACCGGCAACCTCGTTCGCCCACCTGGACGCAACCACCGTTCTGTCGCGCTCGATCGCCGAAAAGGGCATCTACCCGGCCGTCGACCCGCTCGACTCCACCTCGCGCATGCTCGACCCGATGGTCGTCGGCGAAGAGCACTACGAAGTTGCCCGTAAGGTTCAGTCGACGCTGCAGCGCTACAAGGCCCTGCAGGACATCATCGCCATCCTGGGCATGGACGAACTTTCCGAAGACGACAAGCTGGCCGTTGCCCGCGCCCGCAAGATCGAGCGCTTCCTGTCGCAGCCGTTCTTCGTCGCCGAAGTCTTCACCGGTTCGCCGGGCAAGCTCGTCGCTCTCGAAGACACGATCAAGGGCTTCAAGGGCCTCGTCAACGGCGAATACGACCACCTGCCGGAAGCTGCCTTCTACATGGTCGGCTCGATCGAAGAAGCGATCGAAAAGGCCAAGAAGCTGGCTGCCTAATCAGGCCAATCCATCGGCGCGCGGCTTTGCCCGCGCGCCCTTGCCTTGCGAATAAGACAATCGAGAAGTGACGGGTCATGGCTGACAATTTCAATTTCGAACTGGTTTCTCCGGAGCGCCTGCTGCTGTCGGAACAGGTCATCGATGTCGTCATCCCCGCGAGCGAGGGCGAGATGACCGTCATGGCGAACCATGCGCCGACCATGACCACCATCAAACCGGGCGTCGTCAAGGTGCATTCCGCTTCGGGCAAGAAGCAGGACTACGTCGTTTTCGGCGGCTTCGCCGACATCCTGCCGACCGGCTGCACGCTGCTCGCCGAATCCGCCGTTCCGGTCGAGGACATGAGCCGCGACGAGCTGGACCGCCGCATCAATGCCGCCAAGGCCGAGCTCGAAGATGCCGAGCATCATGAGCACAAGTCGCGCCTAGAGCACTTCATCATGGAACTCTCTCATCTGCGTGGCTCGATCCCGCAGGATTGATGCGATCCAAACATTGATAAGTGAGATGAAAGCGGTCCTGTGGGCCGCTTTTTTATTGCGATTTCATGCTTTGCTGATGCCGCTATGCGGTCAATCATGACCGAGGCAAGGCAATCGCATAGGAGGCAAGCGGCGGTACACTTACTTCTTCCCTGGCAAGAAGGGTAGCTATTTTATACGCGGTTACCCCTGTTGAGGTG
This sequence comes from Rhizobium sp. BK098, assembly GCF_014193155.1. Taxonomy (NCBI): domain Bacteria; kingdom Pseudomonadati; phylum Pseudomonadota; class Alphaproteobacteria; order Hyphomicrobiales; family Rhizobiaceae; genus Rhizobium; species Rhizobium sp. BK098. The sequence continues at coordinate 126,487 of NZ_JACHYY010000009.1, read as the reverse complement.
GTAACGGGATCGCTAAGTCGCCTCAAACCTATTGTCCTCCCAACAGAAACCGGTGAAGCTGTGCCGCCTCGGGAGAGAGCGAGCGAAAGCGCGGTGCGCCAAGATAATATCCGAAGCCGCTCTCGACGCGATCGTTGCCGATGGTGACGAGCGCGCCGGATTGCAGGTATTCCTCGATGAGGCCGAGGCTGCCGAGCGCTATGCCTTCGCCCCGGAGCGCTGCTTCCACCGCCATGATATAGGTGGAGAAGGACAGGCGAGGTCGCGGCAGCTTGCCCTTCAAGGGGTCACCGATGCGGCCGAACCATTGGCGGAAGCTGATCCAATGGGCGTTGGCGCGTTCGTAATCGATGAGATCGAGCCCGGCGATGTCGACGGCCGTCAGCGCCTGCGGGTCGAGACCGCGGGCTGCCAGGTAATCCGGCGAGGCAACCGGGACCAGCACCTCGTTCAAGAGTGGCGTCAGGCTCCAGCGCGGATGCTCGCCGGTGGAATAGATGATGATGAGATCGTGGTTCTCCGAGGCAAGTTCGGAATGCACGTCCGTCGTTAGCAGGCGCACGGAGATGCCGGGGCTCTCCTTGCCGAAATCCCTGAGCCGCTGCCCGAGCCAGAGATGCGAGATCGAGCCGCTTGCGGCAATCGAGATGATTTCGCCCGTGCCGGCGCGAAAGGGTTCCAGGCTCTCCTCCAGATATTCCAGCGTGGCACGGACGCGCTGGAACAGCCGCTCGCCATCCGGCGTCAGCGCCAGATTGCGGCCTCGGCGGGTAAAGAGCGTCGCGCCGAGATGATCCTCAAGCCCCTTGATGCGGCGGCTGACGGCGGCCTGGGTGATATTGAGCTCCCGGCCGGCGCGGGAGAAGTTCATGGCGCGCGCGGCCGCATCAAACACGCGGAAGGCCTCCAGCGGTATTTTCTCTAGCATCGCCTCTCCATAACTTCAGATCATCAATATTCCCGATAATTGGCCGGATTTGAAGATCTGAAATTGTGATGCAGGATTATGACAAGATTTTCAGCCGCTTTTCCAAGGGGATCTCCGCGTGTCCTTCTCCATTTCCGCCATCCCAGACATTCGTTTCGGCGAGGGTGCGCTCTCCGGCCTTCCCGCTGCGGTCAAATCCTTCGACGGCGTCGGCGCCGTTCTGCTTGTCATCGATGCCTTCCTGGCGCAGTCCGGCCTTGCCGCCAGGGTCAGCTCCGAGCTTGCCGAAGCAGGCGTGAACACGCAGGTCTATTCCGATTTTGCCGGCGAGCCGAAGCTTGCGCATCTGCATGCAGCGATCGAAGCTGGGCAAGGGGCGGATATGGTGATCGGCATCGGCGGCGGCTCGGCCCTCGATATAGGCAAGATCGTCGCCTGCTGCATCGCCTCCGGCGAGGATCCGATGCATTATGCGCTGGCCGCTAACCCGCTGCCGAAGAACCCGCTGAAGAAGATCGTGATCCCGACCACGGCCGGCACGGGATCGGAAACATCGGCCACGAATATCTTTGCCGGGCCTGAGGGCAAAAAGCTCTGGATCTGGGGGCCGGAAACAAAGGCCGATCTCGTCATTCTCGATCCCGCACTGACGAAGACCCTGCCTGCAAGCCTGACCGCATGGTGCGGTTTCGATGCTTTCATCCACGCCTTCGAGGCAGCGACGAATCGCAACACGCATCGCGGCGCGCAATTTTATGCGCATCAAGCGCTGCGGCTGATCATCGACGCCCTGGAGACGGCCGTCAAGCAACCCAACGATATCACCGCGCGCGGCGACGTATTGCTTGGCTCCTGCTTTGGCGGTATCGCGATCGACAATTGCGGCACGGCGATCGCTCACAATATCAGCCATGCACTGGCGGGCCTCGGTCCTGTCCATCATGGTCTCGCGACCGCTCTCGGCTTCGAAGCGACGCTTTCGTGGCTGGTTGAGGCGGATACGGCAGATCTGAATGCTGCGGCCAAGGCTTGCGGCCTCGCCAGCGCTGCTGAACTTCCCGCTTTCGTTTCCAACTGGATGGACCGCTGCGGTATCGTTCGCGCGCTGCCGGCTGCCTTCAAACCGTTCGATGCCTCCGATCTCGCCCGCGAGATGCGGGCGACCGAAAACCAGCCCATGCGACGATCGACGATCCGCGACGTAACGGATGCCGATATCGACCGCTTTGCCGCCGCCGTCATGGCGCCGCCGAAAGGAATCTGAAATGACCAAGAATTACACGCGCGACTATTGGGAAAGCGTCCTCTCCGGCCTCAAGCCAGAAGGGCGCCATTTCATAAATGGTGTTCATTGCGCCGCCGCCTCGAGCGAAACCTTCACCCGCATCCGGCCGATGGATGGCAAACCGGGTGCGCAGCTTGCGCGCGGCAATGCCGCCGATGTCGATGCTGCGGTCGCCTCCGCCCGCGCTGCCTTCGAAAATGGCGTCTGGCGCAAGAAGGAGCCGCTCGAAAAGAAGAAGATCATGCTGAAATGGGCCGATCTCATCCGCGCCAATGGCGATGAGCTGGCTATGCTTGAGACGATCGATGTCGGCAAGCCGGTCATGGCGTCGCTCGGCGTCGATGTGCGTCTCTGCGCCGAAGGTATCCAGTTCTACGGCGAGATGATCGACAAGATATATGACGAGATTGCGCCGACCGGCCCGAATGCGCGTGCCTTGGTGCGCAAGGTGCCGCTTGGCGTCATCGGCGCGATCACGCCCTGGAACTATCCGATGATCATCGACGCCTGGAAGCTCGGGCCTGCGATCGCGGCTGGCAATTCCGTCGTGCTGAAGCCGGCGGAACAATCCTCGCTTTCGGCGATCCGGCTTGCCGAACTCGCGATCGAAGCCGGCCTGCCGGCAGGCGTCTTTAACGTCGTCACGGGTTATGGCGAGGAGACCGGCAAGCCGTTGGCGCTGCATATGGATGTCGACATGATCGCCTTTACCGGCTCGACCGAGGTCGGCAAGCTGATCATGGGCTATGCGGCGCAATCGAACGTCAAGCGCGTGGCGCTGGAGCTTGGCGGCAAGTCGCCGCTGGTCGTGTTTGAAGATGCCGATCTCGATGCGGCGGCCGTCGCTGCCGCCTGGGGCTGTTTCTACAATTCCGGCGAAACCTGCCATGCCTCGACACGTCTGATCGTGCAGCGCTCGGTGCAGGACAGACTGATCGAGAAGATCGAGGCGGTGACCCGCTCGGATATCGCGCTCAAGCATCCGCTCGACCCTTCGGCGCAGATCGGCGCGCTGATCGAGGAAGAGCATATGAACAAGGTGCTGGCGATGATCGCAGCCGGCGAGAAGGAGGGCGCGCGCCGTGCCTTCGGTGCCGAGCGCGTCATGAGCGAAACCGGCGGCTATTATGTCTCGCCGGGCGTCTTCGTCGACATGACCAACGACATGAGCCTGGCGCGGCAGGAAATCTTTGGTCCGGTGCTGGCCGCCATTCCCTTCGATACCGAAGAGGAGGCGCTGAAGATCGCCAACGACACGATCTACGGGCTTGCCGGAGCCGTCTTTACCAAGGACATGGATCGCGCTCATCGTTTCTCCGAGGCTATCCATGCGGGTACGGTGTGGATCAACACCTACGACATGTCGAACTTCGCGACGCCGTTCGGCGGCTTCAAGCAGTCCGGTTTCGGCCGTGACCGTTCGGTGCATGCGATCGACAAGTATTGCGATTACAAGACGATCTGGCAGCAGTTCGGCTAAGGGATCGATATCGGCATGATCCTTTTCGAAGGGTCATGCCCGGAGGATAAAGGGGAGCCATAATGAGCAAGATCGTTTCCATCGAAATCACCCATCACCGCCTGCCGCTCGATCCAGCCTTCAAGGCGAGCTGGGACGGCCGTCCGCGCCGGCATTTCGATGCGACCATCGTTCGCGTCAGGGATGACGAGGGGCGAGAAGGCATCGGCTCCGGCGACCTGATGAAGGGCTTCGAAGGGCACGAGGATCTGTTCATCGGGCAGGATCCCCGGCATGTCGAACGGCATTATGAAGTCCTCTCGCACATCAATTTTCATTACGGCCGCTGCTGGCCGATGGACCTGGCTTTGTGGGATCTCTCCGGCAAGATCACCGGCGAGCCGGTCTGGCGGATGCTCGGCGGTCGCGCCAGCAGGGTTCGGCTCTATGCCTCCTCCGGCGTGCTGCGCGAACCCTCCGCGATGGCCGATCAGGCCGAGCGCTATATCGACGAAGGCTTCCCTGCCATGAAGGTGCGCTTCTCCTCCTCTTCGGGCGGCCGCGGCGGCTGGCGCGAGGACGTCAAGGCTCTGGAAGCGATCCGCGCCCGCGTCGGTGATCGGCTGGAGCTGATGGTCGACTGCAATCAGGGTTGGCGCATGCCCTGGGATACGACCTTGCCCTGGACCTTCAAGGATGCGCTTACTGTCGCCAGGGAGCTGGAGCGGCTCGGCGTCTACTGGATGGAAGAGCCGCTTCACCGCTCGGATCGCAAGGGCATGAAGGAACTGAAGCAGGCGACCTCGGTCCGCATCGTCGGCGGCGAGATGACGCGTGAGCTCTACGAATTTCGCGATATCATCGAAGAGCGTGCCTTCGATGTCATCCAACCCGATGTCGCCCTTGTCGGCGGCATCACCGGTTGCCGGCGGCTGGCCTATCAGGCACGCGAGGCGGGCGTGCAGTTCACGCCGCATTCCTGGACGAACGGTATCGGGGTTCTCGCCAACGCGCATCTGACCGCCGGCGTCGCTGATGCTGCCTGGCTCGAATACCCCTACGACAATCCGGAATGGAGCGAAGCCCGCCGCGATTATCCGATGGCCTCGCCGCTCAAGCACGATGCCGGCTGGCTGGATCTTGGTGTTGCGCCGGGGCTCGGCATCGTTCTCGATGAGGAGCGACTGAAGGCAACGCGTATCTAAAGGCGCCTGCGGAATTGGGCAGCAAGGCCGTGGCATATGGGGTGCTGAGGTGCCGCAAGTTCCTTCTCCCCTCGGGGAGAAGGTGGCCCGAAGGGTCGGATGAGGGGGTAATCGATTTGAATGCGGGGATTTTCGTGCTCTTGGCAGCCCCCTCATCCGCCTGACGGCACCTTCTCCCCGAGGGGAGAAGGGGAGCGCGGCGCCGATGTGTCTCACAGGCGACGGCCCTATACTACGCAGTGGCGGGTCGCATGACTTTGCTTTCCCGCGTTCGCGCCCACTGAATGACAGGGCGCTCGAGCAGCACATAGCTGAGCGTGCCGATGGCAAAAATGATAGCAGTTGCGATGAGACTTGAGACGATCCAGCCGCCCAGCACATCGTCCGAACCCGCGCCGAAGGATGAAGGGAACAGCTGCGGCATCAAGGTCAGCACGATATCCTGCCAGATATAGACGCCGAAGGAGACATTGGCGACATAACGGCTCACGGGATTGTCGAGCAGCTTTGCCAGCAGCAGCGATTGGGGGAGGGCGCAAAGCACGATCGCGGCCGCCAGGGGCAGCAGCGGAAATTGATAGGGAATGTCGAGCCAGGCATAGCCCTCCGCCGCACCGCCGATCGACTGCGGCAGCTGCCACGCACCCATGACGATCGCGAGCGCGCCGATGATATCATAGATCGCCGAGCGGCGGGCTGGGAGGAGTGTCTGGATGCCGGCGGCGAGCGCGCCGATCGCGAATATGGCAAAGAAGCCGATCGGGTTGTAGCGCGGCATCCATTCCTTGGCGCCGCCCTGGAAGCCATATCGCCATCCTTGCCCGACATTGTCGGTCGGTAGATAGGTGACGACAAGCCAATGGCCGACCAATGATATTGCGATGATGCCGATCCAGAGTAGGCGGCTGACGAGCACGGAGCGCGATCTCAGTTTTGAATGAAACAACAGCAGGAAGCCGATCGGCAGGAGAACATAGCAGGTCGTCTCGAAGGGGATCGACCATAGCGGTCCATCGCCCTGCACCGGGAAAAAGGTGCGCCAATGCCATTGGCTCATCAGGAAGAAACCGGCGATGTAGCGGCCGACCAGTTCCGCGTCTAGCGGAAAGCCATAGATGGTGAAGCTGATCAGGAAGCCAACCGTCAGGGCAAACCAGAAGCCCGGCAGAATACGCGCTGCCCGGCGCATGGCATAGATTTTCAGCGAAGGTAGGGGTTGGGCTCTATCCAGCGCCAACCAGAAGGGGCGCGCAAGAAGGAAGCCGCTGAGGACGAAGAAGACCGAGACGCCGTGATTGCCGAAGCGCGCCAATATGAAGGTTACATCCAGGGCTGGTGGGATCTTGTAGAAATTCATTCGGAGCACGAGATGGTGAACAAGCACCATTAGACATGCGACGGCGCGCATGAAATCCGCTCCTCCCAGCCGCTTGGCGTTCTCCATTCCCGTATCCGCCCGAAATCTCCCTCTATTGCGTTAGGTCATTGCGGCGGTTTCGGCAAGCGTGATCCTTGAAGGCAGGACGCCCGGACCCATCGTTGCCGGGTCCGGGCGTCGGACCGATCTCCCGCACCTGCCAGAAACGAGAGATCGGATTCTTGTGTTGGGATAGGGATCAGGCGGCAACGGAGCGGTAGGGGCGCGTGACGCGAGCTGGCTTTAAGGCGTTGCTCCACCATGTCAGCCGCGCAATCATGAGAACAAGCGATTTTCTGGCATCGAGCGGGTTTTCGAGCGCGCCATCCTCGGCAAATCTGCCCCAGGGATTGGCGAAGCTTACCGTATCGCGCACCGTGACCGTGTGCAGTTCGGCAAAGACGAGCCGCAACTGTTCCACCGCGCGCAGGCCGCCGGAGATGCCGCCATAGGAGACGAAGGCGACAGGTTTGCCATGCCAGGGCTCATAGACGAGATCGAGCACGAATTTCAGCGAAGCGGTGAAACTGTGATTGTATTCGGGCGTGACGATAATGAAGGCATCGGCATCCGAAAGCCGCTCCGATAAAGCTCCGACGCCGGGATGCTCACGATTATGCGCGAAAGGCAGATCGAATTCGAGAGGATCGATCAGATCGATGTCTATAAGCGGATAATGCGCCAATTCGCGGGCGACCCATTTGACCACCCGGTCGCATAGCCGACCCGGACGCGTGCTGCCGTAGATGATCGCCAGCCGGGTTCTTTCTGTCATGTCTTGCTCCTGCTTTACGCGGTTCGGAGCCAGGGTTATAAAACCTCAAGTAAAGTTGAGGTCAATAGCGAAAATGGGAAAAATCGATCCGGCTCAATTTCCGAAGCTGCTGACGGTCGGCGAGGTGGCTGCACGCAGCGGCGTGGCTGTATCGGCGTTGCATTTCTATGAAGCGAAAGGCCTGATCGAGAGCCATCGCAGCAGCGGCAATCAGCGGCGCTATCCTCGCGAAGTGCTGCGGCGAGTCTCCGTCATTAAGGTAGCCCAACGCGTCGGTATTCCGCTTGCCGAGGTTCAGGCGGCTCTTCAATCGCTGCCGCAGGGTCGCACGCCGACAGCATCGGACTGGAAGGCGCTTTCGGAGCTATGGAAGGATGATCTCGACGCCCGCATCAAGCGCCTGCAGGGACTTCGCGATCAGCTGGACAGCTGTATCGGCTGCGGCTGCCTTTCGCTCGATAGCTGTCCCTTGCGCAATCCCTGGGATCAGCTTTCCGAAGAAGGCGCAGGCCCGCGGCTGCTCGATCCCGGAGAGTGAATTGGCCGCTTAGAGCAATTCCAGGAAAAGTGCGCAGCGGTTTTCCGTCCGGAATTGCGTGAAAACAAAGAGATAGAGCGGCTCAGAAATTCCGTGAAAAACTGAACCGCTCAGGCGTGGACGTGGTTCTCTGCCATATAGCTGTCGAGCGCTGCGGCTTCTTCCTTCGAGAGGTAGAGGCCCTTCTTGGAACGGCGCCATAGGATATCTGTTGCGCTATAGGCCCATTCCTGTTCGATCAGATATCGTACTTCCGCCTCATAGAGATCGCTTCCGAAACACCGGCCGAGATCGGCGATCGTCTTGGCGTTGCCCAGGATCATGGCAGCGCGCGTGCCGTAGCGGCGGATGAGCCGGCGGGCATGCGGATCGGCGAGGAAGGGATAGCGTGACTTCAGCTTGGTGACTTCGGCCTCATAGCCGCGAACCGGAAAATCGCCGCCGGGGAGCGAGCTGCCGGCAGTCCAGGGTTTACCCTTGAGGCCGATGGCTTCGCCGATCTTTTCCAGCGCATGTTCGCCAAGGCGTCGATAAGTGGTAAGCTTGCCGCCAAAGACGTTGAGCAGCGGCGCCTGGCCTTCTTCTCCCTCGACCTTGAGAACGTAGTCGCGCGTGGCTTCCTGCGCTTTCGATGCGCCATCGTCATAGAGCGGGCGCACGGCCGAATAGGTCCAGACGATATCCTCGGGCCGAACCGGCTCCTTGAAATATTCGCTGGCGGCATTGCAGAGATAGGTGGTTTCCCCCTCGGTGATTTTCACATCTTTCGGATCGTCCTTGTAGTCGCGATCCGTGGTGCCGATCAGCGTAAAATCCTGCTCGTAGGGAATGGCGAAGATGATGCGGTTGTCCGGGTTCTGGAAGAAATAGGCGCGCGGGTCATCGAACTTCTTGCGCACGACGATATGGCTGCCCTGAACGAGACGGACATTGTGTACCTGGTTCTTGCCGAACGTACCGGACAGCACCTGATCGACCCAGGGACCTGCTGCATTGACCAGCATGCGGGCGCGAAACTGACGCTTCTCGCCGCTGATCGTATTTTCCGTTTCGATCACCCAGACGGTGCCTTCGCGCCAGGCGGAGACCACCTTCGTCCGCGGCATGATCGTCGCGCCGCGGTCGGCTGCGTCGCGGGCATTCAATACGACCATGCGGGCATCGTCGACCCAGCCGTCGGAATATTCGAAGGCTTTGGTGAAGAGCGCCTTCAGCGGCTTGCCCGCGGGATCCTTCTTCATGTCCAGCGTCGCGGTCGGGGGCAGCAGCTTTCGTCCGCCGAGGTGATCGTAGAGGAAAAGTCCGAGGCGGATCAGCCAGGCCGGACGGATACCGCCCTTATGGTAAGGCAGGACGAAACGCATCGGCCAGATGATGTGCGGCGCCATGGCCCAGAGCACTTCGCGCTCCATCAGCGATTCGCGCACGAGACGGAATTCATAATGTTCGAGGTAGCGCAGGCCGCCATGAATGAGCTTTGTGGCGCCCGACGACGTGCCGGAGGCGAAGTCGTTCATTTCGGCAAGCGCGACCTTGTAGCCGCGCCCCGTGGCGTCGCGGGCGATGCCGCAGCCATTGATGCCGCCGCCGATAACGAAAATGTCGTAGACCTGCTCGCTCACCCGCCCCTCCGCAAAGGTCAGCCATCCCCTGAAGATGGAAAATCGAAACTAATCCATCTAAAGCGAAACAGATACGAATGTCAAACGAACGTTTCTTGACGGAAAGTGCGCGGGTCAGGCCGATCTGCGAGCGGTTTCAACGAGATGGACGTCGTGTTCCGCTGCGATGGAGCGCACGGATTCGATACTGCATTCGTCGGTAACGAAGGTGTGGACTTGCGACAGATGGCCGATGCGAACCGGGGCGGTTCGTTCGAACTTGGTGCTGTCGGCAACGAGAATGACGTGCCGGGCATTGGCGATGATGGCCTGTGCCACTTTCACTTCGCGAAAGTCGAAATCCAGGAGCGCGCCGTCGGGGTCGATCGCCGAGGCGCCGATGACGGCATAATCCACCTTGAACTGCTTGATGAAATCGACGGCGGCCTCGCCGACGATGCCGCCATCCGAGCCGCGCACGACACCGCCGGAAATGACGACCTCAATGGAGGGGAAAATGCGCAACTTGTTGGCAACGTTAATATTATTGGTAATGACCATCAATTCGTGATGGCCAAGAAGCGCTTCGCCGACGGCTTCCGTGGTCGTGCCGATATTGATGAAAAGCGAGCTATTGTTGGGGATCAGGCTTGCTGCGGCACGGCCGATCGCCTGCTTTTCGGGTGCGGCAATAGACCGTCGCGCCTCATATTTCACGTTCTCGGTTCCGCCGGGAAAGATTGCGCCGCCATGCACGCGCGATAGAACGCGGCCGTCGCAGAGATCGTTCAGATCCTTGCGGATGGTTTGCGGCGTGACCGAGAAGCGCAACGCCAGCTCCTCGACGAGTACTCGTCCTTCCGCCTTGGCAATGTCGAGAATCTCGGTCTGACGTCCGGATAGGAACATGGTTTTCGCTCCCTTTCTTTCGTTTTTTCGTCATCATATGATAAAGTGAAAATTCCGCAATTACTGACGCGCGAATTGTGCGATTTGGGAGGATTTCGTGTTTCATCCGAAGCTATTCGAAAATCGCAATGTCGTGGTCACGGGCGCCGGCCGAGGTATCGGGCTGGAGGTCGCGCGGCAGTTTCTCGATTGCGGCGCCCATGTCCTTGTCCATATCGGCCGCGATACCGGGCGCGATTTGCCTGATTTCCTGATGGAAGCGGAGGCCGACCGTCGCGCCTTCCTGATTGCCGGTGATTTCGCAGCCAGCAATGGCACGCGCGATTTCGTCAGCGCAGCGGGGGAGCGCTTCGACCGTATCGACGTGCTGGTCAACAATGCCGGCACCATGGTCGGGCGATTTCCCGCCGGCGAACTGACCGACGAGCAATACGAGCAGATCGTTCATCTCAATCAAACTTCCGTCGTGGAAGTGACGAGAGGGCTGTTGCCGCTGCTGCGGGCAGCCGGGCAGGCCGCGATCGTCAACACTGTTTCGATTTCGGCGCTGACCGGTGGTAGCCCAGGATCGGCGATTTATTCCGCCTCGAAAGCTTTTGTCGCGACCTACTCGAAAGCCTTGGCGCGCGAGCTGGCGCCTGACGGTATCCGGGTGAATTGCGTCTCCCCCGGCACGATAGCGACCGATTTTCATGAGCGTTATTCATCGAGAGAGAAGCTGGAGCAGACGCGCAAATCGATCCCGCTTCAGCGCCTGGGCACCCCCGAAGATTGCGCGCCCGCCTATCTCTTTCTCGCAGCACCCCTGCTTTCCGGCTACATCACCGGGCAGGTAATCGAGATCAACGGCGGGCAGCTTATCTGCTGATAAAACGGACCTTTTTTGGTTTTCCGCGTCTTTTTTGAATCAGCTTCTGATTTGATAATATTATAAACATTCCCTGGGGATTCTTATTAGAGGCTGTGATATGTCGTCGTCTCTACCGCAGGGCGGTGCAGCGGAACGTGATGTTGAGGAAATGACCGACAGGGCGCGAAAGTCGAGCGCCCTGCTGAAAGCACTATCGCACGAGACGCGCCTGGCGATTCTCTTCATGCTGGCCAAGAACGAGAAAACGGTGATGGAGCTCGAGGCTCTTCTTGACCTGCCGCAGGCTGTCGTGTCGCAGCATTTGGCGCGTCTTCGCCTCGATAAGCTCGTCGATACGCGCCGCGAAGGGCGGCTCATCCACTATGCCGTCGCGCGCTCGGAAATCTGCGCCGTGGTCGATTCGCTGCAGAAGGCATTCTGTCAGCGCGAATGTTGAAGTCCGAAGCAGCCTTGCATGTTGCGTTCACCGGGCTGTCGGTCTAACCCTTTGACTTCGGGAGAGCGGGATGATCGACAAGCTGGAATTCTTCATCGCGCTGGCGAATCAGAAGCATTTCGGGCGCGCGGCCGAGGAGTGCGGGGTGACGCAGCCGACCTTGTCGGCGGCGATCCGGCAATTGGAGGACCAGCTCGGCGTGATGCTTGTCAGCCGTGGTTCTCGCTTTCAAGGTCTGACGCCCGAGGGGCAGCGCGTGCTGGAATGGGCACGCCGCATCGTCGGCGACAGCCGTACGATGCGCGAGGAGATGCGGGCTGCGCGCAAGGGCCTTGCCGGCCATATCCGCATTGCTGCCATTCCGACAGCACTTGCCATGGTGCAGAAAATCACCACGCCTTTCCAGGAAAGACACCCGGACGTTACCTTCTCCATTTTATCGCGCAATTCGCTCCAGGTTCTGAGCCTGCTGGAAAACCTCGAGATCGATGCCGGTATCACCTATCTGGAAAACGAGCCGCTCGGCCGTGTTACCAGCGTGCCGCTCTATGCCGAGCGCTATCACCTCATCACCGCGGCAGGCAGCCCGTTTTCCGAGCGCGAGACGGTGACCTGGAAGGAAGTCGGCGATCTTCGGCTTTGTCTATTGACTGCCGACATGCAGAACCGGCGCATCATCAATCGGCATCTTGCCGAGGCGGGCGCGACCGCCAAGCCGACGCTGGAATCCAATTCGATGATCGTGCTGTTTTCTCATGTGCAGACCGGTCGCTGGGCGAGCATTATGCCGAAGAATATTGCCGATTCTTTCGGTTTTCCGGCGGATATTCATAAGATCCCGATCACGGAACCTGATGCCGAGCATCTTGTCGGCCTGGTCGCTACCCACCGCGAACCCTTTACGCCACTCGTCTCTGCCTTGTTGCATGAGGCGAGATTGCTCGCAGAAGAGAACGGGAATCGATAGAAAATTTCTATCGAGTGACGGGACTGCCTTATTGATCCTTTGCCGTCTCCCTGCGAGCTTATCTTCATGGCGTGTCGATCGCGCGCCAGGAGGAAATGCCGCATAGGTCTTTTCTGAAGATTCGCCTTCGATCTTCGGAGCTATGCGCGGGAGGCTGCTAATGAGTTTGAATCAGGCTGCGGGCGATGTCGCGACCCGCGCCGGCACCATCATCGATAGCATGAAATCGATGGAGGGGCCGCTTTTGCCGATCCTGCACGGGATTCAAGATGAATTCGGCTATGTGCCGCAGGATGCGTTGCCTCTGATCGCCAAGGCACTGAACCTTTCGCGCGCCGAAGTGCATGGCGTCATGACCTTCTATCATGACTATCGCGATCATCCGGCAGGTCGTCATGTCCTGAAGCTCTGTCGTGCCGAGGCCTGTCAGTCGATGGGAGGCGATGCGCTTGCCGAGCGCATCAAGCGGCTGCTTGGCATTGATTTCCATCAGACCACGCTCGATGGTAGTGTCACGCTGGAACCGGTCTACTGTCTCGGGCTTTGCGCCTGCGCTCCGGCTGCGATGCTCGACGGCGAACTCTATGGCCGCCTCGACGATGAGGGCGCGGACGACCTCGTGAAGGAGGCGCGCCAATGACGCTCACCATCTATATTCCCCGCGATGCCGCCGCCCTTTCGCTCGGTGCGGAGAAAGTGGCGAAATCGGTCGCGCTGGAAATCGCCAAACGCGGGCTCGATGCGCGCATCGTGCGCAACGGCTCGCGCGGCATGTTCTGGCTTGAGCCCCTGGTCGAAGTCGAGATTGGCGGCAAGCGTATCGGCTATGGACCGGTGAAGGCCAAGGATGTTCCCGCACTCTTCGACGCCGGGCTCGCCGAAGGCGGCGAGCATCCGCTCTGTCTTGGGGAGGTCGAAAGCCTCCCATTCCTGAAAGAGCAGACCCGCCTAACCTTTGCCCGCTGTGGCATTACCGACCCGCTTTCGCTTGAGGATTATGAGGCCCATGGCGGCCTGAAGGGGCTGCGCCGCGCGATCGACATGGCGGCTGGCGATATCGTCAAGGAAGTCACCGATTCCGGCCTGCGCGGCCGTGGCGGTGCGGGCTTCCCGACCGGCATCAAATGGAAGACGGTGCTCGATGCGCCGGGCGATCGCAAATATATCGTCTGCAACGCCGACGAGGGCGACAGCGGCACTTTCGCCGACCGGATGATCATGGAGGGTGACCCCTTCGTGCTGATCGAAGGCATGGCGATCGCGGGGCTGGCGACCGGCGCGACAAAGGGCTTCGTCTATACGCGCTCGGAATATCCGCATGCTATCGCGGCCATGACGGAAGCGGTCGAAATTGCGCGCAAGGCCGGCATTCTCGGCGCTTCGGTGCTCGGTTCCGGCAAAGCCTTTGACATGGAAATCCGCACCGGTGCGGGCGCCTATGTCTGCGGCGAGGAGACGGCGCTGCTGAACAGCCTCGAAGGCAAGCGCGGCATCGTGCGCGCCAAGCCGCCGCTGCCGGCGCATAAGGGCCTGTTCAACTGCCCCACAGTCATCAACAACGTGATCTCGCTCGCCTCGGTCCCCGTCATCATGGACAAGGGTGCTGCCTTCTACCGCGATTTCGGCATGGGCCGGTCGCGCGGCACGATCCCGCTGCAGATCGCCGGCAACGTCAAGCATGGCGGTCTCTATGAGACAGCCTTCGGCCTTTCGCTCGGCGATATCGTCGACAGGATCGGCGGCGGCACGGCGACGGGGCGGCCGGTCAAGGCGGTGCAGGTGGGTGGACCGCTTGGCGCCTATTTCCCGCGCGCACTGTTCGACACGCCGTTCGACTATGAAGCCTTTGCAGCCAGGGACGGCCTGATCGGTCATGCCGGCATCGTCGTTTTCGACGATACCGCCGACATGCTGAAGCAGGCGCGGTTCGCGATGGAATTCTGCGCAGTCGAAAGCTGCGGCAAGTGCACGCCCTGCCGCATCGGCTCGACACGCGGCGTCGAGACGGCCGACAAGATCGCTAGAGGAATCGAGCCCGAGAAGAACCGGGTGCTGCTTGCCGATCTCTGCAACACGATGAAGTTCGGTTCGCTTTGCGCGCTCGGCGGCTTCACGCCCTATCCCGTGATGAGCGCGATGACCCATTTCCCGGAGGATTTTTCTCCGGCTCCCTTGATTGAAGCGGCGGAGTAAGATCCATGTCCCTCGTTCCAGAAATCGATTACGGCACGCCGGCCTCCACCTCCGAAACCATGGTGACGCTGACCATCGACGGCCGCCAGATCACGGTGCCCGAGGGCACCTCGATCATGCGTGCTTCGATGGAGGCAGGCATTCAGGTCCCGAAGCTCTGCGCCACCGACATGGTCGATGCCTTTGGCTCCTGCCGCCTCTGTCTCGTCGAGATCGAAGGCCGTAACGGCACGCCGGCCTCATGCACGACGCCGGTTGCCCCCGGCCTTGTCGTTCACACGCAGACGGGCCGACTGAAGGATATCCGCCGCGGCGTGATGGAACTCTATATTTCCGACCATCCGCTCGACTGTCTGACCTGCGCTGCCAATGGCGATTGCGAGCTGCAGGATATGGCGGGCGCCGTCGGTCTGCGCGACGTGCGCTACGGCTATGAGGGCGACAATCACGTCAAGGCGCGCAACAACGGCGACATTAATCTGAAATGGATGCCGAAAGACGAGTCCAACCCCTATTTCACCTATGATCCGTCGAAGTGCATCGTCTGCTCACGCTGCGTGCGAGCCTGCGAGGAAGTGCAGGGTACTTTCGCTCTGACCATCGAGGGCCGTGGCTTCGGCTCGCGCGTTTCACCCGGAATGCATGAGAGTTTCATCGACTCGGAATGCGTTTCCTGCGGCGCCTGCGTGCAGGCCTGCCCGACGGCGACGCTGACCGAAAAGTCTGTCATATCGATCGGCCAGCCGGAGCACTCGGTCGTCACCACCTGTGCCTATTGCGGCGTCGGCTGTTCCTTCAAGGCGGAAATGCGCGGCGAGGAGCTGGTGCGCATGGTGCCGTGGAAAGACGGCCAGGCCAATCGTGGTCATTCCTGCGTCAAGGGCCGCTTCGCCTATGGCTATTCAACCCATAAGGACCGCATCCTCAACCCGATGATCCGCGAGAAGGTTACGGATCCCTGGCGGGAGGTGACCTGGGACGAGGCCTTTGCGCATATCGCCACCGAGTTCAAGCGGCTGCAATATCAGTATGGCCGCGATTCCATCGGCGGCATCACCTCCTCGCGCTGCACCAATGAGGAAACCTATCTGGTGCAGAAGCTGGTGCGCGCCGGCTTCGGCAACAACAATGTCGATACCTGCGCCCGCGTCTGCCATTCTCCCACCGGCTACGGCCTCGGCCAGGCCTTCGGCACCTCGGCCGGCACGCAGAATTTCGACAGCGTCGAGCATTCTGATGTCGTCATCGTCATTGGCGCCAATCCGACGGATGGTCACCCGGTCTTCGGCTCGCGGCTGAAGAAGCGGCTGCGCCAGGGCGCCAAGCTCATCGTCATCGACCCGCGCCGCATCGATCTGGTGCGCACGCCGCATGTCGAGGCGAGCTATCACCTGCCGCTGAAGCCCGGCACCAACGTCGCCGTAATGACGGCACTGGCGCACGTGATCGTCACCGAAGGCCTGTTCGACGAGAAGTTCATCCGCGAACGCTGCGACTGGTCCGAATTCGAGGACTGGGCCGCCTTCGTTTCCGAGCCGCAACACAGCCCGGAGGAAACGGAAAAATACACGGGCGTTTCTCCCGAACTCGTACGCGAAGCCGCTCGTCTCTTTGCCAAGGGCGGCAACGGCGCGATCTATTACGGCCTCGGCGTCACCGAGCACAGCCAGGGCTCGACCACCGTCATGGCGATCGCCAATCTCGCCATGGTCACCGGCAATATCGGCCGTCCGGGCGTGGGCGTGAACCCGCTGCGCGGCCAGAACAATGTGCAGGGCTCCTGCGATATGGGCTCCTTCCCGCACGAGCTGCCGGGCTATCGCCACATCTCCGACGATGCGACCCGCGACATCTTCGAAAAGCTCTGGGGCGTGAAGCTCAACAATGAGCCCGGCCTGCGCATTCCGAACATGCTTGATGCCGCGGTCGATGGCACGTTCAAGGGCATCTACATCCAGGGCGAGGATATCCTTCAGTCCGACCCGGATACCAAGCATGTTGCCGCCGGCCTTGCCGCGATGGAATGTGTCGTCGTTCACGACCTCTTCCTGAACGAGACGGCCAACTACGCGCATGTTTTCCTACCCGGCTCGACTTTCCTCGAAAAGGACGGCACCTTCACCAATGCCGAGCGCCGCATCAATCGCGTTCGCAAGGTCATGACCCCGCGCAACGGCTATGCCGACTGGGAAGTGACGCAGAAGATGGCGCAGGCCATGGGTCTCGGATGGAACTATAGCCATCCGTCCGAAATCATGGACGAGATCGCCGCAACAACGCCGAGCTTCGCGCTCGTCTCCTACGACTATCTGGAAAAGATGGGCTCGGTGCAGTGGCCCTGCAACGAGAAGACGCCGCTCGGCTCGCCGATCATGCATGTCGATGGCTTCGTGCGCGGCAAGGGCAAGTTCATCCGCACGGAATATGTCCCGACCGACGAGCGCACCGGTCCACGTTTCCCGCTGCTGCTCACCACCGGGCGCATTCTCAGCCAGTACAATGTCGGCGCCCAGACGCGGCGTACCGAGAATGTCGTCTGGCACGCCGAGGATCGCCTGGAAATCCATCCGCACGATGCGGAACAGCGCGGCATCCGCGAGGGCGACTGGATCCGGCTCAGCAGCCGCTCCGGCGACACCACGCTCAGAGCCTTGATCACCGATCGCGTCGCTCCCGGCGTCGTCTACACGACCTTCCATCATCCGGATACGCAGGCGAACGTCATCACCACCGATTACACCGACTGGGCGACGAACTGCCCGGAATACAAGGTGACGGCCGTGCAGGTCTCGCCGTCAAACGGCCCGTCGCAGTGGCAGGTCGAGTATGATGAGCAGGCCCGGCAGTCGCGGCGTATCGTCGGGAAGATGGAGGCTGCGGAGTGACGATGCATGCGTTTTCCCCTTCTCCCCTTGGGGAGAAGGTGCCCGGAGGGCGGATGAAGGGGACTCTCCGCGCGAGGGGAGCTGCTCTTCATTTGCGCTCGAGATACGCGGAGCTATCGCTCCTTGCCCCCCTCATCCGACGCTGCGCGCCACCTTCTCCCCGTTGGGGAGAAGGGAAGGCTATCCAATGACCAAATTCACCCCCACCACCACCGTCCCCGAAACCGCCCGCCGCAACGGCCTGGTCCGCTCGGGCTCTCGCATCGTCCCCGAGGAAGTGCCGATCGCATTTTCCTATGGCGGCACGTCGCATGCGGTGATGATGGGCACACCTGCCGATATCGAGGATTTCGGCGTCGGCTTCAGCCTCACCGAGGGCATCATCACCGATATAAGTGAGATCGCCGCGATCGAGCCGATCGAAGACGAGCAGGGGATTGATGTGCAGATCGCTCTGGTCGACGATGTGGCCGACGCACTGCGGCTGCGCCGCCGCCATATGGCAGGCCCCGTCGGCTGCGGCCTCTGCGGCATCGAATCGATCGAGCAGGCGGTGCGTAAGGTACCGGATGTCTCGAACGTTGCTTTAAAGTTGACGCAAAAGGACATCGTCCGCGCGGTCGCGCTGCTTAACGATGCGCAGCCGCTGCATCGCGAGACGCATGCTGTGCATGGTGCGGGCTTCTATATCCCGTCCGAGGGGCTGCTTGCCGTGCGCGAGGATGTCGGAAGGCACAATGCGCTTGACAAGCTCTGCGGTGCCGTGATCCGTTCCGACCATAAGGGCGCGGAAGGTGTGGTCGCCGTCACCAGCCGCCTGTCCGTCGAGATGGTGCAGAAGGCGGCGATACTGGGCAGTTCCGTGCTGGTTGCCATCTCCGCGCCGACGGCGCTCGCCATTCGCACGGCCGAGGAGGCCGGCATGACGCTGGTGGCGCTGGTGCGCGGCGACGATTTCGAGATTTTCACCCATCCGCATCGCATTATTACGGGGAGCATCGCCGATGTCGCCTGAGGAAACGCCGCACGGCAAGACCGAAACCAAGCTCATCTATATGGCGAACCAGATCGCCACCTTCTTCAAGACGCAGCCGGCAAATGAAGCCGCACAGGGTGTTGCCACCCACATCAACAAATTCTGGGAGCCGCGCATGCGGCGCCAGCTTTTCACGATCATCGATCAAGGAGACAGCGGGCTCAGCCCTTTGGTCTTGGAAGCAGCCTCGCTGATCCACAGACCCGCGCCGCCGGAAGAAATTAAGCCGGCTTAATACTAGCACTGATGATGCATTGGGATGGAGAGAGGAGACTCCATCCTCGAATCCGAGTCCTGCGGAGGGGAGAATGCGGGGTATTTGAAGCAAGGAGGAGTTGTTCATGACGGCTGCGGATACGAATATTTCTCAAGGAACGGCAACGGCGGGTCTGCTCGATCGCGAGCGCATTATCGCCAAGCCGGGCTTCAACCGGTGGCTCGTGCCGCCGGCGGCTTTGGCGATCCATCTCTGCATCGGCATGGCCTATGGCTTCAGTGTGTTCTGGCTGCCGCTCTCCAAGGCGCTCGGCACCCCGGCGCCGGCTCCGGCGGAATGCGCAAACCTCAATCTTCTGACCGCCCTGTTCACCACGAGCTGCGATTGGCGCGTCAGCGATCTCGGCTGGATTTATACGCTCTTCTTCGTGTTGCTCGGCTCTTCCGCCGCCATCTGGGGCGGGTGGCTCGAGAAAGCGGGGCCGCGCAAGGCCGGCGTGGTTGCTGCCTGCTGCTGGTGTGGCGGTATCCTGATTGCGGCGATCGGCGTGATCTTCCATCAGCTCTGGATCATGTGGATCGGCGCCGGCGTCATCGGCGGTATCGGGCTTGGTCTCGGCTATATCTCGCCTGTGTCGACGCTGATCAAATGGTTTCCCGACCGGCGCGGCATGGCGACCGGCATGGCCATCATGGGCTTCGGCGGAGGCGCGATGATCGGCGCGCCGCTCGCGAGCCTGCTGATGAACCACTTTCGCATGGATGGCTCCGCCGGTGTCTGGCAGACCTTCATCGTCATGGCAGCGATCTATTTCGTTTTCATGATGGGCGGTGCCTTCGGCTATCGTCTGCCGCCGGCCGGCTGGCGTCCTGAGGGCTGGACGGCCCCTGCCGCCAAGAGCTCGATGATCACGACAAAGCATGTGCATCTTCGCAATGCCCACAAAACCCCGCAGTTCTGGCTGATCTGGGCGGTATTGTGTCTCAACGTCTCGGCCGGTATCGGCGTTATCGGCATGGCCTCCCCGATGCTGCAGGAAATCTTCGGTGGCGCCTTGATCGGCCTGCCGGACCTGAAATTCGCCGATCTCAGCAAGGACCAGATCGCGGCGGTGGCGGCCATCGCCGCCGGTTTTGCCGGTCTGCTGTCACTCTTCAACATCGGCGGCCGCTTCTTCTGGGCGTCGCTGTCCGACAGGATCGGCCGCAAGAACACCTATTATTGTTTCTTCGTGATCGGCATTGCACTCTATGTCCTGGCTCCCTGGGCGGCAGGCATTCATAGCAAGGTGCTGTTCGTGGGTGCGCTCTGCATCATCCTATCGATGTATGGCGGCGGTTTCGCGACCGTTCCCGCCTATCTCGCCGATATATTCGGTACGCAATTCGTCGGCGCGATCCATGGCCGACTGCTGACGGCATGGGCGACGGCCGGGATCATCGGGCCTGTCGTGGTCAACTATATCCGCGAGGCGCAGAAGGCAGCGGGCGTGGAAGGCGCACAGCTCTACACCTTCACCATGTATATTCTTGCGGTCATGCTGGCTCTGGGCTTGATTGCCAATTCGCTGGTCAAGCCGCTCTCGGACAAATGGTTCATGTCGGATGAAGAGGTCGCGGCGCTGCAGGCGAAGACCGCTGCTGCCAATGCCGGCCCAACCGGCTCTTTCGGCATCGGCACGGGTGGGTTTGATGGCAAGGCGCTGATTGCCTGGGCGCTTGTCGGTATTCCGCTCCTCTGGGGTGTCTGGGTGACGATCAAGAGCACCTACGCTCTGTTCGGCTAAACGATCCTCTAAATGACCAAAAAGCCGCTCCGAAATTCGAGGCGGCTTCTTGATTTTCAGCAGGGCTTTACGATCAGGCGGCGCGGCGGACGGCCATATGGCGGATCATCGAGTCGGCGAGGCGGAATTGCGCAAGCAGCGTATGCAGCGCGTCCGCCTCATTGGCGAGCCTGAGGCTTGCGGCGGTGCTCTCTTCGACCATCGCAGCATTCTGCTGGGTGGTCTGATCCAGCGAATTGATCGCCGAATTGATTTCCCGAAGGCCGATCGTCTGTTCCTTCGACGCCTTCACGATGGCAGCGACGTTGGTGTTGATGTCGGCAACCTGGGTGACGATCTGTTCCAGCGCCTTGCCCGTCTGGCCGACCAGGCCGACACCGTTCCTGACGTGCTCGCTCGATGTCGTGATCAGCGCCTTGATCTCCTTGGCGGCGCTGGCCGAGCGTTGTGCCAGTTCGCGCACTTCCTGTGCAACAACGGCGAAGCCCTTACCGGCCTCGCCGGCACGTGCGGCCTCGACACCGGCATTCAGCGCCAGCAGGTTGGTCTGGAAAGCGATATCGTCGATGACGCCGATGATGTTGGTGATCTCACGCGAGGATTTCTCGATCTGATCCATGGCGGCGACGGCGTTGCGGACTACCGTGCCGGATTCTTCGGCGCCGCGTTTGGTTTCGGCAACGAGACGCCCGGCTTCTTCCGCACGCTGACTGGAATCGGCGACCGTGGTGGTGATTTCCTCCAGGGCCGCCGCCGTCTCTTCCACCGAGGCGGCCTGTTGCTCCGTGCGTCTTGAGAAGGCTTCTGCCGAGTCGCCAAGCTCGCGCGAGCCGGCGGCAATGGCGCTGGCATTGTGACCGACGGTGGTGAGCGTCTGGGAAAGCTTGTCGATCGTCGCGTTGAAGTCGTGGCGAAGCTGCTCCATGGAAGGCACGAAAGAGCGTTCGAGCGTTTTCGTCAGATCGCCTTCCGAGAGGCTGCGGAGTGCGCCGGCGAGTTCGCTGATGGCGCTCATGCGGGAGGTGACATCCGTCGCGAATTTCACGACTTTGTAGACTTTGCCATCAGCATCGACGATGGGATTATAGGCCGCCTGGATCCAGATTTCCTTGCCGCCCTTGCCGTAGCGGACGAATTCGTTGGCGATGAACTCGCCCTGCGCCAGGCGCTGCCAGAAGCGCTTGTATTCCTCGGTGCGGGCATAGGCGGGGTCGCAGAAAATGCTGTGATGCCTGCCGACGATCTCGCTGGGCGCATAGCCCATGGCGCTGCAGAAATTCTCGTTCGCGGTCAGGATTTCGCCGGTCGGCAGGAATTCGATGACGGCCTGTGAGCGCGAGAGCGCCGCAAGCTTGCCCGCGTCATCGATCGCCTTCTTCTTGGCGTCGGTGACATCGACTGCGAATTTTACGACTTTAACCGGCTTACCATTGCGGAAGACAGGGTTGTAGGAAGCCTGTATCCAGACTTCGCGATTGCCCTTGGCAAGACGCTTGTAGGTGCCGGCATCATATTCGCCACTGCCGAGACGCGCCCAGAAATCATGATAGGCCGGGGTTGCGATATAGGTGGGATCACAGAACATCCGGTGATGGTTTCCGATGATTTCCTTCAGCTCATAGCCCAGCGCGCGGCAGAAATTCTCGTTTGCCGTCAGAACCTTACCCTCGAGATCGAACTCGATGATGGCCTGCGATTTGGACATGGCGGACAGAATGCGGCTGGCATCCGATGATAGACTGAACATTCCTATTCCCTCCTAGAAAGCTCGCGCCTGCCGAGCGTCGATTGAATGACATCGAAGCGGACGACTATGCTCGCCGAGACGCCTCTGAGAGGCGTTCCGCACGGAGTGGCCGGAATGTAGAGATTGTATTTTCTTTCCTCGCTTCACAATCGATGATGGAGTTTCTTCCTTTAATTTTGAGTAAAAATTAGCTTATTAGAAATTACAATTTAAATAAAAAATAATTAGCTAAAATTATGAGGAAATAAAAAACCGCCGCGGAGGGCGGCGGTTCTTTGGAAAGACTATACTGCGAAGTTAAGCGGCGAGCTCGTCTGTTTCATTTTCCTTGAACATCTTGGCGAGGTTCAGGAAGCAGATCATTCCGTTCTCCGTGGCGATGATGCCTTCGCAATAGGCGCGATCGAAGGAGGCGGTTACTTCCGGAACCGGCTGTACCTGACTGGAGGCGATCGTCAGGATATCGGAGACGCGGTCGACCAGCATGCCGATGACCATGCTATGCACTTCGGCGACGACGATGGCGCTGCGCTCGTTGGCGACCGTGCTCTGCATGCCGAGCTTGTAGGCAAGGTCGATGATCGGGATCACCGAGCCGCGCAGGTTCATGACGCCGATGACATCGGCCGGCGCATGCGGGATCGGCGTCGATGGCGCCCAGCCGCGAATTTCGCGGATCGTGGTGGTTTTGACGCAGAATTCCTGATCATGCAGCCGGAAGGCAATGATCTCCAGAGTTTCGCCGCTAAAGCTGGTGGAATTGATCGTGGCCATGAACGCTCTTCCCATTGAACCGTCACGCCCAATTCGACGTGTTATTGGCACGATAGAGCAAGAACATTGCTTAAACCTAAATCTATGCAAGCAGTTTCGACTGGATAGTCTTACGCGGTATGATGTCGGGAAGGGGGAGCCTCGGAAAGGAATGGAGCCCCTTTAAGCGGCTCGTGTCGGGCGGTCGAAGATGCGCCGGCCGAAGAGGCTTGCCGCCATTTCCACGAGAACACGGGCGCTCTTGCCGCGATCGTCGAGGAACGGGTTGAGCTCCACGAGGTCGAGCGATGAGACGAGGTTGCTGTCGGAGAGCATTTCCATGATGAGATGCGCTTCGCGATAGGTCGCGCCGCCCGGCACGGTGGTTCCGACACCCGGTGCGATATCCGGATCGAGGAAATCGACATCGAAGCTGACATGCAGCAGGCCGTTGGCTTCGCCGACGGTATCGAGCACCTTGCGCATGATGGCGGCGACGCCTTGCTCGTCGAGGGAGCGCATGTCGAAGACGTTGACGCCGTGTTCGCGGATTTCCTCACGTTCACGCGGATCGACGGAGCGGATACCGACCTGGAAGACCTTCGTCGGATCGACCAGCGGCCGCCCGGCCGGCAGAACGCCCTCGATCTCGGCTTCGCCGCAGAAGAATGCAACGGGCATGCCGTGAATATTGCCTGAGGGCGAGGTAGCGGGGGAATTGAAATCGGAGTGAGCGTCGAGCCAGAGCACGAAGAGGGGGCGATCAACTTCCGCCGCGTGGCGGGCCATGCCGGAGACGCTTCCCATGGAAAGGCTGTGGTCGCCGCCCAGGATCAGCGGGAAGCCACCAGACGATGCGACTTCGTAAACCTTCGCCTCCAGTGCGCGCGTGAAGGCGCCGACGATCTTCAGATTGTGAGCGTGGGGATGGTCGGGCAGGTCCGCTGCTGGAACAGGATGCAGGTCGCCGCTATCCGTGACGCGATGGCCAAGTTCGGTCAGCGTGGTTTCGATGCCGGCGATGCGGAGCGCCGTCGGACCCATGCCGGCGCCGCGGCGACCGGATCCTTCTTCCAGGGGAACGCCGATCAGGGTAACGGGCGTGGATTGCGTATTCATCGGCATTGCTCCGAGGGTTAGAGCGATTCCGGAAAAGCCAGCAGCGGCTTTTGCCTGGAAAGGCGTAAAAACAACGACATAGATGAGATCGGGTCCATGAAGGGCCGACCGGCCTGAATTATGTTGGCGCGCATTATCAATTGTCTGGATGACAGCAAAAAGATGGAAAATTGTCCAGAATCAACCGGCTTTCAACAGATTGATCAATCCAATTGCGCAGAATGATAAGCCAGTGGACAATCTTCATGCGAGCTCGCGCTACGCAACAGGGTGCATATCTCTGCTTCATCCGCGGCGAGGTGCTCGGCAATAACTTGTTCTCGCGGAAGAAGTGTTCCTCAATATTCATGCTCGTAGACGACGCCCGCTTCCCCGGCGCCGTCAGATCCCGCCGCGCCGCGCAGCTTCACGCCGCGACCCACATTGAAATTGATGATCGCCTTGGTGTTGTTTGAGGCGCCCTGCTGTAACTCGATATAGGTGCGCTTGTTGATATACTTGCCGGCGCCTACCTGTGCCTGGCCGTTCGCATCCGTCGAGATATCGAGATCATCGACGCCGAGATGGCTGCGCAACCCCTCGAACAGCGACGTGGAGCGTCCGCCGGCAAGCTGGCTGGCGGCATCGGCGAGCTGGGCGATCTGCATGGCGGAAAGTTTCGAAATGGATTGACCGAAGATCAGCTGCGCCAGAACCTCGTCCTGCGGCAAAGCCGGCGAAGACGAGAAGCCGATCTGCGGGTCGGTCGCCAGGCCGGTGACATCGACCGTTATGGTGGTGGAGCCTGCCGTCGACGTCGCTTCCATGTTTAGCGCCGGGGTCAGGTCGCCGCCGAAGGTGATCTTGCTGGTATCGGTGAAATCCAGCCGACGGCTCAAAATGGTCAGACGTCCACGCCGCATGGTGAAGCCGCCGGATACCACAGGTTCGGCTGCCGTGCCGCGAACTGTAATGTTGCCGCCGAGTTCGGCATCGATGCCGCGGCCACGAACGAAGATCTGCGAGGGAGCATCGAGCTGCAGATCGATGCCGAGAGTCGCCGATTTGCTGCGGGGCGCCTCCGGCTTCTGATCCTTGAACTGGGCCTTGACCGCAGCCGGAGCATTCTTGTGCTTGATGTTGATCTCCGACAGCGATGCCGGCAGCTTTTGCGGCACGGTGATGGACGCCTTGCTGATCCGGAGATTGCCCGTCAGCATCGGCGCGGTCATCAGCGGTCCCTTGATGCCGAGCGTGCCGTTGACCATCGCGGTGACGAGGGTTCCATCGACATAGGTCGCGTTGTTGAACTTCATCTGGATATCGGCAGGGAAACCGCTATCCGGAGCAATGCCGACCGTACCGCTGCCGGAAATGCTGCCGCCGCTGGTGAGGTTGCCGCTCAGCCGCGAGATGACCGCCTGCCTGCCGTCGAGCGTAACGGTCACGGCAAGGCCGTTGAGCGTCAGGTTTCGCCGTACATCGACCAGCTTGGCGCTGTCGGTGGTGATCGAGCCGGTAATGGCGGGTGCCGCCGTCGTGCCGCCGATCTGCATGTCGATCTTGGCGGTGCCTGTCATGACGAGGCCCTGGGCGGCCAGCTGGCCTGCCAAGGCGTCGAACGGCAGATTACCGGAAAACCTCAGCGCCATCGCCTTGTTGCCAGCAATGGCGATAGTGCCGCCGCCATTCAGCGCCAGGCCGCTTTGGCCGGTCAGGTTGGTATTGATGGTCACGACATTGTCGGCAAATTTTCCGTCGGCCTTGATGCCGAGTGCGGCAAGGCCCGCGGATTTCGTCTGGCTCGTCGCCGCTCCCGACCAGTTGGTCTGGAAGATGACGGAGGGCGAGGCGGCCTTGCCGGTGACTGCCACCGTGCCCGAAATCACGCCCTCCGCCGCAAGCGTTGGCGCAAAGACATTGGCAAGGCTCGCCGGCAGGTTGGCGATCTTCGCATTGATGTTCAGGGCCTGCCCGGCGGTGCCATCAATAATCACCGAACCGCCACCAGTCTGAAGGGTCAGGCCGTTCAGCGAGGCGATGCCGTCCTTGATGACGATCTTTGTTGGCGATGCAAGCTTCACCGGTATCGTGCGCGGTGCGCCGGCAAAGGAATCGAGATTAACTGTCGTCTGGCCACCAGCCGTCTCAACGCTGCCGCGTGTTGTCAGCGGCGCGTTGTCATAAGCCGATTTCAGATCGAAATCCGTGCGGCTGCCCTGCTGGGTGAAGGTCAGATTGAGATCGGCGATGCGGTTGGCGCCCGAGGCAATCGTATCGGCGCGGATGCTGCCATTGGCGGAGAAGGCCTTGAGATCGTCGACGGCAAGCGCTACGGCCGGCTTGCTGATGACGAGATCGTCGCGGCGGATACCATTACCATTGGCGTTGACCTTCAGGCCGGTCTTGCCGTTGGCGCTGGCGATATCGAGCGAGCCCTTGAGGTCGCCCTCGGCCTTTTGGCCGGCAAGGGCGGCCAGCAGACTGAGATCTGGCAGATCGAAGGTCAATGCACCCGTTGGCTCGAAGCTCGGCGACAAATCCAGCTTGCCCTGCAGCTTGTTGGTGCCAATTTCGGCTGCCAGCGACGGGATGCTTGTGCGGCCATCCTTGGAAACGGCGTCGGCAGTGATGCGGATCGGCTTGCCGTCGATTGCACCGCTTGCTTGAACCTTTGCTTGCGGAGCTTTGGGGTCGGCAGTACCGGTCACGCCGATATCGAGCGTATCGAGCAGCCGTCCCGCCAGCTTGACATTGACGGCCTTGACGGTCGCGTCGATGCCGAGTGCAGAGAGCGGACCCTTGGCCTTGAGACCGATATCGGCCTGTCCCTGCGCATTCGGAACGAGCTTGGAAAGGTCGAGCACCTTGCCGGATAGATCCGATGTCAGCGATTGGTCGTTGAGCGCGACATTGCCGTTGATCTCGGCGACATTGGATTTCACCGCAAGATTGGAGAGCGTCATCTTGGTCGGCACAGTGCCGGCGACCTGGCCTTCCAGGGAGATCGTGCCTTCGAACTTGTTCGAGACACCATCCGGCAGAACGCCTGGCAGGGCAAAGAGCTTGAAATTGCCCGTGAGCGCCTTTGATGACAGCGTATATTTGCCGTTGATGGTGCCGCCGATGCTGGCGCTTTCCAATGTTGTATTGTTGAAGCCGATCGTATCGGGCGAGAGCTGAAGCGGCGCAGTCAGGGCAATCGGCGCGCGGATCAGGCGATTGAGGTCGGGGCTCACGAAGGCTGTCTGGCCGACAACCAGGCGAAGCTGCAGCGGGCCGGACATGGCGGTGAGATTGAAGGCATCGCTGCGGGCACCGAGATTGATCTGTCCGATGTTGCCCTGCGGCGTGCTGGCGCTGTCAAGTGCGGCCTTGGCATCGATTTTCACCGATTGCGCCGCACCCGTCAGCGCGATGTCGACCCGCGAGATCAGGGCGCGGGCCTCGCCATTTTCCATCGGCCAGCGGAAGTCGACAGGACCGGAAGTGCCGATCAGATTGGCATTGAGGCTGTTGTTGCCGGCGGGATCGAGCGTGCCCGATGCAGCAAGCACGGCGCTGCCTGTGGCGAGGTTGCCGGTCTGGATATCGATCTTGCCCTTGCCGTCAAAGGCCGCCGAAAGATCGATTGTCGTCTGGCCGGCAAAGAGCGCACGCAGGGTCGGCGGCAGGAGCGAATCGACATCGCCGCCGCCCTTGACGTCGATATGATGCAGGCCGTCGGCCGAGAGGCTGTGGTGGCCGGTGATGGCGACTGTCGGCTTACCGTCGAGTGCCGCCTGCAGCTTGCCAGCCCAGTTGGAGAGGGGGCCGTCGCCGGAAAGGTCGATGTTGACGGCGGGTCCGCCCGGCAGGTGCAGCAACCCGGCCAGCATGCCGTCGCGCGGCTCGGAAATCTGCGTTTTCAGTTTCAGCTGATTGTCGGCCGGAGCAAAGGCGATATCGGCGGAAAGCTTGGCATCGGGCACATCGTGCCTGAAGGCATTGAGTGTCAGACCCATACTACTGCTGTTTGCCTTGACGCTGCCGTCGGCGGCGAGAACGAAGTCCTGTCCGGCAACGGCCTGTCCGATGCGAAGATCAGGCAGGGCGATAGCCCCGATATCGATGGCGATGGGCAGGGAGAAACCGCTGGAGCTTGCCGGCTCGGTTGCCGGTGCAGGCGCGGCCGTCGAAACCGGCAGTCGTTCGAAATCGACGACATCGGCTGCGACGCGATCGGCATGGAAGGTGCCGGTCAGCAAGGACAGCGGAGACCAGTCGATGGCAAGGTTCTGCACCTTGGCATAGGGGCCTTTCGTGTCGGACACAGTGATCGAACCGACCCTCAGATTGCCGTTCAACAGTCCTGAAGGCGCGGCGATCGCGATGGTGCGATCCGGCGTCGAGGCGATCTTCGCCATCTGATCGACGGCGTAGCCGGTTGCGGAGGGTACCAGGCCGATGACGAGCACAGCCGCAATCGCGAGCAAGAGGATTGCCACGACCGCATAGGCGATCCAGCGCACCAGTTTCCCGAGAATTCGAATCAATATGCTCATGAAAGCGACAGTAACCTCAACTTTGTAACCGTGTGCTGAAAGGCCCGCGACAACTATACAGTCCGTCAGAAGGCCTGGCCGATGCCGGCATAGATGCCATAAGATGTGCGATTGTCATATTTCTTCAACGGCACGGCAACATCGAGCCTGATCGGGCCGAAGGGCGTAGCGTAGCGCAAGCCCACGCCCGCACCAATGCGCAGGTCGGACCCGTCGGGCAAGACACTGTCGGTGACGCTGCCCATATCGACGAAGGGTACGACACCGATCGTATCGGTGATCTTTACCCGCGCTTCGAAGGAGGCGGTCACGTAGGAGCGCCCGCCGGTTTCGTCACCGTGCGAGTTATAGGGCGAGATTTCCTGATAGCTGTAACCGCGCACCGAGCCGCCGCCACCGGCATAGAAACGCCGGGTGGCCGGAATGTCCTCAATGCTGTTTGCACCCAGCAGCGAGCCCGCGGCAAGCTTGCCGGCGAAGACCACGTTGTTGTTGGCGCCTATGCCCTTGTAACCGGTTATCGAGCCCTCGAAGGAGCTGAAAACCGTGCCGCCCATTGCCTCATAGCTCGGCTTGGCGCTGATGGAGGCGCGAAAGCCTTCCGTGGGGTCCAGCTTGTTGTCACGCGTGTCCCGGACGTATTCGAGCGGGATCGCCACCGTCAGGTAATTATGTTTTCCGAAAGCATCGGTAGTATCGGATTCATAGGAAACCTCGCCGCCGGCGGATACCGTATCCTGATCGTTGATTTCATAGGCGAGGCCGCCGCTCACCGTCGCGGTATTGGCGTCGTAGGCGTCCGGATGCAGGCTTTGCATCTTGAGGCCGCCCGTGAAGGTCGCGGAAGGGTAGAAGGTCGCCGGCCTGACATAAGTAATGCCGGCGGTGTAGTCGAGTTGACCGACATCCGTGGTCTCGCCGATGCGCGATACCGACCCTTCGATGCGTAGCGAATCCGCGCGTCCGGTCAGATTGCGGTGCCCCCAATAGCCCTGCAGGCCGAAACCGTCGATGGTGGAATATTGCGCGCCGACACCGAAGAAGCGCTGCTTGCCTTCCGACACCTCGATGGTCGTCGGGATGCTGCCATCCGGCGCGAGCTTGTCCGCCTCGCGGATGGTGACGCTGGAAAAGACGCCGAGCTTTCTCAGGCGATCCGATGCCTTCTTCAACTCGTCGGGCGAGTAGGGCTTGCCTTCGTTGATGCGGGCATAGCGCTTGATGAAATCCGGATCGACCGTCTTCTGGCCGGTGACGCCGACATTGCCGAAGGGAGCGACGGGACCGCTTTCAACCTTCAGCGATACGTCGACGGTATTGGTCGAATGATCGGCGACGACATCGCGCTTGTCCAGCTTGGCGAGCGGATGACCTTCGTTCTTGAAGTCGGCGACCATCTTGTCGCCTGCCTTCAGAATGGTCAGCGAGCTGGCATCGCCGCCGCGCACGAGGCCATAATTGGCCGGGTCCAGCCTGGCGGCGTCGCCGAGCAGGTTGATCTTGCCAAGTTTGAAGACCGGGCCGGGATCGACGCCGATCGTGACGACAACGGGCTTGGCGCGGCTGAAGGTCGGTGTCGGCGGCAAGGCATCGAGGGAGGTGCCGTTGATGGTGATGGTGACCACGCCGCCGTAGCGGGCCTTCTCGTAAAGTGTGGCTATCAGGCGATCGCGGTCGTCACGCGCCTTCACGACGACGCCGAGGTCGCCGGAGACCGGCTTGTCCTTGTCGGAAATCAGCATCGAGCTGTCGTTCAACGCTTCCTTCAGATCCTTGTCGAGATTGTCGGCCTGGAAATCGACCGTGTAGCGGACAGGATCGGACACCTGATCCGCCGTTTCGTCTTCGCCCCAGAGCTTGATGCCGAAGAGCTTGAATGCAAAGGCGTTTCCGGCGCACACCGGACCGAGCGCAAGGGCTGCCGCAACCGCTGCCACGGTTCCTGCCTGCCGATACGCAATACTCTTTCTCGGTTCAGTTCTTTTATGCATACGCCGCTTTACGGTTACATGAGAACTTACTCAGTTTGACGTTTCCCGGGAGTTAACGCGCGGCCACCATAGAGGCAAAAGTCCCTCAGGTGTACCGTTTTGGAGTCAAAAATGGGGAAAAGATAACCTTTTGCGGGTGAAAAGCCCGCGTTTCCAGGCGGGATTCCGCATATCAGGGCCGGTTGAAGAATGGCACATCGGAGTTGTCCTTGCGGGCGCCGGTGTGGCTGCTGTGCGGACGTCAAACCCTCCGTCGCCCGAATAAAAAAATCCCGGGCTGTAGCCCGGGACCTTCCAAATGCGATGAAAAATCGATCAATAGCCGCCGTAGCCGCCGCCATAACCACCGCGATAGCCGCCGCGCGGGCAATCGTCGATGTAGCGACGTCCGTAACGATCGCGGTAGTAGCACTGGCCGGGCTGTTCCTGGACGCTGCCGATGACGGCGCCGGAGACGCCACCGATCGCTGCGCCGACTGCCGCGCCACGGACGTTGCCGGTGACCGCGCCGCCGATGATCGCGCCGGATGCTGCGCCGATGCCTGCGCCCTGTTCGGTCGGCGTGCAGCTTGCGATAGACAAGCCGACCAATGCGAGCATAAGAACTTTCTTCATTTACTCTCTCCAACGTTAGTTAAGCCGAACCTCGGCCAACGTCGTCCCAATTCTTCAGCTCCACCACGATGGGCTGTCTTTACAGTCCTGCAACAACAGAAAATATCGTGCAAAATATGATTGTCTATTGGTGGATAGCAGTTTTTTTATTGCTGAAAAAAGGCGGCGTCCTGTCTGGAGAAGAAAACAGCTTGCCGCCAGGCAGAAAATCCACCTCCTCTCTAAAGTAGAGGTTGATTGGATTGCGAAAAAGTCAAATGATGCTCCATGCCTCTGGAGGAGAGGCGAGGAGGAAAATATGGCAAAAGTGACTTTGACGGTGAACGGCCGTTCGGTCAGCGGCGAGTGCGAGGATCGCACGCTGCTTGTCCATTTCATCAGGGAAAAACTCGGCCTGACCGGAACCCATGTCGGCTGCGATACCAGCCAGTGCGGCGCCTGTGTCATCCATATGGATGGCAAGTCGGTGAAGAGCTGTTCGATCCTGGCCGTTCAGGCTTCCGGCTCCAAGATCACAACCATCGAGGGTCTGGCCGCCAATGGCGAGCTGCATCCGGTTCAGGCTGCCTTCAAGGAGCATCATGGCCTGCAATGCGGCTTCTGCACGCCGGGCATGGTGATGACATCGGT
This sequence comes from Rhizobium sp. BK098, assembly GCF_014193155.1. NCBI lineage: Bacteria > Pseudomonadati > Pseudomonadota > Alphaproteobacteria > Hyphomicrobiales > Rhizobiaceae > Rhizobium > Rhizobium sp. BK098. Next base: position 94,601 of record NZ_JACHYY010000009.1, on the reverse strand, counting down.
CGACATGCTCAACCGCCATGGCGGCAAGCTTGACGAGAAGACGGTGCGCAGCGAACTCGAAGGCAATATCTGTCGATGCACCGGCTATCACAACATCGTCAAGGCGGTGCTTTCAGCCAATGCCGCAATGAACGCCGCCCAGCAGGCGGCCGAATAAATTCCACCGAGATCGTCTGGCTAAACGCTTGGACTGTGATCTTGGCGGATTGCCAGGCCCGGAACCCCAATGGAGGATGTGATGGGCGTTGAAGGCATTGGTGCGCGCGTGGCGCGCAAGGAAGACAAGCGATTTCTGACGGGCAAGGGGCGATACACCGACGATATGGTGACGCCGGGCATGAAATATGCCTATTTCGTCCGCAGCCCGCATGCGCATGCAAAGATCAAGAGCATCGATGCGTCAGCGGCACTCTCCATGCCGGGCGTGATCGGCGTGCTCGATGGCAAGCAGCTGCTTGATGACGGCATCGGCAATCTGATCTGCGGTTGGATGATTCATTCCCGCGACGGCTCGCCGATGAAGATGGGCGCATGGCGGCCACTGGCGGTCGATACCGTGCGCTATGTCGGCGATGCCGTCGCCATCGTCGTTGCCGACAGTCTTGGCGAGGCACGCGATGCGGCTGAAGCCGTAGCGGTCGATTATGAGGAGCTGCCTGCCGTCGTCGAGGCGGTGGACGCGCTGAAAGCCGGCGCGCCGCAGATCCATCCGGAGGCGGCAAACAACCTTATTTTCGACTGGGAGCTTGGAGACGCGGCAGCGACCGACAAGGCGATCGCCGAGGCCGCGCACGTCACCGAAATCGAGATCCACAACAATAGGCTTTCGCCGAATGCCATGGAGCCGCGCGCCACGCTCGGCATCTATGATGCCGCCGAAGACCACTATACCTGCTACACCACAAGCCAGAACCCGCATGTGGCCCGGCTCGTCATGAGCGCCTTCTATAATGTCGCGCCGGAAAACAAGCTGCGCGTCATCGCGCCGGATGTCGGCGGCGGCTTCGGCTCGAAGATCTATATCTATCCGGAAGAGATTGTATGCCTTTGGGCGTCGAAGAAGACCGGCGTGCCTGTGAAATGGACGGCTGACCGCACGGAAGCTTTCCTCACCGATGCGCATGGCCGCGACCATGTTTCCAAGGTCAAGATGGCCTTCGATGCGCAAAATCGCATGACGGCCCTGAAGGTCGACACGATCGCCAATCTCGGCGCCTATATGTCGCTCTTTTCCTCGGCGGTGCCGACCTATCTCTATGCGACGCTGCTGTCGGGGCAATATGCCATTCCGGCGATCCACGCCAATGTCCGTACGGTTTATACCAATACCGTGCCCGTCGATGCCTATCGCGGGGCAGGGCGGCCGGAGGCGACCTATCTGCTGGAGCGCACGGTGGAAACGGCGGCGCGCGAACTCGGCGTCTCGCCGGCGGAACTCCGGCGGATCAACTTCATACGCTCGTTCCCCTACCAGACGCCCGTGATCATGAATTATGACGCCGGCGATTACGAGGCTTCGCTCAACGCGGCCATGCAGCAGGCCGATTGGGCCGGCTTTCCGGCCCGCAAGGCGGAAGCCGCCCGTCGCGGCTTGAAGCGCGGCATCGGCATGAGCTGCTACATCGAAGCTTGCGGCATCGCGCCCTCGCAGGCGGTGGGATCGCTCGGGGCAGGCGTCGGCCTCTGGGAATCGGCAGAGGTGCGGGTCAATGCGGTCGGGACCATCGAAGTGCTCACCGGCTCGCACAGCCACGGCCAGGGGCATGAGACGACGTTTGCGCAATTGGTCGCCGATCGCCTCGGTGTGCCGATCGACAGCGTCTCCATCGTCCATGGCGATACCGACAAGGTGCAGATGGGCATGGGCACCTATGGTTCCCGTTCGGGCGCCGTCGGCATGTCCGCTGTCGTCAAGGCGCTCGACAAGGTGGAGGCAAAGGCAAAGAAGATCGCCGCCCACCTGATGGAGGCCGATGAGAGCGACATCGTCATCGAGAACGGAGAGTTGAAGGTCGCGGGCACCGACAAGACGCTGCCCTGGTTCCAGGTGGCGCTCGCCTCCTATACCGCGCACAATCTGCCCGCCGGCATGGAGCCGGGCCTCAAGGAAACCGCCTTCTACGATCCGGCGAACTTCACCTTCCCGGCAGGCTGCTACATCTGCGAGGTCGAGGTGGACCCGGAAACGGGCAAGACGGAGATCGTGCAGTTCGTGGCGGCCGACGACTTCGGCAATATCATCAATCCGATGATCGTCGAGGGACAGGTGCATGGCGGCATCGCGCAGGGCATCGGCCAGGCGCTGCTGGAAGGCGTGTATTACGACGAGAACGGCCAGCTTCTGACGGCCAGCTTCATGGACTACACCATGCCGCGCGCCGACGATCTGCCGTCCTTCCAACTTTCGCATCAGAACACGCCGTGTCCGAACAATCCCCTAGGGATCAAGGGATGCGGCGAAGCGGGCGCCATCGGCTCGCCGCCGGCGCTGATTAACGCCATTACCGATGCCATCGGCAACAACAGGCTGAATATGCCGGCGACCCCGCTCAAGGTATGGGAAGCAGCACGGGCCACGGCCTGAAACGAGAGGAGGATAGGACAATGTATGCAACGAATTACCATCGCGCCTCCTCGGTCGACGAAGCCGTCAAGCTTCTGTCGAACACCGACGAGGGCAAATATGTCTCCGGCGGGATGACGCTGATCGCCACTATGAAACAGCGTCTGGCGTCGCCGAGCGATCTCGTCGATCTCAGGCACATCCCTTCGATCAAAGGGATCCGCGTCGATGGCCGCAGGGTCACGATCGGAGCGGCGACCACCCATGCGGAGGTTGCCTCCTCTGCCGCCATCCGCGCGGTCTGTCCGGCGCTTTGCGACCTTGCCGGCATGATCGGCGATCCGCATGTCCGGCATATGGGGACGATCGGCGGGTCGGTCGCCAACAACGATCCGGCGGCGGATTACCCCTCGGCGATGTTGGCGCTGAACGCCACCATCGTCACCGACCGGCGCCAGATCGCGGCCGACGACTTCTTCCAGGGTCTGTTCGAGACGGCGCTGGAGGGGGCTGAGCTCATTACCTCCATCGCCTTCGACGCGCCGGAGCGGGCGGGCTATGCCAAATTCCCCAACCCCGCTTCGCGCTATGCGATGACGGGGGTCTTCGTCGCCAAGGGGGCAGGTGGGGTGCGCGTTGCCGTCACCGGTGCCGGTGCGGACGGCGTGTTCCGTCATGCCGAACTAGAGCAGGCGCTTGCGGCGAACTGGCTGCCGGATGCGGTTACCGGCGTAACGGTCGATCCGTCATCGTTGCTTTCCGACCTGCATGCAACGGCCGAGTATCGCGCCAATTTGATCAAGGTCATGGCCAAGCGTGCCGTGGCTGCGGCATAGATTGCCGCAAATAAGCTCGGAGCGGTGGGGTTTACCCGCCGCTCCGGAGAGAGTGTTTCCAGCATGGTTTCGATTGTCAAATTGATGTGATTGGCTATTCTTGTCTGGAATTGTTCAAAATTAGGGGCCATTTGCCGCAGCGGGCGCGAAAGCAATGCGGAGGGGTTGACGTGTGATCCGGCATTCTCGAAAACGGTCGCACGGTACTGGAGCATATGATGGATTTCGAAGCATTTTTTAAGGGCGAGCTGGAAGGTCTTCACAATGAAGGCCGCTACCGGATCTTCGCAGATCTGGAACGCCGCAGTGGCAATTTCCCCCGCGCTATCAGGCATACCCCGAACGGCCCGCAGGAAGTGACCGTCTGGTGCTCCAATGACTATCTTGGCATGGGTCAGCATCCGAAAGTGATCGAGGCGATGAAGCAAGCGATCGATCACTGTGGCGCGGGTGCGGGAGGCACCCGGAATATTTCTGGCACCAACCACTACCATGTTCTGCTCGAGCAGGAGCTTGCCGATCTCCACGGCAAGGAATCCGCGCTGATCTTCACCTCGGGCTACATCTCCAATTGGGCGACGCTCGGCACGCTCGGCGCTCGCATTCCCGGCCTCATCATCTTCTCGGATGCGCTCAACCACGCATCGATGATCGAAGGCATTCGCTATGCGAAGTGCGACAAGGTCATCTGGAAGCATAATGACCTGCACGATCTCGAAGCCAAGCTGAAGGCCGCCGATCCCAAGGCGCCGAAGCTGATCGCGTTCGAGAGCGTCTATTCCATGGATGGCGATATTGCCCCCATCAAGGAAATCTGCGATCTCGCTGACAAGTATGGCGCGATGACCTATCTCGACGAAGTGCATGCCGTCGGCATGTACGGCCCGCGCGGCGGCGGTATTGCCGAGCGCGAGGGACTGATGAACCGCCTGACCGTCATCGAAGGCACGCTCGGCAAGGCGTTCGGCGTCATGGGCGGCTATATTGCCGCTTCGAGTGCGCTCTGCGATTTTATCCGCTCGTTTGCGTCCGGCTTCATCTTCACGACGTCGCTGCCGCCGGCTCTGGCCGCCGGTGCCGTCGCCTCAATCCAGCACCTCAAGGTCAGCCAGTTCGAACGCATGCGCCATCAGGATCGCGTGCGCAAGCTGCGTGCGCAGCTCGATGCGGCCGGCATTCCGCACATGCCGAACCCGAGCCATGTCGTGCCCGTGTTGGTCGGCGATGCGGCCAAGTGCAAGTGGATTTCGGATCTGCTGCTCGACGCCGGCGTCTATGTACAGCCGATCAACTATCCGACTGTGCCGAAGAAGACCGAGCGTTTGCGCATCACGCCGACGCCGCTGCATTCGGATGGCGATATCGAGCAGCTGGTCGGTGCGCTGCATGCGCTCTGGTCTCGCTGTGCGCTCGCAAGGGCCGTTGCGTAAGGGACATTCCTCTTTCTGCCGGGCCGCTGTGGGCTTTTGCCAAGCCGCTATAAATTGTAAGCTTCTACTTACGTATTACGCGGCTTTCTCCCGCTGGGCGACGAGCACGGCGGCGCGGCTGCGTGCTTCCTCATCGGCGGCAAAGACGGCATCCATGGCGTCGGCGCTGCCGGTCGCAATCATCTCGTCCATGACGGCTTCGGCGATATCGGCCATTTCGAGGAAGCCGATGCGGCCATCGACGAAGGCGTGGAAGGCGATTTCCTCGGCCGCATTCATGATCGCGCCCTGAAGGCCGCCGCGCTCCAGTGCGGTGCGGGCAAGGCGCAGCGCCGGGAAACGTACTTCATCCGGCGCTTCAAAATCGAGTCGGGCGAGCTTGGCGAAATCCAGGCGGTCGACGGCGAGCCTGGTGCGGGCGGGATAAGTCAGCGCGTAGCCGATGGCGGTGCGCATGTCGGGACAGCCGAGCTGCGCCAGCACGGAGCCATCCGTGTAGCCGACCATGGAATGAATGACGGATTGCGGATGGACCACGACTTCGATCTGATCGGGGCGCACGTTGAACAGGTGCTTGGCCTCGATCATCTCAAGCGCCTTGTTGAACATGGAGGCGCTGCCGATCGAGATCTTGAAGCCCATCGACCAGTTGGGATGGGCGCGGGCGATCGCCGGCGTGACATTGGCCATCTGCTCGCGCGTCCAGGTGCGGAAGGGGCCGCCGGATGCGGTCAGGATAATGCGCTCCACCGCATGCTGCTGGTCGTCTTCCAATGCCTGGAAAATGGCGCTGTGTTCGCTGTCGACCGGGATCAGCCGTCCGCCGCCCTCAGTAACGGCGCGCACGAAGAGATCGCCGGCGGAGACGAGACATTCCTTGTTGGCGAGCGCGATATCGGCGCCGCGGCGCGCGGCCGCCAGCGTCGGCGCAAGACCGGCGGTGCCGACGATCGCTGCCATCACCCAGTCCGAGGGCATCGAAGCGGCTTCGATCAAAGCCTTCTTGCCCGCGCCGGCCGCAATGCCCGACCCGGCGAGCGCATCCTTCAGTTCCTGATAGCGTTCTTCATTGGCCGTCACCGCAAAGGCGGCGCCGCAGGCCTTGGCCTGCTCGGCCAAAAGCTCGATATTGTCATGCCCGGTGATGGCGGCGATATCGAAGGCATCCCGTCCGCCAAGCTGGGCGATGACGTCGAGCGTGTTCTGGCCGATGGAGCCGGTCGAACCCAATATCGTCAGGCGCCGGCGCGCCTTGCTGGCGGTGTTCATTCAGGTATCCGCATTTGCTGCTGCTTCCCATGGCTCTACAGGGGATTGCCGGGAGCGGCAAGTCCAGAGCCGTGCAACCGCACCGCTGGCGGCGCACGCGAAAAGCGAGCGTGCAATTAGTCATATTTTTTTCAATCTCCATTGAACCAAATGCAAACTGCTGCGTTTTCCGACCACCTGAGTGCGGAGGGCGACGAATGGTTTTCAAGGCGGCAACGTTTCACGGCATGGAGCTTTATCTGGAAAACGACCAGGCCAGACGCTCGGCGCTGGAATCCGCCGTTGCCAATGCGCTCGCCGTTGCCGGCGGAATCGATGCTTCCGATGTCACCGTGATTGCGGCGGGCCAGGAAATCCGCCTGCACGGATCGGTCGCGACCTATCAGGAGGTGAAGCGGGCAACCGCAGTCGCGGAATCCATTCCTGGCGTGCGGTTGGTGAGGAACAGGATTGCTGTGGGGTGATATTGGGTTTCAGTTTCGCGTTCAGGCTGCGCACGATGGAACTTATACAGCGCTATCGATACTAAACAGCTTTTTTAGACGCGAACAGCTGAGTTTTATAGCTAAGTGCCTGATCCATCGATAATAGCTCGAGTTTCCCAAGCTGATGTTATTGAGGCGAGATCAACGCATTCAAAATGCTGGCTGGAATGCCAACTATGGCTGTTGTTGAACGGAGCCAAAGTTCGAGCCTTCTCCTTCGAATAGACCTGAGAGGCGGCTTATGAACATAGTCAATTGCGGCGTTCATTAGCATTACGCTTCCTCCGCCAACTCCGAGAATGATCGAGTTGCTATCTATTACAACAGCACCTTCGCACCCGGTCATTTGAGCTCCACCGACCAAAATCCTCCTTCCAGAAGGCGCAACAATCTCGAACTTCTGGGCATCACATTCGATGCTATGCCCGCGATAGCTCATGTTCATTTGCTCAACAAAAAGGGAAGATGGCGGATCGGTGCGGATTTTTAGGGCGATGCTTCCTGGTGATTCTCTGATGACTATCTGCGGCCCTACGATTTCAGCATCCCAATTGCCATTGCGGATCTTCCACTCATTATCTTGGATGCTGAAAATCACTTTACCGGCCGCGTCTCGCATTTCGGCGTTAAGTCGAAATGGAGTGCCTGGCTCTTCTGGATCGTGAATAGCTAGCACCTCTTTGCCGAGGACTGTGATGATGCTTTTGCAAGATTTAACGACAACCGGGCCAATTGTAATGGTTGGGCTATCGGAACCAACATCGAAAGCTCCGAAGGAAAATCCTGCCTTCTTGGCGATTGGGTCGAGGGCTGCCTTAGCGATCGATTCTTTTGATCTATGACCTCGTGTTACCTCCTCATGGTGGCTCGCACATAAGTAGGTCATCTTAGAAGGGTCGTGCTCCTTTGCTTCCGAAAAGGGAGGATCGATATGCTCGTATTGCCCAATGGCTTTTCCACAAATCACGCATCCAAAGCCGGCATTTTGTCGAATCTGTCGCTTTTGACCGGAGGTAAGGGAAGATCGCTTCAGTCCAAATTTATTTGCTTTGTTTTCGCGCATTTGTCGCAACATTGAGAGTTAAATAATGCGTATGGTAGAACCTCTGTGCCAGGAAATTCAAGGCCGACCTTCCGACGTGCGGTGCAGTTTAATTTACAGCCAAATGCTTGCGAGCCTGCAAAAGAATTCAGTTTTTATCTTAGACACATTTCCCAAAATCATAATCATTGTGTGAAATGGCGTTGTGTCCAATCTTTTAACAAGTGACTGAAATCCTTAAATTGAGATTTCTCGGTCCTGGCAATCGCTATAATCTGCCGCGTGCTAGGGGATTTCCGGACACCCTCACATCGATAGTAAATTTCTCACGATTTCGACGCATTTCATCCCATATGAAATTCGGAACAGCGTGGGGCCAATCGAGTATGCTGTGCTGGCCTCCTTGCCGATTAATAAGACCCTTTTCGATGAGTCCTACTAACCGTGCGTCGGCATATTGCGCAGGAAAGACTTGCGTGTTCGTCATGCAGAGAAAGGCCATTATTTGATGTTCGTGAGCTGGTAGATCGTTAAGGCGAATCAGGCGCTGCAGGCGATCTTTTTTCGCCGCGCGCCCTGCTACCAACCATGTACCTGTGGAAATAAACTCACGAAGGGCGGCTGTGCAGCATACCGCTCCAGAAAACACAGCGAGGAGAAACGCTAGCGTTAAGAGCCAATCTGGCAAATGCGCGACGTAAGTCACTCCCATATGTGCGGCCAGCAGGATCGCGCAGCTACCTAACCAAATGGCAAAAGCGATGGGCCATGCTACACCCATAGCTTCTACAAAATCTTTGAGAGACGGTAATCCGCTCATAATTTAGTCCGCTGATAGTAAGTGAACGCGCACTCCCGTCTATGTGGCGGACTTTTTTATCTTTTACAACTGCGGATCGGCGCTGATCCAATGGCGATGTAATAATTTCATGCGCCAATCATGCGCTACCGAATTTCCGCTAATGGCTGAAAACACGTGTAAATGATGACAGTTCTGGTAAACGGTCGGCGCACGAGAAACAGATCAAGAATGATGTTAAATTAATGAAAATAATGGTGATCTCGACGCGATTCGAACGCGTGACCCTCAGATTAGGAATCTGATGCTCTATCCTGCTGAGCTACGAGACCACTCGGCATGATCCATACAAAAGCAAAGGCCCGAAGCCAAGCCTTTTTGCGTCGTGAGGACAATCTGTCTTGAACGTGCGCCCCGCGCGGCTTTGAAGGCTGCGCGGGAGCATCGGTGAGAAGCCTCAGGCGTTGAGGCGCTGTTCGGCAAGCCGCACCCAGTAGGAAATGCCGTGGGCGATGGCTTCGTCGTTGAAATCGTAGGCCGGGTTGTGCAGGCCGGCGCTGTCGCCATTGCCGACGAAGATGAAGGCGCCGGGGCGGGCGAGCAGCATGTAGGAGAAATCCTCGCCGCCCATCATCGGGTCGATATTCGGGATGACGTTGCCTGCGCCGGCGATTTCCTCGGCCACTGCGATCGCGTGATCGGTCTCGTCGGCGTGGTTGAAGGTGACGGGGTAGTTGCGGTGGAATTCGATCTCGACTTCAGCGCCGTGGCTCGTCGCGATGCCTGTCACGATCTGCTTGAAGCGCTGTTCGGCAAGATCGCGCATCTCGGGGTCGAGCGTGCGCACGGTGCCGGCGAAGCTCGCGTCGTTGGGAATGACGTTATGCGCATTGCCGGCATTGAACGTGGTGACGGAGACGACGACCGATTTCAGCGGATTGGCGCTGCGCGAAGCGATGAGCTGCAGGTTGGAGACGATCTGCGCGCCGATGGCGATCGGGTCGATCGTCTTGTGCGGCATCGCCGCGTGGCCGCCGACCCCTTTGATGGAGACGGTAAATTCGTCCGTCGCCGCCATGATCGCGCCCTTGCGGATGGCGAAATGGCCGACCGGCAGGCCCGGCATGTTGTGCATGCCGTAGACTTCGGCGATCTGGAAACGCTCCATCATGCCGTCCTTGACCATGGCGTCGCCGCCAGCACCGCCTTCTTCGGCCGGCTGGAAGATGACGGCGATGTTGCCGTTGAAATTGCGGTTCTCGGCGAGGTATTTCGCCGCGCCCAGCAGCATGGCGGTGTGGCCATCATGGCCGCAGGCATGCATCTTGCCAGGCGTTTGGGAGGCATAGGGCTTGCCGGTGATTTCGGTGAGCGGCAGTGCGTCCATGTCGGCGCGCAGGCCGATCGTGCGTCCTTCGCCCTTGCCGTGGATCAGCCCGACGACGCCGGTGCGGCCGATACCGGTCACCACCTCGTCAACGCCGAAGGCACGCAGCTTCTCGGCTACGAAGGCGGCCGTATTCTCGACGGCATAGAGGAGTTCGGGATGCGCATGGATATGGCGGCGCCACTCGGTTACTTCGCCCTGGAGTTCTGCGGCTCTGTTCAAGATCGGCATATGCTGATTTTCCTGCTGCTCAATATCGATTCTGGTTCAACCTGCGGGTCCTTGGCACAGCCTTGGCGGGCTTGTCGCAGCCCTTGCGGCGTGCCATCGGGAAATAAAGTCGTCAATCGCCTTTGCCTTCTCCTAGCCATATAGGTTAAATAGACGAAGCTTTCGAGAAAATTCCGGACTTCTGAAGGATAGATCGTGCCGACGAAGCAGAATCGTTTGTATGCCGCCCTGCGGCTCGTTCCTATGGCCGCAGCAGCATCCATGCTTTTCCTGTCGACCGCGCAAACGGCCGGAGCCAATCCGCATATTCTCGTTGATGTCGGCACGGGGCGCGTTCTCGACCAGCAGGAGGCGTTTCGCCGCTGGTATCCCGCCTCGCTCACCAAGCTGATGACGACCTATGTGACCTTCCGAGCCATTCAGTCCGGTCAGATCAAACTTGATACGCCTGTCGTCATGTCGAAGCTGTCAGCCGCACAGCCGCCGGCGAAGATGTACTTCAAGCCCGGGCAGAAGATGACGCTCGACAATGCCTTGAAGATGATGCTGGTCAAATCGGCAAACGATCTCGCCATGGCGGTTGCCGAAACGGTCGGCGGCTCGCAGCAGGGCTTCGTGGCGCGGATGAATGCGGAAGCTGCGCGCCTCGGCATGCGCGACTCGCATTTCATCAATCCGAACGGTCTTCCCGGCAAGGGGCAATATACGACGGCGCGCGATCTTGCGATCCTCGGCGTGGCGCTGCGGCGCGAATTTCCGCAATATGCCGGCTATTTCTCGCTCGAGGGCTTCACCAACGGCGTCAAGCAGGTGCCGAACATCAATATGCTCATCGGCCGCTTCGACGGCGCCGATGGCATGAAGACCGGTTTCATCTGCGCGGCCGGCTTCAACCAGATCGCCTCGGCAACCCGCAACGGCCGCACGCTGATCTCGGTCGTTCTCGGCACCGACAGCCTGGCGGCGCGCGCCGACGATTCCGCCAATCTCCTGGAAAAGGGCTTCCAGAACCAGCTGTCCACCCGCGATACGCTGGCGACCCTTAGGCCAGATACGCCGGTCACGGCCGATGTCGCCGATGTCACGGCCGACATCTGCAGCACCAAGGGCGCACAGGCGCGCAGCGAAACCCGCGATCCCTTCGGCCGGACCAAGGTTCAGTCGCCCTATATCCACGAAATGGATCATGAGCCCAACTTCGTCTATGCCGGCCTGATCGGCGGCCAGGATATCGCGACGGCCGCCAAGGGCGACAAGGATGATGTTACGGCTAGAGGCGACAAGGCGACCAGGGACAATAAGATCGCCATCTCCGGCGGCGCGTCCAATGTGCCGGTCCCGATGCCGCGGCCCACTTTCTAATATCGGACAGGAATCATGAGCGTTTCGCAGCAAAGAGTGCCGGTTTCCATCCTGACCGGTTTTCTCGGTGCGGGTAAATCGACCCTGCTCAACCGCATCCTCAAGGACGAGGACATGCGCGACGCGGCCGTCATCATCAATGAGTTTGGCGATGTCGGCATCGATCACCTGCTGGTGGAAAGCTCCGGTGATTCCATCATCGAACTTTCCGATGGCTGCCTCTGCTGCACGGTGCGCGGCGAGCTGGTGGATACGCTGGCAAACCTCATGGACGCGATGCAGACCGGGCGTATCCGGCCGCTGAAGCGGGTGGTCATCGAAACGACCGGCCTTGCCGATCCCGCTCCGGTCATGCAGTCGATCATGGGCAATCCGATCATCGCCAACAATTTCGATCTCGATGGCGTCATTACCGTCGTCGATGCCGTCAACGGCCTGCAGACGCTCGACAATCATGAAGAGGCGCGCAAGCAGGTGGCGGTCGCCGACCGGTTGATCGTGTCGAAGACCGGGATTGCCGGCGCCGCGCCGGAAGCGCAGCTGGAGAGCCGGCTGAGGGCGCTCAATCCGCGCGCGCAGATCCTGAATGCCGACAGCGCCGAGGCGGGACGCGCCGCCATTCTGGTTAACGGCCTCTACGACCCGGCTTCGAAGATCGCCGATGTCGGCCGCTGGCTGCAGGATGAGCTTGAGGCGGACGACGATCATCACCATCACCATGATGACCATGACCATGACCATGACCATGATCATGATCATGATCATGATCATGACCACCATCATGGTCATCATCACCACCACCACGGGCACCACCAGGGTCATCGGCATCAGCACGCTCATGACGTCACCCGCCATGACGGTTCGATCCGCTCCTTCTCGATCGTCGAGACCCAACCTATCGATCCGATGGCGCTGGAAATGTTCATCGATCTCCTTCGTTCGGCGCATGGCGAGAAGCTCTTGCGCATGAAGGCGATCGTTGCCGTGTCCGACCGGCCGGAGCGTCCCGTCGTGCTGCATGGCGTGCAGAATATCTTCCACGCGCCGGTGCGTTTGCCGGCCTGGCCCGATCCCGAAGACCGGCGCACGCGCATGGTCATCATTACCAAAGATCTGCCCGAAGATTTCGTGAAGGGCCTGTTCGACGCCTTCCTCAGCAAGCCGCGCGTCGATACACCTGACAGGGCGGCGTTGGAGGACAATCCGCTGGCCGTGCCGGGGATGAAGTTTTAGTTTCAGCCTTTGATATCTGGCAACCCGCCTCGCTCTGGAAGCTCCTTCTCTCCAGCGGGGAGAAGGTGGCCCGAAGGGCCGGATGAGGGGGCTTTCCGATTTGAATTCATGGACTTTCGTGCTCGTGGCGGATACCCCCCCATCCGCCTGACGGCACCTTCTCCCTGCTGGGGAGAAGCGGTGTGCGGCAGCGTGCCTGCCTCATGTGCAATTGCCTTCATGGTGAGGCGGGAGCGTAGCAACCCTCGAACCACGACGATGGCCCCGGTCGCAGATGGTCATCCCTTGCGGATCACGAAGCGATGGCCGCTTTCCGTCTTCTCGCTTGTGAGAAGCGTGTGGCCTTTCTCGTTGCAGAGATGCGGGATGTCGATGACGGCAAGCGGATCCGTGGTTTCCACGGTCAAGGTCGTGCCGCTTGCCATGGCGCGCAGGCGCTTTTCCGTCTTGATCGCCGGATAGGGGCATTTCAGGCCGCGCAGATCGTAGATCTCGGTATCCGGGCTACTCACTCTTCGCCCAGAACTTCCAGAAAGGCGGCTTCTTGGCCTCGGTCTGCGCGGTCTCGACGGCCGGGTTCGGTGCGTAGGCGAGCGCATTGAGGCCGGGGTTCATCGGGTTTGCCGCGGGGATCGGCACGTTCGCGGGAACGTTGGCCGCAACGACCGGGCCGGCTGCGGGCTGCTGCGCGGTCGCTAACGGGGCGCCTGCCGCAGGGCTTGCTGCCGCCACGCGAATACTCGCCGTCGTCGGGTTGCCCGTCGGGCTGGCAACGGTGCCGCCGCGCGCGATTTGTTGTGCCGACTGGTTGGACATCATCGATTCGAGGTCGGCAACCTTCATCATCTTGCCGGCGGCGAGGGCGGTGCCTGTGGGAGCATAGGCGAGATCATGGCCCTTGCGCTGCTTGGCGACGACGGCCTTGCGCTCTGCCTCGGTCGGATCGTACCAGGCCATGCCGTCGAACTTCTTTGAGGCCATGGCATAGTCAGCCTGGTACTGCTTGTCATAGGTCGCAAGCGCCGTCTGCAGAGCAGGCGGCGTGGTCATGACAGGGCATTTGCCGCCGGCGTTGAAGGGGCCGCTGGCCTGCTGGTTGAAGACGTATTTCTTCTCGCAGACCTCGACCTCGGGCGGGCGCTTGGTGACTTCGAAATTGTCGTAGCCGACCTTCAGCATCTTCCAGAATTCGATATTGGGGCTGAGGCGGTGCTTCCACATGTTTTCCGCCGTCATGCGGAAGGGAAAGGCTTCGAGCTGAACGGCCTTCTGGCCGCCCTTGAAGGCGTCGCGCGCGAAGGCATAGATTTCCAGCACCTGCTGATCGGTCATCGAATAGCAGCCGGACGACGAGCAGGCGCCATGGATCATCAAATTGTTGCCGGTGCGGCCATTGGCGGCATCGTAGCGGTTCGGAAAGCCGGTGTTGATCGCGAGGTAGTATTTCGAATTCGGGTTCAGGTTGGCCGGCGTCAGCATATAGAAGCCTTCCGGTGCCTGCCGGTCGCCTTCCTTCACCTTCGGGCCGAGACGGCCGGACCAGGCGCAGATCTTGTAATCGGCGATGACTTCGAAGCGGTTGCTCTGGTTCGCCTTCAGGATCTCCATCACGCCTTCTTCCTTGAAGATGCGGATCATGATCGGCGAGTTGCGGTCCATGCCCTTCTTGGCCATGTCGGCGAGGATATGGCTCGGAAGCGGTTGTTCGACCTTGTTCTTCACCTTCGACAGGTCGATCGACGCGGTGTCCAGCGCGTCGTTGCAGCCGGCGAGCGCCAGTGCCATCAGGGAAACATAGGCAAGGTGACGAATGCGCATTCTGACTTGGTCCATAAATGCGAAGAGTGGCAGCTCGATCTGTTTCGCCACTCCCCTCGAAGCATGAAACGGAATCATAGACGGCTTATACTTGAAAATTCCTTACCAGCCTATGACGTGCCCGCAGCGCGTCGGCAAGCTTTTCTTTGCCATAATAGCTTCGATAACGGAAATGTGGCCAAGGTTTGGCCTCATTTCCGTTTTTCGCGATCACTTTTTCTGAAAACAGCTTAGAGATTGCGGCCGATGTTGAGGAATTTCTGGCGGCGGTCGTTGCGTAATTGTTCACCCGAACGGCTGGAAAGCTCTGCAAGCGCGTTCGCAATCGTTTCGCCGGCCGCGCTTATCACCGCGTTCGGATCGCGATGCGCGCCGCCGACAGGCTCGGAGATGATGCCGTCGATCACGCCGAGACTTTTCAGATCATCGGCAGTTATCTTCATATTGGTGGCGGCTTCCTTCGCGCGCGTTGAATCGCGCCAGAGGATCGAGGCCGCACCTTCGGGCGAAATCACGCTGTAGATCGAATGTTCGAGCATATAAACGCGGTTGCCGACGGCAATCGCAATGGCGCCGCCCGAACCGCCTTCACCGATCACGATGGAGACGATCGGCACCTTCACGCCGAGACACATCTCGGTCGAGCGGGCAATCGCTTCGGCTTGGCCGCGTTCTTCCGCCCCGACGCCCGGATAAGCGCCGGCCGTGTCGACCAGGGTGATGACGGGCAACTGGAAGCGGTCGGCCATTTCGAGGATACGGATCGCCTTCCGGTAGCCTTCGGGCCGGGCGCTGCCGAAATTGTGCTTCAGACGGCTCTTGGTGTCGTTGCCCTTCTCCTGGCCGATGAGGGCGACCGGCTGACCGCGGAAGCGGGCAAAGCCAGCCTGGATGGCGGCGTCCTCAGAAAATTGGCGATCGCCGGCCAGCGGCGTGAATTCCGTAAACAGCGTACTGGCATAGTCGACGAAATGCGGGCGCTGCGGGTGGCGGGCGACCTGCGTCTTCTGCCAGGCGTTAAGCTTGGAATAGATGTCGACCATCGCCTCGCGGACGCGGCTTTCAAGCCGCCCGACTTCCTCGGACGTATCGATGCTTTCGTCTTCGCTCGCCAGTTTCTTGAGCTCGTGAATCTTGCCTTCGAGATCCGAGATGGGTTTTTCGAAGTCCAGATAATTGTGCATGAGGTGCGTTTCCGATCCTTTTGCCCGTGACGAGAGATGGCGGCTTGAGCCTGTATGCCGGTCCTAATCCTGTTTTTTTGCCTGTTTGGCAAGGGGGTGATGCGTTTGGACCAGCTGATGAAGGCGTTCTTCCAGCACATGTGTGTAGATTTGTGTCGTCGAAATGTCCGAATGACCGAGAAGTTCCTGCACCACGCGCAGGTCTGCGCCGTTGGCGAGAAGATGGCTCGCGAAGGCATGGCGCATCACATGCGGCGAAATCATCGAAGGCGTCAGGCCGGCCCGGATGGCAAGATCCTTGAGATCACGCGCAAAGACCTGCCGCGGCAGATACCCCTGCCTGGACGCGGCGGGGAAAAGCCAGGGGCTTTCCGGCAGCGGCTGCTTGGCGTTGGCTGAAATGGCGGCCTGCAGGCGCCCATAGGCCTTCAGGGCCGAAATGGCCGTCTGCGATAGCGGCACCAGCCGCTCCTTGTTGCCTTTGCCGCGGATCATCAGGAAGCGTCCTTCCTGATCCAAGACTTTCGCCGGCAGGGAGACGAGCTCGCTGACGCGCATGCCGGTGGCGTAAAGCATTTCCAGAAGCACCAGCATGCGCAGGCGCTGCAGCTGATCAGGCCCTTCGACCGCCGCTTCCCGCTCCGCTTGGGTCAGAAGCTTCGTCACCTCATCGACGCCCATCGTCTTCGGAAGGGCGCGGCCTTTCTTCGGCGCATCGAGAATTCCGGTGGGATCGTCCGTGCGCAGACCTTCGGCATAGAGGAACTTGTAGAACTGCCGCATGGTCGAGAGGCGGCGTGCCTGGGAGGATGGCTTGAAGCCCTGGCTCGACAGGCTGGAAAGATAGGCGGCCAGATCACCGGGGCTTGCCTCCGTCAAGCGGACGCCCTGCCCGGAAAGAAAGGAATGGAGATCGTTGAGATCGCGCTCGTAGGATTGCAGCGTGTTAACGGCAGCACCCCGCTCGGCGCTCATCATCTCCAGAAAGGCTTCCAGATGCACTCGCCCCAGATCTCTCTTGCCCGCTCGTATATTCTCAGCTGGCGCGCTCATGGTTTTAGCGCGCCTGTCGTCGGTGGATTGAGGCGCTCGGGGGCAATGCGGATCGTCACATCGCGTGGCTGGGGATCGACGAAGAGCACGAGAGCCCACATCGCTCCATATATCGATCCGGCGATGACCGCGCAGATGACAAGGAAGCGAAACAGGGTGGGCATTCGAAGACTCTCCTTCGCCATTCAGTGGCGCGGCGATGCGCTATAATTATATTCCTTCAAGAGTTAGCCGAAGGATATTGCAGACATGTTTACGGCAGCGGCGTCTTGACGCTACCGGCGCATTTGACGATACCGTTTCCAAAGAAATTGTGAATGGGCCAATGAGTGAACAAGTCCTGACCCTTGCCGAGAGCTTGAGAGACAAGGCGCGCGCAGCGCTGGGTCAGCGCAATCTTGTCTTCGTTGGATTGATGGGAGCAGGAAAATCCTCGATCGGCCGGCCCGTTGCGCAGCAGCTCGGCCTACCCTTCGTCGATACGGATATCGAGATCGAGCGCGTGTCGCGCATGACGATCGCCGAACTGTTCGCCGCTTACGGCGAACAAGAGTTCCGGGCGCTGGAGACGCGCGTCATCAAGCGGCTCCTCAAGGGAGGCCCGCGCGTCGTCTCGACGGGCGGCGGCGCGTTCATCAACGAAAGCACGCGGCTGCATGTCAAGCGCGGCAGCCTTTCGGTCTGGCTGAAGGCCGATCTCGACGTGCTGTGGGAGCGGGTAAACAAGCGCGATACGCGCCCTCTGCTCAAGACCGAAAATCCGAAACAGACCCTCGAGAACCTGATGATTGCGCGCTATCCGATCTATGCGGAAGCCGATATCACGGTTCTCTCCCGCGACGTAAACAAGGATATCATGGTCAGGGAAGTCCTTGCCGCCATCGCCGAGGGAAAGAAAACAGAAAGCAAAATGCCATGAATGCGATGACACCGGCTTCCGCAGAGCGCCTTGTGCGCGTGCCTCTCGGCGAGCGTGCCTATGACATCCTGATCGGCCCCGGCCTGATCGCGCGTGCGGGCCAGGAGATCGCAGCGCGGCTGAAAGGCCGCAAGGCCGCCATCATCACCGATGAAAACGTCGCGCCGCTTTACCTCGGTGCATTGGTTGCCAGCCTTGAAGCGGCCGGCATCCAGGCTTCCAGCCTCGTTTTGCCGGCCGGCGAGAAGACCAAGAGCTTCGAGCACCTGATCACCGTTTGCGATGCGGTGCTGACTGCGCGTGTGGAGCGCAATGATGCGGTGATCGCGCTTGGCGGTGGCGTTATCGGCGATCTCTCGGGCTTTGCCGCCGGCATCGTGCGCCGCGGCGTCCGTTTCGTTCAAGTGCCGACATCGCTGCTGTCGCAGGTGGATTCGTCCGTCGGCGGCAAGACCGGTATCAACACTCATCACGGCAAGAACCTCGTCGGCGTCTTCCATCAGCCCGACCTCGTGCTGGCCGATACCGATGTGCTGAATACGCTAAGCGAACGTGAATTCCGCGCCGGCTATGCCGAAGTCGCCAAATACGGCCTGATCGACAAGCCGGATTTCTTTGCCTGGCTCGAGGCCAATTGGAGAGAAGTCTTTGCCGGCGGGGCGGCCCGCATTGAGGCTATCGCTGCAAGTTGCCAGGCGAAATCCGATGTCGTCGTTGCCGACGAGCGTGAAAACGGGGCGCGTGCCTTGCTCAATCTCGGCCACACCTTCGGCCATGCGCTCGAAGCGGCAACCGCCTATGACAGCCGCCGGCTGGTGCATGGCGAGGGTGTTGCGATCGGCATGGTGCTGGCGCATGAATTTTCTGCGCACCTCAATCTGGCAAGCCCGGATGATGCCAAGCGTGTCGAGACGCATCTGAAGGCCGTAGGCCTGCCGACGCGGATGGGCGATATTCCGGGCGAGCTGCCGCCGGCCGAAGTGCTGATGGATGCGATCGCGCAGGACAAGAAGGTCAAGAGCGGCAAGCTCACCTTCATCCTTACGCATGGTGTCGGTCAGTCCTTCGTTGCCGACGATGTGCCGTCTTCCGAAGTCCTGAGTTTCCTGAAGGAAAAACATCGCTGATGACCGTCGAGGGCACGCTGGCTGTATTGCTCGAATATTGGCCCGAGATCATCTCGATCATCGTGCTGGTGTTGGTGTCGGCGTTTTTTTCCGGTTCGGAGACGGCACTTACCGCCGTCTCGCGCACCCGCATTCACACGCTGGAGGCTAACGGCGATGAAAGCGCCGGTATCGTGCGCCATCTCATCGAGCGTCGGGATCGGCTGATCGGCACCTTGCTCATCGGCAACAATCTCGCGAATATCTTGGCGTCTTCGCTGGCGACCAGCGTTTTCCTCGGTCTGTTCGGCAATTCGGGGGTGGCGCTGGCAACGGCAGCCATGACCGTCATTCTCGTCATCTTCGCTGAAGTCCTGCCGAAGAGCTGGGCGATTTCGACTCCGGATCGCTTTGCGCTCAATGTGGCGGCGCCGGTGCGGCTGTTTGTCGCGATCGTCGGCCCCGTATCGAGTTTCGTCAACGCCATCGTGCGCTGGATCCTTGGTCTGTTCGGCATCAACCTCTCCAAGGAGGTGTCGATGCTGTCGGCGCACGAGGAGCTGCGCGGTGCTGTCGATCTGCTCCACCGCGAGGGTTCGGTCGTCAAAGCCGACCGCGATCGCCTCGGCGGCGTGCTTGATCTCGGCGAGCTGGAACTGTCCGACATCATGGTGCACCGCACGGCGATGCGAGCCATCAATGCCGATGACCCGCCGGAGGTGGTGGTGCGCGCGATCCTCGACAGTCCCTATACGCGCATGCCGCTCTGGCGCGGCACGATCGACAACATCATCGGCGTCGTGCATGCCAAGGATCTGCTGCGAGCCTTGGCGGAACGCAATGTCGAGCCGGAAAATCTCGATATCGTCAAGATCGCGCAAAAGCCCTGGTTCGTGCCCGACAGTACCAACCTCGAAGACCAGCTGAACGCCTTCCTGCGTCGCAAGCAGCATTTCGCCGTCGTCGTCGACGAATATGGTGAGGTGCAGGGCATCGTCACCCTGGAAGACATTCTGGAGGAGATCGTCGGCGATATCGCTGACGAGCACGACCTCGATATCCAGGGCGTGCGACAGGAGGCCGACGGCTCGATCGTCGTTGATGGCGTCGTACCGATTCGCGACTTGAATCGCGCGCTCGACTGGCACTTGCCCGACGAGGAGGCGACGACGATTGCGGGTCTCGTCATCCACGAATCGATGACCATCCCGGAAGAGCGCCAAGCCTTCACCTTTTATGGCAAACGCTTCATCGTCATGAAGCGGGAAAAGAACCGCATCACCAAGCTGCGCATCCGCCCTGCCGAAACGGAAGAGGCAAAGCCGGAGTAATTCCGGCTTACAGCCAACCTACCAACGGATCGCCTCGCCGGGGGCCGCAGGCTCCACGGCCAGCGCGTGCAGGCCAGCGTCCAGTTCCGGCTTCAAAAGCTCGTTGATCGCCCTGTGGCGCGCAAGGCGCGGCATGCCCGAGAACTTGGCGGAAACGATTCGAATTCTTATATGGGTTTCGCCGGTTCCGGTCATGTCAGGCTGATGGCCCGCATGAAGGTGGCTTTCATTGATGACGGCCAGGCGCTCGGGCGCGAAGGCGTCGGTGAGCTTCCGCTCAATGCGGGATTGCAGTGTCGTTTCCATATTCCCGCGTCGACCTCGCTTGCGAAAAAAGGCTCCCACAAAGCCTATAACATTCCTGTTTGTCAATTCTTGTTGTGGGGTATCCAAGGCCCCATAATTAGGACGCCATGAGACTTGATTCAAAATATTTCGATCGCATTCGCACCCGCCGCAAGCGCGCGCAGGAACCCGAACAGGGTCCGCCGACGTGCCAGTGGGACGGCTGCGACAAACACGGCACGCATCGCGCCCCTGTCGGGCGCAATGCGGAAGGGCAGTTCTTTTTGTTCTGCTTCGAGCACGTCAAGGAATACAACAAGGGCTACAATTATTTCTCCGGCCTCTCGGATGGCGAGATTGCGCGTTATCAGAAGGAAGCCATCACCGGCCACCGTCCGACCTGGACGGTCGGTGTCAACAAGGCTGCCAAGAACAGTCCGCTTCAATCGGATATCCGCTCCGGCTCCTATTCCCGCGTTCGCGACCCATTCGGCTTCGTTAGGGAAGGCGAGGGCCAAGGTCGGGGACCGCGTTTCCCGCAGCAGCGTAAGCTGAAAACGCTGGAGGCGAAGGCCTTCGACACGATGGGCCTCGACGCCAATGCCGCGGCCCCGGAAATCAAGCGCCGCTACAAGGAATTGGTGAAAATGCACCATCCCGATGCCAATGGCGGCGATCGCGGCTCGGAAGAGCGTTTTCGTGCGGTCATTCAGGCCTATCAATTATTGAAACAGAACGGTTTTTGTTAATTCCCGTCCTTGCTCTCCGCCTTCAATCAGGTATGGTCCAAATCGGCTGAAGCTGCGGGCAACCGCGGTAGGGTGCGCATTTGGCTGGCTGCACCTCGGTCAACTTTCCGGACGCGGCGTTTCTTGTCCGGGGACTCGGTTCAAGGATGCTCGCAAGCGATCATATATCGCGCCGAGATTTTGCTTTAGTCCCGGAGAAGTATCGCCGCTGTTCCGACCGAACGGATGCGGGCAACAAGCTGCGGCGTTTCGGAAAAATCGGCTGAGTTTGATATGGCAGGGTGAGAGCCACCCGCCCTGGAGACATGATGAGCAAGATTGACCTTGATATTTCCGAGATCCCCGATACCACCGTTTCGGTCCGTGAAGTCTTCGGCATTGATTCCGACATCCGCGTTCCGGCCTATAGCCAGGGCGGCGCCTACGTACCCGATCTGGATACGGACTACCTCTTCGACCGCGAGACCACGCTCGCCATTCTCGCGGGCTTTGCTCATAACCGCCGCGTGATGATCTCGGGCTATCACGGTACCGGCAAGTCCTCCCACATCGAGCAGGTCGCTGCGCGCCTCAACTGGCCGTGCGTGCGTATCAACCTCGACAGCCATGTCAGCCGTATCGACCTCGTCGGCAAGGATGCCATCGTCGTCAAGGATGGCCTGCAGGTCACCGAATTCAAGGACGGCATCCTGCCCTGGGCCTATCAGCACAATGTCGCGCTCGTCTTCGACGAATATGATGCCGGCCGGCCCGACGTGATGTTCGTCATTCAGCGCGTGCTGGAATCGTCGGGACGCCTGACGCTGCTCGACCAGAGCCGCGTCATCCGTCCTCACCCGGCCTTCCGCCTGTTCGCAACGGCCAACACCATCGGTCTCGGCGACACGACTGGCCTCTATCACGGCACGCAGCAGATCAACCAGGCACAGATGGACCGCTGGTCGATCGTGACGACGCTGAACTACCTGCCGCACAACAACGAAGTCGATATCGTGCTGGCGAAGGTGAAGTCCTTCCGCAACGACAAGGGCCGCGACACCGTCTCCAAGATGGTTCGCGTTGCCGACCTGACGCGTGCGGCTTTCATGAACGGCGATCTGTCGACCGTCATGAGCCCGCGTACCGTCATCACCTGGGCCGAGAATGCGGAAATCTTCGGCGACGTCGCCTTTGCCTTCCGCGTCACCTTCCTCAACAAGTGTGACGAGTTGGAGCGGCCGCTGGTCGCCGAGCACTATCAGCGCGCTTTTGGCGTCGAGCTGAAGGAAAGTGCCGCCAACATCGTGCTCGAAGCCTAGAATATTTCCGCTTTTCTTCGAATCGCGAAAACGTTCTATCTTTTTGTTTTGACGCAATTCCGGATAGAAAATTGCTATGCATTTTTCCTGGAATTGCTTTAGGGAAAAGCCGATACATCATGTCAGGTCGCGGAGATAATTCCAAAGCGAAGCCGGGTGCACCGGTGGACATGGAGCCGTTGCGCCGGGCGATCACCGGCTGTGTCCGTTCGATCGCCGGCGATGCCGAGGTCGAGGTGGCCTTTGCCAACGAACGCCCGGGAATGACCGGCGAGCGCATTCGCCTGCCGGAACTTTCAAAACGGCCGACGGCGCATGAGCTGGCGGTGACACGCGGCCTCGGTGATTCGATGGCCTTGCGGCTTGCCTGTCATGATGCCCGTGTCCACGCCGTGATGTCGCCCCAGGGTGCCGATGCTCGCAACATCTTCGATGCCGTCGAGCAGGCGCGTGTCGAATCGATCGGCTCGTTGCGCATGAGCGGCGTTGCCGCCAACCTCAATTCCATGAATACGGAAAAATACGCCAAGGCGAATTTTTCCGGCATCGAACGGCGCGAGGATGCGCCGATCGGTGAGGCCATGGCGATGATTGTGCGCGAGAAGCTGACCGGTCAGAAGCCGCCGGAAAGCGCCGGCAAGGTGCTCGACCTATGGCGCCCCTTCATCGAAGAAAAGACCGGCGGCCAGCTCGAGAACCTGTTGTCGTCGATCAACGACCAGCAAAGCTTTGCCCGTGTCGTCCGCAACATTCTGACGGCCATGGAAATGGCCGAGGAATATGGCGACGAGCAATCCGAGCCCGACAGCGAAGAGCAGCAGAGCGAAGAGGACAAGCCGAGCGGCGAGGATCAGAAGGACGACGACGTCAAGGAAGACGAAGGCTCCGATGCCGCGCCGGCTGAGGATAGCGAAGCTTCCGACGAGCAGATGGAAGACGGCGCGACCGAAGACGGTGGCGAGATTTCCGACGATGACATGAGCGAAGAAGGCGAGGAAGATTCGGAAACGCCGGGCGAAACCCGCCGTCCGAACACGCCCTTCGCCGATTTCAACGAGAAGGTCGACTATCACGTCTATACGGAGGAGTTCGACGAGACCACGACCGCACAGGAGCTGTGCGATGTGGCCGAGCTTGAGCGTTTGCGTGCCTTCCTCGACAAGCAGCTTGCGCATCTGCAGGGCGCCGTTGGCCGGCTCGCCAACCGTCTGCAGCGTCGCCTCATGGCGCAGCAGAACCGCTCCTGGGACTTCGATCTGGAAGAGGGCTATCTCGATCCGGCCCGCCTGCCACGGCTGATCATCGACCCGACGCAGGCGCTGTCCTTCAAGATGGAGCGCGACACGCAGTTCCGCGATACGGTCGTGACGCTGCTGATCGACAATTCCGGCTCGATGCGCGGACGACCGATCACGGTTGCTGCCTCCTGCGCCGACATCCTGGCCCGTACGCTCGAGCGCTGCGGCGTGAAGGTCGAGATCCTCGGCTTCACCACCAAGGCGTGGAAGGGCGGCCAGGCACGCGAGAAGTGGCTCGCCAGTGGCAAGCCGCAGACGCCCGGTCGTCTGAACGACCTGCGCCACATCATCTACAAGTCTGCCGATGAGCCCTATAGACGGTCTCGCAGCAATCTTGGCCTGATGATGCGCGAAGGCCTGCTCAAGGAGAATATCGACGGCGAGGCGCTGATCTGGGCGCATAACCGCCTGCTCGGTCGCCGCGAACAGCGCCGTATCCTAATGATGATCTCGGACGGTGCGCCGGTTGATGATTCCACGCTGTCGGTCAATCCCGGCAATTATCTGGAGCGGCATTTGCGCGCCGTCATCGACCAGATCGAGACGCGTTCGCCGGTGGAACTGCTGGCCATCGGTATCGGCCATGACGTCACGCGCTACTATCGCCGCGCTGTCACCATTGTCGATGCCGACGAGCTTGCTGGCGCTATGACGGAGCAGCTTGCCTCGCTGTTCGAAGATCAGACGAGCATGCCGCGCTCGCGCATGCGCCGCGCCAGCTGAGCCCGCTCAGGCTTCTCTTGGCATCGGCCTTGCGGCCGGTGCCTTTTCTGACGGAAGGGACTGTTTCCTTTGGCCTTGATCTGCGCCGGCAGAAGACGGTCCTGTTGGCAGCAGTTTTTGCAACGCTGCTTGCCGGCTGCAGCTCCGGCGATAATGGCGAGAAAGGTGGTCCGGCAGATATCCGCGCGACTGTGATTTCCACCTTTAAATCCGGTTCGAATGAAACACGGTTCGGCGCGCTGGAATTTGTCGGTGGCCTTGAACTCAGCTCGGACAATGTGCTGCTCGGCGCCATCTCCGCTATTCGCTTCCGTCCCGATCAACGCCATTTCATTTCAGTGCTGGATACCGGCCATTGGCTGACCGGCGCCATTGAGCGCGACCAGGAGGGCCGGCTGAAGGGTATCCGCGATGCGCGCATCACGCCGATGATCGACCGCCATGGCGGCACAGATGCCGGCAAAGGAGATATGGATGCCGAAGGCTTGGCGCTGCGCGGCAATCACGTCCTCGTCAGCTATGAACAATACCACCGTGTCGATGCCTATCCCGATCCGGGTTTCGAAATTTCGCCGCCCGATGGCACAATGCCCATTCCCATCCCGAGATCGGAGCTGCGTTCCAATCGCAGCCTCGAGGCGCTGATGATCGCGCCTCAGTCGAGCCCGCTTGCCGGCAGTGCGGTGATCGTTGCCGAAGACAGCCTGGACGATCAAGGCAATCTGCTCGCCGCAATTCTGGACGGGCCGTTGAATGGCCGCTTCACCGTCCGGCGCCATGGCGGCTTCAATGTCAGCGACGGCGTCTTTCTGCCCGATGGAGATCTATTGCTGCTGGAGCGGCGCTTCGGGCTGATCCATGGTCTCGGCGTGCGTATCCGCCGCATCGCCGGCGCGAATATCAAGCCAGGTGCGGTCGTAGATGGCGAGGCGATCTTCGAGGCAGGGCCTGGAGAACAGATCGACAATATGGAGGGCCTGGATGTCTTCCGCGCAGCCGACGGCTCCCTGCACCTCGTCATGGTCTCGGATGACAATCATTCCATTCTGCAGCGCAGCCTGATGCTGGAGTTCAAGCTGCATGACGACAATATCGTCAGCCAGAATTGAGAGTGGCGAGCGGTCTGATTCTCGGCCGCTGCCATCCTTCTTTGTCAGGAAATGGTGCCGCGCGTCACATGGGGTCGCGCGGCGGATCCTTTGGCCGTCAAGCCGTCGGAGCCTGCGGCATCGGCTTCAACATGTTCATCAGCGCGCCGTAGGGCAGCAGCATGACGAGGCCGACGGTGACCTTGACCGAGAAATCGCCGATCGCCCAGGAAATCCAGCGCGGTGCCGAGGTGTAGAACGCGCCAAGGATCGGCGCCCATTCGATCGCGAAGGGATCGTTCGGCCCGAAGAAGACGAAGAAGGGCGCGAAGGCGAAGGAGAAGAAGATCAGCGTGTCCAGCATCGAGCCGATAAGTGAGCCGAACAGCGGCGCGCGCCACCAGGCCAGGCGGCGCAGGCGGTTGAAGACCGAGATATCGAGCAGCTGGCCGGCGAGATAGGCCGATCCGGAGGCGATCGCGATGCGTGGCTGTGCCGTGTAAAACGACAGGGCGACACCAACGACGAAGCCCGCAAAGACGACCTTGCGCGCGGCCTTCGGGCCGAACTGGCGGTTGGTCAGATCTGTGATGAGGAAGGCGACCGGATAGGTGAAGGCTCCCCAGGTGAGGATATCCGCGAGATTGATGCCGGCGAGCGTCACCTGCAGCGGATACTGCACGAGGATGTTGGAAGCGACGACGACCAGCGTCATTAGCAGAACGTAGATAAGGGTATGACGTATCGTCAGCATTTTTTTATCCTGGGAGATGCCACCAGTTGAAAGAAACCGGACATGGAAAAAGGCTTGTCCGGACATGATCCGTGCAAGCCTCTTAGCCGGTATGAAATCGCGAAGTGCTAGTGCTGCTTAGGCAGCAACGGCAGCTTCAGCGGACTTCTTGACGATCTGGCGACGCAGCAGGCGAGCGCGCATGCTGAGTTCGTTTTCGCTTGCCTTGATAAGGAAAGCGTCCAGACCACCGCGATGCTCGACCGAACGCAGCGCTGCAGCGGAAACGCGCAGACGGTAGCGCTGGCCGAGAACGTCGGAGATCAGCGTGACCTGGCAGAGGTTCGGCAGGAACCGACGCTTGGTCTTGTTGTTGGCGTGGCTAACGTTGTTGCCCACGAGGACGGCCTTGCCGGTCAATTCGCACATGCGGGACATGGTACACCTACTTTTGTTTTTCTCGGCCATCGAATAGACATGTCGGGCAAAACCCGACGTGCAATCCAACAGGCCATAATTGGAAAGTTGCGGTTCTATAGTCAGAGAGGCTGGCCGCGTCAAGCCAAACCTTGTGTTTTCCCGCAATTCCGTCAAAAAGCTGCTGTTGTCTGACGCTCGCAGCAGGCGAGCAAAGCAACTATATAACTTGCCTGATCCTCGTTGAAGGCCTTGATCATGGTTCAAATTCGGAAGTGGCTTCTCATTTCAGCGATCGTTGCGTCGATGCCCTCCATGGCATTGGCCGATGTGCTGCGGCATGAAACGCGCTATCGCGTTTCGCTGGCCGGCCTGCCGATCGCCAGGGCGGATTTCAAAACCGAGGTCACCGGCAAGCAGTTCACCATTCGCGGCGACATCACCTCGGCAGGCCTTGCAGATCTCGTCACCTCGATCGATGCGAAAACCGATGTGACCGGCGTCGTCAATGACAGCAAGCTGCAGGCGACGCATTACACGCTCTTCTACAAGAGCGGGAAGAAAGAGCGCACCTATGATGTCGCCTATACCAACGGCAACGTGACGTCGAACACGATCACGCCCGAGCCGAAACGGCCGGACACCTGGGTTCCGGTCACGGAAAGCGACCTGAAATCCGTGCTCGACCCGATATCGGGTATGATCTTTCCGATTTCGCCCAGCCTTAACCTCTGCAATCAGACGCTGGCCGTCTTCGACGGCGAGATGCGGATGGATCTGAAGCTGTCGCCGAAGGGATCGCACCCCTTTTCGACGGAAGGTTTCAAGGGCAAGACCATCGCCTGCGGCGTGCGCTTCACGCCGAAGGGCGGCTATAAGAGCACGCGCAAGGATTATCTCTACCTCGCCAAGAGCGACAATATGGAAATCTGGTTCGCCAAGGCGGATACCATGAATGTCTACGCTCCTGTCTACGTCCGTATTCCGACGCAATACGGGACGGTGACGATCACGGCCGTAAAGTACGGCAGCTAGACCGGGCAATTGCTTCACGGAAAATCTTGACGATTCCCATAGTTATTTCTACGCAATTTTCAGTGGAAAATTGCTATGCATTTTCGTCGAATTGCTTGAGCGGGCTGGGGCGTCCGCGGCAAGGGGCTGGGGACAGAGATGAAATTTCGCGCGACGCTGACAGGCTTTTCAGCCATTTTGATGTGGTCGTTTCTGGCGCTTTTGACCGTCGCTTCCGGGAAGATGCCACCCTTCCAGCTGCTTGCCGTCTGTTTTGCGATCGGCAGCATTCCGGGCATCATCGTTCTTCTGCTGAGGCCCGAACGGCTGCAGCTGCTGCGCCAGCCCGCCAAGGTCTGGGCCACAGGCATTGCCGGTCTGTTCGGCTATCATTTCCTCTATTTCACCGCATTGCGCCATGCGCCTGCGGTGGAGGCTGGCCTGATCGCCTATCTCTGGCCATTGCTGATCGTCGTCGGCTCGGCGCTGCTGCCGGGAGAGCGGCTGCGTTGGTATCATATTGTCGGTGCGCTGATGGGGCTTGCGGGCACGGTTCTGATTGTCGGCCGCAACGGCTTTCATTTCGAAGGCGCCTATGCCGTCGGCTATGGCGCGGCGTTCCTTTGCGCCTTCACCTGGTCCGGCTATTCCTTGATAACTCGTCGTTTCGAGGCTGTTTCCACCGATGTGGTCACCATCTTCTGCCTGGCAACATCGATTCTCTCCTTTTTCTGCCACCTTGGTCTGGAGGAGACGATCTGGCCGGAGAATATGGCCCAGTGGATCGCGGTGCTCGGTCTTGGCCTTTTTCCGGTCGGGGCCGCCTTCTATGCCTGGGATTACGGCGTCAAGAACGGCGATATCCAGATCCTCGGCGCGGCGAGCTACGCCGCACCGCTGCTCTCGACGCTGATCTTGACGTTGTTCGGTTTTGCCGAGCCTAGTTGGGGCATAGCGCTTGCCTGCCTGCTCGTGACTGGAGGCGCGGTGTTGGCCGCCCATCGCATGATCCTGCGCCGGGACGATACGGCTCGAACGCAGGCGGAAGCGGCGGAGTAGCTCCGCCGTCCCCTCTGCCATTTATTTCTTGAAGACTTCTTGCAGGAAGGCCACGAGCGACGGCCGCCAGACATCCATTTCATGCTGGAGATCCGGATATTCGTGGTATTCGTGCTTGATCTTCTTGTCGTCGAGCGTCGCCTTCAAGCCCGCGACATCCTTGCCGACGACCTGGTCCTTGCTTCCAACCGTCACCGTGAAGTTGTGCAAGGCCTTGTTGATCTTCTCCGGCTCGTTCAGCACGGCCTCGACGGTCTTGTTTGGGACGGTCGTGGTGCTGACGCCGC
The DNA here is from genome assembly GCF_014193155.1 of Rhizobium sp. BK098. Classification (NCBI taxonomy): domain Bacteria; kingdom Pseudomonadati; phylum Pseudomonadota; class Alphaproteobacteria; order Hyphomicrobiales; family Rhizobiaceae; genus Rhizobium; species Rhizobium sp. BK098. The sequence continues at coordinate 65,602 of NZ_JACHYY010000009.1, read as the reverse complement.
TGAAGGTTGCGACCCAGCCGAAGGTATCCAGATGTGAAAGACCGGATACGAGAGCCTGATAGCCGCCCTGAGACAAGCCGGCCACGGCTCGGCCGCTCGTCTCGTTTTGCACCCGATAATGCTTCTTCATGTACGGGATAAGGTCTTCGGTCAGTTCGCGATCTGCCGCCTCGGCGTTCGCCGGATAGAAATTCGCGCGGCGATCGGCGGCGGGGAAGTTTTCGGCGATCGCGTTCGGCACGTCGGTTTCCGTATCCGGGATGACGACGATCATCGGCTCGATCTTCTTGTCAGCAAGGAGGTTGTCGAGGATCTGCGGTGCGCGGCCCTGGAGGACCCAAGATCCCACAGTATCGCCGAAACCGTGATAGAGGTAGAGCACGGGCAGCGGCTTGGAGGAATCGGTGTAGCCGGGCGGTGTATAGACATACATTTGCCGTTCCGAATCGAGCGCCTTGGAATGCAAGGTCACCAGCCGCAGATCGCCGTGGGGCACATTGCGGATATCGAGAATGCTGCCGGGCACCAGGATCAGGCTGGTATTGACCTGTCGCTGCGGCTTGGGCGCATTGGTGCCGGGATCGATGCTGCGGAAACCGTCGATGTTGAAGTAATATTCGTAGAGATTCGGCTTGAGCACCTCCGTCTTCGCACTCCAAGTGCCATCGTCGTCGCGCAGCATGGTGATGGGATCGCGCGAGCCCAAGGTGACGGAAACCGCTTTTGCAGCCGGAGCATAAAGGCGGAAGGTGATCGAGCCATCCTGCTCGACCGAGGTCACGAAGTTTTTCAGGGGCTGGCTGGCCGGCGGCGAGGCCGGTGCATCAAGAGCAAAGACAGGGGCGCTCATGACAGAGCCTGCCATGACGAGCAAAGGAAACAACAAACGCACGAAAAAACCTCCTCCAGATGAATCAATTTTCACTCTCCCCGTGTAAAGCTGACACAGCGCACAGCTTTTTCAAGACCATCGCTGCGCGCTGTCTGGCCGCACCCTGCTTGATGTCGATGAAAGGTAAAAAGAGGTTCAGTCTAAGGCTGGCTTCCAGTCCGGCGGTGCCATCTCGAAGCTCGAAAATTCGAAGCCGGGTGCCACCGTACATCCGACAAGCGTGAATTGCCCGAGGCTTTCGGCTGATTGCCACCAGTTGGCTGGAATGATCGCCTGCGGGCGCTCGCCCTTTGCCAGGTCGAGGCCCAGCATGAGGGTTTCGCTGGTCTTGCCGTCGGCGGAACGATGTAGGGCAAGCGGGGCACCGGCATAGTAGTGCCAGACTTCGGCGGCATCGTGCACCCGATGCCAGTGCGAGCGTTCGCCGGTTTCGAGCAGATAGTAGATCGCCGTGGAATGGCCGCGGGCGCCGCCGTTTTCGTCGCGAAAGGTCTGCACGTACCAGCCGCCTTCCGGATGCCGCTGCATGGAGAGCGTTTCGATGATCTCCTTTGCCTGCATCAGAAATTATCCTTGCGCTTGCGGATCTCGGCAAAGACCTCGTCGTTACTGCGGCTTTCCATCAGCAGGTTGCGGCGGATCGCGGGATCGGCGGCGCGCAGGAACGGGTTCGTTTCCTTCTCCAGCGCCAGTGTCGTCGGGATGGTGAACTTGCCTTCCGCCCGCAGGGCTTCGATATCTGCGGCGCGTGCCTTCAGCCGCTCGTTGTCGGGATCGATGGTCAGAGCGAAGCGCGCGTTGGAGAGCGTATATTCATGGCCGAAATAGACGGCTGTTTCGTCCGGCAGCACGGCAAGCTTCTGCAGCGAGGCCCACATGTCGACTGGTGCGCGCTCGAACAGGCGGCCGCAACCGAGCGCAAACAGGGTATCGGCGGCAAAGAGCAGCTTGTCGTCGGCAAAGTGATAGCAGACGTGTCCGGCGGTGTGGCCGGGCGTTTCGATAACATTGACCGTATGGCCGGCAAATTCGAACGTATCTCCATCGCCGACCGCGCGATCGAGGCCCGGAATGGCGACGGCCTCGTTGATCGGGCCGATGATCTCCAAGCCGAACTGTTCCTTCAGCGCCAGATTGCCCTCGACATGATCGGTGTGATGATGCGTGGTCAGGATATGGCTGATCGTCCAGCCGCGACGATCGGCCGCCTTCAGGATGGCATCCGCCTCCGGAGCGTCGATCGATGCCGTCAATCCGGTTTCGGGATCATGGACCAAGACGCCGTAATTGTCGGAACGGCAGATAAAAATCTCTAATTCCAATGGTTTCATGATCGAAATCGTCCTCATCTTTTCCGTGAGTAGAGAATGTAAGCCGTTCGGCCTTGAAGTCCAACGTTCGGCTGATAACATTTGTTTCGATGCATACCGATATCGTCGATCTCCGCCAGTTTTATCATTCCGAGCTCGGTCGCTTGGCGGAGCAGTCGATTGCCATGGCGCTGTCCTCCATCTGGGCCCGCATGCCGGAGGAGAGGCTTGTCGGCCTTGGCTATGCGGTGCCTTATCTCGACCGCTTTCGTGCCGACACCGAGCGCACCTTCGCCTTCATGCCGGCCGGTCAGGGCGCGGTGAACTGGCCGATGGGGTCGGCCTCGGCGACGGCCCTGGTCTTCGATGAAGAACTGCCGCTGCCCGACAGTTCGATCGACCGCGTGCTGATGGTGCATTCGCTGGAATTCGCCGAAAGCCCGCGGGAGACGCTCAAGGAACTCTGGCGCGTTCTGGCGCCCGGCGGGCGGCTGGTCATCGTCGTACCGAACCGCACCGGCGTGTGGGCGCGCATGGAACATACGCCCTTCGGCTCCGGCCGGCCCTATTCGCGCGGCCAGCTCACCTCGCTTCTGCGCGAAACCAATTTCACCCCCGGTGCGACCGCGGAGGCGCTGTTCTTCCCGCCTTCGAAGCTGCGTACAGTGCTGCGGCTGCGCCGCGCCTTCGAGCGGATCGGCCGAACCCTATGGCCGGCTTTTTCCGGGGTCATCATCGTCGAGGCGCAGAAGCGGCTTTATCAGGGCCTGCCTGTTGCCGTCCGCGCCTCGCGCCGCGTCTTCGTGCCGGTGCTTGCACCGCGCGGCATACCGACGACGCGCGATGGCGCGTGACGCTTTCGCCGTAGCGCTGACACTCGACAAATTTATCAATCCGCTTTAATGCGACGGGGTGTCACAAACCGGAATTTTCCGGCGCTTCCCAAGGTCGATCCCATGAGCATGGAAATGAGCAAGCCCGTCCCGCGTCCCGGCATTCTCGATATAGCCGCCTATGTGCCGGGCAAGGAGCATGCACCGGGCGTTGCGCGCGTGTTCAAGCTCTCCTCGAACGAGACGCCGCTTGGCGCCAGCCCGAAGGCCATCGAAGCCTTCCGCGGTGCTGCCGGCAATCTCGAGCGCTATCCGGACGGGCAGGCCAAGGAACTCCGCCAGGCGATCGCCGATGTGCATGGGCTGAATGTGGCCAATATCCTTTGCGGCGCTGGCTCGGACGAATTGCTCGGCCTGCTCTGCCACACTTATCTCGGCACCGGTGACGAAGGCATCATCACCGAGCACGGCTTCCTGGTCTACAAGATCCAGATCATGGCCGCCGGCGCGACACCGGTTACGGTCAGGGAGAAGGATTGCACCGTCGATGTCGACGCGATCCTCGCGGCCGTTACGGAGAAGACCAAAATGGTCTTCATTGCCAATCCGGCCAATCCCACTGGAACATACGTGCCAGTCAGCGAGATCCGCCGCCTGCAGGCAAGCCTGCCCAAGCACGTCATTCTCATCCTCGACGCTGCCTATGCCGAATATGTCCGCCGCAACGACTACGAGGCTGGCCTTGAGCTCGTTTCGGCAAACCAGAATGTCGTCATGACGCGTACCTTCTCCAAGGTTTACGGCCTGGCAGCCCTTCGTATCGGCTGGATGTATGCCCCGGTCGATATCGTCGATGCGATCAACCGCGTGCGCGCTCCGTTCAACCTGAACAGCGCGGCCATTGCTGCCGGAGCCGCTGCCATTCGCGATCAGGCTTTCACGGAAAAGGCGATCGCGCATAACACGCTCTGGATCGAGAAGATGACGACTGCGCTCGAGGCTCTCGGCCTCAAGGTGACGCCGTCGGTTGCGAATTTCGTCCTGATCCATTTCCCTGACAGCGACGGCAAGCGTGCTGCAGAGGCCGACGATTTTCTGACGAGCCGCGGTTATATTCTGCGCGCCGTCCGGGCCTATGGTTTCCCGAATTCGCTGCGCTTGAGCATCGGCACCGAAGAGGCCAATCTCGGCGTCATCGACGCTCTGGCCGAATTTATGGGACGCAAGGCATGAGCAACATCCAGTTCGACCGCATCGCCCTTATCGGCATCGGCCTTATCGGCTCCTCCATCGCCCATGATCTCAAGCGTCTCGACCTGGCCAAGGAAGTGGTGATCTCGACACGCAGCGCCGAGACGCTGAAGCGTGCCGAAGAGCTGAAGCTCGGCGACCGCTATATGCCGTCCTCGGCCGAAGCCGTGAAAGACGCCGATCTCGTCATCGTTTCCGTGCCTGTGGGCGCTTCGGAGAGCGTCGCCAAGGAAATCGCTGCGCATCTGAAGCCGGGCGCCATCATCACCGATGTCGGCTCCACCAAGGCATCGGTGATCGCACAGATGCAGCCGCATATGCCGCCCAACGTGCATTTCATTCCAGGCCATCCGCTCGCAGGTACGGAGAAATCCGGTCCGGATGCCGGTTTTCCGGGGCTGTTCAAGGGGCGCTGGTGCATCTTCACGCCCGTTCCGGGCACCGACGAGACCGCGATCAAGACGCTGCGCACCTTCTGGGAAACACTCGGTTCCCGTGTCGACGAGATGGATCCGGAGCATCACGACAAGGTGCTGGCCATCGTCTCGCATCTGCCGCATCTCATCGCCTACAACATCGTCGGCACCGCTGATGATCTGGAGACGGTGACCGAATCGGAAGTCATCAAATATTCGGCATCCGGTTTCCGCGACTTCACCCGCCTTGCCGCATCCGATCCGACCATGTGGCGCGACGTCTGCCTGCACAATCGCGATGCCATTCTGGAGATGCTGTCGCGCTTTTCCGAGGATCTGGCATCGCTGCAACGTGCGATCCGCTGGGGTGACGGCGACAAAATCTTCGAACTGTTTACCCGCACTCGCGCCATTCGTCGCTCGATCGTCGAAGCCGGCCAGGATGTCGACGTGCCGGATTTCGGCCGTCATGCGCTGGATGCGAAGGAATAGCTACTCTTCCGCCTTCTCCCCCTCGGGGAGAAGGTGCCCGATAGGGCGGACGAGGGGCAGCCTCTCAGATCGGTGGGATCTTGCCGAGCGGGATGAAGCCGCTGAGCGAGAGACGGCCGCGATCGGCGGTGAGATCGACGGAAACCTTATCGCCGCCGTTGGCAAGCGCCTTCAGCATCTTCGTGGCCGTCTTGATGATGTTCTTGGCGGCAGGAAGCGTCGTGGTCAGGCTATCGCCCCAAGGCCCGATCTGATTGATCTCCAGCTTGAACTGGCCTGATAGAAGACCCTCATCGTCGAAATTGAAGGGGCCGGAAAGCGTCATGATGCGACCGTCGCCGATATCGATGACGGCCTGATGCAACACGCCTGCCGAGCCGCGAAGCCCCTCTCGGTCGCTGCCGTCGAGCAGGCCGGCCTTGCCTGATAGCGTCACGTTGGCGCTCGTGGATGCGGTCGGCAGGACCTGGGGGAAATCCTTGATCACGGCATTGGCATTTTCAACGCCGATCGCGAAATCCAAGTCGCTGCCGTTCTGGCTGGCATGCATCTCCGTGTGGGCGGCTGTGACATTGACACTCTGGCCGGTGACGGAGGAGACGACGCCCGCCTTCAGCCCATTGATGACAGTCTGTGTCTGCGCCACGCCGCGGCCCTTGGCGACGAGGTTCGATTGCAGGTCGGCCCATTCTGCCGATACGGCTAGGCCCTCCGTCGTCCGCAACTCGGCAGGAGATTTCAAGCTCCAGCTCACATGGTTGGGCTGGAAGACCGGTGCGGAGGCGCTGAGCCTGTCGAAACTGGTGGAGACGCCCCGCGTCTGGTTGTCGACCGTCACCGTGTCGCAGGTCAGGCCGATGGAGAAGGGGAAGCCGTTGAAGGCCATGTTCTCGCATTTGCCGGCAATGCCGGCGCTGTTCTGCTGGCCGAGCGCCTTCAGGACATTGGTTCTGACGAAACCGGTCGCATAGTACCAACCGCCGGTGTAAAGACCGGCCAGAACCACCACCAGTCCAAAAAGGATGAGCCACAGACGTTTGCCTCGACCGGTCGTTACGCTCTGGCTTGACGCTGCCATGTTGTTCTCCAATGGTTGGACTGAAGCTTCACAGTGATTTGGCGTTGGATATGGACGAATTTTGGGTGTTTGGCTACGGATCCCTCATGTGGAATCCGGGCTTTGATTATGACGAGCGGGCCGAGGCCCTGATTTTTGGTTATCGTCGCTCGCTCTGCGTCCGTTCCTGGGTCCATCGCGGCACGGAAGAAAATCCCGGCCTTGTCCTCGGCCTCGATCGCGGCGGTTCCTGCCGCGGCATGGCCTTTCGGGTTGCCGACGTCGATTGGGATGAGGTGCTGACCTATCTGCGCGAGCGCGAGCTCGTCACCAACGTCTATCTGGAAAAGACCCTGCCGATTCGGCTCAGCGACGGGCGGCGTGTGACCGCCGTCGCCTATGTCGTCGATCGCAACCACAGGCAATATGCCGGCTCGCTGGATGCGATCGAGGCGGCGCATGTGGTGGAAGCTGCCAATGGGCGTTCCGGCCCGAACGATGCCTATCTCTTCAATACGCTGACGCATCTGCGCGACATGGGCATTCGCGATCACTGGCTGGAGCAGGTCGCCGGCGAGGTGGAGCGGATGCGAAAGGCATCCTGATTCTATCGCATAGAATCGAGAGCTCGCTCAGACTGCGGCGGTGACCGGCTTTGTCTTGCCGATTTCGGCCAGGCGCTGGACTGCGGTCGGAGGAAGCGGCAGATGCGGATTGTTGGCGACCGTCTCGACCAGCAGCTCGTCGCTCGCTCTTTCCGTTTCCTCGATCAGGCGCGCGAAAAAGGCATCGGGATCCATGCCGGGCTCGATCGGTGGCAGGATGCGCACCTTGATATGGCCGGGATATTTGCGGAAGGTGCGGCGCGGCCAGAAAAGACCTGGATGCATGGCGACGGCGACGACGGGGATACCGAGGTCGCGATACATCCGGGCGATGCCGTATTTGTAGACGGGTTCCGCACCTGGCGGGCGGCGTGTACCCTCAGGGTAAATGATGAGCTGGCGGCCGGTAGCAAGTTCCTCGCGTGTGCGCTTCAGGACATCGAACATGACCTTGCCGCGGGCGCTGCGATCCACCGGGATCATGCGTTGCTTCTTCGCATACCAGCCGAACAGCGGGATCCACAAAAGCTCGCGCTTCAGGATATAGACCGGATCGTCGAGATAGGGCAGCAGCGCGAATGTATCCCAGAAGGATTGGTGCTTAGGCGCGAAGATGAAGCTGCCCTTGGGGAGATTTTCAAGACCCTCGATCTCGAAGGTGGTGCCGACGATCTTCTCCATCAGCCAGGTGCTGGATTTCGCCCATGCCTTCGGGATCGCGTAGGCCGCCTTGCGCGGCATGAGGAAGTAAATCGGCGTCAACACGATCATGCGAATGATCAGATTGGCATAAAAGGCCGTGTTGAACAGGATCGAACGCAAGATAATCATCGAGGCTTTTCCAATGCACCGGCTTGCGCCGGCATCTGAAGGTTTGCCTACACGATTACAGCGTCAATAAAAAGTCGATCTTTGCGTGGTTTCGCGCCTTCAAGCGCGTTGCCTCTCCGAGATTCGGCCTTTGCTGCGAGCCTCAGTCGTCGTCTTCAGCCGGCTGCCGCGAGCGCAGGCCTACCGGTCGGCCGAGGCCGGTCAGGTTGCGGGCACCGGCGAGGAGGACCTTCGCATATTCGGAGATCATCGTCCGCAGCGCATTCGGGTCCGTGAACCAGTTCTTGGCCTTCAGATCGGAGTTGACGACCGGATAGGGAATGAAATCGGTCGAGGGGTCGACATATTTCAGTTCGGCGAGGCTGCGGGGCATATGGTAGTTGTTCGTGACAACGAGAACGCTCTTGTAGCCCCTGGCGTGGATCCACTTTGCCGCTTCGCGGGCATTGCCGATCGTATCGAGTGCGTCGTAGCCGATGTCGACGCAGCAGCTGAACAGGCTGGCGGAACTCTGCGTCAGCTTGCGGATTTGCGTCGGCGTGGTGGTCGGATGTGCGCCCGAGATCAGGAGACGGTTTCCGGCGCCGGTCCGTAGCAGCTCCACCGCCTGATCGATCCGCTGATAGCCGCCCGTCAGCACAACGATAGCATCGGCCTTCGGCTCGAGCGGCGGTTTCAAGGTAGTGATCGAATCGGCAAAATGCAGGAAGCCGCCGAAAACGATGGCGGCGAGGAAGATGAAGGCGAAGCCGCCCCAGCGCAAGAGACGCCGGAACAGGCTGCGGCGCACGGGTCTATCGCCGCTGGGGCGTGTCCGCAGCGACTGCAAACTTATGGTCTTGCGAGTCGTCAGATCCATGCTCATGATTCGCTATTATACGCCAATTGCGGCAAGGAACGGGCTGGCACACGGTAAAAAAACATCGCTGAAGCGTCAATTCGGTACGCTATCCGTCCGCCCGGGATCGGAACGAACCAGATCGATCTCATAGATCGTGTGCATGACGGTGAAACGTGCCGTCAGCGTCGTCAGCAGCGCGATGATGATCATGGTGGCGAGAATGCCGATATAGCCGAGCGCGCCGACGGAGAAGGTCCCGAACAATGCGGTTGCCTGATCGGTCTGCGGTGTGGCGATCGTATGGCTCTGCAGGAGCCCGGCTGTCGCGAAGAACAAGGCGGCGAGCGCGCTGCCGGCTCCCGAGCCTTTGAGGCTGATCTTCAGGAAATGCTTCTGGAATTCATTGGCGACGAAGGTGCTTTCGGCACCAACGAAATGCAGGACTTCGACAATATGGCGGTTGCCCGACAATGCGCCGCGCGTGGCGAAAACCACCGTCAGGACCATGGCGGTGAAGACGAGCAGCAGGACGCCCGTGCCGATGAGAACGGTGGTGTGCGCCATCGACACGAGCCGGTCGACCCAGGTGCGGTGGTCGTCGAGCGTTGCCTGCGGGATCTGCGCCTTGAGCAATGCGCGCATCGCTTCGAAATCGGGTGGATGCGTCTCATCGATGGTGATGATGACGAGGCGAGGGACAGGCAATTCCTTGATATCGAGGCCGGCGCCAAGCCACGGTTCGAGCAGGCGCGCGGTTGCCGCTTCATCGACGATCTGGCCCGATTTGGTGCCGACGAAGCTGAGCGCGATATCGCGGGCGCTCGCGAGCGCCTTTTCCATGTCGAGATTGTCGTCCGGCTTGATCTGGATGGTGATCTCGCGGGAAATCTGGCTTTCCCAGCTTGCCGCTGTCGAGCGCACCATGCTGACCGCACCGAGCGTCAAGCAGGCGAGAAAGGCCATAATGGCGATAACGACGATGAGCGCATTGCCCTGTATGTTCGAAGACGGCACGATCGGCCCCGTCGGGCGCACGCGCATCTCCGGGCGCTTGCGTTCTGCAGGCGGTGTGCCGGGCGCTTGGCGTGCTCGCGACGCCCCGGCATTCGGGGCTGTCCTGCGGGGGCGGGGGTCAGTCATAGATATCGAGATGCCCCCCCGATAGGATCATGCGTCTCGCCTCGATCTGGTCCATCAAAGCGAGATCGTGCGTCGCAATGACGACGGCAGTGCCGAGCCGGTTAAGCTCCAGAAAGAGATTGAGCAGGCGGCGCGCCATCGGCGGATCGACATTGCCCGTCGGTTCGTCGGCGAGCAGGATTTCCGGGCGGTCGATGAGAGCTCGCGCGATGGCCGCGCGCTGTTTTTCGCCGCCCGAAAGAACTGGCGGCAGCACGTTGATGCGCTCGCCCAGGCCCACCCATTTCAGCAGTTCCAGGACGTCGGTGCGATAGGAGCTTTCATCCTTGCCGCGCACGCGCAAGGGCAGGGCAACGTTTTCGTATGTCGTCAGATGTTCGAGCAGCCGGAAATCCTGGAAGACGATGCCGACGCGGCGGCGCAGCAGCGGCAGTTCGTTACGTGGAATCGAGGAGATCTCCCGGTCGAACATGCGAATCAGCCCGCGCGTCGGCTGCAGCGACATGAAGAGCAGCCGCAACAGTGTCGTCTTGCCGGCGCCGGAGGGGCCGGTCAGGAACTGGAACGATTTCCTCGGTATGTCGAAGCTCAGGTCGCGGAGGATTTCCGGACCCATGCCGTAGCGCAAACCGACGTTCTCAAAATGAATCAACGGGCAGTCCAGTCTTCCGCAGGGTTCAATCAGGCGACTTGTTAACCAATGGCATTAACAGCCGGTAAATTTTTCTGGAAAGGCGCCCTATTCATGGCGATCTTTGCGAAGCATTAACCAATAAAATTTACGACTGGGCAGGATTCGTTTCAATGCCCAGATTGGCAATGGGCGTCGAAACCATGTGGATCACCGCAACGGGAGGCCATCATGGGCGCTTTTCGCCACCGTCAACAGCAGGCGGGGCTGGTTTATGACCTCATTCCGCCCGAACGAGGAGCGGGGTCGGGCCAGGCGCATTACGTCATGCCGAAGCCCGATATCGTCGATGCCGAATTCGTGACCGTTTCCGCTGCACGCGGACGGACTGCGTCCGGCGTTAACATGCGCTATGGCGGGCATACCAGACCAAAACCGCAACCCGTGACGCGCAAGACCACCTTCTCACGCATCCTGTCCGTCTTGCGCGGTGTCGAGGAGGTCTTGCAGCAGGCATCGCGTCGCAGTTTCGTTGCGCTCATCGTCTGCCTCGCGATCTTGATCTTCGGTCTTTCGGGCGGTTTTTCCGGTCTCTCCAACACCCCCGCCGAGGCGACGTCCGATCCGCTGCAGTTCTCGCATGTGACGCTGACGCCAAGGGATGAGAGCGGGTTGCCCGTCTTGAGATTGAACGGCATCATCGAGAATGTCAGCGGTGCTACGCTTTCGGTTCCGCAGGTGCGCGCCGATCTTTTTGCCGGCGGCCAGCTGGTCAGGAGCATCGTTGTGGACACGCCCGTCGATCGCCTCGGGCCGCATGAAAGCCGCGGATTTTCGACGCGATTGCAGCATCCCGGTGGAAAAACGCCGGATGTCCGGCTTTCCTTCATGCCGTAGGGGGTGTGTCGGGCTTGCCGATTGTGCTAGGGGCTACTGCTTTAGAGTGCTACAGCGACCTTTGCGCGTCATATGTGATACGCGGCGCTATAGAGCTTGATCGGCGGCCACGGGCCGCTTAGCCATGGAGCATGCCAATCAATGCCTGTTGTACGCGGGAAGAATATCGAGCCGCTTTTCACTGCCGAGCAGATTGCCGAGCGCAATCATGCCTTGGCGAAGGAAATCGCCAAGGGGCCGACGAAGGACCTCCTCGTGATCGCCATCCTCAAGGGCTCATTTATCTTCGCAGCCGATTTGCTCCGTGCTCTGCATGAGACCGGGCTTGCCCCGGAGGTCGAGTTCATCACGCTTTCGAGCTACGGCGCCGGCACGACGTCGCAGGGCGTGCGCATCGTCAAGGACATTGACAGCGACGTCAAGGATCGGGACGTTTTGCTGATCGACGACATTCTGGAATCGGGCCGTACGCTGCGTTTCGCCAAGGAACTGCTCTATGAGCGTGGCGCCCGCAACGTCACGCTGGCCGTCCTGCTCGACAAGAGCGTCAAGCGCCAGGAAGAGCTGGAGGCCGATTATGTCGGCTTCGAATGCCCTGATTATTTCGTTGTCGGCTATGGCATGGATGTCGCCTACGCCTTCCGCGAATTGCCCTTCGTCGGTGTCGTCACGGGCGACGCCGAGGCCTGATTCAGAGTTAATGCAGGCGGCATGTCCGCCTGTCCCATTCTGCTCCAGCGATGACGAACCGTTAACCACGGAGCCGATCGCCCGCCCGCTGTTTACCTATCGCAAACGGAATTCTGATGATTTCGGTCGCGGAACATGACGGACCAGGAGCACGGACCATGGCAAAAATTCTGATCACGGAAGACGAAGACTCGCTTCGCAGCTTCGTCGCCCGCGCGCTGCGCTTGGACGGCCACGAGACCGAAGAGGCAGCCGACGGCGCAGAAGGCTTGGAGAAACTGAAACAGGGCGGCTACGACCTGCTTCTCTCGGATATTCGCATGCCCGTGATGGACGGTATCGAGCTCGCGCATCAGGCGCATTCGACGTGCCCCGGGATGAAAATCCTGCTGATGACCGGCTATGCGGAGCAGCGCGAGCGCGCTGACGACCTTATGGAAAAGATCGTCGACGTCGTTGCCAAGCCATTTGCGCTGCCGGACATCCGCAAGGCTGTTGCGCGGGCCTTGGCTGCCTGACATTGCTTCTGGTCAGCACGGGTGTCCTCGTGCTGGCTCCATTCTCGTCATGGGCGGCAGTCCAAAGCTGCCTCACTGACCCAAATTCAGCAGACGTTCCAGATAGCGCCGTTCTTCGCTGAGCGTGGGATTGTTACTCAGCCGCTCGCGAATGGCATCGAGAATTTGGCGGGCGCGCTCTGCGTTGATGATATCAGGCACCATGTTGTCGTTAGGGTTGTCCGAGAAACCACCCTCGTTGCGCGACCGGCCGAGCGGATCGCGGCCGTTTTGGCCGCCTTGGCCCATCTGCCCCGGCATCTGTCCCTGACCCTGGCCTTGTCCCTGCTGCATCTGGGCCATGAGCTGGTTCATCATTTCGCGCGTGCCCTTGCGCAGGGCGTCCAGCGCGCGTCCCTGGCCCTGCACTGCGCCTTCGCCGTTGCCCTCGGCAAGCTGACCGGACGCCCCCTTCATTTCCTGCTGTGCCTTGCCGTAATTCTGATTTGGCTTCATGCCCAGTGAGCCAAGGTTTTTCTGGAGTTCGCCAAGCTGTTTGCCGAGATCCTCCTGCTGCTGGCGCAGCTGCTTCAGCGCGTCGCGCAGCTGATCGGCCGTCATGCCATCGGTGGGATCCTTGCCCTTATCGCCCTGCTGGTTCTGGCCTTGCTGCTGATCCTGTTGGCCCTGATTGCGCTGGCCCATATCCGGGCGCATCGGGTCGTTGAGGCCGGGCATAGGCTGATCCATCAGGCCATCGCCGTCCTCGTTGGAATCGCCGCGCTGCATACGATCGCGCATGGCTTGATCAAGCTTGAAGGTCTGATCCATCAGCTTCTGCTGATCGCGCATGATGCGGCCGAGCTTGTCCATCTGCTCGCGCATCTTGTCGTTGGCCTGGTTCTGCTGCTGCCCAGGCTGCGGCTTGCCGGCCTGCAGGCTGTTCATCAGCTGCTGCAGTTCGGAAAGCATCTGCTGTGCGGCCTGGCGATTGCCGGAGCGGGCGAGATTCTCGATCTGATCCATCATGCGCTGCAGATCCTGCTGGCGCAGTATATTGGCGGAACGCTGGTTCGGCTGGGCCGGCATGTTGCGCATGCGCTCGGCCAGCTCCTTCATATAGGCGTCCATCGCCTTGCGCAGCTCGTCAGTCAGCTTCTTGATCTCGGCGTCCGAGGCGTTGCGCTGAAGCGCATCGGAGAGCTTCTGCTGGGCGTCGCGCAGGGCCTTTTCCGCGTCCGTAAGCTGCGCATCTTCCATGCCGAGCGCGATCTGCCAGAGATAATCGGCCGTATCCTTCAGCGAGGTCTCGTTGCTCGCGAGCTTCATGCGCGTCAGCGCCGACTTGATTGCTAGATAGTTGCCGAGATCGGGGATTGTCTCTTCGGGCCGTATGGTCAGAGACTTGTTGAGTTCGATCGCTTCCGGCATCTTCCGCGTATCAAGCGCGAAGACCTGACGTTCTTCGGCCACGGCGGCAGCGAGCGGCTGGCTGAAATTACGGGACGGCAATACCATCTCATAAGGTGAGCTGCGGCCCGTCTGGCCAGCACCGTCCTTGGCGACGAGGGTGATGCGCACGCGCTTGCCGGCCAGCGGATCCTGAGTCAGATCATGGCTTGCCAGACCCTTGCCATTGCGGCGGTCGCGACGCGGCATTTCGAGTTTGAATTCCGGCAAGCCATAGAGCGGCGTCGCGGCAGGATCGGATTCCACCGGCACGATCTCGGCACGGGCTTCCTCAACGCCGTAATCATCCCTGACCTTGAAGCCGAGTTCCAGCGCACCGCTGGCCGTCGCATGCGGAACGCCGTCGAAGGTGATCTCCGGTGGTTTATCGATGACCACATTGAAGGACCAGGACTTGCCGTTGACAGTGAGTTCGCCACCCTTTTCGAGCTTCAGGACGTGCGTGCGTGCGACCATCCCGTCTACAGCCGGGATATTGCCGGTGCCGTTTGCTGCGGGCGGCACGGCGGTAGGCGTTGCAGGTTTTGTGCCAGCCAGGCCCTGCTCGTCGGCATCAGCGGCCTGCTCGGGTATTTCGGCGCCTTTTTCCGCGCCAGCCGCCTGGAACAGCACTTTCTCATCCGTGGCAGCACCTGAAACACGTACAGTGAGCTCGGAGAATTGCGGCACGTTCAGGCTATTGCCGGCATTGTCGACATTGCCGGTTAGATAGACCGGAGGCTCGCCGGTGTAATAGGGCGGGGTGACCCAGGCATCGACGCGGACATCCGGATTGCTCGAGGTGGAGGTCGATGCCGTGAAGGCATCACTGAGCGAGCCGCCGCTGTTGGACATGGAAAAGCTGAAGGCCGTTACGAGCAGCAGCGCTGGAATTGCGCGCAATGCAAAGCGGTCGTAGCGCGTGATATCCGGCCTGGGCAGGCCGGCATCCAGGGCGGCGATGCGCTCGGCCATGCGCGTCTGGTGTTCGCGCCAGAGTGCACGCGCAAACGGGGTGTCGAGCGCCGGTTCGTCTTCCTGCACCGTAACGGGCTGGTGGGCGAGACCATTGCGCTCTTCCAGCAGTCGGTCCGCCTCTGTGGTATTCGGCCAGTGCAGGCGGCGTAGCGGATAGAGGGAGATGGCGAAGCCGACCGCGAAGACGGCAAGCAGCAGAAAGCGCAGAATATCCGGCGGCATGCGGAAAATGCCGAACCAGGCGACGGAGAGGAAAAGGGCCAGAATGGATGCCGGTAACAACAGCCGTGGCAGAAGCTGTTCGCTGACCAGAACCAGCCGAGCAAAGAGACGCTTGACCGCAACCATGCGCGCCAGCGCCGGACGGGTGGCGAAAGCGCCCTTCTTAGGGTTGCTGGGGCTGGTCATCGGTCCGGTCTTCTCCCGATCTGACGTTGGCTAGTAGCCCGTTTGGGTGGCGCGGCGTCCCACACGCGGTGCTCGGCGAGACACCATTCAATCAAAGATAACATTCTTTGTGGCGAAGACGAGGGCAACGGGCATGAAAGGCTGCTTTTTCACCGGACTTCGCCGAAACGTGATCGGGTCGGGCGGCTATTCCACCGTCCCCCGAAATCATGGATTGAAGCCGATTATCCCTCAAGCCAGGCCGGAATCGAATCCAGGCCGATCAACTCTTCATAAGTCGCGCGCGGGCGGATGACGTGGAATTCATTGCCCTTGACCAGCACTTCCGGAACCAGAAGCCGGCTGTTATAGGTGCCGGCCTGCACGGCGCCATAGGCACCGGCCGAGCCGACCGCGAGGAGATCGCCGGGCTTCGGCAGTGCCATCTCGCGGTCGAGCGCCAGATAATCGCCGGTTTCGCAGACCGGGCCGACGACATCGGCCTTGATGCGCGGCGTGCTCACATCGCCGACAGCAACCGGCCTGATCTCGTGATAGGCTTCGTAGAGCGTCGGGCGAATGAGGTCGTTCATGGCGCCGTCGACGATGACGAAGCTCTTGTCGCCGCCATCCTTCACATAGATGACCTCCGTCACGAGAATGCCGGCATTGCCGACGATCAGGCGACCGGGCTCTGTGACGATCCGGCAGTTGAGGCCGCGCAACTGGTTCTTGACGATTTCGGCATAGGCATCCGGCAGCGGCGGCGGATTGTTGTCGTCGCGATAGGGGATGCCGAGGCCGCCGCCGATATCGACATGATGGATATCGTGACCATCGCCGCGCAGCGTTTCCACGAGGTCGCGCAGCAGCTTGAAGGCGTCGTCGAAGGGCTGCAGCTCGGTAATCTGGCTGCCGATATGCATGTCGATGCCGGTGACCTTGATCCCAGGCAGGTTGGCGGCGCGTTCATAGACGGCGCGGGCGCGCTGCCATGAAATGCCGAACTTGTTTTCCTTCTTGCCGGTCGAAATCTTCGCATGCGTGCGCGCATCGACATCGGGATTGATGCGGAAGGAGACGGGTGCCACCTTGCCGGCGCGGACGGCGCGCTGGTTCAGCACTTCCAGCTCCGGTTCGGATTCGACGTTGAAGCAGTAGATGCCGGCTTCGAGCGCCGCGTCCATTTCCTGCGCCGTCTTACCGACGCCGGAGAACATGATGCGGCTTGCGGGAATGCCTGCGGCCAGTGCGCGGCGCAGCTCACCGACAGAGACGACATCGACACCAGCGCCGAGGCGGCCGAGCGTCTTCAGCACCGCCTGGTTGGAATTGGCCTTCATGGCATAGCAGACCATGGCATCGACATCGTCGAAGGCTTCCGCGAAGACGCGGTAGTGGCGTTCCAACGTAGCCGTCGAATAGACGTAGAAGGGGGTACCGACCGCCTTGGCGATCTCCGGAACCGGTACATCCTCGGCGTAGAGGATGCCGTCGCGATACTCAAAATGGTTCACGGTCGTTGCCTAATTAGAGAAGCGGGTCGAGGAAGAACTTCTTGTCCTCCGTGCCCGGCTCCTTCGTCGGCTTGGAGACGTCCCCGCCTTTGGTCGCATGAGCACTCGGAGGATCGAGAGGGCCTTTGCGGCCACATCCGACGACGGCAAGGCCGACGACCGAAAGCACGACGGTCAGGCGGATGATGTGCGGCATGTTGATCTGCATCGAAATCCTCTTGGGCGGCAAACGCGGAAGTCACTCTTCTTAGCGAAGTTTCCAGGCCTTGTGCACCCTGATTGTTGGTTGTGACTTTCGCCGATTTTCTTAGTTGCGGGCGCGCCAGAAGGCGATCTGCTTGCGCACTTCCGAGGGCGCCGTGCCGCCGAAGCTCTTGCGGCTGGCGACCGAGGCCTCGACCGTCAAGACATCGAAGATCTTGTCGGTGATATCCGGATGGATTGCCTGCAGATCCGCAAGCGACAGCTCCGCCAGCTCGCAGGATTTGCTTTCGGCAAGCGCCACGGCGCGGCCCGTCACATGGTGGGCATCGCGGAACGGCAGGCCCGCTTCGCGCACCAGCCAGTCGGCAAGATCAGTGGCGGTGGAATAGCCGGAGCCGGCGGCGGCCTTCATGCGGGCGGTGTTGATCGTCATATCACGCATCATGCCGGTCATGGCGGCAATGGCGAGTTCCAGGCTCGCGGCAGCGTCGAAGACCTGTTCCTTGTCTTCCTGCATGTCCTTGGAATAGGCGAGCGGCAGGCCCTTCATGATCGTCAGCAGCGCCACCAGCGAGCCGTTGATGCGGCCGGTCTTGGCACGCACGAGTTCAGCGGCATCCGGATTCTTCTTCTGCGGCATGATGGAGGAGCCGGTGGAGAAGGCGTCGGACAGGCGCACGAAGCCGAATTGCGGCGTGGACCAGATGACGATCTCTTCGGCAAGGCGTGATAGATGCATGCCGGCGATGGCGGCAATCGACAGGAATTCGAGGGCGAAATCGCGGTCGGAGACGGTGTCGATCGAGTTGCGGGTCGGCTCGCGAAAGCCGAGCGCCTTGGCCGTCATGTGGCGATCGATCGGAAAGCCGGTGCCGGCGAGCGCCGCGGCGCCGATCGGCGATTCGTCCATGTGCTCGATGGCATGGCGCACGCGCGAGCGGTCGCGGCCGAACATTTCGACATAGGCCATGCAGTGATGTCCGAAGGTAACGGGCTGCGCCGTTTGCAGATGGGTGAAGCCAGGCATGACGCTGTCGGCATGTTCCTCGGCACGGTCGAGGAAGGCCGCGATCAGCTCGGTCAGCGCCTGCTCGCATTTCTGCAGCTCTTCCTTCACCCACAGGCGGAAATCGAGCGCCACCTGGTCGTTGCGCGAGCGAGCGGTGTGCAGACGGCCGGCAGCCGGGCCGATCAGGGTCGCAAGCCGCGCCTCGACGTTCATGTGGATGTCTTCGAGGCGGCGTGAGAATTCGAAATTGCCGCTTTCGATCTCTGACAGGATCGTGTTCAACCCGTGAACGATCTTGTCTTTATCCTCGGTTGAAATGATGCCTTGATTGGCGAGCATGCTCGCATGCGCGATTGAGCCGCGGATGTCCTGGGCAAACAGCTTCTTGTCGAAATCGATCGAGGCATTTATCTCCTCCATGATTGCCGCGGGGCCGGAAGCGAAACGCCCGCCCCACATCTGGTTGGAGGATTTGGTGTCCGTGCCGTCAGTCATGAGATGCCCACCTGGAGAATGAAATGACAGCAAAGAAGCCGTTCGGTCTGCCGTCCATGAAACTTGTTATGCTTGCCGCCGTCGCCGGGGTTATTGCCGGTGCGGCAGCGGTATACGTGAAGGAGGCGGGGTATGGCAATGGCATTGGTGAAACGGCCTCAGCCGATCAGTGCGGGTCGGCCAGGGATCGCGCTGCTGCCCTGACGCCATTCACCAAGGGGCAGGTCGCCGCCATGAGCGTGCCGCCGGCGCCGATCGCGCTCCAGGGTGTTTCCTTCAAGGGGGCTGACGGGCAGTCGCTGTCGATGAGCAATTTCGCCGGCAAGACCGTGCTCTTAAATGTCTGGGCGACATGGTGCGTGCCGTGCCGTGAGGAAATGCCGGCACTGAATGCGCTTGAGAAGAGCGTCGGCAGCGACAAGTTCGAGGTGGTCGCCGTCAACATCGATACCGGCGACGATGAAAAGACCAAGGCCTTTCGTGCGGAATATGCCATCGACAAGCTCGGCTACTATCGCGACAACACGATGGGCGTGTTCAACGTATTGAAGAAGCAGGGGCTGGCCTTTGGTTTGCCGGTGACCCTGTTGATTGACGACAAGGGCTGCCTGCTGTCGGCGATGAACGGACCGGCGGCCTGGGACAGCGAGGATGCGAAAGCGTTGGTGAAGGCTGCGGCTGGGATTTGATTTTTCACCTTCTCCCCTCGGGGAGAAGGTGCCTGGTAGGGCGGATGAGGGGAGTGTCATAGCAAACGCGTCGCTGGGCAAAGAAGCAGCGTCTTGCCGGTAACGCCCCCTCACCCCGCGCTGCCGCGCGACCCTCTCCCCGAAGGGGCGAGGGTGTTTTATCGCGTCGGAACCGGCGTTTCGCCGCGGTAGTCATAGAAGCCGCGGCCCGATTTGCGGCCGAGCCAACCGGCTTCGACATATTTCACCAGCAGCGGGCAGGGGCGATACTTGGAGTCGGCGAGCCCGTCATGCAGCACCTGCATGATCGAAAGGCAGGTGTCGAGGCCGATGAAGTCGGCAAGCTGCAGCGGACCCATCGGATGGTTGGCGCCC
This sequence comes from Rhizobium sp. BK098, assembly GCF_014193155.1. Classification (NCBI taxonomy): domain Bacteria; kingdom Pseudomonadati; phylum Pseudomonadota; class Alphaproteobacteria; order Hyphomicrobiales; family Rhizobiaceae; genus Rhizobium; species Rhizobium sp. BK098. The sequence continues at coordinate 46,116 of NZ_JACHYY010000009.1, read as the reverse complement.
AGCCGCATGGCGGTATCGATGGCATCGACGGTGCCGACGCCTTCATAGAGCGTGTAGATCGCCTCGTTGATCATCGGCAGCAGGATGCGATTGACGATGAAAGCGGGGAAATCCTCGGCGACGGTGATCGTCTTTTCCAGCGAGGAAACATAGTCCTTGGCGGTGGAGAAGGTCGATTCGTCGGTGGCGATGCCGCGCACCAGTTCCACCAGCTTCATAACCGGAACCGGATTCATGAAGTGGATGCCCATGAAGCGCTCGGGACGGTCGGTGGCGGACGCAAGGCGGGTGATCGAGAGCGACGAGGTATTCGTTGCGAGCAGCGCTTCGGGCTTCAGCACCGGACACACCTGCGCATAGATCTTGCGCTTGACGCTTTCGTCTTCCGTCGCAGCCTCGATGGCGAGATCGACCTGAGCGAGATCGTTGAGATCGGCAGAGCCGGTGATGCGGGCAAGCGCTGCCTTGCGTTCCTCGTCGGTCGTCTTGCCGGACGCGACCTGGCGGGCGAGGTTGCCGTTGATGGTGGCTAGCCCGCTTTCGATGCGGTCCTGCGCGAGATCGTAGATATGAACCTTGTAGCCGGCCATGGCGGACACATGGGCAATGCCGCAACCCATCTGGCCCGCGCCGATAATACCGATCGTCTTCAGCGAACTCATTGCCAACTCCCCGGCGCGCTCCTGGCGATGCGCTATGCTTTTAACTCAAATTTGCCGGGCCATTTCTAGCCCGGCAAAGATTGATAGACCTATAAGAGACGATTTTCCAGTCTCTCGCAACTGCGAGAAGGCCGGTGGGCGCGATCAAAGCGCCTTTTGGAGTTCCGGCAGTGCCTCGAAGAGGTCTGCGACGAGGCCGTAATCGGCGATCTGGAAGATCGGGGCTTCCTCGTCCTTGTTGATGGCGACGATGACCTTTGAGTCCTTCATGCCGGCCAGATGCTGGATGGCGCCGGAGATGCCGCAGGCAATGTAGAGCTGCGGTGCGACCACCTTGCCGGTCTGGCCGACCTGCCAGTCGTTCGGGGCATAGCCGGCATCGACGGCAGCGCGCGAAGCGCCGACGGCAGCGCCGAGCTTGTCGGCAACCGGCAGGATGACTTCTCGGAACTTCTCGGCAGAGCCGAGTGCACGGCCGCCCGAGATGATGATCTTGGCCGACGTCAGCTCCGGACGATCCGAGCTCGACAGCGCATCGCCGACGAAGGTGGAAAGGCCGGGATTGGCCGCGGCGGACACCGTCTCGATCGCAGCAGAGCCGCCTTCGGCAGCGGAGGCGAAGGAGGCCGTGCGCACAGTGATGACCTTCTTGGCGTCGGTCGACTGCACCGTCTGGATGGCATTGCCGGCATAGATCGGCCGCTTGAAGGTGTCGGCGGAAACGACTTCGATGATCTCGGAGACCTGGGCGACATCGAGCAGGGCGGCAACGCGCGGCAGCACGTTCTTGCCGACCGAGGTCGCGGCGCCGATGATCACGTCATAGGAACCGGAAAGCGAAACGATCAGAGCTGCCAGCGGTTCTGCGAGATTGTTGGCGAGGCTTGCATCCTCGGCGACCAGTACCTTGGAGACGCCGGACAGCTTTGCCGCCTGCTCGGCCGCAGCCTGGGCGCCAGCGCCGGCGACGAGCACATGAATGTCGCCGCCGATCTTTGCGGCCGCCGTCAGCGCCTTGGCGGTCTGATCGGAGAGGTGGGCGTTGTCGTGATCAGCCAGAAGAAGAATGGCCATGATGTCTAACTCCTCGTTCGGACTGGGTTAAAGCACGCCGGCTTCGGTCTTGAGCTTTTCGACCAGCTCGGCAACCGAGCCGACCTTGACGCCTGCCTTGCGGCCACCGGGCTCTTCCGTCTTCAGGACCTTCAGGCGCGGCTCGGTCGACACGCCGAAATCGGCAGGCGATTTCTTGTCGAGCGGCTTCTTCTTGGCCTTCATGATGTTCGGCAGCGAAGCGTAGCGCGGTTCGTTCAGGCGCAGGTCTGACGTGACGACGGCTGGAAGCTTGACTTCGATCGTCTGCAGGCCGCCATCGACTTCGCGGGTGACCTGGGCTTTGCCATCACCGATCTCGATCTTCGAGGCGAAGGTTGCCTGGGCGGTGCCGAGCAAGGCTGCCAGCATCTGGCCGGTCTGGTTCGAGTCGTCATCGATCGCCTGCTTGCCGACGATGATAAGGCCCGGCTGTTCGGTCTCGGCGACGCCTTTCAGGATCTTGGCGACGGCGAGCGGCTCGAGGGCATCGTCGGTCTCGACCAGGATGGCGCGATCCGCGCCCATGGCGAGCGCCGTGCGCAATGTCTCCTCGGCCTTGGCAGGTCCGATCGATACGACCACCACTTCCTCGGCCTTGCCGGCTTCCTTCAGACGCAGCGCCTCTTCAACCGAGATCTCGTCGAACGGGTTCATCGACATCTTCACGTTCGAAAGCTCAACGCCGGAACCATCCGGCTTCACGCGAATCTTGACGTTGTAGTCAACAACCCGCTTGACGGGGACGAGAATCTTCATGGAATCCTTCCTTCAACATGACCGCCCGAGAACATGCGCTGTTTAGCGCCATTCCATTTGTCGAATGGCGACATGGATACGCGTTTTTTTCCCAATTACAACGCTTCCAGGCCGCCGAGAGACGAATTGCTTGAAAGGCATAAATAACGTTTACGTCAACGTCAATATGTGTGCCCTGGCGATTGGCATGTGTCGCTATCGATTCTTGCCGGGAACCCAGAGCACATCGCCTCGGCCCTTATCGTTCGCGTAGCGCGCCGCAACGAAAAGCAAATCGGAGAGCCGATTGACGTATTTCAGGGCCGCCGGGCTGACGCGTTCGCCTTGCTCACGCGACAGTGCCACCATCAGTCGCTCGGCACGTCTGGCAATGGTACGGGCGAGGTGCAGATGGGCAGATGCGGCGCTTCCGGCCGGCAGAACGAAGGATTTCAGCGGCTCGAGATCGGCATTGAGCAAATCGATATCATGTTCCAGGCGTTCGACCTGATGGTCGGTGATGCGCAAGGGTTCATAGGGTAGGGGCTCGTCCGTTTCGGGCGTCGAAAGATCGGCGCCCAGATCGAAGAGATCGTTCTGGATGCGCATCAGCAGCGCGTCGATCTCGGGCATGTCACCCATGTGCAGCCGGGCGACGCCGATGGCGGAATTGGCTTCATCGACCGTGCCATAGCTTTCGACGCGCAGATCGTGCTTGAGCCGCCTGGGACCTGCGGCAAGGCCCGTCGTCCCATCATCGCCGGTCTTGGTATAGATCTTGTTGAGCTTGACCATCGTGTTCCTGTGGTTAGAGCCTTTCGCTTTTCTTCGGATCGCGAAATGCTCTAACCCTTTGTTTTACTTAATTCCGGACGGAAAACCGCTTCGCACTTTTCTCAGAATAGCTTTCGAGCATGATGCCGAAAAGTGTGAGCGGTTTCAGATTTTAGGTCGAACAGACCTAAAATCATCCGGCTCTAGGCCGGGCGGCCGCCGCCGGTCAGCCAGAGCGTCAGCATGATCAGGATCACCGCGACTGCCTGCAGCAACACACGCAGCTGCATCAGCCGGTTCGAAAGGTTCGGGTTGTCGCCTTTCATCATGTTCAGCAGGCCGCGAACAAGAACGATCGCGACAAGTCCCATGACAATGATGGCGGCAACATAAGTAACGGTAGACATGGCTCCTCCATCCTTGTCTTCAGGGTCGCTCGGCATTCCGCAGAAGCTTCAAGTCACCCATTGTCGTCATTTTGAGCAATCTCAAGCGGAAAAGTCGCTTTGCGCCTTTCCTGGTATTGCTCTAATCCAGCCGGCGCATCAGACGATAGAAAAGGTTAGCCGGCAATAGCCTTTTCAAGAGCACGCCCTGCTTGGCCGGTGTCGTTACCAGATAGTGCGGGCGCGGATTTCTAACGTTCAAAGCCGATTTTAGCACATCATAGACCGCTTCCGGGCCTAATTTATGTTTACTGATCGGGCCTGATCCATCAAGCCGCCTGAGCTGCCTGCGGTATTCCACCGCATGGAGAGAACCTGCGAGCTCGATGTGCTCATTGATCTTGGCGAGCGCATTGGCGGTAAACCGCGTCGCGATCGGGCCGGGTTCGATCAGGCTGACATGGATGCCGCTGTCCTGCAGTTCCATTCTGAGCGTGATCGTCAGCCCTTCGAGCGCAAATTTCGAGGCCGTGTAGGCGCCGCGGAAACGGTAGGGGACGAGTCCCAGAATGGAGGAGCAATTGACGATGCGGCCATGGCCCTGTTTGCGCATTAGCGGCAGGATCTGACGCGTCAGCTCGTGCCAGCCGAAAAAGTTAGCTTCGAACTGTTCGCGCAGTACATCGGTCGTCAGGTCCTCGACGGCGCCCGGCTGCCCGTAGGCGCCATTGTTGAAGAGGGCGTCGATACGGTCGACCGTACGCTCGCGTACCGTTGCTACTGTAGCGGAAATGGTCTCAGGCTTTGTGTAGTCGAGGAGCAGCGCTTCGATGCCGTCGGCTTCGAGCGCGGCGAGATCGTCTTCCTTGCGCACGGTTGCAAAGACGCGCCATCCGTCGGCCTTCAGTGCCCGCGCGCAATAAGCGCCGATGCCGGAGGAGCAACCAGTGACGAGTATCGTGCGTTGTTCCGTCATGGGAAGATGATTCCTGTACAAACCGAAACTCGTTTCCCATATTCAGGAACCCGATACAATCGACAACCGGCGGTATCGGCCGGGATGAATGCCGACGCCGAGCGGAGATGGAATGCCGACAGCCCTGCGGACGATTTACAAAGTGATCTACGACGCAGTGTTCCATTTCGTCGAGGATGACGGCTTTGCCATGGCAAGCCATGTGGCGCTGTCGACGCTGCTGGCGGTTTTTCCTTTCCTGATCTTCGGCACGGCGCTCGCGAGCTTTCTCGGCGCCAGCCAGTTTTCGTCGACGGCCGTGCATCTGATCTTCGACACATGGCCGGAGGCGATCGCCAAGCCGCTCGCCGACCAGGTCGTGCAGGTGCTGACCATTCCGCGCGGCGGGCTTTTGACGATCTCGGTGCTTGCGGCCGCCTATTTTGCGTCGAACGGCGTCGAGGCGCTGCGCATATCGCTGAACCGCGCCTATCGCGTGCCTGAGACGCGGCCGTGGTATTTCAACCGTCTCGCCAGCCTCGGCTATGTGCTGATCGCGGTGCTGATCTTCGCCATCCTCAGCATCCTGCTTGTCGCCGTGCCGCTCGCGCTGAATTACACTAGGCAGTGGCTGCCCAAGCTCGCCGATATCCTCGACATCGTCTTCAGTTGGCGGATCTACGGCACGATCTTTCTGCTGCTGGCGGGCCTGATGATCCTGCATCTGTGGCTGGCGGCCGGGCGCAGGCGGGTGTTCGACGTGATCCCCGGCGTGATCCTGACGCTGGTCTTCTGGTCGATCGGCGCAGTGCTCTTTGCTTATTATCTCTCGACCTTCGCCAATTATACCGCCACCTACGCCGGTCTGGCGTCCGTGATGATCGTGCTGATTTTTCTCTATATGCTCGCCGTGATCTTCATCATGGGGGCGGAGGTCAATGCGGCGCTGATGAAGTTCCGCGTGCGGCGGCTGCTGTTCGGCAAGGTGGCAAGCCGCGCGGCCGCCGAGGTAGCTGCGGAAAGGATGCCCTCTGAACCGCGGGCCGAACCAGGAGCAAAATCAGAGGCCGATGCGGCGGCGAAGCTCCGCCGGTGAGAGGCCTCGCCGGCGCCATTCGGCAATGCCGGTATCGCCCATGCTCTTGGAGAGCTTTTTGCCGTCCTCTCCGGGGACGAGGCGGTGATGATGATAGAGCGGCTCCGACAGGCCGAGCAGCGTCTGCAGCAGGCGGTGGATCGACGTAGCATGGAAGAGGTCGAGCCCGCGCACCACATGGGTGATGCCCTGCACGGCATCGTCGACGACGACCGAGAGATGGTAGCTCGAAGGCGCATCGGAGCGCGATAGCACGACATCGCCCCAGGCGGCGGGATCGGCGGGGATTGTGCCCGTCTCGCCGTCGCCGCTCTCCTGCCAGTGCAATGGTTGGTCCACAGCCGCTAATGCCCTCTCCATGTCGAGACGCCAGGCATGTTTCATGCCCGATGACAGCAGGCGCTGCCGCTCGGCATCGCTGCGTTCGCGATCGTCGGGCGGATAGAGCGGCGTGCCGTCCGGGTCGCGCGGCCAGGATTTGCCATCCGCCTCGAAAGCGGCGACGCGCGATTTGACCTCGCCGCGGGTCAGGAAGGCGGGATAGACGAGGCCGCGTGCGATAAGTGTCTGCAGGGCCTGCTGATAGGCCGGAAAGTGCTCGGACTGCCGACGCACCGGCTGCTGCCAGCTGAAACCGAGCCAGGAGAGATCTCTATAGATGCCCTCTTCGAAATCGGGTGTGCAGCGTGCCTGATCTATGTCTTCGATGCGCAGCAGGAAATCGCCGCCGGCTTCCGCCGCCATGTCGTGATTGAGGATGGCCGACAGCGCATGGCCGAGATGCAGCGGGCCGTTCGGGCTCGGGGCAAAACGGAACTTCGGCTTTTGACGGGGAATCTCGATCATGCTTTCTTCTGCCACGAATTTTAACCGGGGACTACGAGACGTCATGCAGATCATTCGCGATGAGCGCGATATCGAACGGGGGCTTGCTGCCCTGCTGGAACTCGATCCGCGCCTGCGGCCCGTTGCCGCAGAGGCGGGCACCTTGCCGCTGCGCCTGCGCGAACCGGGCTTCGAGGGGCTTGCCCATATCATCGTCTCGCAGGTCGTCTCGCGCGCCAGCGCCGATGCGATCTGGGGGAAGATGATAGCGGGGATGGGACAGGTGACCGCTGAGGGCTATGCCGGGCTGGAGCCGGAGGCATGGCGGAGCTTCGGCCTATCGCGAATCAAGCACGACACATTGGCCCGCGTGGCGGATGCCGTTGCCGGCGGCAGCCTCGATCTCCATGCGCTCAGCGCCGAATCACCTGAAAAGGCGCTTGCCGAGCTGATGTCGATCAAGGGAATCGGCCCCTGGACGGCGGAAGTCTATCTTATGTTCTGCGGCGGTCACGCAGATGTGTTTCCGGCCGGCGACGTGGCGCTGCAGGCGGCCGTCGGCATGGCTTTCGGCCATGAAGTCAGGCCCTTGGCCAAGGCAATCGCCCGGGAAGCCGCGGTTTGGGCGCCCTGGCGCTCGGTCGCTGCCCGGCTCTTCTGGGCCTATTATGCCGTGAAAACACGCCGGGATGCGCTGCCTATAGTTTAATCGGCCGTCTCCCTGAAATTGCCTTTATGCACTGAATTTATTGGACTTCACAATCCTGTAACAACCGGCCTAATATACAGGTGCAGATGCCGAATCGATCAGGAGGGTTCCTTGACGATTGCAGTTTCCCCGCAGTCCTTGCCGGCGCTCGTGCTGAACGCTGACTACAGACCGCTGAGTTACTATCCCTTGTCGCTCTGGTCCTGGCAGGACGCGATCAAGGCGGTTTTTCTTGACCGTGTGAACATCATCGCAGAATACGATCAGTGCGTGTCCTCACCGAGCTTCTCGATGCGGCTGCCGAGCGTCGTGTGCCTGAAGACATATGTGCAGCCGTCCCGCAATCCCGCCTTCACCCGCTTCAACGTCTTCCTGCGCGACAAGTTCGAATGCCAGTATTGCGGTTCCCATGACGACCTGACCTTCGACCACGTTATCCCGCGCGCCCATGGCGGCGAGACAACCTGGGAGAACGTCGTGGCCGCCTGTTCGCCCTGCAATCTGCGCAAAGGCAGCAAGCTGCCGAAGCAGGCCGGCATGTTCCCGGCGCAGAAACCATACCAGCCGACCGTGCAGGACCTGCACAATAACGGCCGCCTGTTCCCGCCGAACTACCTGCACGACAGCTGGCTCGACTATCTCTACTGGGATTCGGAATTGCAGCCGTAGGATTTCCTTCTCCCCTTGGGGAGAAGGTGGCCCGAAGGGTCGGATGAGGGGGAGCGGCGGCACGCAAATTTGCCTTTCGCTTGCCGCTCAAGGCCATCGTCGCTTCGCTTCTCGTCCCCCTCATCCGTCCGCTCGCAGTTTCGCTTTGCTCGCCTGCTCGCGCCCACCTTCTCTCCGCGGGAGAGAAGGGGTCAACCCGCCTTCTTCGCACCTACAAAAGCGATTGCCGCCAGGATCACGCTGGCGATCACGTTCCAGCCGGCCATCGACAGGCCGAGGATGCGCAGTGCTGCTTCCGTGCAGGACGGCCCCTTGATGGTGTTCAGCTGGCCGAGGAGATCGCCGGCGTTCTGCGTGACACTGCTTGCTGTCGTCGAGCAGGTGGTCGGGCCTTCCCAGAAATGCCATTCGACGCCGGCGTGATAGACGCCGATGCCGCCGCCGACAAGCATCATCAGGCCGGCGATGATGAGGAGACCGCGGGTGATCCAGGAGGGCAGGCCGGCGACTGCCGTCAGCACGGCGATGAGGGCGACGGGGATGCCGTAGTAATAGGGCTGGCGCTGCTCCAGGCAGAGCGCGCAGGGGATATAGCCGCCGATATACTGGAAGCCGAGTGCCGAGCCGATGACGACGACCATGCCGATCGTCAGCAATGCGCCATAGCCAAGGCCGGCGCGGGAGGAGGGCGAAGTCGTGGACATGCTGGGGGCTCCTTGGTCAGCTCGCCAGGGCAAAATGGAAGACGGCATAGAGGGCGATAAGAACGGCGGCGGCGATCATGGTGATCTGGCCGAGGCGCTTCTCGATGAAATGGCGGATGGATTCGCCATAGCGGCGCAAAAGGAAGGCCAGAAGGAAGAAGCGCGCGCCGCGCGCGACGATGGCCGAGACGATGAACAGGCCGAGATTGATATGGGCGACGCCGGAGAGGATGGTCACCACCTTGATCGGCGGCAGATGTGCCAGACCCGATGTGACCAGCAGCAGGAGAACCCATTCATAGGTGATGCCGGCGCTCATCTGGTTGAAGGCGTCGAGCTTGCCATAGAATTCGAGGATCGGCTTGGCGATGGTTTCGAAGGCATAGTAGCCGAGCGCCCAGCCGGCAATGCCGCCCAGCACGGATGCGACCGTCGCCGTCAGCGCATAGCGCCAGGCACGCTCGGGCTTGGCAAGCGACATCGGCAGGAAAAGCACATCAGCCGGAACGAGAAAGATGGAGCTCTCGACGAAGGCGATAACGGCCAACCAGATTTCCGCCGATTTGCGGCCGGCGAGCGACATGGTCCAGTCGTAAAGTCTACGAAGCATGAGGGCCCCTTTTTGCTGCGTTGCAAACCTTTAGGGGGCAGGATTATGGCTGTAAATGGTCGGGGAGTGACGGAAGTGGCGGAAAGGCAAAATTTTTCGTGATGGAGGTGGGAATGCCCGATGCTGGGACTTCGGCCGGCGATCAGGCGCTCATGCTCTAGCCGGTACAGGTCATCACGCCGTCTCTAACGATGTCAGCCCATTTAGTTCCAAGTGTTTCCTTCGCAGAAAGCGCATTTTGAGCCCCAGGCTCACCGTTCTTAAACATATGTACCGCCAGCTTCTGATTATGACGGCCGGTGACGAATATAGGTCCAGGCTGATAGACGGTGTTGGCTTGGTAAAAACCGGTGTTGCCTGCGAAAGTCGCAGTCCCCGTCGTTGAGTAAGATCCCGGCATCTGAACCAGATGTGTCGTGTCCTGCCCTTGCTGACCAACTATTATATAGCGATCATAGCCTGCCTTGATTGTTTCGATCGCTGCTTGTTTTTCGGCGACCTTCATTGCGCCCTCTTCTCCGCAAACCGGCGCGGCGCTCGTGCTTATGATTGCCTCGTTTTGCGAAACTCGCATCGCACTGGAACGTGCGCAGCCCGCAGCGAGCAGGCAGAGGCCTATCGCGGCAACAATTTTAAGCATGTCAATGACCCTCAAACCCTCTCGCGGTAGAGTTGATTGTGGTCCGTCTTAAGTCAACCAACATTTTTGCGCTTGCGCATCGGCGCTAAAAATTGCTGAGAATTTTTCTTGCAACGCAAGCGCCTATAGCAATTGCTGAGTGTTTGGAGTTTAGAGCTTTTAATGAAAACAAAGATGGGTTCTGATACTTATATAGAACTAATATTGCATAAGAAACAATAATTTGCTCGTCCGATGGTGCCCCATGCCGGAGTCGAACCAGCACTTCTTTCGAAACTCGATTTTGAGTCGAGCGCGTCTACCAATTCCGCCAATGGGGCAACGGGATACTGACGAGGCGGCTGTCTAGCATGTGAGCGGCGGGGCGCGCAAGCCGGGGATGGCAGATATTGCGAGTGTTTCCGCAGGGTTGCGGTTTGGCCCATGGCGTGGGTGGGCGCCATGGGCTTTTTGCCGTTTGGGGCTCAGTGCGCCATGGCCGGGCCTTTGCTGGTGGAGCCGGACTTTTGCAGCGTGATCGCCAGGATGGCGGCGAGCAGGCAGAAGGCGCCGGCGACGAAGAAGGCGGGCAGGTAGGTGTTCAGTTCCGTGCGGGTGAGGCCGGCGCCATAGGCGGCGGTGGCGGCCCCCAGCTGGTGGCCGGCGAAGACCCAGCCGAAGACGAGGCCGGCCTTTTCGCGGCCGAAGCGGTCGGCGGCGATCTTGACGGTCGGCGGCACGGTGGCGATCCAGTCGAGGCCGTAGAAGACGGCGAAGATCGACAGGCCGTAGAAGGTGAAATCGCTGAAGGGCAGGTAGACCAGCGACAGGCCGCGCAGGCCGTAATACCAGAAGAGCAGCCAGCGATTGTCGAAGCGGTCGGAGAGCCAGCCGGAGCCGATCGTGCCGAAGAAATCGAAGATGCCCATGACGGCAAGCACGCTGGCAGCAGCCACCGGCACGATACCGAAATCGCCGCAAAGCGTAACGAAATGCGTCTGGATCAGGCCGTTGGTCGACAGGCCGCAGATGAAGAAGGTGGCAAAGAGGATCCAGAAGGTCGATGTGGTGGAAACCTCCCGCAGAATGGCAATCGGAGAGGCGAGTGCGGCCTTCAGGTTCTTGGTTGCCGCCGGCGGCGGTGTGATATGGATTTCGCCGACCAGCGGCAGGTTGACGTCCGAGGGACGGTCGCGCATCAGGAGCAGCACGACGAGGGCGGCGACGGCAATCATGCCGCAGACGAAGAGCACCGTCGTGCGCCAGCCGTAGCGCGTCGTCAGCTCCGCCATCAGCGGCAGGAAGACGAGCTGTCCCGTCGCCGAGCTTGCCGAGAGCATGCCGATGACGAGGCCGCGATGCTTGGTGAACCAGCGCGTCGAGACGGTTGCGGCGAGCACCATGGCGGTGAGGCCGGTGCCGAAGCCGATGATGATGCCCCAGCAGAGCAGCAGCTGCCAGACCTGCGTCATGTAGAGCGAGCCGATGAAGCCGACGGCGATGGTCGCCAGTGCAAAGACGATGACCTTGCGCACGCCGAAATGGTTCATGAAGGCGGCGGCAAAGGGACCCATGAGGCCGAACAGTACGAGGCGGACGGCAAGCGCGGACGAGATGGAGGAGGTGCTCCAGCCGAATTCGTCCTCCAGCGGCTTGATGAGCACGCCGGGCGCGCCCATGGCGCCGGCCGTGACCAGCATGGTGAGAAAGGTGGCGGCGACGACGACCCATCCGTAATGGATGTTGCGCCGGGCGAGCGTCGAGGCAAGGGTAGTGGAAACCATGAGCTGCGTTCCAATCAGGTTGGGTAGCGTGCCGTCAGACCGGACTTGCGAAAACGCTGGATCGCGGACAGTTGGGGGTACCGTACCACATCTAGCGCCCTGCCGTTCTCCCGGCTTGAACGTTTGTGCAAAGGCATTTACATGATTGCTATCATATTTGTTGCGTATTGATGATGGTCATCATATAAATTGTCAATACAGATTTATTGATGCTCTGATGGAGTTTTTTGATGAGAGTGAGCCGGGAGAAATTCGCCGAGAATCGCGAGAAGATCCTTGCCGTGGCGGGCGAGCTCTTCCGTGAGAAGGGCTTCGACGGCATCGGCGTCGCCGAGATCATGAAGGCGGCCGGGCTGACGCATGGCGGCTTCTACGGCCATTTCGATTCCAAGGACGAACTTGCCAGCGAGGCGAGCAAAGCGCTGGTGGCGCGCTCGCTGGAGCGTTGGAAGCAAGTGGCGGCAAGTTCGCCCGAACAGCCGCTGGAAGCGCTGCTTGCCCATTATCTGTCGCATCGCAACGTCGTGGAGCATGCGACCGGCTGCGTCTTCGCGGCGCTGACGCAGGAGGTCAGCCGCCACGGTCCTGAGATGCAGTCCACCTTCACGGGCGGCTTGATGGGACTGGTCGAGGTGCTGGAAGAGATCGTTCCCGGCGAAACGCCGGAGGAGCGCCGGCGCAAGGCATTTGCCAGCCTCTCGGCCATGGTCGGCGCCGTCATCCTGGCGCGCGCAATGGATAACGCTGAGCTGTCGCAGGAATTCCTGTCGGCGACCAGGCAGGAGCTTTCGCCGCTGCCGGATGAAAGCAATGGCTGACCTTCGTCTAATCGCGGAAGGCGAGCAGCCCGTTCGCTTCGACGACCTCCCTGAACTTGCCGTCGGGCGCGACCGTAAGCAGCTCGGCGCGCAGAGCCGCCTCGAAATCGGCTGCCTTGTCGCCCAGCGCCTGCGGCGAGGTTGACGACATCGAGAAGATGCGGCCGATGATCTCTTCGATATCCCTCGTATATTCCGAGACGATGCCGATCCGTTCGAGATTGCGGAAGGGGGAGGCGAGCAGCATGGCTTCATGCGGCGCCCATTCCTTGCTCCGGCGCATCTGCCTTTCCGCGCTGCGCTCGGGCGAATAGGTTTCCATCAGTGGTTCTAGGATACCGCGCCAGTTCGGCTCCGCCAGGATGCCTTTATCGTGGAAGAGGACAACGGCGCCGCCCGGCTCGATCAGCTTATCGAGCGCTTGAAGCGTTGCCGGCCTGTCCATCCAGTGGAACGAACGGCCCATGACGCAGAGGTGCAGCCTGCCGATATCGGGACCGAGGTCGTAGGAAGAGCCCTGTCGGATGTTGATATCGACGCCGGCCTGCTTTGCGCCGAGCGCGGCTTCCGCGAGCATTTCCGGCTCCGGGTCGATGGCGGTCACGGCCGCACCCTGCAGCCGCGCGAAGGCGATGCCGAGCTGGCCGGGACCGCAGCCGAGATCGAGCACATGGTCGCCGGGCTTGAGGTCGCTGCGTTCGGCAACGCGGGTAATCAATTTGTCCGGATAGGGGATGCGATAGCGCAGGTAATAGGCCGCGGTCGACTGAAAGCGCCGCGCCTCGAAGGGAACTGTGATCATGGGATATCATCCTCGGGGGTAAGGAACTTTGATCAGTTAAGCCTCAACTATGACCGGCTCGTGAAGTCACTTTTGCGCGATTTTCCGCGTGGTCAATCGGCTTCAGAGCTTGGGACTGCCCCTCACCCTAGCCCTCTCCCCGCTCGCGGGGAGAGGGGACGCTCGAGCAAATCAACTCGCGTTCACCGTGCAGACGGGACGTGGGTTTGGCAGGAAAACCCCCTCTCCCCGTCAAAACGGGGAGAGGGTTGGGGTGAGCGGCCAAGCAGGCAATGTGGCTTCATCAATCTAGGCCGGCGGCCCCCCCAAAAAAAATCCCCGATCACTTAAATCCAGCAACCCCATGCGGAACGTAAGGCGATTCCAGCGCCGCGATTTCCTCAGGTGTCAATTTGACCTCCAGCGAGGCGACGGCATCGGTGATGTGGCCGGGCTTGGAAGCGCCGATGATCGGGGCGGTGACAGCGCTCTTCTGCAGGATCCAGGCGGTTGCGACCTGCGCGCGCGGGATGCCGCGCGCCTTGGCGATCGTGCCGACGGCATCGACGATCTTGCGGTCGGCTTCGAGCGCCTGGGTATAGAGCGTCTTGCCGAATTCGTCGGACTCGGTGCGGGCCGTCGCCTCGTCCCAATCGCGGGTAAGCCGGCCGCGGGCGAGCGGGCTCCAGGGGATGACGGCGATCTTCTGGTCCTCGCAGAAGGGCAGCATCTCGCGCTCTTCCTCGCGGTAGAGCAGGTTCAGGTGATCCTGCATGCTGACGAACTCCGTCCAGCCGTTGAGGCGGGAGGTATAAATCGCCTTGGCGAATTGCCAGGCATACATGGAGGAGGCGCCGATGTAGCGTGCCTTGCCGGCCTTGACGACATCGTGCAGCGCTTCCAGCGTCTCCTCGATCGGTGTCGTATAGTCCCAGCGATGGATCTGGTAGAGATCGACATAGTCGGTGCCGAGGCGGCGCAAGCTGTTGTCGATCTCGTCGAAGATCGCCTTGCGCGACAGGCCGGCGCCGTTCGGGCCGGGGCGCATGCGGTTGAAGACCTTGGTCGCAAGCACGATGTCGTCGCGCTTGGCGAAATCCTTGATGGCACGACCGACGATCTCTTCGGAGGAGCCGTTGGAATAGGTATTGGCGGTGTCGAGGAAGTTGATGCCGGCCTCGATCGCCTGGCGCAGCAGAGGACGGCTCTCCTCCTCCTTCAGCGACCAGGCATGCGTGCCTTTGTTGGGGTCGCCATAGGTCATGCAACCCAGGCATATGCGTGAGACTTCAAGACCGGTCCTGCCGAGCTTTACGTATTCCATCGCTATTCTCCGTCCATTCGATCATTCGCTACAAGGAGGCCCATCGTCGGAAGGGCGATGGGATGGGTGCGTCGCGAAAAGCAAATCGGCGCCCAAAGTCGCCGTCGGTCGACGCATGAATTCGTGAAGAGCTTCGAAGTATTCCTCAATAAATAAGGCGATTCGCGCCCGGGGGAAGACGGCAATTTTAAATGTTTCCTTGAACGCCAGGGGCGACAGGTGTTAGCTGCACCGCACCATTTTCTGGAACTGCGCATGAAACTGCCCCCGCGTGATACTTATGAAGCCCTCTATCGCGACTTTCGTTGGGAGATTCCGGCGAAATTCAACATGGGACATGCTGTTTGCGATGCCTGGGCCGAGCACGAGCCCGATCGGATCTGCCTTCAGCATTTCAATCCGGACGGCAATCACTTTTCCATGAGCTACGGCGAGTTGCGGGATCGTTCCGCCTCTTTCGCCAATGCGCTTGTCGCGCTCGGGGTGCAGGCGGGAGATCGGGTGGCGCTGCTGCTGCCGCAGAGTTTTGAGACCGTCGTGGCGCATGTCGCGATCTACAAGATGGGCGCGATCGCCCTGCCGCTGGCTTTGCTGTTCGGCGCCGAGGCGCTGGAATACCGGCTGAAGGCAGCCGGTACATCGGCAATCGTCACCAATCGGTTCGGCCTCGAGCGGCTGCGTCCGATCCGGCAGCGATTGCCGGAACTGGCGCAGGTGATCAGCATCGATGGCGCCGAAGAGGGCGTTTCCGGTTTTGCCGAGCTGGTGGCGGCGCATCCGCCGCTGTTCGAGGTCGCCGATACCGGCCCGGACGATCCCGCTCTGATGATCTTCACCTCGGGCACGACCGGGCCACCCAAGGGTGCGCTGCACGGCCATCGCGTGCTGCCTGGGCATATTCCGGGCATGCAGCTCGCCCACGAGGGCTTTCCGCAAGCCGGCGATCGGCTCTGGACGCCTTCGGACTGGGCCTGGGCCGGCGGCCTCCTGAATGCTCTGTTGCCGAGCTTGATGCTCGGCGTCCCCGTCGTTTCCTCGCCGGCGCAGAAATTCGACCCGCATATGGCCTTCCGCATCATGGCCGAGATGGAGGTGCGCAATGCCTTTATCCCGCCGACGGCGCTGCGGCTTTTGAAAGCCGTGGACAATCCGCGCGCCCATTATGATCTCAAGCTTCGCACCATCGGTTCGGCCGGCGAGGCGCTCGGCCGCGAAACCTTCGAATGGGCGCGATCCGCGCTCGGTGTCAGCGTCAACGAATTCTTCGGCCAGACGGAATGCAATTTCGTGCTCTCCTCCAGTGAAGCCGTTGGCGTCAGCCGTGCAGGCGCAACCGGCAAGCCTGTTCCTGGCCATCGCGTCGCGATCGTCGACGCCGAGGGTATCGAGGTTCCCGTAGGCGAGAGCGGGCAAATTGCCATCAAGCGGCCCGATCCGGTGATGTTTCTCGGCTATTGGCGGAACGAGGCGGCGACGGAGGCGAAATTCGCCAATGACTGGCTGCTGACCGGCGATATCGGCCGGCAGGATGTGGACGGGTATATTTCCTTCGTCGGCCGCGACGACGATGTCATCACCTCGTCGGGCTATCGCATCGGGCCGAGCGAGATCGAGGATTGCCTCGGCGGCCATCCCGCCGTGCAGCTTGCCGCGGCGGTGGGAAAGCCGGATGCGGTCCGAACGGAAATCGTCAAGGCCTATGTCGTGCTCGTGCCCGGTCGCGAGCCGAGTGACAAACTGGCGATCGAGATCCGAGAATGGGTGAAGACCCGGCTTTCCATGCACGAATACCCGCGCGAGATCGAATTCGTCGACGCTCTGCCACTGACGACCTCCGGCAAGGTGATCCGCCGCCTCTTGCGCGAACGCGCAACCGCCGAAGTTAGCGCTTCGTAAGCGACAGGATCTTTTCGCGCAGCAGCTTTGCCATGTTGCGGGTGCTGCGATACATGTGCAGCTGCGTGGTCACCTGACGCACGTCGCGGTCGCCGTTCGGGGTCAGGCCGATGATGAGCGTACCCATGTCCTCGCGCTCGTGCCAGAAGCGGCTCATGATCGGATGATCGGGCACGGCGCAGGAATCGGAGCGGACGACGTTGGCGTCGTCGAGATGCCATTCCGTCAGTTCGCCCATCAAGAGCTTGCCCGGCGAATAGCGGGCATAGGCTTCGTCAAAGGCCGTCTTCCACGTATAGGCCTCGCCGCCCATGATCAGCACGATCATCGAGGCGACGGCCTTGCCGTTAAGATCGATTGAGTGAATGCGCACCGCGTCGATGGCGGCAAGGTTGGAAATCGCTTCGCGGGCAAAGGCGGCATGATGGCGATCGGTGACGAGCGCCGAGCGCTTCTTGCCCTTCCAGCCGCTTGCCTCCAGCGCCAGGAATTCTTCCATGCGCCCGTGAATATCGCGGGGCTGACGGGCGACGTTGTAGCTGACCTCGCCGTGGTTTTCCAAAAGTCGCCATTGGCGGCGCATTTCGCGCAAATGCGCGTTGGAAATCGTTCGCCTGAGATAGGTGAGCGCGTCGTCGTTGCTTTGGAGCATCGGGCGCTGGAAAGGGTTGGCGATGGCGATCGGCAGGTTTCGGCCGATCGCGATGACCTTGGCCATCTGGACGAACCGGCCGTTGAGCCGGACATCCGGCAATACGAGCGTGGTCGGGAGATGCAGCTCCGGCCGGGAGAGTGCCTCGAAGAGGTTGTCGAGCGTTTCGCCGGCATCCTCGGCGTCTAGCAGGGGCGTGCCGAGCGGGCCGAAGGAGTTCGACCAGACGCGGATGATCGACGGGCCGATGGCGAAGCCCGGCTTGTCGACCGTGAAGGGCATCAACAGACGCATGCGGCTGCGCGTGCTGTTGATATCGCGCATCAGCGCCAGACGCACCTGCCGATCCTCAAGGCGCGGCATGGCGGGCGCCAGGAAGCGGCCGGAGAAGAAGACGTTCGGCTCCATGGCGCGATTGGAGAGGAAGTCCAGCTCATCCTGCAGCTCGTAGCCGAGCTTGCCGGGATAGAGGCAGAGTTCGCGGCCGGCGCGGCCGACCTCGACTCGGGCTTCCGCTTTCGGCGTTTCGAAATGCAGTGCTGCGAGCGTATGGGTCAGAGCGTTCACTTGGCTGTCGGTGGTTTCGGTGTAGGGGGGACGTGCCATGATCAGAGGACCCTCATTGCCGATGACGCCGGCGGGCGCCGGAGGAGGGCGAATAGTTTGATGCCAAGCGCGCGGCGGACCGCCACGTGCAGGAGCAAGGCCTCGATTGCCATGGCAGTGGCGCCGGCAATCGCCGCTCCTTCGATGCCGAAATGCGGGATGAGCGCGACATTGAGCCCGACATTGGCAACGAGCGCTACAGCATAGAGATAGACGCAGAGCATCTGCTTGTCTGCCATGGTCAGGAGCACTTCGGCAGGGCCGACGAGCGCTCTCGCAAGAATGCCGGCAAGCAGGATCGCCATCACGATCTGTCCCTCCGTGAAGGCTGCGCCGAACAGCGAAAGCAGGAGCTGCCCCGCCGCCAGCACTACGAGGCCGAGGGCAAGTGCTGGAAAGAAGGACCAGCGTGTGGCCTCCGTGGCAAAGGCTGCGAGCTTGCTCCGGTCGCCTTCGGCAAGAATGGCGGCAAAGCGCGGTCCGATGGCTGCCCTGACGGCGAAGGAGACGAAGAGCACCAGGGCCATCGTTTTTGCCGCTGCGAAATAGACGGCGACTTCATCCGGATCGAGGAAAATGCCGACGACGATGACATCCGAATTGGTGAGTAGGTAGCCCACACCTTCGACCAGGAAGATCGGCAGGGCGACGGCTGTCCAGACGCGGAATTCAGTGGCTCTCGGGCCGCTTGGATAATGGCGGCGCAGACGGAGCGTCACCGCAAGATATTGCAGCAGGACACTGGTGAAAGCGCCTGCAAGAGCTGCGGCCATAGCAGTGACGGCATCGCGTGGTGCGCCGGCGAGGATCGCGGCCACCATGAAGAGCAGGATCAGCGTCGGGCGGATGAGGAAGGTCGGGCTGAGCGCCATGACCGGCCAGTGCTTGGCGCGGGCCGTACCGTCCAGAACGTCTCCAAGCGCAATCATCGGCACGGCAATCAGGCCGAGGAAAACCGGCATGACGTAGTAGTGCTCGATCATGCCGCGAAAGGCAAAAAGCAGGAGCGCTCCAATCAGCGCCAGCGTGCCCGAGAGGGCAACCACGAACAGGCGTGCCGTCATGTTCAGACCGCGAATGGCATCGTAATTGGCGCTGGCATCATACTGCGGCAGGAAGCGGATGATGGCTGTCGGGAAGCCGAGGCAGGCAAGATTGCCGAACAGGATCATCAACACCCAGACGAAGACAAAAATGCCGTATTCGAACCGGCCCATCAGGCGAGCAAGAATGACCTGCGAGAGAAAGGCGAGCGCGGCGCCTGCAACGCGGATCGTGAAGGCGATCAGCGCCATGCGCTGCGACGCAGCTTTCTCGTCCTGACCGGCAAGGAGGATGCTAATCTTGCGCAGATACGGGGATAGGGCGGCCCGCAAAGCGGACGGCAACATTCTTTCCGCTGTTTGAAAGACCGCCATGATCGATACGCAATACTTTAAGTATGATCCCAAACTCGCGTTAGTCTTGGCAGAGGAGAGTTAAGAATCGGTTCTTGCGACACGTAAAAGTGGCTTTACCGAAGTGGAGGGTTGCCTATCAATCACGCCGGAAAGCAACCATGAGACGCAAGTTGCCCTTGGGCTGCTGCGCCATGCCGCTGCACAGGAAACGGGTGGCGACGGTTCGGTCGGTATGTAGAATCCAGGTCTATCGGAGGAGGATTTCATGGTCACGCTTCACGATTATTTGCCGTCGCAGAATGGCTGGAAGGCCAGGGTTCTGTTCGGATTGCTCGATATTCCCTACCAAACTCGCCTGGTGTCCATCTTCGAGGGTGAGGGGCGCACGGACGCCTTTCTCGATCTCAATCCGGCAGGCGGCATTCCCGTTCTCGAACTGGAGGATGGGCGAACGATAGCGGAATCGAACGCTATTCTCACCTATGTGGCCGAAGGCACGCGGTTTCTTCCGGCGGATCGCTATTTGCACGCCAAGGTCATGCAATGGCTGTTCTTCGAGCAGTATCATGTCGAACCGGTCATCGGCACGCTGCGCTTCTGGACGCTGACGGGACGGCTCGAGCTCAATGCCGTTATGGCAGAGGCCAAGCGCTTGGTCGGCCTTCGTGCCCTTGCAGCGCTTGAGCGCGGGCTGAAGAATACGCCATTTCTCGTCGGTGGCGAGTTTTCGATCGCGGACATAGCCGTTTACGCCTATGCCCATAAAGCGGCGGATTGCGGCTTCGATCTCGCCGATTACCCGGCGCTTACGGCCTGGTTCGATCGAGTGCTTGACGTCATCGGGCCAGGCTACCCGGTTCATCTCTACAGTGAGGATCCGCATTCCGCTATTTGAGCACGGTAGACGTGCTGGTGACGCTTGCCGGCTGCGCGTATCGACGACAATTGCTGTGATCTCCGATGGTTGCAAACAAAAATGCCGCCCCAAAGGCGGCATTTTGTTGGTTGCTATCGGTTTGCGAGGCTTAGACCACTTCGCTGCTTTCGAAGGCGCCGTGGCAGTGCTTGTACTTCTTGCCGGAGCCGCAGGGGCAGGCCTCGTTACGGCCGACGCGGCCCCACGTTGCAGGGTTGAGTGGATCGCGATTTTCCGGAGATATGAAGCTTTCGCTTGCAAGCGCGAACGGGGCGAATTCGTCCTCGCCGGTCGTCGCGTCGATATGACGGGCCTGCATCGGCGGCGTTTCCGGCTCGGCCGGCTGCTGCACGAGTTCGACGCGCGAAAGCTGGGCGGTCACGGCCTGGCGCAGATTGTTCAACAGCGCCTGGAACAGCTCGAAAGCCTCGGCCTTGTATTCCTGCAGCGGATCGCGCTGAGCATAACCGCGGAAGCCGATGACCGATCGCAGATGATCGAGATTAACGATGTGCTCGCGCCAGAGATTGTCCAGCGTCTGCAGCACGATGGAGCGCTCGACATAGGTCATGATCTCGGGGCCGAAGCGTTCGGCCTTTTCGGCCGCAGCCCTTTCGGCGGCTTCCGTCAGGCGGGCGCGGATATCGTCTTCAGCGATGCCTTCTTCCTTGACCCAGTCATGAATGGGCAGATCGAGATCGAAGAAGTTGGCAACAGCCGTCTTCAGGCCGTCAGCATCCCACTGTTCGGCATAGGCGCGCTCCGGAATATGTCTGGCGACGAGATCCTCGATGACGTCGTGACGCATGTCGCCGACGAATTCGGAGAGGTCCTTCGATTCCATCAGTTCGACGCGCTGGTCAAAGATGACCTTGCGCTGATCGTTCAGCACGTCGTCGTACTTCAGAACGTTCTTGCGGATGTCGAAGTTGCGGGCCTCGACCTTCTTCTGAGCGCGTTCAACCGCCTTGTTGATCCAGGGGTGGACGATCGCTTCGCCTTCCTTGAGACCGAGCTTCTGCAGCATGCCATCCATGCGGTCGGAGCCGAAGATGCGCATCAGGTCGTCCTGGAGCGACAGGTAGAACTTCGAGCGGCCCGGGTCGCCCTGGCGGCCGGAACGGCCACGCAGCTGGTTGTCGATACGGCGGCTTTCATGGCGCTCCGAGGCGATGACGTAGAGGCCGCCGGCAGCGATCGATTTCTGCTTGAGCTCCTTGATCTCTTCGGCAATGCGGGCAATGGCCGCGTCGCGTTCCGGACCTGGCTCCATCTCGTGCAGGTCGCGCTCGACCCGCATTTCCAGATTGCCGCCGAGCTGGATGTCGGTGCCGCGGCCGGCCATGTTGGTGGCGATCGTCACCGCGCCGGGAACGCCGGCCTGGGCGACGATGTAGGCTTCCTGCTCGTGATAGCGGGCGTTCAGAACCTGGAAATTGTTGAAGCCGCGCTTGCGCATGAGATCGGCGAGAAGTTCGGACTTCTCGATAGACGTCGTGCCGACCAGCACGGGCTGGCCGCGCTTGTGCGCATCGAGGATCTCGTTGATGATGGCGTTATACTTCTCGGCATGCGTACGATAGACCTCGTCGTCCTCATCGATACGCTGGATCGGCAGATTGGTCGGCACCTCGATCACGTCGAGGCCGTAGATGTTGCCGAATTCCTCCGCTTCCGTCGAAGCCGTACCGGTCATGCCGGCGAGCTTGTCATACATGCGGAAATAGTTCTGGAAGGTGATCTGCGCCAGCGTCTGGTTTTCCGGCTGGATCTGCACATGTTCCTTGGCTTCCAGTGCCTGGTGCTGACCGTCCGAATAACGGCGGCCCGGCATCATGCGGCCGGTGAATTCGTCGATGATGACGACTTCCCCGTTGCGGACGATATAGTCCTTGTCGCGCTGGAACAGCTTGTGCGCCTTGAGCGCATTGTTGATGTGGTGGACGATCGCGACGTTCTCGACGTCGTAGAGCGATTCACCCTTCAACAAGCCGGCTTCGCGCAGCATGTTTTCCAGCTTCTCGGTGCCTTCTTCGGAGAAGTTTGCCGAGCGCTGCTTTTCATCGATTTCGTAGTCTTCCTTCGCCAGGCGGGGAATGAAGGCGTCGATGGTGACATAAAGATCAGAGCGGTCGTCGAGCGGACCGGAGATGATCAGCGGCGTGCGCGCTTCGTCGACGAGGATCGAGTCCACTTCGTCGACGATCGCGAAGCTATGGCCGCGCTGAACCATCTGGGCGCGCTCATACTTCATGTTGTCGCGCAGATAGTCGAAACCGAGCTCGTTGTTGGTAGCGTATGTGATGTCGCAGGCATAGGCGTCATGGCGCTGTTCATCGGACAGGCCGTGGACGATGACGCCGGTCGTCAGGCCGAGGAAGCTGTACAGGCGGCCCATGGTGCCGCTGTCGCGCTGTGCCAGGTAATCGTTGACGGTAACGACATGCACGCCTTTGCCGGCCAGCGCGTTCAGATAGACCGGCAGGGTTGCGACCAGGGTTTTACCTTCGCCGGTCTTCATTTCGGCGATCGCATTGGAATGAAGGATCATGCCGCCGATGAGCTGCACGTCGAAAGGTCGCATGCCGAGAACGCGGCGCGAGGCTTCGCGGGCAACAGCGAAGGCTGGCACGAGGATATCATCCAGCGTCTTGCCGTCCGCGAGCTGCTGGCGGAACTCAACCGTCTTGGCGGCCAGAGCTTCATCGGACAGCGCGCGCATCTCCGGTTCGAGCGCATTGATTGCGGCTACTTGCGGCTGGAACGATTTGACCCGGCGGTCGTTGGACGAGCCGAACAACTTGCGGGCAATTCCACCTAGGCTGACCATGTGACTGGTCCTTTCTGAGATTTCATCCCGCCGTTTCCTGCTTTATTCCTTCCCGAAAAAAACGGGAGTATAGCACAAAACGGCCGGAAACTGTTCTGGACGCGAGGTTGCGTGACAGATAAGAGGGGGGTCGATTGATGTCAACGGGATTTGGCCGATACAGAAAGGCCACATTCTCCTGCTGAAGGCTTTTTCACGCCGGATTCACATCTGTCGAGCCGGTCGAGATCACCGAAGGGTTATTTTATGTTGAAGTATAACAAGCTTGCTGCGGTTGCTTTCGCGACAATCGTTACCTTCCAGGCTCCGGTCTTCGCGGCCGATGCTAAGGATCCCGTTGTCGCCAAGGTCGGCGATGTCGAAATCCATCAATCCGAACTCAATCTCGCGATCGCCAATCTCGATCCGCAGCTCGGCCAGCTTCCGGATGACCAGAAGAAGGTCGCGGCACTCTCGGCCTCGGTCGATGTGAAGCTCTTGTCGCAGAAGGCCGCTGCCGAGAAGCTCGACCAGACGCCGGATTTCCAGGCTCATATGGCCTATCTGCGCGACCGCGAGCTGCACAATGCTTTCTTCAAGGCACATGTCGCCGACGCCATCAAGGATGATGAAGTCAAGGCCCGCTACGACAAGGAAGTCGCAGCCCTGCCGAAGCAGGAAGAGGTTCATGCCCGCCACATTCTCGTGAAGACCGAGGATGAAGCCAAGGCGATCATCAAGGAGCTCGATGCCGGCAAGGATTTTGCCACACTTGCCAAGGAAAAGTCGACCGACCCGAACAAGGCTGACGGCGGCGATCTCGGTTATTTCGGTCATGGCCGTATGGTCAAGGAATTCGAAGACGCGGCTTTCGCGCTGCCGGTCGGCACCTATACGAAGACCCCGGTCAAGACCGATTTCGGCTGGCACATCATCAAGGTTGAGGACAAGCGCAATGCTCCTCCTCCGCCGTTCGATCAGGTCAAGGACCAGGTTCGTCAGCTCGTCATGCGCGACAAGTATCTTGAACTCCTGAACCAGGCCAAGCAGGATACCAAGGTCGTCATCAACGACCCGGCTCTCAGCAAGGCCTATGACGATGCGCAGAAGCAGCAGGACGCGGCACCGGCCGACGACGCCGTTGCGCCTGCCGATGGTGCGGCAGTGCCTGACGCTCAGCCGCAGCAGTAAGTCAAAGCAGTTAAACCATCAGGGCCCGGTTTTCCGGGCCTTTCAAGGGAGCCGGATGATTTTAGGTCGATACGACCTAAAATCTGAATCCGCTCCAGAATTAAAAAGCAGAGCATGATGTAATCCGAAAACCGCCTACACTTTTCGGCATCATGCTCGTCCAGGTGGCTCTCATGTCCGGTTCCGTCTCTCCGCTTGCTCCCAAAACCTTCACCGCCATGCCCGCCCTTCGCGGCGTGCGCATGATCACGGCGTCCGCCGGCATCAAGTACAAGAACCGGACCGATGTCCTGCTGATGGTCTTCGACAAGCCGGCCGCCGTTGCCGGTGTCTTTACGCGTTCGAAGTGCCCTTCGGCCCCGGTCGATTTCTGCCGCAAGAACCTGGCACACGGCAGTGCCCGCGCCGTCGTCGTTAATTCCGGCAATGCCAATGCCTTCACCGGGCTGAAGGGACGCCAGGCGACGGAACTGACCGCCAAGTCCGCGGCGGCCGCCGTCGGCTGCGGGGAAAACGAAGTTTATCTCGCCTCCACCGGCGTCATCGGCGAGCCGCTTGACGCCACCAAGTTTGCCGGCGTGCTCGACACGATGGCGAAGGATGCAACAAGCGATTTCTGGTTTGAAGCCGCCAAGGCGATTATGACCACGGACACCTATCCCAAGGTCGCGACCCGTACCGCCGAGATCGGCGGCGTCAAGGTCACCATCAACGGTATTGCCAAGGGCGCCGGCATGATTGCGCCCGACATGGCGACGATGCTCTCCTTCGTGGTCACCGATGCCGATATTTCTTCTGCCGCATTGCAGACGCTGCTGTCCGATGGCGTCGGCCCGAGCTTCAATTCGATGACGGTCGATAGCGACACGTCGACCTCGGATACGTTGATGCTGTTTGCCACCGGCGCTGCCGCGGCTGACGGTCAGGCGCATATCGACCGCGCCGATGATCCGAAGCTTGCCGGTTTCAAGGCGGCACTTAACGAGCTGCTGAAGGATCTAGCCATCCAGGTCGTTCGCGACGGCGAAGGTGCGACCAAGATGCTCGAAATCACCGTGACCGGCGCCGAAAATGACGCGGCTGCTAAGCGCATCGCGCTTTCGATCGCCAATTCGCCGCTGGTTAAGACCGCTGCTGCCGGCGAAGACGCCAACTGGGGTCGTGTCGTCATGGCTGTCGGCAAGGCCGGCGAGATGGCGGACCGCGACAAGCTCGCCATCTGGTTCGGCGATGTCCGCGTCGCCGTCAACGGCGAGCGTGACGCTTCCTATTCGGAAGAAGCCGCCTCGAATGTCATGAAGCAGCAGGATATTCCCGTGAAGGTCGATCTCGGCCTCGGCAATGGCCGCGCAACGGTCTGGACCTGCGACCTCACCAAGGAATATGTTGCCATCAATGGCGACTACCGGAGCTGATACCTCGCTGATGCATGCGCAGTCCACGATAAACAAGCTGCCCCTGGTGCGTAGGCTGGAAGCCGTCGGCTTCCGGGCCTGGCCTGCCTCGTCGGTGCAATATGATGGCAGCTGGCAGATCCGGCTGACGGCGGGTCATCCGTCAAAGCGGCTGAATTCTGTCGTGCCGCTCGATCCCTCCGATCATCGCGATCTCGAAATCCGGCTGGCAAAAGCGCAGCGCAAGTTCGAGGCCTATGGCAGGCCAATGATCGTGCGCGAGACGCCGCTCGCCTCGCCGAAGCTCATCGATCTGCTGCGGGAGCGCGGTTGGACGTGCTTCGACGAGACGATCGTCATGATCGCCGATCTTGTCGATCTTGAATTGCCTGACATGCTGGATCATCTGCCGAGCCACGATGTCGGCCGCTTTGTCGATGCGAGCCTCATCGTCGATGAGGCTGATCCGGCTTTGAAGCCGGCATTGGCCGAGGTGGTGAGCGGCATCAAGCCGCCATCGGGCCTCTTTGTCATCGAAAATGATGATGCCGGGCCGGTAGCGACAACGCTCTGCGTGCAGGACAATGATCTTGCCGGCGTCATGTCGGTTGCCGTCTCGCCGCAGCATCGGCGCAAGGGCCTTGGAGCCGAGATCCTGACTTCGGCACTTCGCTGGGCACGCATGCGTAGCGCGAAGACCGCCTGGCTTCAGGTCGGCGCCGACAATGCGCCGGCGCTGGCGCTCTATGTCCGTTTCGGCTTCCGCGAGGCCTATCGCTACTGCTACTGGCAATCGCCGGGGGCTGCATGAGCGAGGCTGGCCGCAAAATCGTCCTCGTCGCCGCCTGTGCGCTCATCGATGCCGATGGCCGCATCCTGCTGGCGCAACGTCCCGAGGGAAAATCGCTCGCCGGCCTCTGGGAGTTTCCCGGCGGCAAGGTGGAAGTCGGCGAGACGCCAGAGGAAACCTTAGTGCGCGAGCTTCAGGAAGAGCTCGGTATCCAGACGAAGATTGCCTGCCTTGCGCCGCTGACTTTTGCCAGCCACACCTATGAAACCTTTCATCTGCTGATGCCGCTTTACATCTGCCGGCGCTATGAGGGCATTCCGCATGGCCGGGAAGGGCAGGCGATCAAATGGGTGCGGCCGCAAGCTCTGCGTGATTATCCCATGCCGCCGGCCGACGAGCCGTTGATCCCATTCCTGCAGGATCTGCTTTAGCTTTTTGTAGCAAGGGCTGAGGCGCCGCCGCCGTGGGGCGGTCTCGCACGGTGTCTAGATATCTCTGAATTTGAAAGTTGATTTTGCAAGCTGATCGAGATTGGAGGCGCCGGGCTCTCTAGGGGACGCATCCGTCTTCGGCATTTTGCGGAGCAAATCCGTCAGCATGTCAGATTGCCTGTCGCATTCGCGGCGAATTGCTTCCAGATGTTCGAGCATCAGTCCAAGGGCAAAAATCACGGCGCCGCTAAAAGTGTAGGAAAGGGCGTCTATCAGGCCCGCCGCGACGCCGGCTGCACTTCCACTAAACAACGTCGCAATTCCGAGCAGGATCGCAATACCAATCACCAAACCGCCAACCGCCTTGAGCAAACCTGCCATGTGTAAATTCCTGCAACCCAAGATAATAAAAGATAGCTTGGCGATATATCATCGCGCGCAAGTGTCAATCTCTATTATTTGGTGTATAGAGGAAACATTCTGGCAATACGTGCGTCTGCGCGGCGAATTTGATGTCCCGTAGCGGGGCGGATCTCTTTCGCGTTTACGCAGAGACGGTTTGGAATGCGTTAAGGCGGTGCATCGAATTTATGGTTAACGAAAATTAGCCATTTAAAATCAGATCTATAGCCTGATTCGACCATTGTCCCGGAATTTTACGTCTCATTAATTTGCATGTGGATATTAAGGGATCGTTTATGACCTTCTGGCATTCAATTCTCTCAATCAAGCGGTTGTTGGGTGCGTTAGAGAAGGCTTGACATAATGGACGACGATTTCTGGAAAGCTGTTCAGGAAAAAGAGCAGTCCTATTCCACGTCGCGCAGGACGGGCGCGTTGAATATCGCTTTGCTGTTCGGCACGGCGGCGGTCGCGCTTTCGCTTATTCTGACCCCCATGCTCTCTGACAAATCCAAGTCGCGCGTGCTTGCAAGCGCGCCGGATATCGACAATATTGCTACGGGTTCGATCCCGCAGACGGAAAATGGCAAGCGGTACACGATCCGCCGCAGCGTTTTGCAGCAGGAACCGGGTTCGGTCTGCATCGTCCAGGGTTATGGTGCCGATACCGGCTGCCAATAGCGCATTTCCAGGAAAAGTGCGCAGCGGTTTTCAGTCCGGAATGCGAAAAAATAGAGCGTTTTCGCGCATCGAAGAAGAGCGGAAATGCTATAGTGCATGAGCATAGCCTGCCGGATGCCATGACGAGCATCGGATTCTTCAGTTGTCCAATGCTGGGAGCTTCGAGCTTATGCGTTCCGTTCGGCGTATTTTCACCGATAAGACTGGTGCCACGGTCATTGAATACGGTCTCATTGCTGCCTTGATGTCGGCCGCAATCATCAGCGGTGTCGGCGCCTTCGGCGGCAGCCTTTCAAACACATTCAATCTTCTGTCCGATACGATACAGAATTCGGCAGCGTCCCAGAACTGACGCGGCCGGCAAATCTTTGGCTATTGTTTGAGCTTGTGCTCTTCAACCTTGAGCGCATCCGCCAAGCGCGCCTTGGCGGAACCCGGTCGCAGTGGCTTCTGCTGGCTTTCGTGCGGCGTCCATCCTGAGACGTAGATGATCGAGAATGTCGCCCTGATCCGCCCGTCCGGATCGGAATAGCGCTCGGCATAGAGCTCGGCCGCACGCAGAAAGAAGGCACGCGTCAGCGGCTTGCGGCTGCGATCGACCAGCGGATTGGTCATGCCCATGGCGCGCAGATCGCGCATCAAGGCAAACAGATTGTCGTAGCGCACGGTGTAGTTTTCGGCGTCGATGACGGGCAGTGTAAAGCCGGCACGCTGAAGGAGACCGCCGACATCGCGGACATCGGCAAAGGGGATGACGCGCGGGCTTGCGCCGCCCGTCAGCTCGATTTCGGTTGCGAGCAGCACGTCGCGCAATTCCTGCAAGGTTCCGGAGCCGGGGATCGCCGCCAGAAAAAGACCGTCGGCTTTCAGCGCCCGGCGGATTTGAATGAAGACGCCGGGCGTGTCGTTGGTGACATGCAGGCTGAGTGGGGAAAGCACGAGGTTGACCGATTCCGGCGCGAGCGGCAGCTCCTCCGGCGGCGCCTCGATGATGGTCTCGCCAGGAGCGGCAAAATCCTTCTCGCTTTCGATCCTTTTCAAACGGCCGATCTTGCCTGTCGCCAGAGCGAGGCGCGCGGCAATGCCTGTCGCGCCATGCAGCTCGACCGCGTCGTCGAAATGGCGTTCGGTCACGGTAAGCCGTTCCGCCAGTTCGCTGGCGGCAATATCGAGCAGGAAAGCCGCTTTCGTATCACTTTGTTTTAGCGCCCGGCGTTTGCGGGCCGAAAGCAGCGATTGGTCGAATACGATTTCCATGGTGGTTTCCTGCACTATCATCAATTCGGCTGGGCATGCCGGGCGCGCACGTTTCTCTTGCGCGATTCCGGACGGAAAACCGCTATACACTTTTCCTGGAATTGCTAGTCTCAATCATATGGGGATGATGGGACGCGAAATCACCTTATCGATGCTGGGCGCCGGGCTGAAAAGGCCCTTCGTGGCGCTTGCGGATCTGGTCTATCCGCCCGCATGTCCGGGCTGTGGGGTTTCGGTCGGCGCGCATCGTGGTCTTTGCCCCGCATGCTGGTCCGGTATTCGCTTTATCGAGCGACCTTATTGTGAAGTCCTCGGCAGTCCGTTTTCCCATGATCTCGGTGCCGGCATTCTAAGCGCTGAGGCGATCGCCGATCCACCCGTCTTCGACCGGTTGCGTTCCGCTGCCGTCCATGACGGTATCGTGCGGGATCTCGTTCTCAGCCTGAAATATCGCGATCGCACCGATCTCGCGCCGATGATGGCCGGCTGGATGCTGCGCGCCAGCGATGGCACGATTGCGGATTGCGATGCGATCATTCCGGTGCCTCTGCACCGCGCGCGGCTGTTTGCACGTAAATATAATCAGGCGGCCGAACTCGCTCGCCATATCGCCTGTCTTTCAGGCAAGCCGTTGTTTGCCGCAACGCTCTTGCGCGTCAAGCGCACGAGCCAGCAGGTCGGTCTCGGGGCCAAGGCACGACAGGACAATGTGCGCGGCGCTTTCGCCGTTTCCGAGCGTCGGGCCGCCGATATATTCGGGCGGCGCATCGTTCTCGTCGACGACGTTTATACGACCGGCGCCACGGTTGCCGCGGCCACGCGCGCGCTGAAGAAAGCAGGTGCTGCCGATGTCACTGTTTTGACCTTTGCAAGGGTCGTCGGCCATCTTATATGACACTAGAGGCGGATGATTTTAGGTCGAAACGACCAAAAATCTGAAGCCGCTCTAGAATCAAATAAGTAAAGCATGATGTCGTCCGAAAACCGCAGACACTTTTCGGCATCATGCTCTAAATCTAGGCTTTTCCGGAGTGGATCATGGCATCCGTCGTTATCTATACGCGTGAATTCTGCGGCTATTGCGCCCGCGCGAAATCCCTGCTCGAATCCAAAGGCGTCGATTATGTCGAACATAACGCCACCTATTCGCCCGAACTGCGGCAGGAGATGATCGCCAAGGCGAATGGCGCCTCGACCTTCCCGCAGATCTTCATCAATGGTCAGCATGTCGGCGGCTGTGACGATATCCACGCACTCGACCGGGCCGGCAAGCTCGATCCGATGCTGGCTGCCTGATCCATATTGACGAGGGAGAGACCGATGAGCTTCAAGGCTGCTGCCATCCAGATGTGTTCCGGCGTCGATCCGGTGAAGAACGCGGCTGATATGGCCCGTTTGGTGCGGGATGCCGCTTCGCAGGGGGCGATCTACGTGCAGACGCCGGAGATGACCGGCGCGGTGCAGAAGGATCGCCCGGGGCTGCGCGCCGTGCTGCGGGACGAGCCGAACGATATCATCGTCAAGACGGCCTCCGAACTGGCGAAGGAACTCGGCATCCATCTTCACATCGGCTCGACGGCCATTGCGCTCGATGACGGCAAGATCGCCAATCGCGGTTTCCTCTTCGGTCCCGACGGCAAGCTCATCAATCGCTACGACAAGATCCATATGTTCGATGTCGATCTCGACAATGGCGAGAGCTGGCGCGAAAGTGCTGTCTACCGGCCGGGATCGGAGGCGCGCATCGCGTCGCTGCCGTTTGCTCAACTCGGCTTTTCCATCTGCTACGACGTACGCTTTCCGCAGCTCTTCCGCGCCCAGGCTGTTGCCGGCGCCGAGGTGATGACGGTGCCTGCCGCCTTCACGAAGCAGACCGGCGAAGCGCATTGGGAAATCCTGCTGCGCGCCCGCGCCATCGAAAACGGCATGTTCGTCATCGCCGCCGCGCAGGCCGGCAAGCATGAGGACGGCCGCGAGACCTTCGGCCATTCGATGATTATCGATCCCTGGGGCAAGGTGCTGGCATCCGCCGGCGGTACGGGCGAAGCCGTCGTCATCGCCGAGATTGACACTGCTGCCGTCAAATCAGCTCATGACAAGATACCGAACCTGAAGAATGCGCGCGAGTTTTCGCTGGAAAAGATCGCGACGCCGGCGGCTGGAGGCGTCGCTGCTTGATCCGTTATTCGCTTACCTGTGACAATGCCCATGAGTTCGAGGGCTGGTTTTCCGAAAGCGCCGATTTCGATCGCCAGGTCGCAAGCGGTTTCCTCACCTGTCCTGTCTGCAATTCGGGTGCGATCTCCAAGCTCCTGATGGCGCCTTCGGTTTCGACGGCGCGCAAGAAGGATGAGTTGCAGACGCTCGCGATGGACGCAGCGCGCAAGCAGGCCTTGGTGAAACTCAAGGAAGCGGTCGACGCCATCAAGGCCAATGCCGAGGATGTCGGCACGAAATTCCCGGAAGAGGCCCGTAAGATCCATTACGGCGAAGCAGATGCGCGCGGGATCATCGGCAAGGCGACGCCGGACGAGGCACAGGCACTCGTCGAGGAAGGCATCGAGATCGCAGCCATTCCTGTGCTGCCCGACGATATCAACTGATGCCGGTAGCCGGCAGCCAACATCTCGCCATGTATAATTTCGGGCTGCATGTCGAGGCCTATGAAAGCCCTGCCGTCGAGGGGTTTCGCCTGCGCGAGGCGGCGAATTTCGAGGCGGCGGCCCGTGCTCACGGTTTTATTGGCCGCTCTGGCTATGCCGGCGAGCCGGGCGTTCCGTGTTGGGGGCAACAGGTCTTTCCGCGTTTCATCGAGGGCAGTGGCTTTCAGACCGCACCATCATCCCTATCGCTTTGGGCCGATATCGAATCGCTTATGGCATTCACCTATAGTGGCGTGCATGCCGACGCCCTGAAACATGGGCGGCACTGGAATGTCAGGCAGAGCTGGCCGCCGCTTGTCCTTTGGTGGGTGGAAGCTGGAACCGTACCGCGGTGGCAGGATGGGGTAGAGCGCCTAGAACACCTTCACGATTATGGCGCAGGCCCAAGGGCGTTCTCATTCAAACAGCCCTATGGATCCGATGGTCAGCCACTTGAGATCGACCGTTCTCGTATCAAGGAAATCGTTGCGCTCAACGCTGCCACGCAGGGCGAGTTACTGGCGCATGTGCTGACACTGAAGATCTGAGGCAGATGCGTGATCAGCTCAGGTTCGCCCGCTTCGCCAACAGCATATAGTTGACGTCCATATCTTTCGATAGGTTCCAGCGGTCCTGCAGCGGCGAATAGAAGACGCCCGTGCGAGCGGTGATCTCGAGGCCGCTTGCGGCAAGCGGCTTTTCGATCTCCTCCGGACGCACGAGCTTTTCGTATTGATGGGTGCCGCGCGGCAGCCATCTCAGCACGTTTTCCGCCGCAAAGATGGCAAGTGCCGCCGCCTTCATGGTGCGATTGATGGTCGCGACGAACATTAGGCCGCCGGGGCGCACCATTTTCGCGCAGGTCGACAGGAAGAATTCGACGTCGGCGACATGCTCCACCACTTCCATGTTCAGCACGATATCGAAGGTTTCGCCGGCTTCAGCCAGCTGCTCGGCCGTGACGGCGCGGTAGTCGACGGGAACGCCGGAGGCTTTCGCGTGCGTCGAGGCGATGCCGATGTTCTTTTCGGAAGGGTCGGCGCCGATGACGGTGGCGCCCATGCGCGCTACCGGCTCCGACAGCAGGCCACCGCCACAGCCAATGTCAAGCACGCGCAGACCCTCAAGCGGCCTGCTGCTCTTCGGGTCGCGGTCGAAATTCTCGCAGGCGCGGTCGCGGATATAGGCAAGGCGCACAGGATTGAACTTGTGCAGCGGCTTGAACTTGCCGGTGGGGCTCCACCACTCGGCCGCCATGGCGGAGAAACGGTCCACTTCGCTCTGGTCGATCGTGCTCTTTGCCGTTTCGTTCATGGCTTGCTCCGTGATTTGCGTCGTTCGAAGGTTCGGGCGACCGCACGCAATAATTCTATCCCGTAGGGTGAAGTCGGACGATCGATGCGCGATGTCAAGGGCCTGCCACCTTCGATCAGCTGTGGGCTATCCCGATCGGGAGGCGCGAATTGCGATGCGAAGGTTGACATGGAGGTATCTTATGGCCGATCAATCCCCGGGGCTGTGAAATGGACTTTCGGGACCGGGATCGATTGCGATCGACCGGCTTGTAGAGGAGTTCCTCATGAGACCACTCCGTCTCGCGACGGCCATCGCCATGGCTTGGCTCGCGGCCAGCCATGCAAATGCCGGGGACGGCAAGGGGTTTCGCCTGACGATCGACGGCATTAGCGTCGGCATCAATCCCGGCGATACGCTCGAAGTTACCATGAAGGACGGCAGCAAGGTGCCTGTAGAGCTGCAGCGCAGCGAAACGGTGACGTTTACGGGCGGCAAATTCTCCTTCGATCATGATGGCAAATTCACGGTCGCAAAGACGGATCTCGGAGACGGCGTGCAGCAATATGCGCTGATGACGCCGATCGGCACCGGCATCGTCGTGCAGGTCTATAAGGGTCTCAATCCTTCGAGTTATACCGATGTCGTCCTGCAGCAGATGGTGCAGGAGAGCCTCAATGGCGGCGCGAAGATCAGCAAGCGGCCAACCCAGCGCACATTGCCGAGCGGTACCGTATTGAAGGGTATCAAGGCGGAGACGACCACGGACGACGACGTCATGGAGTATGAGATCGTCGCGACCGGCCGGCCGGAAGGCGGGGTGCTTGTCGCCACCTTCCTCAACAGGGAAAACCTGCCCAGGGAAGAGGGCATTCTCGACAAGCTCTGGTCGACCTTAAAAGTTGATTTTTAGAGTAAGCTTTTAGCTGCTGAGGTATCCAGCGCTATTGCACCTGCCCGACAAACTCGCTAAGAGACGGCCCCATTGAGATCACGCTTTTCCGGCTACCGAACCGGGAGGGCGATTTTGCATGTCGGGCTTATCGCGTTCAGCCGCCCGGCGCAGGGTACTGGTAGAGGCACATGGCACGCATCGTGATGAAATTCGGCGGGACCTCCGTCGCGGATCTGGACCGTATCAAGAATGTCGCACGCCATGTGAAACGCGAGGTCGATGCCGGACACGAAGTGGCAGTCGTCGTTTCCGCCATGTCCGGCAAGACCAACGAACTGGTCGGCTGGGTCCAGAACATGCCGAAAGTCTCCGGCGCCAACCACTCGATCTACGATGCGCGCGAATATGATGCCGTCGTGGCTTCGGGCGAGCAGGTCACATCAGGCCTTCTGGCGATTGCGCTGCAGGCCATGGGCATCAACGCCCGCTCGTGGCAGGGCTGGCAGATCCCGATCCGCACCGACAACGCCCATGGCGCCGCCCGCATTCTCGAGATCGAGGGCGAGGACATCATCCGCCGCATGGGTGAGGGCCAGGTCGCCGTCATCGCCGGCTTTCAGGGGCTCGGCCCCGACAACCGCCTCTCGACGCTTGGCCGTGGCGGTTCCGACACCTCGGCCGTTGCGATCGCCGCCGCGGTCAAGGCCGACCGCTGCGACATCTATACCGATGTCGATGGCGTCTATACGACCGATCCGCGCATCGAGCCCAAGGCACGTCGCCTGAAAAAGATCGCCTTCGAGGAAATGCTCGAAATGGCCTCTCTCGGCGCGAAGGTGCTGCAGGTGCGCTCGGTCGAGCTCGCCATGGTGTTCAAGGTTCGCACCTTCGTGCGCTCTTCTTTCGAGGATCCCGATGCTCCGGGCATGGGCGATCTGCTTAACCCGCCCGGAACGCTGATTTGTGACGAGGAAGAAATCGTGGAACAGGAAGTAGTCACCGGCATTGCCTATGCCAAGGATGAGGCCCAGATCTCGCTGCGCCGTCTTGCCGACCGGCCGGGTGTTTCCGCCGCGATCTTCGGGCCGCTGGCCGAAAACCACATCAATGTCGACATGATCGTCCAGAACATTTCCGAGGACGGTTCGAAAACCGACATGACCTTCACGGTTCCGTCCGGCGATGTCGAGAAGGCGCTGCGCGTCCTTGGCGAGAACAAGGAAAAGATCGGCTATGACGTGATTCAGAACGAATCAGGTCTGGTCAAGGTTTCTGTGATCGGTATCGGTATGCGCTCGCATGCAGGCGTGGCCGCGACCGCTTTCAGGGCACTTGCCGAAAAAGGCATCAACATCAAGGCTATTACGACGTCAGAAATCAAGATTTCCATCCTGATCGACGGTCCTTATGCAGAACTCGCAGTCAGGACTTTGCATTCCTGCTACGGTCTGGATAAGAGTTGAATCACGACTGCTGACGACGGACCGTGACGGAGGCGAGTTTCGGCCGGCCCTGACGTGGGCAAGACGAGCATGACATCTTGATTCGGGAGCTAGTGGCGCAATGAGAGACCTATCCGGCGGTCCACGCGTTCTGCTCAAGCGGCTACGCGAATTGATGGCGGAGCCGCTGGAGCCGCAGGAGCGCCTTGACCGGATCGTCCGCCAGATTGCCAGCAACATGGTCGCCGAGGTATGCTCGGTGTACGTGCTGCGTGCCGACGGAGTCCTCGAGCTTTATGCCACCGAGGGTCTGAATAAAGAGGCCGTACACCTTTCGCAATTGAAGATGGGGCAGGGCCTCGTCGGCACGATTGCGGCTTCCGCCCAGCCGCTCAATCTTTCGGACGCGCAATCGCATCCGGCTTACCGCTACCTGCCGGAAACCGGCGAAGAGATTTATCACTCCTTCCTCGGCGTGCCGATCCTGCGCACCGGCCGGTCGCTCGGTGTTCTCGTCGTCCAGAACAAGGCGAGCCGCACCTACCGCGAGGAAGAGCTGGAGGCGCTCGAAACGACGGCCATGGTGCTGGCCGAGATGATCGCGACCGGCGAGCTGAAGAAGATCACCAAGCCGGGTCTGGAGCTTGACCTCACACGCTCCGTCACGATTGATGGCGACAGCTACAATGAAGGGATCGGCCTCGGCTATGTCGTGCTGCACGAGCCGCGTATCGTCGTCACCAACCTGCTGAACGAGGATACCGACAAGGAAATCGGCCGTCTCGCCGAAGCGCTGGGATCGCTGCGCATTTCGATCGACGACATGCTCTCGCGCCGCGACGTTTCCATGGAAGGCGAACATCGCGAGGTTCTTGAAACCTACCGCATGTTCGCGCACGACCAGGGCTGGGTGCGCAAGCTCGAGGAAGCGGTCCGCAATGGCTTGACCGCTGAAGCCGCCGTCGAAAAGGTGCAGAGCGACACCAAAGCGCGCATGATGCGCCTGACCGATCCCTATCTGCGCGAACGCATGCATGATTTCGAGGATCTGGCAAACCGGCTTTTGCGGCAGCTCATCGGACATTCCGGGCGTACCAGCGCTGAAGGCTTTCCGAACGACGCGGTCATCTTTGCGCGTGCGATGGGTGCGGCGGAACTGCTCGATTATCCGCGCGCCAATATTCGCGGCCTGGTGCTGGAAGAGGGCGCGGTCACGAGCCATGTCGTCATCGTGGCGCGCGCCATGGGCATTCCGGTCGTCGGACAGGCGGTAGGTATCGTCGCGCTGGCGGAAAATGGCGATTCGGTCATCATCGATGGTGATGGCGGCCATGTTCACCTTCGGCCTATGGCCGATCATCAGCGTTCCTATGAGGAGAAGGTCCGGTTTCGTGCCCGCAGGCAGGAGCAGTTCCGGGCTCTGCGCTCCGTCGAGCCGGTCACCAAGGACGGACAACGCATTTCGCTGCTGATGAATGCCGGCCTGCTGGTCGATCTGCCGCAGCTTGCGGAATCAGGGGCCGAGGGTATCGGCCTGTTCCGTACCGAGCTGCAGTTCATGATCGCCTCGACCATGCCGAAGGCGGATGAGCAGGAAGCCTTCTATCGCAATGTCCTGAAGCAGGCGGGCGGCCGTGTCGTCACGTTCCGCACGCTCGACATCGGCGGCGATAAGGTCGTTCCCTATTTCCGCGCGCATGAGGAAGAGAACCCGGCGCTCGGCTGGCGTGCCATCCGCCTCTCGCTCGATCGTCCCGGCCTATTGCGCACGCAGCTCAGGGCCATGCTCAAGGCGGCGGCCGACAAC
The DNA here is from genome assembly GCF_014193155.1 of Rhizobium sp. BK098. Taxonomy (NCBI): domain Bacteria; kingdom Pseudomonadati; phylum Pseudomonadota; class Alphaproteobacteria; order Hyphomicrobiales; family Rhizobiaceae; genus Rhizobium; species Rhizobium sp. BK098. Next base: position 9,066 of record NZ_JACHYY010000009.1, on the reverse strand, counting down.
GAATTGAAGATGATGGTACCGATGGTCACGGAAGTCTCCGAGATCAGGGCCGTGCGCGAACTTCTGCAGAAGGAAGTGCAGCACCTCTCGCGCTTCGGGCACAGCCTACCGCGCAAGCTGCAGTTCGGCGCAATGCTCGAGGTGCCCGCGCTCCTGTGGCAGCTGGACGAGCTGATGGCGGAGGTCGATTTCGTCTCGGTCGGCTCCAACGACCTGTTCCAGTTCTCGATGGCGGTCGATCGCGGCAATGCTCGCGTTTCGGATCGCTTCGATCCGCTCGAGCGGCCGTTCCTGCGTATCCTGCGCGATATTGTGCGCGCTGGCGAACGCAACAAGACGCCGGTGACGCTTTGCGGCGAACTGGCGGGGAAGACGATTTCCGCTATGGCCCTGCTCGGAATCGGTTTCCGCTCGGTTTCGATGTCGCCGGCCTCGATCGGCCCGGTCAAGGCAATGCTGCTCGGGCTCGACCTCAAGGCCTTGTCCGAGGTCATGGAGGCCGCACTCGATGACAGGCAGCCGACGAGTTCCATGCGGGATATCCTTGTGCGCTTTGCCGAGAGCCACAATATTCCGCTTTAGCGTCCGATCCTGAAAAGCACGAAGCGGTTTGCAGGCAGGATCATGCGCATCACAACATCAAAGCAGAGATAATAAGAAGAATTGGAGTAGAGGGTGGCGAAGCTCCCCGTTGAAAAAATGCGCGAGTTGGAACGTCGTTTCGGCGAGATCGAGGCGCGCATGTCCGCCGGTCCGGCCGCGGATGTCTATGTGAAGCTTGCTTCCGAATATTCCGAGCTGCAGCCGGTCGTGACCAAGATCCGCCATTATGAGCGCGCTCTAGCCGAGGCTGCTGATCTTGAGGCCATGCTCTCCGACAAATCGGTCGATCGCGAGATGCGCGATCTTGCCGAGATGGAGCTGCCCGAGGTCAAGGAGCGCATCGAGGCGCTGGAAAGGGATATCCAGGTCGAGCTTCTGCCGAAGGACGCGGCCGACGAGAAAAGCGCGATCCTGGAAATCCGTGCTGGCACCGGCGGCTCCGAGGCGGCGCTTTTTGCCGGCGATCTTTTCCGGATGTATGAGCGTTTCGCCGCCAGCAACGGCTGGAAGGTGGAGGTGCTTTCGGCGAGTGACGGCGAAGCCGGTGGTTTCAAGGAAATCATCGCCACCATCAGCGGCAAGGGCGTGTTTTCCCGGCTGAAGTTCGAATCCGGCGTCCATCGCGTGCAGCGCGTGCCGGAGACCGAGGCGGGCGGGCGCATCCACACCTCGGCGGCGACCGTTGCAGTGCTGCCGGAAGCCGAGGAGATCGATATCGAAATCCGGCCCGAGGATATCCGCATCGACACCATGCGGTCATCCGGCGCCGGCGGCCAGCACGTCAACACGACGGACTCGGCCGTGCGCATCACGCATCTTCCCTCCGGCATCGTCGTTACGAGCTCGGAAAAGTCGCAGCACCAGAACCGCGCCAAGGCCATGCAGGTCCTGCGGTCGCGCCTCTTTGATATGGAGCGCCAGCGCGCCGACAGTGAGCGTTCGGCCGACCGCAAAAGCCAGGTTGGCTCCGGCGATCGCTCCGAGCGCATCCGCACTTATAATTTCCCGCAAGGGCGCGTTACCGATCACCGCATCAACCTGACGCTCTACAAGCTCGACCGGATGATGGAAGGCGAGATCGACGAGGTGGTCGATGCGCTTTTGGCGGATTATCAGGCGAGCCAGCTCGCCCAGCTCGGCGAACAGGCATGAGCGGCGGGCAGGGGCCAACCATATCCGGGCTCCTGCAGGAGGTGCGCTCGCGTTTTGCCGAGGCCGATCTCGACGATCCCGCCACGGAAGCCCGCATTCTTGTCGGCGGCCTTCTTCGCCTTTCCGCGACCGGGCTGGTGACGCGCGGTTCCGAGCGTGTGTCCGAGGATGATGCCGCGACGGTACGGGCGGCGATTGTCCGGCGGCTCAATCATGAGCCGGTCCATCGCATTCTCGGCGAACGCGAGTTTTATGGTCTCTCCCTGCGGCTGTCGCCAGCGACGCTCGAGCCGCGGCCTGATACGGAAATTCTCGTCGATACGATGCTGCCGCATATCAGGCGTCTTGAATCCAAGATCGGCAATATCCATATACTGGACATTGGAACGGGTACCGGGGCCATCTGTTTGGCTCTGCTCCATGAAAGCCCGCAAGCGACGGGTGTCGGTTCCGATATTTCCAGCGAAGCGCTGGAAACGGCTCGCGGGAACGCTGAGCGAAATGGCCTGGCAGAGCGGTTCATGACCGCGCATGGAAGCTGGTTTGACGCAATCCACGAATGTTTTCATTTGATTGTCTCAAATCCGCCCTATATTGCGTCCAATGTCATTTCCACTCTCGCTCCAGAAGTAAAGGATTTCGATCCTCCCGCGGCCCTTGACGGGGGCCTTGATGGGCTGGATGCTTACAGGGCGATCGCGAAGGACGCGGCTCGGTTCCTGCATCCGGACGGTATGATAGGTGTGGAGATCGGCTACGATCAGCGTGAAACGGTGACTTCAATTTTTGAAGGAGCAGGATTTTCCCTCGTCGAGGCGGTCCGTGACTACGGGCAGAATGACCGGGTTCTTGTGTTTGAATTTCAACATTAATGCGACGTTTTCAGCGGATTTGTGAGACCCGTTGCTATCGCAAAGAAAAAGCTTGGATTTCCTGAGGAAGCAATATAGGTTGCGCTCACGCGTTGGGCGGCTGGGAATGAGCGAGACGATTCGCTTATCTTGGACAGCCTCGGGGAACCGCTCTCTGGTAAGAGTGTCAAAGGTTGAAGATAACCCAATGCGTGATCAGTTTAATCTGACGTAGTCGAGCGGCAGACCGGCGCTAAAGCGCAGTTTGCTTGCGGCACGAAAGCCCTGGTTTGGCAGTGTCCGAACCGCGGCGGCAGGTGTCGTGTATAATTTTATCCCAACGAAGAGAATTCAGGTGAAGGATCTATGAGGCCAGGACAGCAGAACAAGCGCGGTCGGGGGCGTGGTAACAACAACAACGGCGGCGGCGGAAATAACAACAACAATTTCAACCGCAAGGGCTCGAACCCGCTGACCAGGACTTACGACAGCTCTGGTCCCGATGTGAAAATCCGCGGAACCGCACAGCATATCGCCGAGAAGTACGCGGCCTTGGCTCGCGATGCTCAAAGCTCCGGCGACCGCGTCATGGCGGAAAATTACCTGCAGCATGCCGAACATTACAATCGGATCATTGCCAGCGCGCAGGCGCAGATGCAGGAGCGCTACCAGCGCGACGATCATCACAACTACAATGACCGCGATAATGCCGAGCGTGACATCGATGATATGGATGCGCAGGAAATGGACGATCAGCCGCAGATGGCTCAACCTCACGTTCGCCAGCAGCAGGCTGCTCCAGCCGTTGCTGCTGCTCCGGCCAGTGAGCCCGAAGCCATCAACGGTACCGGCCCGCAGCCGGTGATCGAAGGCATTCCGGCCGAAGTGGCGATCGAAGAGGAAACTCCGGCAGTCGCTGCCACCGAGCGCCAGCCGCGCCGTCGCAGTGCAGGCGGCAATCGTCCGCGCCGCCAGCCGCGCCGCAGTGCTGCAGCCGAGGGCGATGACCAGGGTGAAGCCGGGTCGAGCGAAGCTCCGGCTTTGGCGGACGCTACCTCGGAATAAGTCGCTCCGCTGGAGTGAACGAGTTAATAAAGCGAGAATGCAGGAATGGCGGCGAAAGCCGCCATTCCTTTTTATATGGCGGGTAGTCCCTTACTGGACCAACCGGCGCTTCTTCGATTGCCGAAGCAAATGGAGCCACTCCGTCCGGTTTTTCCATTCCGCGACCCTTTAAACTCTTCGAATATCCTCCCATATTCTCCTCAGTTGTCTTGTCGCAAATCTCAACGGCGGAAAGGCGGGGCCTGCCTCTAGGGGGGGCTCAATCTCAATCATCGGTCTGTGCCGGTCCGGGCAGAGCGATTCATGGAGGTCTCATATGAATATCGAAAAATACTCCGAACGGGTTCGCGGTTTCCTGCAATCCGCCCAAACCAATGCGCTTGCGCAAGGAAATCAGCAGTTCACCCCCGAGCATGTTCTCAAGGTGCTTCTGGACGACGACCAGGGCATGGCCGCGTCGTTGATCGAACGCGCCGGCGGTGACGCCAAGGCTGCGCGTCTTGCCAATGATGCCGCGCTTGCCAAGCTGCCGAAGGTTTCCGGCGGCGACGGTCAGGTCTATCTCTCACAGCCGCTTGCCAAGGTCTTTGCCACTGCTGAAGATGCCGCGAAGAAGGCTGGCGACAGTTTCGTCACCGTCGAGCGTCTCTTGCAGGCTTTGGCCATCGAACCCTCGGCTTCCACTTCGGCGAGCCTGAAGAAGGCCGGCGTTACACCTGTCGCCCTCAATCAGGTCATCAACGATATCCGCAAGGGTCGCACGGCCGACTCTTCCAATGCGGAGCAGGGCTTCGATTCTTTGAAGAAATATGCCCGCGACCTCACCGCCGAGGCTCGCGAAGGCAAGCTCGACCCTGTGATCGGTCGTGACGACGAAATCCGTCGCACGATCCAGGTCCTGTCGCGCCGCACGAAGAACAATCCTGTGCTGATCGGCGAGCCTGGCGTCGGTAAGACGGCCATCGTCGAAGGCCTGGCGTTGCGCATCGTCAATGGCGACGTGCCGGAATCGCTGAAGGACAAGAAGCTGATGGCGCTCGACATGGGTGCCTTGATTGCCGGCGCGAAATTCCGCGGCGAATTCGAAGAGCGGCTGAAGGCCGTGCTCAACGAGGTGCAGTCCGAAAACGGCGAGATCATCCTGTTCATCGATGAGATGCACACCCTCGTCGGTGCCGGCAAGGCTGATGGCGCCATGGATGCGTCCAACCTGCTGAAGCCCGCGCTTGCGCGCGGCGAGCTGCATTGCGTCGGCGCGACCACGCTCGATGAATACCGCAAGCATGTCGAGAAGGATCCGGCGCTCGCCCGCCGTTTCCAGCCCGTCATGGTCGAAGAGCCGACGGTCGAGGACACGATCTCGATCCTGCGCGGCTTGAAGGAAAAATACGAACAGCATCACAAAGTGCGCATCGCCGATGCCGCGCTGGTGGCTGCCGCAACTCTGTCGAACCGCTACATCACCGACCGCTTCCTGCCGGATAAGGCCATCGACCTGATGGACGAAGCCGCAGCGCGTCTGCGCATGCAGGTGGATTCCAAGCCGGAAGAGCTCGACGAACTCGATCGCCGCATCATTCAGCTGAAGATCGAGCGCGAGGCGTTGAAGAAGGAAACCGACCAGGCCTCGGCTGACCGGCTGAAGCGGCTGGAAACGGATCTTACGTCTCTGGAAGAGGAAGCGGATGCGCTGACCGCGCGCTGGCAGGCCGAAAAGCAGAAGCTTGGTCTTGCCGCCGACCTGAAGAAGCAGCTCGACGATGCCCGCAACGAACTTGCCATTGCCCAGCGCAAGGGTGAATTCCAGCGTGCCGGCGAGCTTGCCTATGGCGTGATCCCCAATCTTGAGAAGGAACTGCACGCCGCGGAAGAGCAGGATAGTGCCCGTGATTCCATGGTGCAGGAGGTCGTCACCGCCGACAACATCGCTCAGGTGGTTTCCCGCTGGACCGGGATCCCCGTGGACAAGATGCTGGAAGGCGAGCGCGACAAGCTGCTCAGGATGGAAGACGAGCTGGCAAAATGGGTCGTCGGCCAGGGCGATGCTGTTCAGGCCGTCTCTCGCGCCGTTCGCCGCTCTCGCGCCGGCCTGCAGGATCCGAACCGGCCGATCGGCTCGTTCATCTTCCTCGGCCCGACCGGTGTCGGCAAGACGGAGCTGACCAAGGCGCTTGCCCGCTTCCTCTTCGACGACGACACCGCGATGGTGCGCATCGACATGTCCGAGTACATGGAGAAGCACTCCGTGGCCCGGCTGATCGGCGCTCCTCCCGGCTATGTCGGCTATGAGGAAGGCGGCGCGCTGACCGAAGCCGTCCGCCGTCGGCCTTATCAGGTCGTGCTGTTCGACGAGATTGAAAAGGCGCATCCCGATGTCTTCAACATCCTGCTTCAGGTTCTGGATGACGGACGGTTGACCGACGGACAGGGCCGCACGGTCGATTTCCGTAACACGATGATCATCATGACTTCCAATCTGGGCGCCGAATATCTGACCCAGCTGAAGGATGGGGATGACAGCGATCTGGTGCGCGAGCAGGTCATGGAAGTCGTCCGGTCGCATTTCCGGCCGGAATTCCTGAACCGTATCGACGAAATCATCCTGTTCCATCGCCTGAAGCGCGATGAGATGGGCGCGATCGTCGACATTCAGCTCGAGCGGCTGCTGAAGCTGCTGTCGGAACGCAAGATCACGCTCGAACTCGATGATGATGCCCGCAACTGGCTCGCCAACAAGGGTTACGATCCGGTCTATGGTGCAAGGCCGCTGAAGCGGGTGATCCAGAAATACGTGCAGGATCCGCTCGCCGAACAGATCCTTTCGGGTCAAATTCCGGATGGTTCGCTCGTCAAGGTCACCAGCGGTTCTGACCGGCTGTTGTTTCGTCCGCGCCAGGCGGTAAACGAAGCGGCCTAAGCTATAGCATGTGAATAAATGCGGATGGCGGTCTTCGGGCCGCCATTTTGCCATCGGCCGCAGCGCAGCCCCAATTTGAAATGGCCGAGCGGCTGGGGCTATTTGCTGGCGATCTGCTTCGTCTTCTCGTCGGTCAGCAGTGTATCGATGCGCTTGCGTTCTTCCTGAAATTTGGCGAGCGCATCGCCTTCAAGCGATTTGCCGCCGGGAAGGCGGATGCGCAACGGGTCGACTTTTGTACCGTTGACGATCAGCTCATAGTGCAGGTGAGGACCGGTCGCGAGACCTGTCGAGCCGATGAAACCGATCACCTGTCCCTGCACCACTTTCGCGCCGGGGACGACGCCCTTGGCGATGGCGCTCTGGTGATTGTAGGAGGAGACGTAGCCGTTGGCATGCCGGATCAAGGTCTGATTGCCGAAACCGCCGGAATCCCAGCTGGCCTTTTCGACGATGCCGTTGCCGGCAGCGATGATCGGCGTGCCGCGCGGCGCTGACCAGTCGACGCCGGTATGCATGCGGGCAAAGCCTAGGATCGGATGGCGGCGCATGCCGAAGCCGGATTTGAAGACGCCGGTGGGAACAGGGTTGCGCAGCAGGAATTGCCGGATGCTCTTGCCGGCCTCGTCGAAGTAGTCGATCGAGTGATCGGTCGGGTCCTCGAAGCGGTAGAAACGGGTGACGTTATCGCCGAAACGGGCGTTGACGTAGAGCAGTTCGGAATCGGCCGTCGCCTGCCCCTTGTCGTCAGTGACGGAGAAGAATGCTTCGAGCGAATCCGTCGGCTTTAGCTGTGCCTGAAAGTCGACATTGCTCGCGAGCAGCTTGACGATCTGCGCCACCATTTCCTTGGTCATGCCGTAGGAAAGGGCGGCGCGATAGATGCCGTCATAGACGCTCGGCAGGTCACGGCCGGCCGCCAGGGCGGGTGCGTCATTGTCGAAAGCCGTCGAGATGGCATCGAGCATTGGCGGGGCGCTGCCGGCAACGAAGTCGCCATGATCGTTCTGCGCGACGGTCAGCAGATGTTTCGTGCCGCGATAGATGCTGGCGCGGATGATTTTTGCCTGCTCGCCTTTCTGCAGGATGCCGATGCGCAGCACGTCGCCGGCGGAGACATCGGACGAACCGAAGAGCGGCTGGATCTTGGTTGCGACATCATTCGCGTCGGCTTTGAGGTAGCCGGCGCCTATTAGTGCCGCGGCAATCGGCATGTTCTCGCGGACGGGAATAATATCGTCGGCAAATTCTTCCGTCTGCGCAGTCACCGCTTCCGGAGCCGAGACGGACATGTTCTCTTCGACGATGCGAGCTGCAAGGCCCGCTGTCAGGTCTACGTCGGAATCGTCATTGGCGAAGCGGCGCGGGTCGACATAGTAGAGCGCCGAAAGCTGGGCATTGCCGTCGGCCAGCACCGAGCCATTGGAACGGACATTCTCCTCGACCTCATCAAGCGACATGGAGCCGGCAAGCTGGAATGGAATGTCCTTGGCAGGAAAGGCGATCGTCTTCAGGCTGACTTCGGATTCGACGTCTGATCCATAAATGGCACCGGTCTTGTTGGCCGGCTGCGGTATGTTGTCGTCCGTCGAAAAGATCGCCAAAGGATCGAAGGGCGGGTAGCTCTCGCTGGCGATCCGGTTGGTGGCGAGGGCGATCTTCACATGGGCGAAGGGTTGGCGGCGCACCACTTCCTTGTCGCCATCGCGTACAACGGTCGACACTTCAAGAACATTGCGGTCGGAAGGCTTCGAGGCGATCGCCGTGGAAATCAGTCGGCCGCCGCGCGTGACCTGATCATCGGCAGCATTGTGATTATCGACCGTCGCATAGGCTTCCGCAGGGATTGCGAGCTGCTGCCGGCCGTCGAGTGCGGCAAACAATGCTACGCCCATAAGGATGCTTGACGTGACACCGGTCAGAAAGGTGCCGGAAAGCCAACGGAGAGAGACCTCGCGCCGATCCGGTGCCCGTCGGCCATCCGCCAGGATTGGCGGCTCGTTGCCGAGGGATCGGAGCATCATCTTGTCCGTCATCATGCCGATCGTGATCCGCTTCCTTCATGCGAGCCCGCAGGCTGGGGGCGAAGATGTGCATATTTATGACAGAAGTGTCAAATCAACCAGCCGCTTTTTGAGCCATTCCGTGCCCTGTTTCTGATAAATGCCAAGAACGGTGGCACTGGGTTCTAGTGCCGAGGTGCAAGCTTTTGAGCCGGTTCCACCGTTTTGCGGCCATGTCGGATGCTCTCTGGTGGATATCTAAAGGTGTTCTGGGGGGATTTTTGGGACGTCCATCGGGACGTTCATAAAAATTACATAGGAATCAAACAGTTATGTGTTTTTTGATTTTTTTCAAAATAGGCCTGTTGACTACTTCGATGGGTAGGGTCTATAAGCCCGATCACTGACGAGGGCGGCGGCGCTGCTGGCGACGAAGACCTTCGCTCTAGTGTTTCCTGGATTGGCTGCGATGCTG
>NZ_JACHYY010000008.1:0-326502 GCF_014193155.1 Rhizobium sp. BK098 | reverse complement strand
CTGTCGCTCACCGCGTTGGGGGAAGGTTCACATGGCTCAATTCTCAATGGAAATTATGCGCCTGACCGGCTCAGTTCCGCGTGAAAACCAACAGCTGTTCGCAGCGAGCGAGCGCCTCCGAGGCGCTGGAGAGCAAATAATCGAAACTTTGGAAAACCATGCGCGTTCACGCGCTGAAACTGTGCAAACGCAGCCCGACGTGATTGCTAACAGACCGTCAAAAAGCTCGCATCTCCAGACCAGCCCATTCGATCCCTACACAGGCTTCTTCGGGCCGATATCCGCAGACATCAAAGCTGGGCAAAGCATATACGACGAGCACAGAACCCTCCTGCAACAACTAAGCGAGAACCTCAATTCGACGCGGTCGTACATCGATGATGAGCTACAGAAAAAAGGGCCAAGGATCGCTGAGATTGCCGCCGATTTTAGGAAACAGGCTAGTGCGATCAGCAAAGATCTCTATCGGGGGAAGCTCTTCATTTCCATCGAAAGACAGATATTGGGTTTCTGGATACCATTTGTGTTTTCCATTTCGCTCCTCGCCTACAGCGTTCCACAGGGCGTTGTCGACATAAAGACATCTATCTCCAAGTTCATGAATTGCTCGGAGTGCAGTTTTTTCCATCGGCGGGACAAGACGCAGTTTTTGGATAATTTCCGAGCGGACTTTTGCTATGCTATTCGCCCATTTAATGCTGAAGAATTTTGCCCGTAACTGCTCCGCGGTGTCGCACGAAGTGCGCAGAGGACCTTGGGCGTGGTTCCAACTTCGTTTCAAATGGGTTTCGAACGTCAATTTCAGTCGCCATTTTAGATAGAGCGCGACTCTTCATGGCAAGATAGGTTAGGGCTATAGCGTTTAATTTGTGGGAGTGAATTGGTGCGTCGGTTCTTATTCGTTGCTTCGGCTTTTTCTCTCTTAAGTTCTTGCTACACGGTGCCGGATAAAACCGATTTCACGCTTGACGTTGCAGGCAACTACAAAGCCGTTGGCGATTGTGCTTGGCAGAGTTTTCAGAAGATGGGTGGCTGGCACAAAACTGATCTAGACAGCATGAACAAAGTCGAGCTGTCGTTCGGCAACGACTCGTCTACGGCAGCCAAGATCGATGTTATGGGCATTGGGCCAGACAAGACCCGGATCATGTCCTACATGCCTGTCGCGGCCTGGGGAAAGAACTTCTGGCCTGACAAGCACAGGCCGATCTTCGAAGCGTGCGCACTGAAATGACTGCCAATGTTAATGTCACAGAGGAAATCATGACTAAAACCGAGCAGAGCGAGAAAAAAGACAACCCCAGGCCTGTCTGTTTCGTCGTGGGTCCGATCGGTGAATCTGGTTCAGAGACACGGCGGCGTGCTGACTGGCTTCTAAAAGGGGTTATCGTTCCTACGTTTAACGACCATTTCTCAGGTTTTGAGATTAAACGAGCTGACACGATCTCATCGCCCGGTATGATTGATGTTCAGCTGATTGAAATGCTTTTTGAAGCCGAGCTTGTCATCGTTGACATGTCCGAAACCAACGCCAATGCGTTCTACGAGATGGGCATTAGACACGCCTTCTCTAAGCCTGTCATTCATATGTTCGCGCAAGGCACCAAGATCCCATTCGACGTCGCTCCGCACAGAGCTATTCCGTTTTCCATTGACCATATCGAAGACTTGTGGCTGGCAGGCGTCGCGCTCAAAGACGCCGTGACAGAAGCTATCAAACCGGGATTCACGGTGATTAACCCGGTGACGCGGGCGCTCGGATTGAAAAAATTCGAGACAACCGCAACACCAGAGATGCAGCTGTTATGGGATGAGATTTCCGAACTGCGACGCCTTATCAGCGACCCAAATCTCCGTAAACCTTTTCGACGCTCAATGCAGGAATTTAAACCTCTGGAGGCTCGCATAAATCTCCTGATGTATAGACCGGATACCGACATCAGGGCCATCATTGCGGCTGCATCGCCTGAGTATGGCGTATGGTGCCAAGTGCACCAGGAAGACAGTTCGCTATTTATTTCACTCCCGATCGATATACCGGAAGATGAGATGAATAAGATCGGCGTTGCTCTCAGGGGAACTCCCGGAATTGTGGATGTATGGGGCCGTTTCTAGGCTCCCATCACAATTTGAAAATTCCGGAACCTCGTGTCAAAATTCCGGAAAGTCGCGTCCGGCTACACAGGTCGCTAAGAGCTTGCGATCACGAGAGCTTTCAACACTTTGGAAGTTCTGGTAGCGGAGGAGGGATTTGAACCCCCGACACAAGGATTATGATTCCTCTGCTCTGACCTACTGAGCTACTCCGCCACGCCACATTTGATGTTGAACATCAAATGCAAAGGTCAAACGAACCGCCGCTCGAAAGCGCTAGCTCGTCGGTTGAGCGGCTTATAAGGTGCGGTTCGGCATGGTGTCAAGCGGATGATTTGGAAAAATCAGTGCTTTCTCTTGATGCCGACGCCGCCTGCTCTCAGGCGGCGACAGGACCTGCCAGCAGCGCCTTCAACGACGCTTCCGCCGTCGGCTCGCGTTCCGAACGCTCAATGAAGCCGCCGCCGTAGACGCGGGCGTCATCGCCGGGTGCCGAATAGAGCGCGCAGGCCTGGCCGGGAGCCACGCCTGCCTCACCGACGGTGAGGTCGACATAGATGCCGCTGGCATCGGCATGCAGTACAGCCGTCGACGGCGCGCGGGTGGAGCGGACCTTGGCGAAACAGGCAAAGCCCGCGCCGAAAGCGGCCTGCGCCAGCGGTTCGTCGCCAAGCCAGTTGACATCACGCAGATAGACGCGGTGCGTTTCCAGCGCTTCCTTCGGGCCGACGATGACGCGGCGCGAGCGGGCGTCGAGATAGACGACGTAAAGCGGCTCGCCTGTGGCAACACCGATACCCCGGCGCTGGCCGATCGTGTAATGCAGGATGCCCTCGTGCTGGCCGAGTACGCGGCCGTCGAGGTGGACGATCTCGCCGGCAAGCGCCGCGTTCGGCTTCAGCTTCGCGATGACGTCGGAATATTTGCCCTGCGGCACGAAACAGATGTCCTGGCTGTCGGCCTTCTTGGCAACGACAAGGCCCATGTCCTCGGCAAGCGCGCGGGTCTCGGCCTTGGGCATCCCGCCGAGCGGAAAGCGCAGATAGTCGATCTGCTCCTGCGTTGTCGCAAAGAGAAAATAGCTCTGGTCGCGATCGGCATCGGCCGGGCGATAGAGGGCGCGGCGATTTGGGTGCTCCACAGATGGATTCGGGCGCGAGCGGATATAATGGCCGGTCGCCAGCGCATCGGCGCCGAGTTCCTTGGCGGTCAGCAGAAGATCGGCGAACTTGACCGTCTGGTTGCAGGCAACACAGGGGATCGGCGTTTCGCCGGCGACATAACTCTCGGCGAAGGGATTGATCACCGTCTCGCGGAAGCGCTTTTCATAATCGAGCACATAGTGCGGGATGCCGAGCGTTTCGCAGACACGGCGCGCATCGTCGATATCCTGGCCGGCGCAACAGGAGCCGGCGCGATGCACGGCAGCGCCATGATCGTAGAGCTGCAGCGTGATGCCGAGCACATCATAGCCCTGCCGCTTCAAAATGCCGGCGACGACGGAACTGTCGACACCGCCCGACATGGCGACGACGACGCGGGTATCTTCCGGCCTCTTGTCAAAATCCAGTGTATTCACGGTCGTTGCCGCCAGTCTTGAACGATCTTCGATGCTGTCGAGCGGGAGACGTTTCTTCGAAACGTCGTCACGCTCTCACGATTTCATTTCGCATGATCTGATCCAAAAACCGCTGCACACTTTTCGGGATCATGCTTGTTGCCGCCGGATGCCATGCAAAAGCGGCGAATTTTCATTACACAGGGCCTTTAGCCGCTCTTTGCAGCCAGCCTCAATTGTGGACGGATATAGAAAGGATTGCCAACCCATGCAAGGGGTGGGCGAAATCGCGAATCATCCCTTTGCCTTCAAATGCCGGATCAGATTGCGGCTACGTCTCAATACCGTGACCGCCGAGCCGATGGCGACGATCCAGAGCGCGATCGTCAAAATCCAGCTGCCGCCGCTCCATAACGCCTCGATAATCGAGAGCAAAGCCGCAGCCGTCGCGACCGCCATGCGATGCTGCTTGGCCATCGGACCGCCGAAGTCGCTCGGATTGTCGGTGGCGCGGCCAAGCTCGCGGACATAGGCCGTCAGCACGGCGAAGGCCGCCGCCGCCCAGCCTATGCCTGGCATTGCGATGCCATAGCCGATACCCGCAAAGATGAGGATATCAGCAATGCGATCCGGAAATTCGTTCCAGAACGGTCCATCGGCCTCACCTTTCCCGCCCTCGATCGCCACCATACCGTCAAGCAGATTGCAGAGCAGACGCAGCTGGCAGAACAAGGCGGCGAGGATCAGCAAGATCACTCGCGCCCCCTCGCCGCCAGCGACGCCGGAGAACCAAAATGATGCTCCCGCCAAAGCTGCCATGAGCATGCTCGCCTGAGATATCTGATTTGGCGTCACCGAAAGCCCAGTCATGCGCCGCGCCAGTGCCTGTGCCCACCGCGTGTTGCGGCTCGCCAGCGGCCGCCTGTCGCCTGTTCCCTCGCCGGTCATACGCCCTCACCCCTCATGACTTCGCGGCCTTCCGCCCGATATCGAATAATTGTAGATCGCCGCATAGCTGGAAGAGACCAGCAGCGGTACAGCAATGGTCTTCAGGATTTCCGGCGTGCCGCTCAGCGCATGAATGACGATCAGTAAGGTTGCCGAGCCCAGGCAGGCGATCAGCGGCGGCGCCCAAAGGCGCGTAGAGCCGCCGAACCGCCGCGATAAAGCTTCGACCACGGATTTCAGGAACAGCGTCAGGCAGCCCGAAAGCACACCTTGCACGAAGCCCGCGATCAGTGGCCTCGGCATCGGGTGCATACGGTTGGCGAAGAAAGCCCAGCCGCCCATGGCGAGGAAGGCGAAAAGCACGTGCACGATGCTGCTGCCGGCAAGCGCTTTCAGCTTTCCTGTCATGACAGCGACCACCAGTAGCGCACGAGATGGAAGAAGATCGGCGCGGAAAAGACGACCGAGTCCAGACGGTCGATCAGCCCGCCATGCCCCTCGATCAGATGGCCCCAATCCTTGACGCCACGATCCCGCTTGATCGCCGACATCACGAGCCCGCCGAAGAAACCCATGAGCGTGATGACGAAGGCGAGAAGTCCGGCCTGCAGCGGCGTGAACGGCGTCACCCACCAGAGCGCCGCCCCGATCAGCGAAGCGCTGATGACGCCGCCGACGAAACCCTCCACCGTCTTCGATGGCGACAGGCGCGGCGCGATCTTCGTTTTCCCGAACAACTTGCCCCAGACATATTGCAGGACGTCGCTGAGCTGCACGACGATCACCAGAAAAGCGATCAGCAGCACATTGCGGCCTTCATAGCCCGGAATGTGCAGCGTCAGCAGCGCCGGCACATGCGAGGCGCAGAAGACGCAGATCATCAGCGCCCATTGCACCTCGGCGATCCGCACCAGAAACCGCTCCGTGTCGCCGCGCAGCACCGCGATGATCGGCATGAAGAGGAAGGCGTAAACGGGGATAAAGATCGAATAGATGCCATATTGCTCGGCCCAGAGCAGATAATATTGCAGCGGCAAGGCCACAAAGAAGGCCGCGGCAAGTGCCCAGTGATCCGCCCGCTTCGTGTTGATCAGCGTCATGAATTCGCGCAGCGCCGCAAAGGAGCAGAAGGCGAAGAGCAGGATGACGCCGGCGCGCCCTGCAATGAAGGCGATGCCGATCAGCACCACCATCACCCACCAGGCCTTGATGCGCGCATTCAGATTTTCGATCGCAGCATTCGATCCGTCAGGCGACAGCCGCCGCTCCAGCAAGTAGCCGATGACGGAGGCGACAATCAGAACGCCGAAAATGCCAAGAACGAGGTGGATCAGATCCGCACTTGCCGCGCCCATGCTCAGTCTCCCGCCCGCTTGGGCGCCAGCGCCAGCAGCGCCGCTTCGGCTCGCGCCAGAAACTCCGCCTTCTCTTCGGTCTCGCCGATATGCAGCGCCTCGCCGAAGGTGACCGTGCAGATCAGCGGAATGGGTACGAACTCGCCCTTGGGCATGACGCGATTGAGATTGTCGATCCAGACGGGCACGAGATCGATATCAGGGCGAGCCTGCGCAAGATGGAAAAGCCCGCTCTTGAAGGGTTGCAACGGCTGCTCGGTGAGATTGCGGGTGCCCTCTGGAAACAGGATCAGCGAGGAGCCGGCATCGAGCGCCTGCGTCATCTGCGTGACCGGATCTTCCTTGCGCGCTTCACGATCCCGTTCGATCAGCACGGCGTTGAAGACGTCCCGGCCGATGAAGCTGTTCAGCGGCGATTTCAGCCAATAATCGGCGCCCGCCACCGGGCGTACGCGGCGGCGCAATCGTGGCGGCAGGACAGTCCAGATCAGGATGAAATCGCCATGGCTGGAGTGATTGGCGAAATAGACGCAGCGGCGGGTTTGCATGCCACTTTCGGGCCAGATCGCCCGAACGGCGGTAATTGCTCGCGCAAAGAGCACGATCGCCACGGAAACGGGTTTCGCCAGCCATTCGATCGGCGTGCCCATTCCTTCCCCGAGGATGTTCTTCCGCAAAGCCTCCATGACATAGAGATAGGCGCGTTTCATCGCCCCCGATAGCCTGTGCACCGGGCTTATCCACAACCCTCACAACCATGAAGAAAGCCCGGCGCAACTTATGTCGCGTCGGGCTTTCGGATTGGCTCTTGGGAGGAGCGAATTCTATAGCTGCCGCCCTTCTTAAGGGCGGGCAGGCTCAATCGACGTTGAATACCAGCGGCTTTGCCTGACGGATCGCCTGATGCGCCGTCAGCTTGCCGAGCACCTCATCACTGATCGGACCGTCGACATAGAGAAGCGCGATGGCATCGCCGCCCTGCTTGTCGCGGCCGAGCTGGAAGTTGGCGATGTTGACACCGGCGGAACCGAGCGTCGTGCCGATGAAGCCGATCATGCCGGGAACGTCGGTATTGGCGAGGTAGACCATGTGGTTGCCGACATCGGCATCGAGGTTGATGCCCTTGATCTGGATGAAGCGCGGCTTGCCGTCCGAGAAGACGGTACCGGCAACGGAGCGGCTCATGCTGTCTGTCGTGACAGTCAGCTTGATGTAGCCGTCATAGACGCCGGTCTTGTCGCGCTTGACTTCGGCAAGAACGATACCCTTTTCCTTGATCATGATCGGCGCCGAAACCATGTTGACGTCGGCAACCTGATTGCGGATCAAGCCGGCAAGCAGCGCGCTCGTCAGCGCCTTGGTGTTCATGTTGGCGGTGACGCCGTCATAGAGGATCTCGATTTCCTTGATCGGATCGTCCGTGACCTGGCCGACGAAGGCGCCGAGAACGTCGGCAAGCTTGATGAACGGCTTCAGGATCGGCGCTTCTTCAGCCGTGATCGAGGGCATGTTGATGGCGTTCGAGACCGCGCCCTTGACGAGGTAATCCGCCATCTGCTCGGCGACCTGCAGGGCGACGTTTTCCTGGGCTTCGGTCGTAGAGGCACCGAGATGCGGCGTGCAGACGACGTTCGGCAGGCCGAAGAGCGGGCTTTCCTTGGCCGGCTCGACTTCGAAGACGTCGAAGGCGGCGCCGGCGACATGACCTGATTTGATGGCAGCAGCAAGGGCTGCCTCGTCAACCAGGCCGCCGCGGGCGCAGTTGATGATGCGCACTCCCTGCTTCATCTTGGCGATGGCAGAGGCGTCGATGATGTTGCGGGTCTTGTCGGTCAACGGCACGTGCAGCGTGATGAAGTCGGCACCGGCGAAGAGCTCGTCGAGCTCGACCTTGGTCACGCCCATTTCCTCGGCGCGCTCCTTCGACAGGAACGGGTCATAGGCCAGAACATGCATCTTCAGGCCGAGGGCGCGGGCAATGACGATGGAGCCGATGTTGCCGGCACCGATGATGCCGAGCGTCTTGCCGGTGATTTCGACACCCATGAACTTCGACTTTTCCCACTTGCCGGCCTGCGTCGAGGCATCCGCGGCCGGAAGCTGACGGGCAACGGCAAACATCAGCGCGATGGCGTGTTCGGCCGTGGTGATCGAATTGCCGAAGGGCGTGTTCATGACGATGATACCGCGGCGCGAGGCGGCCGGAATATCGACATTGTCGACCCCGATACCTGCGCGGCCGACAACCTTGAGGTTCTTGGCCGCTTCGATGATCTTCTCCGTCACCTTGGTGGCGGAACGGATGGCAAGACCATCGTAATTGCCAATGATTTCGAACAGCCTGTCCTTGTCCTTGCCAAGCTGCGGCTGGAAATCGACTTCGACGCCGCGGTCACGGAATATCTGGACGGCGGTTTCCGACAATTCGTCGGATACGAGAACGCGAGGTGCCATGGAGGCCTCCTGAAAAAGATCAGCTAAGACGCGCAATCCGGGAAAGGTATGAAAACGGCTTTCCGTAGGGAATTGCATGAAAACAACGAGAATTTCGGGACTCGGGGCTCCGCCTGTCGTGGCGGAGCCATAAACGCTTCAAGCCTCAGGCAGCAGCCTGGGAGAGCGTCGCCTTCTGCGTTTCGAAAGCCCAGGCGAGCCAGGGCATCAGCTTCTGCATGTCGGAAGCTTCGATCGTGGCACCTGCCCAGATGCGCAGGCCCGACGGCGCGTCGCGGTAATGGCCGACGTCATAGGCGACGCCTTCCTTCTCAAGGAGCGCAACCAGGCCCTTGGCGAAATTCGCCTGGCCATCGGCATCAAGCGCGACGACATCCTTGTCGACGATCTTCAAGCATACGGAGGTGTTGGACGCCGTCTCCGCCTTGACGGCGAGATTGGCGATCCAGTCGTTGGCGGCGACGAAGTCATGGATGACCTTGGCATTGGCATCGGCACGGCCGATCAGCGCCTTCAGACCGCCGAGATCCTTCGCCCAGAGGAGAGCGTCGATATAGTCTTCGACACAGAGCATCGAAGGCGTATTGATCGTCTCACCGGTGAAGATACCTTCGATCAGCTTGCCGCCGCTGGTCATGCGGAAGATCTTCGGCAGCGGCCAGGCCGGCTGATAGGTCGTCAGGCGTTCGACAGCACGCGGCGATAGGATGATAACACCATGGGCGCCCTCGCCGCCGAGAACCTTCTGCCAGGAGAAGGTGACGACATCGAGCTTGGCAAAATCGAGGTTCTGAGCGAATGCGGCCGAAGTAGCGTCGCAGATCGTCAACCCCTTGCGGTCGTCCGGAATGAAATCGCCGTTCGGAACGCGCACGCCGGAGGTAGTGCCGTTCCAGGTGAAGACCACGTCGCGGTCGAAATCGACAGCGGAAAGATCGGGCAGCTCGCCGTAGCCGGCTTCGAGCTTGCGGACGTCCTTGAGCTTCAGTTGCTTGACGACGTCGGTAACCCAGCCGGCGCCGAAGCTTTCCCAGGCGAGCATGTCGACTCCGCGTTCGCCGAGCAGCGACCAGAGCGCCATTTCGACGGCACCGGTGTCGGAAGCCGGAACGATGCCAATGCGATAATCGGCCGGCACTTCTAGAATTTCGCGGGTAAGATCAATGGCCTGCTTCAGCTTCGCCTTACCAACTTTCGCGCGGTGCGAACGGCCAAGAGCCGCGTCGGAAAGAGCGTTAAGCGCCCAACCGGGGCGCTTCGAGCATGGACCAGAAGAGAAATGGGTATTATTCGGACGGATGTCCGGCTTGGCGAGCTTAGTCATGATGCTATCCTCTCAGATAGAAAGCTCCTCGTTGGGGAGGAGTGTCCCGCCGCCGGATATATTGGAAGCAGCCCGTTAGCGCAACAATAAAAATTGCTCATGGCGCTCCCTCACGATTTCGTGCGAGATTTTGATGCCAGGCAAGTCACGCGCAATGGAAATAAGCCAAATTTAACGCCACAAAAGCTGGTTTCTATGCTGATGCACAATCATATATGGCTAGGCGCTCGCCGTTTTGCGCCGATGGAAATTATCAAGTGTGCTCGATGTCCCTAACTGCGCTCGCCGAAACTTCTTTTACACCGTCACAAACCATGCCGGTCTATCTTATCAATATCGACCGGGCAGCCGAACGACTGACGGAGATTCAGCGGCAGAGCGATGAGTTCGGTTTTCGATTCGAGCGTATTCACGGCGTCGACGGTGCCCTCATCCCGCGTGACGAATGGATCGATGTAGATCACGATCGCTTCCAGCGCCGGCATGGCCGCACCATCCTACCCGGTGAGTATGGCTGCTACCGGAGTCACCTGCTGGCGCTGCAACAGTTTTTGGCGAGCGACGACCAAATGGCCGTGGTCATCGAAGATGATGTTGCGCTGGATATCGATTTCCTCGCACGCGCCGTGGCCGCGAAGAATGCTGCGCCCAATGCCGACCTGATCAAGCTCGTCAATCACCGCTGGAACGGCTTTCGTGCCATGGGCCGGAGCAGCAAGGGAGATATCGTCGGACGCTGCCTCTTTGGTCCACAAGGCTCGACGGCCTGCTATCTCGTCACGCGCAAAGGCGCCGAAAAGATCGTGAAATCGCTGGCCATCATGTCGCTGCCCTGGGATGTGGCCGTGGAGCGTGGCTGGGACATGAATGTATCTATCGTGAGTACGCGCGCGAATATTGCCGGTTTTAGCCGGCTGCAGCGAACGACGATGATCGGCTGGCGTCGCGACTACCGCGCGGCCAAGGCACCGGCTTGGCGGCGCATACCCGCACACATCTTCCGAACCGTGGATTTCTTTCGGCGTATCGCCTACGTACTGACGACGCCGTAAGCCTCGGGCTTTACCAGGTAGTGATCCGCAAGCCCACGCGAATCTCATGGCGCGACAACGCGCCGTCCCGGCCTGCCGTGCCGCCGGCGCCTGCAGCCGAATCTGCGGCGGAATAGCCGAACATGTCACCACCCGCGATATGGGAGAAGCGGTAGCCAAGATCGACCTTGATATTCGGCGCAACCTCATAAGCCACACCCGCCATCAAAGCGTAGGTCAGGCGCCAGTCACTGTCACCAGGATAGCGTGCGCTGACTGGGGCAGCGCCGCCGCAGCCCGACGTGCCATTGACACAGGAGCCGATGGCGTCGACGTTGCTCCAGGAAACCCGCGTGGCGCCGAGGCCGGCACCGACATAGGGCGTGAAGCCGGCGAGCGTCCCGAGATCGACATAGCCGTTGACCATCAGGCTGCCGGCCCTGAAAGAAGAACGAGCTCTCGTGGAGCATCCCGTGCCACCAGCCCCGCCGGAACAAGGCGAATCGCTCGAAATGCGGCCATTGAAATCACCGCTGAAGAAATCGCCCGTCACATCCGCGCGGAACAGATCGTTGAACTGATAGCCGACACCGAGACCGCCGGAAAAATCCCCGCCGAACCGGGTCGAATCAAAGCTGCTCGAACTGTAGTCGCCACCCGCAGGATCATAGGCGCGAAATTTCGTGTCGGTGCGGCTGGCATTGACGGCATAGCCGACATCGCCGCGCACATACCATCCCTTGGCATCCTTGACGCTCACCTCCGACATCTTGATTTCCGGCGGTGTCGCATCGGCCGCAAACGCAACACCAGCCGATGCGCCTGCCATCGCCGCGGCCAGCGCCAAAGCGTCAAAACGGATCATTACCCCTCGCCTTCCATCCTCGGGCTCGCGCCCGAATGTCGAACCGGCTAGCTCCCCTTGATATCTCATATGTCTGGGTCTGAGCGGGAAGGCTGCCATTCTCATTTCATTAACCATAAGGAATTCATGGTTAATGAAGCTTTAAGGCGACGGAGAATTGCTTAACGGGATAGAGGAAAAACAAAAGCCGCCCGGCGAGAAACCGGACGGCTTTTCAATAACTTGAATGGATATTGCTTACTTGTAAACCGGTGCCTGGACCGGGATATCAGCCGGCGGCATGTAGCTTGCCGTCTGGCAGCCTCCGAACGTATAGCGGGCACCGATGCGGGCTTCGTGCAGGTTCAGGCCCTTGTCGTAACCGGGACCGCCATTCTCGTTGTAACCGAACATGTCGCCGCCCTGAACGTGGCGATAACGATAACCGACATCCGCCTTGAGGTTGCAGGTCAGATCGATGGAGGTACCGGCCATCAGCGCATAGGTAAAGCGCCAGCTGCCGCGGCCGTTATGCGAGACCGTTCCGTCGCAGGAATCCGGGTTGGCGTCGGAGCAGGACGTGTTCTTCAGATTGCTCCACTTGACGTAAGTGCCGCCGAGACCGCCGCCGACATAGGGAGTGAAGATGCCGTAGGTGCCGAGATCGACATAAGCGTTGGCAAGCAAGCTATAGGCCGTCAGGGAGGCAAGATCGCGCGAGGTTGCCGCAGTCGGAGTAAAGCCCGGGCCGCAGGCGCCGCAATCGCCCTTCGTGGAGCCCTTGAAATCGGACTTGAAGAGATAGTCGAGCGTCAAGTCCGTGCGAAGGTAGTTGTTGATCTGGTAACCGACACCGCCACCGAGCGTGACATTGCCGTCCAGCTTGGCGCGATCGAAATCGACTAGGCTCGCATTGGAGCCCTGGAAGTAGTTCGCGCCGCGCAGGTTCGTGAAGGCATAGCCGACATCGCCACGCAGATACCAGCCGCTGGATTGAGCGACCGTCACTTCCGGCGCCGGCTGTACCGGTTCGGGCGTATAAAGATCAGCAGAAAAGGCCGACGTGCCGACAAGCAAAGTGGCAAGTGCCCCAATCAGGGTTTTCATCATGGCTTTGGCTCCAAATTTCTTGCCCTTGGCACAGCAAAAGCTTGCCAATTGAAATGACATGACGGGAATAATGATGAAAAGGAGTTAAAACCTGATTAACTACGAATATTTACCGTGTTTATTTAGGAATTATACTTTGCTTCATATATTAGAGAAAATTGATACTTGAATGAAGAGAACGAGATAAGAAGCGGCGCCCACCTCCTTTTTTAACTCAGGCACCGGATCTGCGGATGAACCCAGAGGCGGCAGTTCCTAAACCGTTTGGCAAGAATCGAACCATTACAGTGCTGTCGCCGGGGAGATAACTCAGGAGGGAGTCATTGACTTACCATCGCATAATATCGGCCGGCCTGGGCCTTGCTCTCATCTTTCTGAGCTCCGTGGCCCTGGCAGGCGCGATGCCGGTAAAGCCGGTAGCCGCCATAGCCACCGCATGGAACAAGGGGCGTGAAACCGGCTTGCCGATCCCACGCTATGTTTCCCTCCGCGCCCAAAAGGCGCGCATGCGCGTCGGCCCGTCGACGATCTATGCCACGAAATGGATCTATATGAAGCCGGGTCTTCCCCTGGAGATCATCGACGAATACGGCCATTGGCGGCAGGTTCGTGACGATACGGGCGTTACCGGCTGGATGCACAGCGCCCTGCTTTCGGGAGCGCGTACGGCCCTGATCGCCCCCTGGCTGGCGAAGAATGCCACGCTGCGCGCAAATCCGAATCCCGCCGCCACGACGATCGCTGAGCTGCAGCCCCGCGTGCTGGTTTCACTGCAATCCTGCACCGGAACGTGGTGCCGCATCTCCGTCCGCGACCACTCCATCAGGGGTTATATCCGGCAGAACAAGCTCTGGGGCGCTTATCCCGGAGAAATGTTCCGGTAGAACTGCCGTCATTCCGAAACCGAAAACATAATGGCCGCCCGATAGGACGGCCATGCTATTTTATCCGCAATTACATCTTTTGCCTGCTCAGGCAGCCGAGCGCACGCTCGAGATCACGTCGATCAATCCGCCGACGATGCGCTCGATCTGGCCGCGATCGTCCCCCTCCGCCATGACGCGGATCAAGGGTTCCGTGCCGGAGGGGCGGATCACCAGCCGGCCGTTGCGGGACAGCTCGCTTTCTGCATCGGCGATCGCCTGGCGCACATGAATATCCTCCAGCGGCTTGCCGCCGGAAATACGGACATTGCGCAGCAGCTGCGGCACCGGCTCGAAACGGCGACAGACTTCGCTGACCGGCTTGCCCGTGCGCTTCACTGCGGCAAGGATCTGCAGTGCAGCCACCAGACCGTCGCCCGTGGTGCCATAGTCGGAAAGCACGATATGGCCCGACTGTTCGCCGCCGACATTGTAATCGTGCTGGCGCATATGCTCGACGACATAGCGGTCGCCGACCGCCGTGCGCGCAAGCGACATGCCGCGATCGTCGAGGAACCGTTCCAGTCCGAGATTGGACATGACGGTTGCGACAATGCCATTGCCGCGCAACGTCTGACTCTCGGCCCAGCTTTCAGCAATGACGGCCATCAGCTGGTCGCCATCGATGATCGTGCCGGTTTCATCGACAATGATGACGCGATCGGCATCGCCATCCAGCGCAATGCCGATATCGGCACGCACTTCGTCCACCTTCTTCTGCAGGGCGACCGGGCTGGTGGAGCCGCAATTCAGATTGATATTCGTACCATTCGGCTCATTGCCGATGGTCACGACGTCGGCGCCAAGCTCCCAAAGGGCGGCTGGGGCAACCTTGTATGCGGCACCATTGGCGCAATCGATTGCGATCCGCAGCCCCTGCAGCGTCACATCGCGCGGCAGCGTACGCTTGGCATGCTCGATGTAGCGATCGTGGACACCGTCGATACGCTTGGCGCGGCCAATATTCTCCGATTTGGCCAGATGCTCCGACATGTCCTTGTCGAGCATGTCCTCGATCTTCATTTCGAGATCGTCGGAGAGCTTATAGCCATCAGGGCCGAAAAGCTTGATGCCATTATCCTGATAGGGATTGTGCGAAGCCGAGATCATGACGCCGATATCGGCGCGCAGCGAGCGCGTCAACATCGCGACTGCCGGCGTCGGGATAGGTCCGAGAACGAAGGCATCGACGCCGGCTGCGGTAAAGCCTGCCACTATGGCATTTTCCAGCATATAGCCGGAAAGGCGCGTATCCTTGCCGATGACGACCCGATGGCGATGGCTGCCTCGATGGAAGATCGTGCCGGCAGCGATACCCACGCGCATGGCAAGATCTGGCGTCATCGGATAGATGTTGGATTGACCGCGAATTCCGTCAGTTCCGAAATAACGGCGTTTCATATGCACTCCTGTCGTTGCCGCGTCCTCGCGAGGAATACGGCGGCATCGATATCGCCGCTTGGAAACCCGCGGCACTGCAAACATCGATGCTTCTGGCTCATGCCATAGATTGTAAAATTCGGCACTTAAATTACCGAGAACGCCTATTACACCGCGTTACCATTAATAAGCACTAAAAAACTGCATCGGATCGTGACGGACATGGTCCGATCCACAGCCTGCCGCGTCTCCGTTATTTCAGACTGATGTGCCAATATGCAAAGGGTCTGCAGCTCGGCCCATTGCCTCCCCCTGGACCTTTCAGCAAAAAGGCCAGCCGCATTTTCATGGGCTGGCCTTTCAATTTCGAGGTTTGAACCTCTCACGCCTTAACGCGGCTGCGGTTCGAAACCGCCTTCGGGCTCGTCACCCTTGGCACCGAGCGAGCCGTCCTTTTTCGCGCCGGTCTTCGGCACGGCCGAGCCACGGCTCGGCGGCGTATCGTCACCAAGATCGCGCGCCGGCTTTTCGCCGCGAAGCAGAGCTTTGATTTCGTCACCACTCAGCGTCTCATATTCGAGCAAGCCCTCGGCGATCGCCACGAAGCCATCGTGATGCTCCGTCAGGATATCCTTGGCCTGCTGATAGGCTTGATCGATCAGGCGGCGGACCTCATTATCGATCGTCTGCGCGGTAGCTTCGGACACGTTCTTCGACTGCGAAACCGAGTGGCCGAGGAACACTTCCTGCTGGTTCTCACCATAGGCAACCTGACCGAGCTGGTCGGAGAAACCCCATTGCGTGACCATGGCACGGGCAAGCTTGGTCGCCTGCTCGATATCCGAGGATGCACCGGAGGTGATGTTTTCCTTGCCGAAAGTCAGTTCTTCAGCAACGCGGCCACCCATCATGATGCAGAGCCGCGACACCATCCACGTATAGCTCATGGAGTAGCGGTCGCCTTCCGGCAACTGCATGACCATGCCGAGCGCACGGCCACGTGGGATGATCGTCGCCTTGTGCAGCGGGTCGGCGACGGCAACCTTGAGTGCCGTGATGGCGTGACCGGCTTCGTGATAGGCGGTGAGCTTCTTTTCCGCCTCGGTCATGGCCGAAGAGCGGCGCTCGGCGCCCATCATGATCTTGTCCTTGGCGTCTTCGAATTCCTGCATGGTGACCAGGCGCTTGTTGCGGCGGGCGGCCATGAGGGCAGCTTCGTTGACGAGGTTCATGAGATCGGCACCGGAGAAGCCGGGCGTGCCGCGAGCGAGCGTCTTCAGATCGACGTTCGGCGCCAGCGGCACGTTGCGGGCATGAACCTTGAGGATGCGTTCACGTCCGACGATATCCGGGTTCGGCACCACGACCTGACGATCGAAGCGGCCCGGACGCAGCAGCGCAGGATCGAGAACGTCGGGACGGTTAGTCGCGGCGATCAGGATGATGCCTTCATTGGCCTCGAAGCCGTCCATCTCGACCAGCAGCTGGTTGAGCGTCTGCTCCCGCTCGTCGTTACCGCCGCCAAGACCGGCGCCACGATGGCGGCCGACGGCGTCGATTTCGTCGATGAAGATAATGCAAGGTGCATTCTTCTTGGCCTGCTCGAACATGTCGCGGACACGGCTTGCGCCCACGCCGACGAACATCTCGACGAAGTCAGAGCCGGAGATGGTGAAGAACGGCACATTGGCTTCGCCGGCAATGGCGCGCGCAAGAAGCGTCTTACCAGTACCGGGAGGGCCGACAAGCAGAACGCCGCGCGGGATACGGCCGCCGAGACGCTGGAATTTCTGCGGATCGCGCAGGAATTCAACGATTTCTTCCAGATCCTGCTTGGCTTCATCGACACCAGCGACGTCATCGAAAGTGACGCGACCATGCGCCTCCGTCAAAAGCTTTGCCTTCGATTTGCCGAAGCCCATGGCACCGCGCGAGCCGCCCTGCATCTGACGCATGAAGAACAGCCAAACGCCGAGGATCAGGAGCATCGGCAACAGCGTGCCGAGATAGCTCAGGAAGCTCGAGGAGCCATCCGATTCCGGACGGCCGACGATGTTGACGTTCTTGCTTTGCAGGCGCTCAAGCAGGCTGTCATCCACGACCGGAGCATAGGTCTGGAAGGGCGTGCCGTTTTCGACATAGCTGCCGACGACGCGGTTGCCGGTGACAGTAACGTCACGAACGCGGCCGGAATCAACTTCCCGAAGGAACTGCGAATACGGTATTTCCCTGGAGCCTGTTTGTGCCGGCGCGTTCTGAAACATGCTGAACAGGGCAATCAACAGCAAGGCTATGATTGCCCACAGAGCGAAATTACGAAAATTAGGGTTCATCGAACTCCCCAGCACTGAAACTCCCGCCGTCAAGCGGCGGTATTACTTGATCCCTAACATAGGGTTGCGCCAAGCCCTTGCCAAGGCAAACCGCATCGCCGCATGTTTTTTCCGTCTATAGGGCCGAAATCGGCAGCCGCCTATAGGCTTCACGCCCGAAAGCGACCGAGAGGCTATTGGCAAATGTGAGATCAAATCGTGTCAAAAAGCGGTCGAAGGGCGCGAGACGGGGTAGAAGCGCGACGCTCGCCGCCTTGTCCCCTCCTTCCGGCACGATCGACGGCACCGCCGCCTGAGCGCGTTTCACCACGCCTCCCGGCAGATTTGCCGGAAAAATCGTCGCATTTCCCGCCCCCGGAGCGCTGACGCGGACTGCCGTCTGGCCGAAATTCTCGATTTCAAAGCGGCCATCCCAGTTGACTTTTTCACCAGGCAGGACCGAAACCGGAGCGATATTGCGGCTCTCCCGCATAAGATAAAGCGCATCGCGCCGCAGATCGAAGATCACGCCTCCCGCCGTACGCCGTCCGAGGTTCGCACCGTTCACAAATTCGAGAACACGCTCCATTTGCGTACGCCCCGGCGGATAGGAACTGCCACCGAAGATGGCGGCAAGATAAGACAGGGCATAGGCAACGACCGCTGCATCAGCGGAAAGACCGGGCCGCGCAACGGCGCACAGCGCAGCCGCATGGATTGCGACATGCTCGTCCAACCACACTGCAGCCCTCTCGGAAAGCGCGGCGCGATCGGCGCCCCCATCAGCCGGCATTTCCGCCACCGGCTCCCTTGCAAGCTCCATGCGGGTGCGTACGCGCTCGTACCGCACATCCTCGTTGCTGGGGTCGTCGAGCCAGGATACATCGCGCGTCTCGAGATAGGTCCTGATTTCAGCCCGCCGGCAAGCGAGAAACGGCCTGAGAATCCAGATACGCCGATCGAACAGAACCGCATCGGCGATGCCCGTGCCATAACCGCCCTGCCCCCGCCGCGCGCCGCGCATGGCAATCGTCTCGCGCTGATCGTCCCACGTGTGGGCGGTTACGATCGCATCGGCCGAAATCTCGGCGGCGAGCTCCGCAAGCAGCGCATAACGCGCTTCACGTGCTGCAGCCATGATGCCGGTTCCGGGCTTTTCCCCCTCCCAGCGATGGATAAAATGGGAAATACCGCGCGAGGCGCAGAGTGCCGCGACTTCTCGCGCTTCGTCCGCTGATGCGGCACGCAAGCCATGGTCGATCGTTGCTGCGGTAAGGGTAATATCGTCGTGAGGATGGGATTTCAGCCGCTCGGCAAGGGCAATCAGAAGCCCGGTGGAATCGCTGCCGCCCGAAACGGCGACGAGAATATGAGCAGGCTTCGAGAGAGAATGCAGAAATCCGCTGGTTGCGGCTTCAGGCGTAGTGGCTGTGGCATCGCCGGTCACAGCATCAATGGACATGGCGGTCAGCAGGCAAGCCGCTTCTGTTCGCTGGCAACCTTGCCGGTCACAGCCTTGGAGGCCTTCGGGTAACGCTTGGTGACCTCGCGAAGCGTGGCGCAGGCGGTATCCTTGTTGTCGAGAGCGGCCAGGGACATACCGAGCTTCAGGAGCATTTCGGGCGCCTTTTCCGAGGTGCTATATTTCTGATGAGCATTCAGGAAAGTCTTGGCAGCATCATTGTACTTGCCCTGCGAATAAAGCGCTTCGCCGAGCCAGAAATTCGCATCCGCGGCCCGCGAGCTGCTGGGATAACTGTCGAGATATTGGCGGAATTCCTGTTCGGCGACGCTATAGTCGCCGGACAGGACGTGGCCGTAGGCAGCCTTGTATTGATCGTTCTCGCTGCCGAGCGATGCCGTCTGCGAACCGGAGCCTGCACTTGGCGGCGCACCCGAACCGTTGTTGGCCCCTGTAATCGAGGAGCCGATCTGGTCGCCGCCCTGATCGAACTGAATAGAGCCAAGCTCGCTCGGCGGCTTGCCAGCGCCGGCGCCGCGTGCACCGGTGGCGCTGCCATTCTGCGAGTTGCTGATAACGCCGGCAATATCGTCCTGCTTGCCGCCGCTCTGCGCGGGGACATCGGCCTCGCTCTTCTTCATCGTGCCGCCCGATGCGGGCGCGCTGCCACCGCCGCCGCGCTTTTCCAGCTGCTGGAAGCGGAATTCGTTGTCCTCCTGTGCCTTGCGGATCTGCTCCTGCATCTGGAGAAGCTGGTAGCTCATCTCCTCGACGCGGCCGTTCAGCTGGCGCATCTGGTCTTCGAGCTGCTGCAGGCGCATTTCCGCGTCGCTGTTTTGAACGTTGATGACAGGTGCCTGGCCGTATTGCGCTTGTCTTTGATTTCCGTTGCCGGGAGCCGCCTGCGCGGAGGCATCGCGGCCTCCGAGATGCATTCCAAACAACGACAAGGCAGAAGCATCGCGCTCGCTACCCACGATGGCAGCGAGACAAAGCATGCTCGCCACGACAAGTTTTCTCATATGGATCGTCCTGTCCTATTGATTCTTCGGGCCGGAGGGCTCGAACAGGAGATTTTTACAATTGCTCTCAAAAAGCAACGGAGTTCGGCCAAAGTGTGGTCAAAAAAGTAAAGGCGGCACGAGGCCGCCTTTTGCATTTCGATTGGTCTTTGACGATCAGGAGCCGGCGCCGTTGAGCACGGTGACCGCGCGGCGGTTCTGCGACCAGCAGGACTCGTTGTCGCAGGTAGCGACCGGGCGCTCCTTGCCATACGAAATCGTCTTCATGCGGTTCGCCGGGACACCACGCGAAGCGAGATAGCTTTTCGCAGCGGCAGCGCGGCGCGCGCCGAGAGCAAGGTTGTACTCGCGGGTGCCGGTCTCGTCGGCATGGCCTTCGACCGTGATGGAATAGTTCGGATAGCGGGCGAGCCACTGAGCCTGACGATCGAGCGTCTGTGCTGCTTCGGAGCTGATGGAGGAGCTGTCGACAACGAAGAAGATGCGGTCGCCGACATTGACCGTGAAGTCCTGCGGCGAGCCCGGAGTGGCATTGCCGGCACCGTTCAGGCCAAGACCGTTGGCATCGTTCGGCAGACCCTTCTTGGAAGCGCAGCCGGCCAGAGAAAGGCCAACGAAAAGCGCGATCATGATCGGGTTGCGGGCGAGGTTCTGCATATGGCCAACGGCCTGGGTTGCGGTGCGGCTCATGGCCGGTCTCTCCTTAAGTCTCTATCAGGGTTGCCAGACTGTAACCGGGTTCGGTTAATCGGATTCCAACAAGTATGGTTAATGATGTCCTAAAATTGTCGCCAAACGGTCCACTCACAGGACTTTGCGGCGATAACGTGGCGGCCCTTCCCGCTACTCGAGCAGCGGCGACCATGCCGGGTCGGAAGCGAAGCCAGGGGTCGGGATCTTCTGCTCGTTATAACCGGTCAGATCGATCGAATAAATTTGCGGTCCGCTCGCACCCGACGGCGCGCGGAAGAACATGATGACGCGGCCGTTCGGCGCCCAGGTCGGTCCTTCGCTGTAGGAGCCTGAGGTCAGGATTCGCTCGCCGGAACCGTCCGGCTTCATGACGCCGATGGAAAAGTTGCCGCCGGCGCGTTTGGTGAAGGCGATCAGATCGCCGCGCGGCGACCAGACCGGCGTGGAGTAGGAGCCATTACCGAAGGAGATGCGGCGCTGGTTGGAGCCGTCGGCATTCATGACATAGATCTGCGGCTGTCCACCGCGGTCACTTTCGAAGGCAACCTGCGTGCCATCGGGCGAATAGGATGGCGAGGTATCGATCGCGGCCGTAGACGTCAGACGGGTCGTGGTGCGCGAGCGCAGATCCATCGTGTAGATATTGGCATTGCCTTCCTGCTGAAGGCTCATGATGACGCGCTGCCCGTCCGGCGAGAAGCGCGGTGAGAAGGTCATGCCCGGAAAGTTGCCAACCAGTTCGCGCTGGCCCGTCTGCAGCTGCAGCAGATAGACGCGCGGCTGTTGGTTGGCGAAGGACATGTAGGTCACTTCCTGGCGATTAGGCGAGAAGCGTGGCGTCAGTACCAGGTCGCTGCCGTCGGTCAGCATGCGCGCGTTGGCGCCGTCCTGGTCCATGATGCCGAGCTGCGTCTTGCGGGCTGTCTTCGGGCCGCTTTCGGCGACGAAAACGACGCGGGTATCGAAATAGCCCTTTTCGCCAGTGATCTTCTGATAGATCGCATCGGCGATGATGTGCGCGACGCGCCGCCAGTTATCCGGCTGGGCAAAGAACTGCTGACCGATCATCTGGCTGTTGCCGAACGTATCCCAGAGGCGGAATTCGGCACGAAGGCGGCCGCCTTCCTGCGTCACGCGGCCGGTCACCAGGGCCTGCGCATTGATCGAGGTCCAGTCCTGGAAGCGCGGGGTCGAATCCGGATTGGTGATCTTCTCGATGAAGGCCTGCTTGTTGATCGGAGCGAACAGTCCGGAGCGCTGCAGATCGGCGGCGATGACGCTCGAGATCTGCGGGCCGAGCGTATCATTCGACAGAAGGTCGGTGATAGCGATCGGCATGGGCTGGACGTTGCCCTTGTTGATATTGAGCTCGACCACGGCATAGGCCGGAGTGGATGCCACAGCCATCAGGCCTGCTAGCACCACCAGGAGGCGGACGAAGGATTTTCTGATCATATGTGCCAAGCCTTTCAGCATTAATTCGTCACAGAGCCGGTGCGAAGTTAAGGCTAACTTCTTTCCAGGTGTCATATTGATCTATTGGCAGGTTCTTGAACGGGGCAGCCCGAAGCACAGCTCGCATTGCGGCTGCCGCCATGGCTTGCTGCGTCGCCTTGGGGCCACCGGTAACGGTAACCTTCGGCTCGCCCACGATTTCTCCGCTTCGGCTGATCCTGAGATGCACCCGGACGCGGACATCTCTCGCTCCCTCGAGCCCCGGAGGAAAGTTCCAATACTTCGCGACGTTCTCGCGGATGTGGTCCCCAGTCGAATTTCCAGGCTGCTGCTTAACGCTTGCAGCCTGCACCGACACGGCACCAGCCAACATCACGCCCAAGGCCACAAGCAAGCTCATGCCGAGACGGAGACAGTGGTTCGTCAAAAGCCGCGCTCTCCGCATCACATCCCCAGATCCGCTGCACTGAAATTGACGACGACTTCCTGCCAGTCCTCATATTTGTCCACGGGAAGAATCGACATGAACTCCGATTGCGCGCGAAGGACCGCGCGTACAGCGGCGGACTGCATGGCACCTTGTGTCGAAGCCGGTCCCCCGTTGGTCGTCGCTTCCGGCTGACCGACGATCTGCCCGGATTTGTCGAGCTTGAAGTGCACCTTGATTCGCACATCGCCGGCGCCTTCAAGACCAGGCGGGAGGTTCCAGTATTTCTGGATCAGATCACGCAGGCCATCCTGCTGGCTCTGGCTGAGCTTGCCGGCACCAAGCGACTTCTTGCCGCCAAGCGAAGCGACCGGCGTATCGGCACCCGCGGAAGCCTGCTGCGACGAACGCTTCGCACCGCCTTTCGACGAGGTGTTGTTGAGAAGATCGTTGATCTGATCGGCAAGACCATCGTCAAGGCCCTTGCTGGAGGCCTTCGGGGTCTGACGCTTCTTGTCAGCGTCCTTCTTTCCGTCGTCGGCCGAGGTATTCTTGCTCGTGCTTTGCGTCGTCGTTTTGTCCGTCGGCTTTGCGTCGGCGACCTTCACGTCCGGCTTCGGCGTCGGCTTAACCTCAGGCTTCTGCTCGGCAGCCTTCGGCGGCGTCGGCTGCGGCTTAATATCCGGCACAGGAACATTGTTCGGCAGCTGGATTTCAGCCTGCTCGGTCGGCTGCGGCGTCGGCGGCGTCGGCGTTGCATCGGCCTTCGGGGTCGGCGGCGTGGGATCCGGCTTCGGGGTCGGCGTCACGTCCGGCTTCTGCTGCGGAATGGCGGCCACTTCCTTGGGAGCGGCCTCCGTTTCCTTCTGCTCGATCGTCTTGACCTCGTTCGGCCTCGGATCGTCCTGCGGTACAGGGGTATCCACCTTCTTCGGCGCTTGAGCCGCAGTCTCGCTCTCCGGCCGTTGCGTCGGCACGACCGGGTTCTTGATATCCACCTTGTTCTCGCCGGTATTCTGGGCGTTGGCGACCTGGTCCTGCTTGGTCGTCGGCTTGCGCGCGGCGTGATCTGTGACCGGCGCCTTCTTCTCGCCCTGCTGCAGCTGATCCGCCGTCACGATATCGACATCCATCGCCGTGCTTTCCGGCGTCTCCAACGGCGCCGGCGCACTCAGCGACACCATGGCGCCGATCAGCACCAGGATGTGAATGACAGCAGATGTGGCAAGACTGCGCTTCATGTCGGTTCGTCAGTGATCCGTTGTCTGCTGCTGCGTAACCAGGCCGATATTCTTGTAACCGGCTTCCTGAATGCGGGACATGACGTCGGCGATGACGCCGTAAGGCGCCTTGCCGTCGCCACGCACGAAAATGCGCTCGTTATAGCCAGTCGTCGCGATCGCCTTCAACTTGTCGGCGATCTCGGTCACGTTAATCTGCGTCTCCTGCAGGAAGACCTGGCCATCGGCCTTGATCGAGATCGTGATCGGTTGAGTCTGGGCGTTCAGTGCGCCGGCCTGCGTCTGCGGCAGGTCGATTGGCACGCCCGACGTCATCATCGGCGCCGCCACCATGAAGATGATCAGCAGCACGAGCATGACGTCGACCAGCGGCGTCACGTTAATCTCGGAAATCGGGCCGCCACGGCCTCCGCCACGACGACTGCCACGGCGGCCACCGCCGCCACCATTGCCTCCAACAGACATTCCCATGTGAATACTCCGGTTCTGTCCGCGACTTACTGCGCAGCCTGGCGCGGCTGCAGCTTTTCATCGATCTGGCGCGAAAGGATGGCGGAGAATTCATCCGCGAAGCCTTCCATGCGGCCCGAAAGCTTGCCGGCATCAGCCGAGAACTTGTTGTAGGCGATAACGGCCGGAATAGCGGCAACCAGACCGATCGCGGTTGCCAGAAGCGCTTCGGCGATACCCGGCGCGACGACCGCAAGGTTGGTGGACTTCGAACCGGCGATCGCCTGAAACGAGGTCATGATACCGACGACCGTACCGAAGAGACCGATGAACGGACCAGCGGAGCCGATGGTCGCGAGCGATCCGAGGCGGGCGGTCAGATGTTCCGATTCACGCGCCAGCGTCACGTCCATCGCGCGGTCGATACGCATCTGCAAACCGATCGGCGAGCGAGCGCCGCGCTCGAAGGATTTCTTCCATTCGCGCATCGCTGCGACGAAAATGGCGCCAAGGCCCGTATTGTTGCGCTCCGAAAGCGTGCGGTAGAGCTCTTCGAGCGACTGGCCGGACCAGAAAACCTGCTCGAAGTGATCGAACTGCCGCCGCGCTCGCGCGTAGCTCAGATATTTGTCGATGACGATCGCCCAGGTCCATACGGACGCTGCCAGCAGGCCGATCATGACGAGCTTGACCACCAGGCCTGCCTGCATGAAGAGCGACCAGAGGGTGATGTCCGGTGTGGTGGCCGCTGCCAATGCTACTTGTTCCATTGATCCAAAATCCCCGAATCCAAACGCCCGGTGCTAGACCGGGCGGCTAAAAGTGATCTCACAAGAATTGTTTGGCAGCCGCCGCTGAACGCCCTGGTCAAGCCTTCCAAGCTTACAACTGCCTTCTTGCCGTCAAATTTGGTCAAAGGAAGGCGTGCACCGCACAAACTCCGACTTAATCAGTAAGACACTATTATGGTTAAAAGAATGTTAGCGTCGAAACACGAAGGATTTAACGGCGGCGAAGGTTATTCTCGCTCCAGGGAAGAACTGACCGGACGAAACCGGCGACAAACGCAGACAAAGCTTGCGCGGCGAATTCCTTCACATAAAACTCAAGTTATTGCAAGCCGCCTCTTGTCGATCATGCTATCCTTATGCAAGGCAGCCCTGATGCGATGAGCATTCCAAGTTACTGATTACCCAGCACTTTCCGACGCCGTGAGCATTTGTGCCGCAAGCTTCTCCGGCAGGCGGCGCGGACGCCCCTTTGCATTGATCACGGCAATGATGACCTTCGCGGCAATCAGCAGTGTCTCGTCGCGCCGGATTTCCTGAGACAGCACCATCTTGGCGCCACCGGCCTTTTCGGTGACCGTGCGGATCGTCAGCAGGTCATCCATGCGAGCCGGTCCCTTGAAATCGATCTCCATGCGATGGACAACGAAAACCAGCCCCTCTTCATCGGCATTCAGAAGTTCGCGCTGTTCCACTCCGAGACAACGCAGGTAGTCGGTGCGTCCCCGCTCGAGGAAATGCAGATAGCGCGCGTGATAGACGAGCCCGGAAAAATCCGTATCCTCATAGTAGACTCGCTGCACCAGCCGGTGGCTTCCGGCTTCCAGTTCCCCAGCTATCAGAAAGGGGCTGTTCATCGTTGCCGCATCTCCTTGAATGTCCGGCATCTCTTTGGCCGAAGTTCTGCCATCAAGCAAGCTTTGAACAATTGTCATAAACTCCGACTATCCGGAATCGTGCCGGCTAGCGGATCGGCATAGAAGGAAGATCCTATGAAAATTGCGGTTATGGGCGGTGACGGATTCATTGGTTGGCCAACCTCGCTTCACCTCTCCGACGCCGGTCATGAGATCCACATCCTCGACAATCTCTCCCGCCGCTGGATCGATACCGAGCTGGGTGTCCAGTCCCTGACGCCGATGGATTCGATCCAGGAACGCACCCGCATATGGCACGCCGAAACCGGCCGCCGCATCCATTTCCACCTGATCGATCTCGCCAGGGACTATGAGCTTCTGAAAAAATGGCTGTCCGAGCATCGCCCCGATGCCATCGTCCATTTCGCCGAGCAGCGCGCCGCGCCCTATTCGATGAAGAGCGACCGCCACAAGAACTACACGGTCAACAACAACGTCAACGCCACCCACAACCTCCTGAACGCGCTGGTAGACCTCAATCTCGACGCCCATCTCGTGCATCTCGGCACGATGGGCGTCTATGGCTATTCGACGATCGGCGCTGCTATCCCCGAGGGCTATCTGCCCGTCGGCATCGAGACGACCGATGGTCGCACGGCGAGCCAGGAGATTCTTTACCCCGCCAATCCCGGCTCGATCTATCACATGACGAAGTGCCTCGATCAGCTGCTCTTTCAATTCTATGCCAAGAATGACGGGCTGAGGATCACCGACCTGCATCAGGGCATCGTCTGGGGCACGCATACCGAGCAGACGCACCGGCATGAGCAACTGATCAACCGGTTCGATTATGACGGCGACTATGGCACGGTGCTCAATCGCTTCCTCATCCAGGCGGCGATCGGCTATCCCCTGACCGTCCACGGCACCGGCGGCCAGACGCGTGCCTTCATCCATATTCAGGATTCGGTGCGCTGCATCGAACTTGCCTTGAAGAACCCGCCGCAACGCAATGCCCGTGTCGAGATCTTCAACCAGATGACGGAAACGCATCGCATACGCGATCTCGCGGAGATGATCGCCAAGATCAGCGGCGCCGAAATCGTCCGGCTTCCCAACCCGCGCAAGGAAGCCGCAGAGAACGAGCTGATCGTCAAGAACGACAAATTCCTGGGTCTCGGTCTCGATCCAATCACACTGAAAGCCGGCCTGCTGAGCGAGATCGTCGATGTCGCCAAGAAATACGCCTATCGCGTCGACCGCTCGCGGGTCCCGGCCGTCTCGGCCTGGACAAAGGATCTCGCCGCGACGGTCAACCACGATCCCGAGGGCAAGAGATTGAAGTCCGTGTCATGATGCCGAGAAGCGAAATATTGCAGGGGCTGCGTCCACACAGCCGCCCGCATGCCAGGCAGGCATTCGTGACACTCGTCACGAATGCCGACTATGCCATGGGAGCATTGGCGCTGGCGCGCTCGATTGCTCGCAGCGGCACCAGAGCCGATATTGTGGTGCTGCACACGGCGGGCGTTCGCGAAAGCGATCTCGCCCCGCTTCTCGCGCTGGATTGCCGGTTGATCGAGGTCGAGCATCTCCCGCTTTCGGACGCCTTCAACGAGCGGCATGCGCGTGGCAACCTCCATGCCGCCGCGCCTTTTACTAAGGGCCGCAAGCCGTCCTTTCACACGCCGCTCGATAATTTCTGCAAGCTGCGGCTCTGGCAGCTCATCGAATACGACACTTGCGTCTTCATCGATGCCGACGCGCTGGTGCTGAAGAATGTCGACAAGCTGTTCGATTATCCGGAGTTTTCGGCAGCCCCGAATGTCTATGAGAGCCTTTCGGATTTTCACCGGCTGAATTCCGGCGTTTTCGTCGCCAAGCCGTCGCTTCTGACGTTTCAGGACATGCTGCAGCGGCTCGACCGCCCAGACGTCTTCTGGCGGCGCACGGACCAATCTTTTCTGGAAGCCTTTTTCCCCGATTGGCACGGCCTTCCTGTCTTCATGAACATGCTGCAATATGTCTGGTTCAGCATGCCTCAACTCTGGAACTGGAACAGCGTCTCCATCCTGCATTACCAGTATGAAAAGCCCTGGGAGGAAAATCACCCCAAGGCCGATCGGCTAGGACCGTTGATCGACTTGTGGCACAGCTTCCACACCGGGCGGGATATGCCTGATATCGCCACGCTGGCAAATCCGAAGGCAGCGGCATGAGAGTCCTCCTCTCGGGCGGTACGGGCCTCGTCGGCCGATATATCGCCGAGGAGCTGTTGTCGGCCGGATACAAGGTCGCGATCGGCGGGCGCACACCGCCAGACCCTGCTTTGTTTTCCCGGCCGGTTTCCTTCGTACCGCTGAGCCTGGATCCCGCCGAAGACCAGCGTCATGCCTTTGATGACGCCTATCTCTTCGTCCACGCAGCGTTCAGCCACCTGCCGGGCAAATATCGCGGCGGTGAAGGAGACGATCCCGAAGCGTTCCGCCGCCTCAATCTGGACGGCACGGTAAGGCTATTCGAAGCAGCCAAAAAGGCCGGCATTCGTCGCTGCATCTTCCTCTCCTCCCGCGCTGTCTATGGCGATCAGGCTGGCAACGAAGAGGTGACGGAAGCGACGAAGCCCGCCGCAAACACGCTCTACGGCGCGGTCAAGCGCGATGCCGAGCACGCTCTTTTTTCGCTCTCGACACCCGGCTTCGCCACGGCAAGCATAAGGGCGACCGGCGTCTATGGCGACTTGCGGCCGAACAAATGGGACACGTTGTTCAGTGATTATCTGAATGGCAGACCGGTTGCCTCACGGGCAGGTACGGAAGTGCACGGCCGCGATCTCGGCCGCGCTATTCGCCTGCTTCTGGAAACGGAGGCAGGCCGCATCGACGGCGAAGCCTTCAACCTATCGGATATAGCGACCGATACCCACGAAATCCTGCAACACCTTCAGGCGGCAACACACTGTCCGCATCCCCTGCCCGCACCAGCGCCCGACGCGCCGACCGGCATCATGAGCACGGCAAAAATCCGTTCTCTCGGCTGGCAGGGCGGCGGGAAGGCATTGCTGCAGATGACGGTCGAGACACTCGCAAAGTCCGCGACTCTGCACCAGCGCCAGATCAGCGCATCAGCTTGATCTCGTCCCAGCCGAGAGCTGCTAACTCCGCACCCCTGAATTGGGCATCGTCAGCCACAACGAATTCATCGAGCTGCGGCGGGGCAACGCTTGTCCCGGCCAGCATCGCATGCACCTGACCGCGGTGATGCGTCTGGTGCTGGAACAGGTGGCTCAGCACGTCGTCTGCCCTCTCCCGCTGGACGCGGCCGCTGCGTTGGATATCGATCACCCGTAAGGCTTCTTCCGGCGTCAGCGCCTCGCAGAATGCGACCAGCCGGCGGTCGACCTCCGCCTGCTCCCAGCTCAAATCATCCAGCCGGTCGTAGGGCTCGTCGACCTCGAAGGCTTGAAGACCCAAAGAGCCGCCTTCCAGCGCATCGACATAGAACCAATCAACCGTGAGGTTATGATTAAGCGTCGCCTTGATCGACGGGAAAAAGCTGACCCGCGCGGCCTCGAATTCTCCGGGCTTCAGCGCCGTACAGGCCCGATAAAGCCGAACATTCGCCAGCGCATTGTTATAGGCAAGCTTTCGCACGCTTCGGAGTGGATCGTAATCGGGCATCGGACACCCCCTTAGGCTTTGTCGAGATCGCCATCACGCCAGACGAGATGACGGGGCGTTGCAGGCAGATTTTCGATTTCCTCCGCAATGAAGTAGGGCGGGATATCCAGCTCAACCAGAGCCTCCCGCGTTGCCCGTGCCCACTTGAATTCCAGCTCACTATCGCCATCCTGAATGCGATGCACGACATCGCGCGCATGGAACGGAAAACTGGCGGGGATTTCCATAAGGTAGTAGAGGCCGAACTCGTGCCAGTCACGCTGCTCGTAGTGAAAGAAGTTCTCCACCGACCAGAGAAGGCGCTCGACGGTCACCTCGATATCGAGTTCCTCCATCATTTCCCGCCTGAGCGTTTCCTCTGAGGTCTCGCCGATTTCGGCCCGGCCACCGGGAAAGGTCCAGAAGCTTTCGTGGACGGCGCGATGCACAAGTACATGACCGTCGCGAAAAGCCAGGCCCGCCACCCGCATCTGAAAACGCGTGTCACCGGCATTCAGTCTGATGAGCCTGCGTTTCGGCATCATGTTCACCCCAGGTCGATGACGACGATTTCGGGCGGCACGCCGAAGCGAACCGGCGCGATGGAGCAGCCGAGACCGCCGGAAACAATGATATGGCGCTCCTCCTCGACGATATGGCCATAAACATATCTGTCGCCATAGCGCGACGGCGAATAAGGCGACCAACCCAACACGCGCACCTGTCCGCCATGCGTGTGTCCGGACAAGGTCAGCGACACCCGCGACGGAACGCTCGGAAAGATATCCGGCTCATGCGCAAGAAGGATGACGGGCGCATCGTCGGTCACCTGCGCCAGCGTACCGCCGAGATCGTCCAGCCCCCTGGTCACAGACCGCTTCCACCGCATGCTGCGGCGCAGGGCAAGCTGATCTTCCACACCCGAAAGCCAGAACCCCTGACCGTTCTTTTCAAGGCGTGCTGAACGGTTGGAATAGACATCGATACCGGCGCCGGCCAACGCCCGATGACTGAATGTCGGGCCATGGCCGTTTCTCTGTGCCGTCGCATCGTGCCACCAGTCATGATTGCCGACGATGGCATGCACGCCGAGCGGCGCCTGCAGCTTCGCGAGTTCTGCCGCCCAGATGCTATGATCGACACGGGCCGTGATGAGATCGGTTCCCGACGTATAATCGCCGAGCAGAACGATGATATCGCCACCGAGATCATTGGCGTGCGCACAGATCGAGGCAATGCGTTCGGCGCTCATCCACGGTTCGCAGGCGTGGAAATCGGCAAGCGCGACGATCCTGAGCTTCAGCCCCGGCGTCCAGCCAGGCGGGGTCAGCGCATAGCGAGTGACACTCAGGCGAACGACCGGCTCATATCCGAGGGCATATCCGCCAAGTGCCATCAAACCGAAAATGCTGCCGCCGAAGAGCTTCAGGAAGCGGCGACGGCTGATCATTCATCGGCCTCCCGGAACAGCCGGAACTGTGCCGCCTCAATATCCTTGGGCGGCTGCAGGCCAAGATGTTTCCAGGCAATTGCGGTCAGGACGCGCCCGCGCGGCGTACGCTGAATGAAGCCCTGCTGGATCATATAGGGCTCGATAATATCCTCGATCGCATCGCGCGGCTCGGAAAGGCCAGCGGCGATAGTCTCGATACCGACAGGCCCGCCGCCGAAATTGACCGCGATCATGTTCAGATAGCGCTTGTCGAGCTGATCGAAGCCGACATTATCAACGAGAAGCCGTGTCAGTGCCTCGTCGGCAATCTCGCGCGTCACCGCTTCAACCTTGGCGACCTCGGCAAAATCGCGCACGCGCCGCAGCAGGCGGCCGGCAATGCGCGGCGTGCCGCGAGCCCGACGCGCGATCTCGCGCGCGCCCTCATCCGTCATGCCAAGACCCATCAACCTGGCACCACGCCGGACGATCAGCTCCAGCTCCTCGACCGTATAGAAGCTCAACCGTACAGGAATGCCGAAACGGTCGCGCAGCGGCGTGGTCAGGAGGCCGAGGCGGGTCGTAGCCGCAACCAGCGTGAACTTGGCGAGATCGATCTTCACCGAACGCGCCGCCGGGCCTTCGCCGATGATGAGATCAAGCTGGAAATCCTCCATCGCCGGATAGAGAATTTCCTCGACAGCCGGATTGAGACGATGGATTTCGTCGATGAAGAGCACGTCCCGCTCTTCGAGATTGGTGAGCAGCGCCGCAAGATCGCCCGCCTTGGCGATGACCGGGCCAGACGTCGAGCGAAAGTTGACGCCGAGTTCCTTGGCCATGATCTGCGCCAGCGTGGTCTTGCCGAGGCCGGGCGGGCCGACGAACAGCACATGATCCAGTGCCTCGCCACGACCCTTGGCCGCCTCGATGAAGACCTTCAGATTGGCGCGCGCTTCCGCCTGGCCGGTAAACTCGTCCAGCGATTGCGGCCTGAGCGTCGCATCGATGTCTTCGCCCCGCTTTTCCGGCGATATCAGACGTGCGGCTTCACTCATGTCAGAGGTTCCATTCCCGGTATGCGTTTTGCGGCTTCTGCGCCGAAGGCGTTATCACAACCACCGCCTCAAAAATACTCTGTGACTAAGGAGTGCCGAGGCCCGATCTCTCAGCTTTGCGACAATAGTCAGGATTGCGGATGGTGCAAAGCCTCACCGCGCGAGTTCCTTGAGACCGAGCCGGATCAGCTTGGCGCTATCCGCACCTTCGCCGGCCGCCTTTATAGCCGCCGCAACGGCGTTGGCTGCTTGATCGCGGGAGTAGCCGAGATTGGTCAGCGCCGAAACGGCATCGGCCACGGGTGCTGCGGCAACGCCTTCGCCCAGCTCCTGCTTGAGCGCGATATTGGCCGCGTCGCCGGCAAAAGCCGGCGCCTTGTTCTTCAGTTCCGTCACGATGCGCATGGCGACCTTGGGGCCGACACCCGGCGCTCGCGAGACGGCGGCGCGATCCTGCAAGGCGATCGCATTGGCAAGCTCGGCCGGCGTCAACGTCGATAGCAGCGCCAGCGCCACTTTCGCACCGACGCCCTGAACCGTCTGCACGATGTTGAACCACTCGCGTTCCAGCGCCGTCATGAAGCCGAAAAGCCGGATCTGATCTTCGCGCACATATGTCTCGATGAAGAGAATGCAGGCCTCGCCGACCGACCCGAGCTTCGACAGCGTCCGAGCCGAACAATAGGCGACGTAGCAGACGCCGTGCACATCCACGAGCACATAGTCTTCGCCGATCTCTTCGATTGTGCCTTTCAGCTTGCCGATCATGGATGATGTCCGTCAGGGATGGGTTTCTGGGGTGATGAGGTCGAGCGAGGGAAAGTAGGAGCGATAGCCCTTGGGATCTCGTGTTAATATGGAATAGCCACGCACCGCAGCGTGTGCGCCGATCATAAAATCAGGAAGAATGCGTTCTCTCCCACCGCCAGCCTGACGATAAACCCTGAAAGCCGCCGCTGCGGCAAATGCCGCTGACCACGGCAGGCTTTCGCGGCGGAATTCGCTTTGCGGCAGCAGTTCGTCCACTTGATCCATACTGCTGTATCGCACCGAGAATTCCGCATAGATGATGGGGTTGATAATGACTGCTCCTCGCTTGAAAGCGGAAAGAACCTGCGCGCTGGACCAACCATGCCAAACTGAACCAGGGATGGCCAAATCAACCAACACATTCGTATCGACGATAGTGACCATGATTACCGGTCACGAGTCATCGACATCAGCGCTTCGGCATCGATCTCCTGATCGCCGGTGCCTTCCAACCGCTTGAGGGTAGCCATAAACCGATCGAGCCGCTGCCGATCCTCGATGTCCCGCTTACCGTTCTTGGGCGAAACAACCAGCTTTCCATCCTCGATGGAAAATATGACTTCGCTATTGAGCTCTATGCCAGCCAACTCGCGCAAGTCGCGGGGGATGGTCACCTGCCCTTTGGATGTCACACGCATTCTTACTCTCCAAACTTAAAGTAAGAATTATCATTACCATAAGAACAAGTCAAGAACAAACTACCCGGCCAGCGCTGCCTGCCGCAGCCGGCTGGCGCCGCGGTTATGGGCGTGACAGACGGCGATAGCGAGCGCATCGGCCGCGTCATTGCCCTTGAACTCGACCTTGGGCATCAGGATCTTCAGCATCATGTGAATCTGCTGCTTCTCGCCGTGGCCGACGCCGATGACGGCCTTTTTGACCGCATTCGGCGCATATTCCGAGACAGGCAGGCCAGCGCGCGCCGGAACCAGCATGACGACGCCGCGCGCCTGACCGAGCTTCAGGGTTGCCACCGCATCCTTGTTGACGAAGGTCTGTTCGACGGCGGCCTCATTGGGCTGATAGCTGTGAACAACCTCGGCAAGTCCGTCATGCAGCTGGCAGAGACGGGACGCGAGATCCATGTCGCCGTCCGAGGTCACGGTCCCCGACGCCACGAAGCGCAGGGAATTGCCAAGCGTATCGATGATACCCCAGCCGGTACGGCGCAGGCCCGGATCGATGCCGATGATGCGAATCGTATTCTGCATAAGCCAACCTATCTTTCAGGCTCGACATGTGCCAGCAAAATGTGAACAAAACAAAAACAAGGGTCTGGTTGGATCGCCAAAGCCGCGCTGAAAACATCGTGACGAAATTGCGGCGATGGGTTTGGAATAGGCGGACAGCGCTCCTACATGTGCAAGCGACCCTCCCTTCCACCACGCAGGTTTCTTGCCATGGTCCCCTTTTCCATCCTCGATCTTTCGCCCGTTGCCGAAGGCAGCACCATCAGCCAATCCTTCGACGGCTCGAAGCGCATGGCGCAGAAGGCGGAAGAGCTGGGCTATAACCGATTCTGGCTTGCCGAGCATCACGGCATGCCGGGTGTTGCCAGCGCCGCGACATCGGTCGTCATCGGCCATGTCGGCGCGGCAACCTCGCGCATCCGCATCGGTTCGGGCGGCGTCATGCTGCCGAACCATTCACCGCTCGTGATTGCCGAACAGTTCGGCACGCTGGAAGCGCTGTTTCCCGGCCGCGTCGATCTCGGCCTCGGCCGCGCCCCGGGCACCGACATGCGCACGGCGCAGGCCCTGCGGCGAAATATAGATGCCGGCGCGCAGAGCTTTCCTCAGGATATCGTCGAACTGCGGCACCTCTTCAGCCCCGCGGACGACAATCAGATCATCCTTGCCGTTCCCGGCCATGGCGCCAATATCCCTATCTGGCTGCTCGGCTCCAGCCTCTACAGCG
Organism: Rhizobium sp. BK098; assembly: GCF_014193155.1. Taxonomy (NCBI): domain Bacteria; kingdom Pseudomonadati; phylum Pseudomonadota; class Alphaproteobacteria; order Hyphomicrobiales; family Rhizobiaceae; genus Rhizobium; species Rhizobium sp. BK098. Next base: position 291,898 of record NZ_JACHYY010000008.1, on the reverse strand, counting down.
CCCACCTCGCCGCTATGCTGGGCTTGCCCTATGCTTTCGCTTCGCATTTCGCCCCGGAAGCCTTGATGGATGCCATCGCCATCTATCGCGAGCGCTTCACGCCTTCGGCCACGCTCGACAAGCCCTATGTCATGGTCGGCGCCATGGGAGCGGTGGCGGAGACGGATGAGGAAGCGCAGTATCACTTCACCTCCGCGCAACAGCAATTCGTCAATCTCCGCCGCAACGTGCGCGGCCCCTTCCCGCGCCCGCGCCGTGACATGGATGATTTCTGGACGCCAATGGAAAAACTGAACGTGGAAAATACGTTGCGCTATGCCGTGGTCGGCTCGCCGGCAACGGCGGAGGCGAAGCTTTCGCAATTCATCAAGGATACGGAAGCCGATGAAGTCATCATATCGATGCCGATTCACGATATCGAGGCACGCCTGAAGTCGGTGGAACTCTTCGCGACGCTTCCAAGCTTCAAGAAGGTCTCCTGACCTTCGAAAGCGAACGGTCTAATCCGGTGAGCCGATCCAGCATATATGGCTCACCGGGCGATCGGCGGGCTCAAGCCACGAGCCTCGTCTTCCAATGACGCCGGATGAGCATGTCGAGCGACAGCTTGCCGGCGCCGGCGACGATCAGCGCGAACATACCGCCCGCGATCGCCAGATCCTTTTCGAAATGCAGCAACTCATTATGGCTGGCGAAGTTGGTGTGAAAAAGTAGCGCCGTCAGCACACAGAATAGGCCAAGGCCAAATGCCGCAAGGCGCGTCATAAGCCCGAGCGCGATGGCGAGGCCGGCGCCAAGCTGCAGCACGATGGTGGCAATGGCGATAGGGGCAGTGACGCCAAGCCTCGCCATGGCCTCCAATGCGGTGTCGAGATTGCTGGCAAGTTCGATGCCTTCTTCCAGAAAGAGCAGCGATAGCAGCAGGCGGCCGAACAGCAATGCCATGTCGGCCATATTCACAAGAACGGCACTCTCCTCTTCGAATTCCATGACCTTTCTCCTTCCTGTCGATATTCGTGCGGCTTCCGATCCCGTCCGGCGGCATCCCCTCGACATGACCGAGTGAAATGCCGCCGGAACGATGGAGATCGGGCTCAGTTGCTGGCCTTGGCGGCGATCGCCTTGGTCAGGTCCTCAAGCTCCTCGCATCCCGCCGGGCAAAGCTTTGTCAGCGTCGCCAGCTGCTCGCGGGCCTTAGGCATGTCGCCCGTCTCGACATAGAGCTCGCCGAGATATTCGTGCGCGCCCTTGTGACCCGGCTGCAGTTCCAGGGCCTTGGTGTAGTAAGTGAGCGACGTCTTGAAGTCGCCGGTCTTGCGCAGGGTGAAGCCCATCAGATTGTAGACATCGGCCTGCTGGTGCTCCTCGGCGATATCGCGAAGCTCGGCGAGTGCGCCGGCATAGTCCTTCGCATCGATCTTGGTACGCACGGAGGTCAGGTCCGGCGCATCGGTCGATTCCATATTGTCGACGGCAAAGGCAATGCCTGCCGTTGCGGCCGGAAGGATGGCGACGACGCACAGGCCTGCGATCCCGAAAATGACATGTCTGAACATGGTAATTGCTCCTGTTTTTGGCCGCTCAGGCCTGGATGGTGGGGGTGAATCCGTAGGCATTGCCGTCCTTGACGAAGGTGCCGGAGCCCGGGAACGGGAAATGCGAGCCGCAAATCCTGATCTTGTCGGCAATGACGCGATCGATCAGCCTGCGGCGGGTGGCAACCGCCATCGGACCATCCTGGTCGTAGGCACCTTCCCATTCGGGATGAGGCGCCAGCAGTGCCGGCACATACATGATGTCGGCCGAGACCATCAGCTGCTCGCTGCCGCCATCGATGAGGAAGACCGAGTGGCCCGGCGTATGACCGTATGCGGCAAGCATGTGCACGCCGGGCGCTACTTCGGCATTGTCCTCGACCAGCTTCCAGTTCTTCCACGTCGGGAAGACGGAGGCGATGCGGCGGCCGGCTTCCTTGCGGCCCTGCGCCAGCTTGTCGACGCGGCCGGGATCGGTCCACCAGTTGTATTCGGCGGCGTTGACGATCAGCTCGGCATTCGGGAAGACGGCCGCGTTCGTTTCCTTTTCCATCAGGCCCCAGACGTGGTCGGGATGGAAATGCGAGATCATGATCGTATCGATCTTCTTATAGTCGATGCCGGCGGCAGCCATGTTGGCCGGCAGATGCGTGGCATTGGTCTGCCATTGGCCGACACCGGAGCCGGCATCCATCATGATCTTGCGCCCGCCGATATCGAGAACGACGACGGTCAGCGGAATCGGCATGAAGTCTGTGGTAAGGCCGGCCTTTGAGAGTGCTGCCTTGGTGTCTTCGACGGAAGCATTCTTGATGAAGGCCGGATCGTGCGGCTTGCGCCAGATGCCGTCATAGATGGCCGTGACCTCGATCGAACCGACTTTGTATTTGTAGAAGCCGACCGTCGGCTCCAGCTGCGTGGCGGCAAAAGCTTGCGGAATGAATTCGAGCTTCGACGACAGCCCGAAGGCTGCCGCAGCTGCGGCCGTGCCGAGCACGGCGCGGCGGGTCATATCAAACATCGCAATATCTCCTCAGGGTTATGGCTTTTCGGGCCGGGCGGAGGTCGCAAGCAATCGCGGCCGTCCACTGAGGAAGAAGATCGATAGCAATGAGCGCTTATTCCCAATCGCGCGAAAAATTCTCACAAACCGTTGAAATGTATGAGGTTATTTTTCATGAGACTGGATTGGAGCGGCAGAATGGCGGGCCTCCGCATTCGGCATCTGCGATTTTTTGCTTTCGACCGGGAATAAAACCCGCGCGGGCGCGATCTAGTATCGCAGGCAACATTGCAAGCACCGTATCCGAGGCTTACAGTCGGTATCGGCGTTTTGCGGGGATCATGATGAAAGACGCCCAATTTATGACTTCGATGACGCTCGGCGAGTTCCCGATATGGAGCTTGCGCCCATCGCAAGACGACGCGGTTGGCAGGTCGGGTTGGTTTACAAACTGCCTGCGCGCTTTCCTTGCGGCACTGAAGCCGAGCGGATACATTGTCCTCACGACTACGGCAGACTCATCGTCGCATGAAATGCCTGCACAGCGTGCGACCGCCTCCCCCGACGAGACTATGCGTCGCTTCCAGCAAACGATCATCCCGCATCTGGACGCCGCCTATAATTTCGCGCGGTTCCTGAGCCGTGATGCCGATGCAGCCCAGGATATCGTGCAGGAAGCCTATCTTCGCGCCTATCGCGGCTTCGGCGGGTTTCGCGACGGCGATGCCCGCGCCTGGACCTTCACCATCGTCCGCAATTGCTACCATGCCTGGCTGCAGGAGGGCCGGCGCAAGACTCGCTATGAGCAGCCGATGACGGACGAACGGGATTCGGATGAGGGCCCGCCCTCCCCTGATCCCGCCTCCGAAGAGGATACGCCCGAGGCGGCCTTCATCCGCAAGTCGGAAACGCAGCGCGTGCGCGAGGTCATCAACAGGCTGCCCGATGCCATGCGCGAGGTCCTGGTCCTGCGCGAACTCGAGGATCTCTCCTACAGGGAAATTGCCGAGATCATCGATGCGCCGATCGGCACCGTCATGTCGCGCCTTGCCCGCGCCCGCCGTGATTTCGGCGAAGTCTGGCGCAGCCTCGACGAGAAAGGGGCGGCACGATGAGCGGCAGAGAGCAACATGATCACAGTGAATGGAACGACCTGCTGCACGGCTTCATCGACGGCGAACTGGACGCAACCAACGCGGCGCGTTTCGAGGCGCATCTGGCGACTTGCCGGGACTGCGCCGGCGAGATGGAGAATGCTCTGATGGTCAAGCGTCTTTCCGCACGCGAGGGCGTCAAATGGCAGGCGCCTGATACCGTCCATGCCCGCGTGCAGGCGGCACTGACGCTGGAGCAATCCATGATGAGGCGCGCAACCACGGCCGCGAGCCAAACGGAGAGCCCGTGGCAGCACGTGTGGCGATTGGTCCGCGAATGGAGTTTCGTGCCGTCGCTTGCCGTCCTTGCGGCAAGCCTCATGCTGGTACTGAACGTGCCGCAGCAGAGCCAGACGATCGAGGATCAGCTTCTCGCAAGCCATGTGCGCTCGATGCTCGCCGACCATCTGACCGACGTGCTGACATCAGACCAGCACACGGTCAAACCATGGTTCAACGGCAAGATCGATTTCTCCCCGCCCGTAGTCGATCTGGCAGCACAGGGCTTCCCTCTCGTCGGCGGCAGGGTGGATTATCTCGATGGTCGGGTGGTGGCGGCGCTGATCTATCGCCGGCATGGTCATGTCATCAATCTCTTCATCTGGCCGGGCGCTGCGGGAGCCAAAACCAATGCCGAGAAGGAGGGCTATAATTTCGTCGAATGGCATGCCGACGGGCTGGTCTTTTGGGCTGTCTCCGATGTCGCCGCACCGGATCTCACCACCTTCCGCGATGATTTTATCCGCACGACAGCCCCATAACGCAAAAAGCCGGCCGCATCGCTGCAGCCGGCTTTTCTGAATGATCAGAAGGGATCAGGCCGAGAGCTTGGCCATAACTTCGTCCGAAACTTCGAAGTTCGAATAGACGTTCTGAACGTCGTCATCGTCTTCAAGGTTTTCGATGAGCTTCATCAGCGACTGGGCCTTTTCTTCGTCGACCGGCACGTTGTTCTGCGCGCGCCAGATCGCCTTCACGGTTTCGGCTTCGCCGAGCGTCGCTTCGAGCGCCTTGGCGACTTCGCCGAGGGATTCGAAGGCGCAGATGATGACATGGCCCTCTTCATCGCTTTCGACATCATCGGCGCCTGCCTCGATCGCCGCTTCCATGACCTTGTCGGCATCGCCGGCGGTCGGCTTGTAGGTGATTTCGCCGACGTGATCGAAGGAGAAGGACACCGAACCGGTTTCGCCAAGCGCACCGCCGGCCTTCGTGAAGATCGAGCGAACGTTGGATGCTGTGCGGTTGCGGTTGTCGGTCAGCGCTTCGACGATGATCGCCGTACCGCCCGGACCGTAGCCCTCGTAACGGATCGCGTCGTAATTCTCGGTATCGGCACCGGAAGCCTTCTTGATGGCACGGTCGATATTGTCCTTCGGCATCGACTGGGCCTTGGCGTTCTGGATCGCCAGACGCAGGCTCGCGTTCATGGTCGGGTCGGGCAGGCCCGATTTGGCAGCGACCGTAATTTCGCGCGCCAGCTTCGAGAACATTTTCGAGCGCACAGAGTCCTGACGACCCTTGCGGTGCATGATGTTTTTAAACTGTGAATGGCCAGCCATGGCACCCCTGTTCACGTCTTTTGTTGGGAATGGGCTGCCTTATAAGAGCGAAGCGGCCCTCATTCAAGTAAAAAGCCGGATAATGGGGATGAAGAGCGGTCGCGATCGAGAAGGTCTCAAAGGTGATCGCGATGGTCACAGCCCCTTGAGCACATAGATCAGCGGCTTGCGCGGCAAGGTCTTCACCGACACCGTGACGCTCGGCGTCGGTGCATAGGCAATATCGAAGTCGGGGCCGAACAGGGCGAGAAACTGATCGACCGGCGGACCCCAGCGATGCATGGGCAGGATCAGCGACGAGCGCAGCCTTTTCACCACGCGGCTCATGCTGTCGGCCCCCATGGTCAGACCGCCGTCGACCGGCACCATCACGACATCGAGACGGCCGATCTCGGCATATTGCTGGTCGGTGAGCTCGAAATGCAAATGGCCCAGATGTCCGATGCAAAGGCCCGCCACCTCGAAGATGAAGATCGAATTGCCGTTGGCTTCGATGCCGCCGCCCCAGGAGCGAATATCGGTGACAACATTGCGGATCAGCGTATCTCCCACAGTCATGCGGATCTTTTCCGGCTCTCCAGGCACATCGCTCCATCCATGCAGCACATATTTGATCGCCGGGTCCGGCGTCAGCGTGTAGTGGCTCGGATGCGCCTTGTTCATCGTGACGACCTCGGGCGTATAGGGCGGCGGATAGGCACCGCTATAATCCGTGGCGATGGAAACGCCGCCCGGCGTTTCGATGAACAGCGTCGCATGGCCGAGGAAGGTAATCTTCACCTCGCCATTAACCGGATCATCGGCAAGCGTCGGGTCGGGAGGAGAAAAGCTGGCGAAAGTTGCTTTCGGAAGAGATTGCGCGATCGCCTGGCATTGGCTGGGTTGCGGACGAGAGGGCTTTTGCTGGGCGTCAGCCGCAGTCCACCAAAAAATCATCGCCAGGAAAAACGCGGCAAGGACAGGAAATCGCTGTAACATGCCATCCCCTCAAGCCAGATAGTGGCCGAAGGATGCGGCATGACCGGAAACGGGTCCAGCGGCAATCAGACAGGATTGCTCACAATCGCGTCATCTTATGGTGATGCTGAATTACCGGGCAGCGATCAGCGCCAGAAGTCCGGAATGGTTTCCGCAAGCCTTGGGCCAAGCCGGAGCGGCGCGATCTTCTCAGCCAATCCCGTCGCGTCAGAAATCTCGACGCCGACGCCGCAGATGGTGGCAGGCCCCGACGCTGCCTCGAAACGTCCCTTCGGCATCTTCGAGATGAAGCGGTTGAGCGGCTCTTCCTTTTCCATGCCGAGCGAGGAATCGTAATCGCCGCACATGCCAGCATCCGACATATAGGCGGTGCCACCATTCAGGATCTGTGCATCCGCAGTCGGCACATGCGTATGCGTGCCAATGACGAAGCTCGCGCGGCCATCGACGAAGTGACCGAAACACTGCTTTTCGCTCGTCGCCTCCGCATGGAAGTCGAAGACGATGGCATCCGCCTGCTCTTTCAGCGGGCATACATCGAGGATGGCTTCCGCCGACTTGAAGGGATCGTCGAGCTCCGGATGCATGAAGACGCGGCCCATGATGTTGGCAACGAGCACGCGGGCCCCGTTGCGGGCATAGTAGAGGCCGGAACCGCGGCCGGGCGTGCCGGCCGGATAGTTGGCAGGGCGCAGAAACTGGTCGTGACGCTCGCAGAAAACGACGGCTTCCTTCTGGTCCCAGACATGGTTGCCCGTCGTCACGACGTCAGCGCCGGCATTGATCGTCTCAAGGAAGATGTCCTCGGTGATGCCGAAGCCGCCGGCAGCATTCTCGCCGTTGACGATGACGAAATCGAGCTTCAGGTCGGATACGAGGCCCGGCAGGCGGTCCCACACCGCGGTCCGTCCTGTCTTGCCGACCATATCTCCCAGAAAAAGCAGGCGCATTCGCTATCCAATCACTTCCGAAACGAAATTGAGTCCGCTCTCGGTCAAAATCGCGTCAAGACGGACATCATGCGGCTCAGCCGGCACTGATGGCACTTCTTGGCAATCGAATGCAATGCCGATCAGCCGCGGATTCAACCCTTTTTGATGCAGGCGTTCGATCGCACGGTCGTAATGACCGGCACCATAGCCTATGCGATGGCCGCTTCTGTCGAAGGCCGAAAGCGGCACGAGCATGATATCCGGGTCCAGCACCGCCGCTTCAGGTCCCGGACCGGAAGTCCCGAATCCAACCGGAACCAATGGCACCCCGGCGACAAGCTCCCGGAAGACGATCGTGCTGCGGTCGAGGATCACAGGCACGCAGAGCCGCGCCCCACGCTCCCGCAGACGCGCCATCAATGGCCTTATATCCACTTCCGAACGGATCGGCAGGAAGCCGGAGACGATATCTCCCGGCCTGATATCGATGGCGTCGCCACCATGCACCACCATGGCCAGGCCCTTTTCAATACGGTCTTCAGCCGGAATGGCGTCCCGTGCCGCCAGGCGCTCGTTGCGATATCGGGCTTTCAGCTCTTTGGGAGTCATTGGATCTTCGCGAAAGTTTATATTATCGCAAAAACATAATGAGCCGGCAGCCCATTGCAAAGCGCGAAAGCGACATGCCGTGGTCGCAGAAAGGAGTGGGCTGCATCAGCCTTTGCGGATGATCGACAATTTTCCGTTGCCATCCACATGGGCGCGAACATTTTCATAATTCTGCAGCGTCGTATGATTGGTCTCGATCGGATGCGAGTGCGTCGCCGTGATGACCACCACATCCGCACCAGCCGCCTCGCCGGCCTTGACACCGGCCAAGACGTCTTCAAACACCAGGCATTCCGACGGGCTGAGGCCGAGGCGCTGCGCCCCGAGGATGTAACCTTGCGGATCGGGCTTACCGACCTTCACGTCTTCGGCGGTGACCATGAAGCGCGGAACCGGGATCCCGGCGGCATCCAGCCGCGCCAGCGCCAGCTGATAGGGCGACGAGGTGACGATCGCCCAGCGCTCCGGCGGCAAAGACGCGAGGAAATCGACGGCGCCCGGCAGCGCGATCACACCCTCGACATCGGCAATCTCGGCCTCGGTGATCTTCAGCGCTTCCGCGACCGGATCCACGCCGGGCAGATTCAACTGACCGATCGTATCAACCCCGCGCTTGCCATGCATGGTCGGCATGAACTTCTCGACATCAAGACCCTGGGCGCGTGCCCAGTTGCCCCAGACACGTTCTGCAGCAGCAATCGAATTGATGATCGTGCCGTCCATATCGAACAGGAAGCCGGAATAGGTCTTGGCGAAGGCGGAATTCGATGCGGCGGACAAGGGCGGACCTTTCTGGATAAGACGGTGAGCGGCTGCGGCAAACGCAGCGCTCATGATATGCCCTTCCCGACTAACGGCAGCCGTCGAAAGAAGCAAATAAATGCTGCGCCGAACGCGCAGGAAAAGTCAGCTCGAGACAGATGGCTGCGAAAGACGAGAAAGGGCGCGCGGCGGCAAGAGCTGCCGCGCCGGAGGCATCATTCACCGAGGCGGCTCTTCAGACCGTTGATGATGTGGTTCGCCAGGGCTTCGTAATCGTCATCGAAATGATGGCCGCCATCCATGGCGATGACTTCCGCACCCGTGCCCTTCAGCAGCGGGCAGGCGACATCCTCGTCATCGTCCTTGCCGTAGACGCATTGCACCATCTTTGGATTGATCGATTTGAGGTCGTTGACGGGATCGCCGCCCTTGCCCGCGCTCGAAGCCCCGAGCCAGCCCATGACCGAAATCACATAATCGACCTTCTGCGACAGGGATAGCAGCGACATCTGGACGATTTTGTCCTTTTCGGCCTGAGGCAGGCGATTATAGCTCGCCGGCAGCACATCGGCGCCAAAGGAATAACCGACCAGCACCACATGCTTGACCTTGAAGCGCTTGGTGTAGAAGTCGATGATCCGGCCGAGATCGTTGGCCGTCTGCTGTGGATCCTTCTCGGTCCAGAAATAATGCAGTGTATCGACGCCCACGACCGGGATTCCCTGGTCCTGCAGGTAGCTGCCGACTTCCTTGTCGATGTCGCGCCAGCCACCATCACCCGAATAGACGATTGCGAGCGTGTCCTCCGTCGGCGTCGTCTCCATGATGTCAAGGGGCAATCCAAGCGGCGACTTCGAGCTGTCGATCGTCTTCATCAGATCGGCGAGCGAAGCCTCCAGCGTCGCATAGGTATCGGCATTGTCGGAATCCGTAGTCTGGACTTCGGGATGGTCCTTCTGGATGTCTGCAACGTGGTCGCGGCCATCCTTCGGCGCATTCGCCGTGAAGGTCACGAGAATAGGATTGGGCAGCGCGCCTTCCTGCAGACCGAAGGACACCATATCGCCGTCAGTCTTCTTCTCGGCCGGCGTGCAGAGTTCCTGCTTCAGGCCGATACCGGCAGTCGGGTCGACCGCCAGCGTACCGGCAACGGTCGCATCCGGGGTCTGGGCCGCGATCGTCAGCGCCATGGCGCCACCGGCGCCGACACCGGCGATAACAGGCAATTGATAGGTGCTGTCGGCAAAGGAGCGCTGCACCTGCTGGCTGAGCGACTCCAGATCCGAGACGATATAGATGCAGCCGTCATTCTTGCTGACGTCATAATTGTTGAGCGCGGCCAGAAAGGACGGATAGTCGATGCCGATGACGAGCGAGCCATTGGCGACGAGCTTGTCGGCAACAGCCTTCTCCTTGTCGCCCCAGCCGGCGAGATCGGAAATTAGGACAACTTCGTTCGAAACCTTGCCGTGCGGTCGCATGATGTGCGGCGCCGGGATCATGCCCAGATCATATTTTGTATCGTCGGCTTCAGCCCGTGCTTGGCCCGACATCAGCAGGCCCGTCGACAGCACGCATGCGAAAGCCAATGACATTGCGTATTTCAAGATCATTTCCTCACGACCCCCTTAAGTCCGCCCCCGATGAGGAATGTGGCATCCATCAACGCGATCATTGGACTAACCCCTCCCGAAACAGCCAGGTAGCGCGGCTGCCATTCGGGATGGAATTTTGATTTGAAGGCACGAAGCCCTTTGAAATTGTAGAAGCGCTCGCCGTGCTCGAAGACAGTTCCCCCGACCCTGTCCCAAACCGGCGCCGATTCCCGTCTCGACATGCCCGACAGCGGCGCCATGCCAAGGTTGAAACGCTGAAATCCCTCACCCTTGAGGTATTCGAGGATCTGCACGAACAGAAAATCCATCGAACCCTTCGGGGCATCAGGGGAAAAACGCATCAGGTCGACGGATCCCTCCTCCTTGGTCTCCGTCATCAGAATATTCGCAAAAGCGACGATCTTACCATCCTTTTTCAACACGCCGACCGGCTGCGAGCACACATAATCCGGATCGAACGCGCCGAGCGAGAAACTCTTTTCCTTGGCATTGTGATCGGCAAGCCATGTATCGGAGACATGGGCGAGCTGATCCAGCACATCGGGTATATCTTGAGGTTCGATAACGGCAAATTCTAGTCCATCGCGCACCGCGCGGCTCGCCGTCTGCCTGAGATTGGCCCATTTGCCGCCCTTGAGCTCGAAATTGGCAAGATTGACCACGGCAAGCTCGCCGAGCTTGAATGCCCGCAGGCCTGCATCGGCGCAGTAGGAGAGAAGCGCCGGCGAGATCTGGTAGAAGACCGAGCGGCAACCGGCAGCGCGCGCCGTCTCAACGAAGCGCCAAATCAGATCGGGCAGCGCCTGGCGCGGGCCGACCGGATCGAACAGGGCGATCCATGAGCGACCCTGCTTGCCATACATGATGAAGGCATCGCCTTTTTCCGAGAACATGATGCTCTTGTCGCCCATGCGTACCAGATTGGCGTCGGCAACGCCCTGCTTGCGGACGATTTCCACGGCACGCGCCACCGCATCATCGCTGACAGGCTCCGGCCGCTTCGTTGCCGGACGCAACAGGCTGAAGATCGCGATCGCCGAGGACACGATGGAAATGCCGAGCGCTGCGCGAAGCCCGCGCGGCGCCTCATCGGCGAATTCGAACTGCCACCAAAGCTCGTTGCTGTATCCGACATCGCGATAGACGAAGAACAGCACGACGATGGCGCCGATGCAGACGACCGCGATGGCCGTGAGCCAACCGGCCGTCAGCGTCTGGTTAAGCAGCGAGGCCGGCCGCTTGAACAGGCGACGGCTGACGACAAGGCTAAAGACGAAGAAGGCCAGCAGACCGGCTTCGACGATGGCGATGGCCTTCAGCAGCGAGAAGAACAGGGCGAACAACGCCGAGAAGGTCGAAACCCACCACGCCCCGTCGAGACGCTGACTGAGGCCACGGGCGGCCACGATGATTGCCAGCCCGAGAAGGCTCGATAGAAAGTGAGCGCTTTCGACCAAGGACAGCGGCAGATAGTCCGATAGCACGATCAGGTTATGATCCGGCGTCGGCGTCACGCTCGAAAAGACCAGCATCATGCCAAGCAGCAGCGCAAAAGCCGACAATAGCTGCGGCATCAGGCGCGCGCCGATGCGGCGCATGCTCGAAGCCACCGGATGATCGACGAAACGGCGCAGCTCCGCGACCGAGATCGCGGCAATGGCGATGACGAGCGGAATGACGTTGTAGATGACGCGATAGAGGACCAGAGAGCTCAGAACGGCATCTTCATTCACGGAACTGCCGAGCCAGGCGATGATGATCGTCTCGAATACGCCGAAGCCGGCCGGAACGTGGCTGAGCACGCCAAGCCCGACGGCGATCGCGTAAATTGCGAAGAAGCCCGGCCATCCGATGGAGGTTTCCGGCAACAGCACATAGAGCACGGAGGCCGAGGCTGCGATATCGAATGCAGTGACCAGAAACTGCCGTGACCAGGTGCGCGAATCCGGCAGACGCACGGCAACCGGGCCGATACGCACTTCGCGGCCATTGCGGCCGGCATAGACTACGAACGCAAGCGCCGCGAGAATGGCGATAGCGATCAGCCGCAGCCACAAGCCATCGACGCTGATCAGCGGACCGATCTCGTCGGCGATGACCAGAAGCGCCATGGCGCCGACAGACGCCAGGCCGAGACCGAAGGCGAGCGTGACGAAGGCGATGATGCGGGTGATGTCGTCAGGCGACAGCCCCAGCCGGGTATAGGCGCGGTAGCGGATCGCACCGGCGCTGAGCGCGCCGAAACCAGCCGTGTTGCCGACCGCATAGGCGCTGAAGGAGGTCAGCGCAACATGCGGAAACGGCAGCCGCTTGCCGATATATTCCAGCGCATTCTGGTCATAGAAGATCAGGGAGGCAAAACTCAGGCCAGTAAACAGCAGCGCCAGCAGCACCGAGGAGATCTTCGTCGTCGTCAGGGCATGTACGACGTCATCATAGCGCACCTCGGTCGTCAGGTCGTAGATCGCATAGGCGGCGATGCAGAAGACGGCGACTGTAAGAACGGCGACAATCAGCGCGCGATAGCGGTTCAACAGACCGACGATGCCGCCACGCTCTTCCAATTCCTCATCGGCATTTTCCAGATCGATTGGGCTCGACATGCTCTACCTGTTTATAGTGATCTTCGCCGGTTCCGACTGTCCGGATATTCAGTAACATCGACGACGCGTCTTCGAGTTGCCGTATACACTTCTTTCGACAAGCCCGTTGTGACGCGCGCTCCATCGTTCTGAATTTAGGCAATTTTGGCGCAGGCCCCGTCCCGCCAGCAATGAATCTCTTATTATTTAAAGGATTTTGTCATTCACCCGGCTTTTGGGCTTATCCACACACAAAAGTGATATTCCCATCCCATCCTGAGCGCCCTCACCGCCAATACCGCCCTTCTTCCGATTGTCCGAAGCCTACTACAACGTGAGATGGATATCCATCGCACGGCATCAACCGCCCTCCCCGGTAGCAGAATCCGGAAACAGATAGGCCCGGCGCCGAAATCGGCACCGGGCCACTGACCGATAGCCAGGAAAGGGATCGAGACGATAGTGACCGGCGATACGGGTTTGCCGGAACTCAGCGATCCGGCGCCTCCGCCGGATCGCCGCGCATCTCGCTGAGGAAGAACCCTTCGCGCAGATTGATCCCGTATTCGACGAAGGCTTTCATGCAGCAGCGCATCTGCGTCCAGCCCTCGCAGTTCAGATAGGTGCCGCGACGGCCGGCCTCGTCCTCGCGCCAGCCGCTTTCTTCGATGATGACAAGCGTGCCGCCATCCTCGCCGGTGCCGCCGTCCCAGTGAAAGACGATGCGCTTGTTGGCCTCCACCTCATTGACCTCGACGGCGGCGTTCTTCCACCAGATGACGGTCGTTCCCGCCACCAGGGGCGCGCTCGCCCCGCTCCATCCTCGATCAGCTGAAGAACGATCTGGAGAGCTAAAATAGACGGTTGGGTTCGGAGAAAGCCGGATTACGCTACGCTGGCGCGGCCCAACAGACGTTTCAGCCTGTCGCTCGTCCCGTCCTCTTCGAGCGGTGTATAAACGACCAGCTTCATGTCGGCACGGTCCATGACGGCAAGCGCGGTATATTCGAATGTCATCAAGCCGCCCTCCGGATGGCGCAGACGCTTGTGACCCGTCAGCGGCCGCAGCACATCCTGCCTCGGCCACCAGGCGCGAAATTCGGGGCTCGCCTGCATCAAGGCAGCGATCAGCCGTTCGAAATCAGGATCGCCGGCGTAACGGGCACTGTCGACGCGAAACATCGCCAGCGAATTCGCCGCCACGATCTCCCAATCGACAAGAAGCTGCCGGTGGGCAGGGTCGGTAAACACCCGATGGACGCTGTTGCGCGCATCCCCCTGCAGCAGGGCATAATCACCGAAAACTGCAACAGCCGCGGCATTCCAGGCCAGCACATCCCAACGGCGGCCGAGAACATAGGCCGGCTGGCCGGCAAGGCTTGCAAGCATGCGCACAAGCGCATCCGGCACTTCCTCAGGCCCGCGCGACGGGGTGTCAACAGATGGCCGATCACTCAGTGTAAAGAGATGCCGCCGCTCGACCGGATCGAGCCGCAGCGCGTCGGCCAGCGCCGATAGAACCTCTGCGGAGGGACGAACGTCCCGCCCCTGTTCCAGCCAAGTGTACCAGGTGGTGCCGACACCGGCGAGCAGCGCCACTTCCTCGCGCCTGAGCCCCGGCGTGCGCCGCCGGAACCCCTCCGGAAGCCCTACGCTGGCGGGCGTCAGCTTTTCCCGGCGGGAGCGCAGAAAGGCGCCGAACTCGCGACGCCTGGCTTCGAGAATGGTCTGGCTCTGGTTGATGGTCATGACCTATCATAGCAGGATCAATACTAGGATAAAGTCAGAACTGTTTGCCGCATCCGCAAGCTGCCAAATATCATCATGCAGACAACGAGAAGGCGGTTGCTATGGATATGAGCGGCAAGACGGTTCTGATTACAGGCTCGACGGATGGTGTCGGGCGCAGGGTTGCGGAACGACTGGCAGCGGCAGGTGCTAGACTGATCGTTCACGGCCGTGACAAGACCCGCGCGGAAGAACTGGTCTCCAGCATTCAGGACAAGAGCGGCAAAGCGGCCTATTACCTCGCCGACCTTTCCTCACTGGAAGAGGTCCGCACTCTGGCCGACGCCATCGAGCGCGACTACGATCGCCTCGATGTTCTGATCAACAATGCCGGCATCGGCACCAGTGGCGGCGTCACAGGGCGCCAGGTAAGCCGAGACGGATACGAACTGCGCTTCGCGGTGAATTATCTTGCCGGCTTCCTGCTGACGCGCCAGCTCCTGCCTCTGTTGAAGGCAAGCACTCCCGCCCGCATCGTCAATGTATCTTCCGTCGGCCAGCAGGCCATCGACTTCTCCGATGTCATGTTGACGCGCGGCTATAGCGGCGTGCGCGCCTATTGCCAGAGCAAGCTGGCGCAGATCATGTTCACCTTCGATCTCGCCGAAGAGCTTGCCGGCTCCGGCGTCACCGCCAACTGCCTGCACCCGGCGACCTATATGGACACGACCATGGTGCGCCAGGCAGGCGTTGCGCCGCTAAGCACGGTCGAGCAAGGGGCCGATGCCATCCTCAATCTGGCCGCCGGCACCGCTATGGAAGGACACACCGGCCTCTATTACGACGGACTGCGCCCATCGCGCGCCTCTGCCCAAGCCTATGACGCAACTGCCCGCAGCAACCTGCGAACACTCAGCCAAAGCCTTACCGGCCTGGTCTAAGACCTTATTCCTTGCCCCTCCCCAGCCTCTAGAAAGGAGACTTCCATGTCGTCTCAACACGTCGCTATTGTCGGCGGCTCCTCCGGTATCGGTCTTGCGACTGCCGCCCATCTTCTCGAAAAAGGCTATCGCGTCACGATCACTGGCCGCGATAAGGCGAAACTCCAGGCTGCAGTACAAAACCTGAATGGCGATCTTACGCCAATCACCATGGATGCAGCCGACTTCGCCGGTCTTCCCGCCGCCTTTGAAGCAATCGGCCCTCTCGATCATCTCGTCCTGGCATTGGGCGGAGGCAATGGCGCCGGACCTTTCGCCACGGTCGATCTCGCCGACGTCAGGAAAGGTTTCGAGCAGAAGACGATGGCGCATTTCGCCTGCGCCCAGGCCTGCTTGCCCTATCTGTCGAAGCAAGGCAGCATCACCTTCGTCTCCGCCGTATCGGCACAGGCGGCGATGCCCGGAACCGCAGGGCTCGGAGCCATCAATGCCGCCATTGCCGCCTTGGCGCCGATTCTCGCCGTCGAGCTCAAGCCGATCCGGGTGAACTGCGTTTCACCGGGAGTTGTCGACACGCCCTGGTGGGACTTCCTGAGCGCAGATCAGAAAGAGCCGACGTTTGCCGGCTTCGCAGCGCGCGCACCCGTCGGTCGTGTCGGTCAGCCCAAGGAAATAGCCGAAGCCATCGCCTTCCTGATCGACAACGGCTTTACGAGCGGCCACACGCTGATTTGTGACGGCGGCATCCGCCTCGGTCAATAATCTCCAGAGCCATCGCCAGCCGGCAGCGGCGATGGCGTCCTCAGCTGTTTTGGTCACCCGCCCGCAAATGCGTGAGGATTTGGACCAGATGGATCGAACTGAGCCGCTGAAGAACCTTCGAAGCGGGGCGCGGCTGAAGGGCGGTCGCGCGCCTGGTGGGCTTGATTACCCACCAAGATCTGCCGCGGCTGCGCAGCGCAAGCATTCACACCGAACTTGAACGCTGTGCCTATCTGCGGACGAAAGTTGCCAGCGCAGCGATAGAACTGCGCGGCGTTTTCCTTGGCAATCGTCCGGAAAATTGAAGAGCGATCCACGACGACCGATGGATGTTTACGATCCTGGGTGCCTACAAACGTAGGTGGGCACCGTGTGTCCAGGCCCACGGGCCTGGTCAGGGACAGCTCCCTTTGGATCGAGTATGGCCCCAGGGATTGTGGTTCCTGTCGGGAAGCGCAGACCGCCTGAACTATATAGAGCGAATTGTGCCGCTGCACCAGAGGGCCGCATCGGGCATCCGCAGAAATAACTCAAAGCATGTTGCGCAAAGTGAGCAGCGGTTTTGCGCGACATGCGCAAAATCGAATCTAAAGCGAGAGAAGCGAGGCTGAAAGCTCGCGACGCGCTTTAGACCTGCTCGATGCCCGGCCGCTCCAGGAGCTTTTCGGTGATGCCGTGGATGCGTGTCGTCACCTCGTCGATCACACTGGCGAGCGTTTCCTCGGCGCGGGCATTGGCAGCGAGCGTCGTATCACGATTGCTGGTCAGGGACTCCAGTTCGGCTTCCAGCGCGGAGACCCGTCGCGTCAATTCCGATACCTCGTCCATGATCATGATCCCGGCCATGACAGTCAGCCTGAGATCGCCGATTTCACCGAACTGGCTCTTCAAATGCAGGACATAGCGGTCGAAGCGATTGGCAAGATCCGTCAGATGGTCTTCCTGCCCCTCTTCGCAGGCCATCCGGTAGGCTTTGCCGTCGATCGTTACCGTTACTTGCGCCATTCGACTTTCCGATCACTGCCGCTCCGGCACGGCTGCCTCCCGAGGGATCAGCGGTCCAGCACGGCTCTTATGGTTTCCATCGCCGTAACCAGCCGGCGCGACACTTCACGATTGACTTCTTCGAGCCGGTTCGCCCGGAACTCGGCCTGATCCAATTCCTGGGCAAGGCGCGACCGGTCGGCGTGAACCCTGCGGACCTCGCCTTCTATATCGCTCTGCGCCCGTTCCCGCTCGAACCGTCCGTCGACGGCACTCTCCAAAGTCGAAAGCGCCTGGCGCAACTGGGCGAGCGCCGCGTCCACCGTTTTGCCTGAAGGTGTCATACCCTTCGCTTCTCCGCGCAAGGCCCGAATCAAAACATCCGGCCACTTGTCTGATTTCGCAACAATATTCAACTCGGCAACAGCACGTCAATAAAGGCTGTCATGTGGCAGGGCCCCTATTCTGTGGATGAATGCCGCCTTTGCCGTCTGCACAGGCCTTGTCGCATGATTGTCGTCTTTTGTAAAAGTGAACGGGCAAATGTTAAAAAATTGCCGCAAGGGAGTCGGATTGAGCCCTCGATTTGTTGACTTGCTCGCCCTAACTGCTATGTCTCGACCGCCTGAGGCGACGTTGGAAATGGCGTTCGGAAGAGCGCCTCACTTCACCCGCCTTTAACCGATGGCCTCCCTCCCAAGCGTGCGGCCATCCCCCGAACCCGGAACACTGCGGAAAAACCCATGAACTCTCGCGAACAACACGACCGGATGGCAAATGCGATCCGTTTCCTTGCCATGGATGCTGTCGAGAAGGCCAATTCCGGTCACCCCGGTTTGCCGATGGGGATGGCTGATGTCGCCACCGTTCTCTTTAGCAAATATCTGCGCTTCGACCCGAAGAACCCGCTTTGGCCGGATCGTGACCGTTTCGTTCTGTCGGCTGGCCACGGCTCGATGCTGCTTTATTCGGTTCTCTACCTCACCGGCTATCCGGACATGACGGTCGATGAGCTCACACGCTTCCGCCAGCTCGGCTCCAAGACCGCCGGCCATCCGGAATATGGTCACGCCACCGGCATCGAAACCACCACCGGCCCGCTCGGCCAGGGCATTGCCAACGCTGTCGGCATGGCGATCGCCGAGCGCAAGCTGCGCGAAGAGTTCGGCGCCGAGCTTCAGGATCACTACACCTACGCCATGTGCGGCGACGGCTGCCTGATGGAAGGTATCAGCCATGAAGCGATCGCGCTGGCCGGCCACCTCAAGCTCAACAAGCTGATCCTGTTCTGGGACAACAACTCCATCACCATCGACGGCGCCGTCTCGCTTTCGGACTCGACCGACCAGATCATGCGCTTCAAGGCCGTTCACTGGAATACGATCGAGGTCGACGGCCACGACCAGGCCGCCATCAGCGCCGCCATCGAAGCCGCTCACAAGTCCGACCGCCCGACGCTGATCGCCTGCAAGACGATCATCGGCTTCGGCGCTCCGAACAAGCAGGGCACCCACAAGGTCCACGGCTCGCCGCTCGGCGCCGAGGAAATCGCCGCGACCCGCGTTGCGCTCAACTGGCCTTATGAGCCCTTCGTCATTCCGAACGACATCCTCGGCGAATGGCGCGCTGCCGGCGAACGTTCCGTCGGCACCCGCGAAGCCTGGGAGGGCCGCCTCGCTGCCGCCGACCCGGCCAAGAAGGCAGAGTTCACCCGCCGCTTCGATCACAAGCTGCCTGCCGGCTTCGACGCCGCCATCAGCGACTACAAGAAGAAGCTCGCGGAAACCAAGCCGACACTCGCAACCCGCAAGGCATCGGAAGATGCGCTGGAAATCATCAACGGCTTCATTCCGGAAACGCTCGGCGGCTCCGCCGACCTGACGCCGTCGAACAATACCAAGACCAGCCAGATGAAGTCGATCACCCCGACCGATTTCTCCGGCCGCTACATGCACTGGGGTATCCGCGAACACGGCATGGCTGCTGCCATGAACGGCATCGCGCTCCACGGCGGTCTCATCCCCTATAGCGGCGGCTTCCTGATCTTCTCGGATTATTGCCGTCCGCCGCTGCGCCTCGCCGCTCTGATGGGCATCCGCGCCATCCACGTCCTGACGCATGATTCCATCGGCGTCGGCGAAGACGGCCCGACCCACCAGCCGGTCGAGCAGGTCGCCAGCCTGCGTGCTATCCCGAACTTCCAGCTCTTCCGCCCGGCGGACGCAACGGAAACGGCCGAATGCTGGCAAATCGCCATCAAGACGACCAACCGTCCGTCCGGCCTTGCTCTGACCCGTCAGAACCTGCTGGCCGCCCGTACCGAGTACAGCGAGAAGAACCTCTGCGAACTCGGCGCCTACACGCTGGCCGGCAATGCCGATGCCAAGGTGACGATCTTCGCTTCGGGCTCCGAAGTCGAACTCGCCGTTGCCGCCCGCACCGTTCTTGAAGGCAAGGGCGTCTCTACGCGCGTCGTTTCGGTTCCCTGCACCGAGCTCTTCTTCGAGCAGCCGGACGCCTACCGCAAGGAAGTCATCGGCAACTCGCCGGTCAAGGTTGCCGTCGAAGCCGGCGTTCGCGAAGGCTGGGATGCGTTCATTGGACCGGAAGGCGCCTTTATCGGCATGAAGAGCTTTGGCGCTTCGGCTCCATACAAGGACGTCTACAAGCACTTCGGCATCACCACCGAGGCTGTTGTCGCCGCCGCTGAGGCAAAGCTTTCCTGAGGGCGCTGACAAGCGCTCTCAAATCCAATAGATAAACACCCTGAATGAAAGGGAGTGACATTCATGACTGTAAAAGTAGCCATCAACGGCTTTGGCCGCATCGGCCGTAACGTCCTGCGTGCAATCGTCGAATCCGGCCGTACCGACATCGAAGTCGTTGCCATCAACGACCTCGGCCCGGTCGAGACCAATGCTCACCTGCTGCGTTACGATTCCATCCACGGCAGGTTCCCCGCCGAAGTGAAGGTCGAAGGCGACTCGATCATCGTGGGCGGCGGCAAGCCGATCAAGGTCACGGCGATCAAGGACCCCGCAACCCTGCCGCACCGCGATCTCGGCGTCGACATCGCCATGGAATGCACGGGCATCTTCACCGCCCGCGACAAGGCTGCCGCTCACCTGACGGCCGGCGCCAAGCGCGTCATCGTTTCGGCTCCTGCCGACGGCGCCGACCTGACCGTGGTTTTCGGCGTCAACCATGACCAGCTCACCAAGGAGCACCTGGTCATCTCCAACGCATCCTGCACCACGAACTGCCTGGTGCCGGTGGTCAAGGTTCTCGACGACGCCGTCGGCATCGACCATGGCTTCATGACGACGATCCACTCCTACACCGGTGACCAGCCGACGCTCGACACCATGCACAAGGACCTGTACCGCGCCCGCGCCGCAGCCCTGTCCATGATCCCGACCTCGACGGGCGCCGCAAAGGCTGTCGGTCTCGTTCTGCCGCACCTCAAGGGCAAGCTCGACGGCACCTCGATCCGCGTTCCCACGCCAAACGTCTCGGTCGTCGACTTCAAGTTCGTGGCCAAGAAGGCAACGACGGTCGGCGAAATCAACGAAGCCATCAAGGCTGCATCGAACGGCAAGCTGAAGGGCATCCTCGGCTACACCGACGAGCCGCTGGTTTCCCGCGACTTCAACCATGACAGCCACTCGTCGATCTTCGCGACCGACCAGACCAAGGTCATGGAAGGGAACTTCGTGCGCGTCCTGTCCTGGTACGACAACGAGTGGGGCTTCTCCAGCCGCATGTCCGACACGGCCGTTGCCTTCGCAAAGCTGATCTGATCATGACCTTCCGCCCGCTCCTTCCGACGACAGTCCGCTGGCGTCCCATGGAAGGAGACGGGCTGGAGCACCTAACGATCGCTCCTATCGACAATGCCGGCGCTGCGGTTATCCGCGCCGCCGGCATTATTATTGGTGGCCGCGGCGGCACGCCCTATGGTGTCTCCTACCGTATCGATTGCTCCGCCGGCTGGGCCGTTCTTTCCTTCTCGGTCGAAACCACCGACGGACGCCGTCTTGCGCTGATCTCTGACGGCAAGGGACATTGGCGTACCGAGGATGGCGTGGCCCTGCCGCAGTTCGACGGCTGCGTCGATATCGATCTCTACGGCTCGCCCTTCACCAACAGCCTGCCGATCCGCCGGCTGGAGATGACGCCGCAAGACGGAGCCGCCAAGCTCTCCATGCTCTATATCCCGTTCGACACCTTCGAGCCGGTGCGCGACGGCCAGCATTACACCTGCATCGCGCCGGGGAAACTTTATCGCTACGCCGCCGAAGACAGGGATTTCACCGTCGATCTTCCGGTCGACGAGGATGGGCTGGTAATCGATTATCCGATCTATTTCAGGCGCGTCGCCGTCTGAGCGCCTGCTAATGTGCGCTCGTGCATCCTCTTAAAAACATTTCGATTTTTCATCCCCTGCCCTGCTATGGTCCAGATTTACCAGTAAATTTTGAATCAGGACGTCTTCCAGGCTATTTCACGCCGCTTTGCCGTTCTGGCAAGGCGCATCACACCATGACGATGCAGTCGTCGGAAAGAGTTTCATTGTCTGAACTCTGCTCCGAACGATTTCCGTGTTTGCCAATTTGCCAGGCGCGGCGGCATGATGGACACTGGGGGTTTCCGGCATTCGGGGCTTTAGCCCCAGCAGCGGCGCACGGAAAGGGGAAAAGGTGGAGGCATTTTACATTATCGTGCTGATCAGCACGGTTCTCATACTCATTGCAGCCTTCTCCAGCCTCCTCGCCTTCCGTTTCGGCGCGCCTTTGCTGCTGCTCTTCCTGATGATCGGCCTTGCCGCCGGCACGGACGGCCTCGGCATCGAATTCTCCAACAATTATCTCGCCTATATCCTCGGCTCCCTGGCGCTTGCCATCATTCTTTTCGACTCCGGCTACGGCACGCCGATCCAGGCCTTCAAGCTCGCCGCAGCGCCGGCGCTGACCATCGCCTCCGTTGGCGTCATCGTAACCGCCGCATTGTTCGGCCTTGCCGCCACCTGGCTGCTCGGCTTCACCTGGCTTCAGGGGCTGCTGCTCGGCTCCATCGTCGCCTCGACGGATGCGGCGGCAGTCTTCTTCCTGCTGCGCATCGGCGGCATCAATATTCGCGACAAGGTGCGCTCGACGCTGGAAGTCGAATCCGGCACCAACGATCCGATGGCGATCTTCCTGACGCTTGCCTTGGTCGAGCTCCTGGCAAGCGGCGAAGGCTATGCCGGCATCAACCTCGCCATGCTCGCGACATTTGTCCAGCAGATGGGGCTGGGCGTCATTCTTGGCCTGCTCGGCGGCATGATGATCGTCCTCATCGTGAGCCGGCTGGAGACGGATCGCGGGCTGACGCCCATCTTCGTGCTGGCGCTGGCGCTCCTCGTCTTCTCGTTTACCGGTGCCGTCGGCGGCAGCGGCTTCCTGGCCGTCTATGTCGCAGGCATCTATGCCGGCAATCGCAAGCTGCCAGCCTCCGCCTCGATCAAGCGTTTCCAGGATGGCATGACCTGGCTGGCTCAGATCATCATGTTCCTCGTGCTCGGCCTGCTCGCCACCCCATCGGAATTTCCGGCAATCGCCATCCCGGCCGTGGCGCTGGCGCTGTTCCTGATCTTCGTTGCCCGGCCGATCGCCGTGTGGCTCTGCGTGCTGCCCTTCGACTATACGCAGCGGGAAACCGGCTTCGTTGCCTGGGTCGGTCTGCGCGGCGCCGTCTCCATTCTTCTGGCGATCATGCCGATCCTCGGCGGCCTCCAGGCGGGGCAAACCTATTTCAACGTTGCCTTCATCGTCGTGCTGGTGTCGCTGCTCGTACAGGGCTGGACCATCAAACCCATGGCGCGCCGCCTCGGCCTCATCGTTCCCCCGCGCATGGGCGCGATCGACAAGGTCGAAGTCGACCTGCCGGGCACGGTCAACCACGAACTCCTCTCCTATCGCGTCGTGAAGGACAGCCCGGTCCTGCGCGGCGAACGCATTCCGCGTTGGGCGACACCGTCGCTCATCGTTCGCGACGGCAAATCCATGCGCTATCAATACGCCGGCCGCCTGCGCGAAAACGATATCGTCTATCTTTTCGTCTCTCCCAATTATTCGCGCCTTCTCGACCGGATCTTCGCCAGCCGCGCGCCGGTCGATCCCGAGGATGCCGAATTCTTCGGTGCCTTCTCGATATCGCCGCTGCGCCCCGCCGCCGATCTCGACGCTGCCTATGGACCAGGATTGCTGAGCGAACAGGAGAAGGGGCTGACCATAGCGGAGCTCATGCGCCATCGCCTCGGTGGCAAGGCCGACTATGCGGATCGCGTACGCCTCGGCGAGATTATCCTCATCGTCCGCGATCTCGACGAGAACGATCATATCCAATCCGTCGGAATGTCGCTCGAGGCGGTGGAACCGCCCGTCATCATGCCGATCTTCATCAATCTCCATGATATTTTGAAGAGCATCCGGGCTTATCTGCAGAAGCGCCGCGAGCGCGTCAATGAAGCTATTTCCGACGAATCGACACCGGGTAAAAACGACGCCTGAGTGCCTTGAGCAATTCCCGGAAAAATGCATGACGGCTTTCCGTCCGGAATTGCCGAAAACCAGGAAAATAGAACCGTTCGGCGATCCTATGAAACGCCGAACGGTTCTTGCGTCTCCGATCATCCGTAGTATGGTCGGCGCGCTTTTCGCCACCAACAATATCGGATCCTTCCCATGGCAGCCTTCAAAACTCTCGACGATCTCACCGACATCTCCGGCAAGCGCGTACTGGTGCGCGTCGACCTCAACGTGCCGGTCAAGGATGGCAAGGTCACCGATGCGACCCGCATCGAGCGTGTCGCCCCGACGATTCTCGAACTGTCCGAAAAGGGCGCCAAGGTCATTCTGCTTGCCCACTTCGGCCGCCCGAAGGATGGCCCCTCCCCGGACCTTTCGCTCGGTCTTATCGTCCCGACGGTCGAAGAAGTTCTGGATCATGCCGTTCTCTTTGCCTCCGACTGCATCGGCACCCCAGCTGCCGACGCTGTTGCCAAGATGAACAATGGCGACATCCTGCTGCTGGAAAACACCCGCTTCCACAAGGAAGAGGAAAAGAACGACGCGGCCTTCACCAAGGCGCTCGCCGTCAATGGCGATATCTACGTCAACGACGCTTTCTCGGCCGCGCACCGCGCCCATTCCTCGACCGAGGGCCTCGCCCACCTGCTGCCGGCCTATGCAGGCCGCACGATGCAGGCAGAGCTTGAAGCCCTGGAAAAGGGCCTTGGCAATCCGGTCCGCCCGGTCGTCGCCATCGTCGGCGGCGCCAAGGTTTCCACCAAGATTGACCTTCTGATGAACCTGGTGAAGAAGGTCGATGCGCTTGTCATCGGCGGCGGCATGGCCAACACCTTCCTCGCTGCGCGCGGCACCAATGTCGGCAAATCGCTCTGCGAACACGATCTCGCCGATACCGCGAAGCAGATCATGATCGAAGCCGCAACGGCCGGCTGCGCGATCGTGCTGCCGGAAGACGGCGTCATCGCTCGCGAATTCAAGGCCGGCGCAGAAAACGAAGTCGTCGCGATCGAAGCGATCCCCGCCGATGCCATGGTACTCGATGTCGGCCCGAAATCGGTCGAAGCGATCAATAACTGGATCGGCCGCGCCACCACGCTCGTCTGGAACGGCCCGCTCGGCGCCTTCGAAATCACGCCTTTCGATGCAGCAACGGTCGCGGCAGCCAAATATGCCGCCGAATGCACCAAGGCCGGCAAGCTGACCTCGGTCGCCGGCGGCGGTGACACGGTTTCGGCGCTGAACCACGCCGGCGTTGCCGATGACTTCACCTATGTCTCGACGGCGGGCGGCGCATTCCTCGAATGGATGGAAGGCAAGGTCCTTCCCGGCGTCGCTGTTCTGCAGGCCGGCAAGTAAATCAGCCGACACTTCGAATGAATGAAGAGCCCCGGTCGTGATGCGGCCGGGGCTTTTTGCTTTATGGCAATAACGTCCGACGTTCAGAACAGGGCAAGTTACATATGCCACAATGACAAGATCAGCTTTGCTGTGATATCGGAAAGCAAACCGTGTCAAACGGATGTTACAAAAGCGCGGCACTAGGTCCGATTATAATGAAGGGCCGAATAGAGGGGTTGCCATATGCTGGCCTGGCGCAGTTTTATCGCCGTTCTTGCTGCAGTCCTGGTCGCTCAAACAGATATTGCTCAAGCCCAACAGGTGCGTGCAGCTGTTCCTGTGTTTTCTCCGACCGGACCGGATGCGGAAGCTTACGGTGAGAAACTCGGCTATCCCGTCGGTCTGCCGCTCAGCGAACAACGCAACATGATCGGCAACTTCACCCATGCCGATCAGCTTGCGCCAACGCACACGATCGCCCCCGCCGAGCATCCGTTACAGCTTTTACGCGCCCCGTCCGAGATTTCGGTGAAGTTCACGTTCGGCGCTGGGACCGCCTCCCTGTCGAAATATCTCGATACCAATCCCACCACGGGATTGCTGATTGCTCGCAACGACACGATCCTGTTCGAACATTATCAATACGGCCGCACCGATGACGACCACTTTGTCTCGCAATCCCTGGCAAAGACATTGACCGGCATGATGATCGGGATTGCAATTTCCGAAGGCGCCATCCGTTCGATCGACGATACGGTTGAGACCTATGTGCCGGAGCTGAAAGGCACGGAGATGGGCGTTACGCCGATCCGCGCATTGCTGCACATGGCCTCCGGCATTGCCTTTACCGAAAACTTCGGCAACCCCGACGACAATGTTCACCTCAGCAATTCCCTGCTTGGCCCGGAAAAGCTCGACCCCATCACAGCCATATCCCGCTTCAACAAGCGGGTGGCGCCTCCCGATACGGTCTGGCACTACAGCAATCTCGATACCGAAGGATTGAGCCTCGTCCTGACCCACGCCACCCATATGAGCATGGCGGACTATCTTCAGACCCGGATATGGCAGCCGATGGGCGCCGAAGCCAGCGCGAACTGGCAGATCGACAAAACAGGTCAGGAAGTCGGCTACTGCTGCTTCAGCGCGACGCTTCGCGACTATGCCCGCTTCGGCATGCTGCTCGCCCATGACGGAGCCTTGAACGGGCGGCAGATCATCCCGCGTCAATGGCTATTGGATGCGACGGAACCGGTAAAGCAGGGCTCGTTCCTCGCTGTCAATCACGAAACGAACCCCTGGGGCTACGGCTATCAGACCTGGCTGATGCCCGGTCCGCGCCGAACGTTCTTTCTGGACGGACGAGCCGGCCAGCGCATTCTCGTCGATCCGGCAACACATCTGGTCCTGGTGCACACAGCCGTACGTGCGAAGGCCGGCGACACAGGCAGTGCGGAGCTTGTCGAGCTCTGGTCCAGCGTGCTCAAGCAGTTTCAGAACAATTGACGCGATCGTCATTGCGTGACGCGACTTTCCGGCTAATGCACTGCTGGTGAAGTTGTCACCGGCACAAGTTCCCGCTTCCAGCATCCGCCGAGCAACGGCTAAATCCTCGCAGATCTGCAAAAGCTCTGGGGGCCTCCATGAACACCATCGCCTATGTCACCGTCGATGTCTTCACGTCCGAACGCTTTGTCGGCAATCCGCTGGCGGTCATCCCCGATGCGCGTGGCCTCAGCAGCGACGCCATGCAGAAGGTAGCGGCCGAGTTCGGTTATTCGGAAACGACCTTCGTGCTGCCGCCCGAAAACGCCGAGCACACCGCGCGCGTTCGCATCTTCACGCCGACATCAGAAATTCCCTTTGCTGGCCACCCGAATGTCGGCACCGCCTTCGTTCTCGGCCAGCAGCCGGCGATCTTCGGAAGGCCTACGGGCGACACGCTGATTTTCGAAGAGGATGCCGGCCTTGTGGAAGTGACGTTGTTGCGCAACGACGGCGTGGTCTCGGGCGCAAGCATTCGCGCGCCGGGCCGACTTTCGGTCGGCGAGACGATTGCCGACGAACTCATTGCACGCTGCGTACAGATCGACCCGCAATCGATCCGCCATACGACCCATACTCCGACCTTCGCATCCGTCGGCCTGCCTTTCGCCTTTGCCGAGCTGGACAGCCTAGAAACGCTTGGCAAAGCATGGCCGAATGCCGCCGTTTTTGCCGAAGCAGCTGTGCGGCACAAAGAGGACAAGACCGGTTTCTCGCTCTTTCTCTACGTACGCTCCGCCGAAAATCCATGGGCTATCCGCGCCCGCATGTTTGCGCCGCTCGACAATGTCACGGAAGACCCGGCGACCGGCAGCGCCTCCGCCGCAATTGGCGCCTATCTCACGTCCCTGCTGCCTGCACAGGATGCAGAGGTAAAAATCACCATTGAACAGGGCGTGGAAATGGGAAGACGCAGCGTCATCGGCGTCGACGTCAAAAAATCTGCCGGTACGGTAAATGAAGTCTTGCTGTCCGGCAGCAGCGTCTTCGTCATGCGCGGAGAGATCCGGCTATAGGAAGCGACGCATGCCGGAGCTGAAGCCCCGAAACCGGTCTGGAATGCCCTAAAACACCTCGTTGATAACGAGCGCCACCGTCCAGATGGCAAAGGCGAAGAGGGCGATCTTCCAGAAATCAGCCCTGCGCCTCAGGCCCGGCAGCCCCAAAGGCTTGATGATGTGCACCGCCATGGCGAGCAGGAGCAGCACCGCTATGGCTTTTGTCACGCTATTTTTCCCCATTTATGCAAGAGTGAGAGCAGCCGCGACCAAAAACCGCTGCACGCCTTTCGCGATCATGCTCTAATCGTCATACGACGGACATTTTTCCGCGCCAACAGACTGTTTCTACAGGCCGATAGCGGCAATCCGGGACACAATCAATAGCGAATACAGGCAGGGCGCGATCCTGTCTTTCGGCTCCCAAACGGAGCCGCGTGAAGGTGGGGAGCATGAAAAGAAACATATTGCCGGTACTCGCTCTGCTGTTCGGCACGCTGTTCCTGTTTACGGGCAATGGTCTGCACAGCCTGCTGCTGCCTGTGCGCGGCACGGCGGAAGGCTATGCGACGACGACGCTCGGTCTGCTCGGTACGACGTGGGCAACGGGCTTCGTGCTCGGCTGCCTGACGGCGCCAAAACTGGTCCGACGTATCGGCCATGTGCGCGCCTTTTCGGGCTTCATCTCCGTCATCGCCATTATCGCGCTTCTGACCGGCATTATCGTCGACCCAATCTGGTGGGTGGCGCTGCGTGCCGTTACCGGCTTCTGCACGGCCGGCACCTCGATGATCATCGAGAGCTGGCTCAACGAACGCGCCACCAATGAAAGCCGTGGCGCGATCTTCTCGCTCTATATCGGCATCACCCTTATCGGCGCCGTCGCCGGCCAGATGATGGTGCCCTTTGCCGATGTCCATACGCCCATCCTCTTCATGGTGTGTGGCATCTGCTATTGTATCGCCATGCTGCCGACCACGCTGTCGACCGCAGCCTCGCCGCAGCCGCTGAAGGCCGTCAGCCTCGATCTGAAGGCGCTCTACCGCAATTCGCCGGTCGCCTCGATCGGTATCCTGCTTGTCGGCATCGCCAATGGCGCATACGGCACTCTCGGTGCCGTCTTCGGCGCCAAGGCCGGCCTTTCGCAAAGCGATATCGCGCTGATGATGAGTTCGACCATCTTTGCCGGCGCCGTCATGCAGCTGCCGGCCGGCCGCCTTTCCGATCGCATCGACCGCCGCTATGTGCTCGCGGGCATGGCGGCGATCGCAGCCCTCGACGGCCTGCTGCTCTTCCTTTTGAAGCCGGGCAGCCCGGCTTTCCTCATCAGCATGGTCGTCATCTATGGCGCCGTCGCCAACACGCTCTATCCGATCGCCGTGGCTCATGCCAACGACTTCGCCGCGCCGGAGGATTTCGTCAAGGTTTCGGGCGGCCTGCTGCTGCTCTACGGCATCGGCACGATCATCGGCCCGACGCTCAGCGGCCCGGTCATGTCCTCCATCGGCCCCTACTCATTGTTTTTCGTCACGGCCATCGCCCATGTGCTGATTACCTCCTATTCGATCTTCCGCAGCCGCATGCGCGCCGCAAAGCCGGCAGGCGATCGCGATGCCTATACGACCATGCCGTCGGCCAACGCACAGATGATCACGCCGGAGAGTATGTCGCTCGCGCGGAGCGAGACTTCAAAAAAGGACGATATAACTGTAAATTACGGCACTTGATCCCTCTTGAAGGGAAGGAGGAGCCGAAATGAGCCTATTCGATGATGATCGTCCCAAGCAGCCGTCCGCCCACGAGATCGGCAGCGACCTGTCGCTACTATCGGTGGACGAGCTGAAAAGCCGCGTCGCATTGCTCCAGGGCGAGATCGCCCGGCTGGAAGAGGAAATCGCCACCAAGACCTCCGGCCGCAAGGCGGCTGATAGCCTTTTCCGCTTCTGAGACATCGTTCCAAGATGCATCGCCGCAGCACAAAATTTGGGCGGCGCAGTCCTGGATCAGGACATGGTCAACTGAATATTAAGCTTTACGACATATTACTAGGACCATCCAGATTCGCTCTGGACTCAGACAGTTCCTCCACTTGGCGAATTGGTCTGATTTTTCTCCCTGTTTTACCTTGAGAGCCGCTTTTGCGGCTCTTCTTTTTTGTCCTGTATCACGGACCTTGCCGAAACTGTGGAGATTAACCCTTTCTTAAGAATCGCCTTGCGAATTTCAGTTAAAACAACCATCTTAAAGTCATAAAAGCGGATGCCGAAAGCTCTTAGGGACTTGACCGGCCTTTCCTGAACAAAAGTGTTGCGTGAAGCAGGGATTTATTCAATGTCGGAACTTGGATTGAACACGATCAGCTTTGCTGGCCACGCCGCATCGTCGGCGCAGTTCAGGGCGCTCTATTCTGAAGGCATGTCGCTGGTCGAAGAAACTGCCGGCTATCTCGACGGCCAGGGCCGCGCCGCTTCCAAGGTTCTGCCGCGCATGGCCTCCGTACTCTACGCTGCCGAATCTATGCGGCTGACGACCCGTCTCATGCAGATGGCCTCCTGGCTGCTGCTCCAGCGCGCCGTCAACAATGGCGAAATGTCGCGCGATCAGGTGCTGGCCGAAAAGAACAAGGTTCGCCTCGACGGCTTCAACGTCGACCGCACGGCACCCGGCTGGAATGACCTGCCGGAATCCTTCCGCGATCTCGTCGAGCGTTCGCTGCGCCTGCAGAACCGCGTCGCCATCCTCGATCGCGAGATCTATCGTCCTACGGAAGCGGCCATCGTTCCGGACAACCAGAATAGCGTCAAGGCACAGCTGACCCTGCTGCAGACCGCATTCGGCGGCAACTAAGCCCTACCATCGGCTATGAATTCGAACCGGTCGCGCACTGCGCGGCCGGTTTTGTTTTGAGCAGTCATTCATCTCTTCGAAAAGCCGTGCGCGGGGAGTTAAACCGCAAGTAGCAAGCGGGCAAAGCTTGACGATCTCAGCGAAACCTCTGTAAAAAGAGAGTGCCTGCCTCTCTCAAGGGGTGGGCGAGCCGATATCGAATGTGCGTGGAGGACCCAATGCGCCGACTCACTTCTCACGAAAATCAAATCCGAAATTCTGAGAAGATGATGAACCATGCGCACATTGAATCTGGGCATCCTCGCCCATGTAGACGCGGGCAAGACTAGCCTCACGGAGCGACTCCTTTTTGATACCGGCATAATCGACAAGCTCGGCAGCGTCGACGCCGGTAGTACGCAGACAGATAGCCTCGAACTCGAAAGACAGCGCGGCATCACCATTGCCGCCGCGGTGGTCTCGTTTACCGTCGGTGACGTCACGGTGAACCTCATCGATACGCCGGGACATCCGGACTTCATTGCCGAGATCGAACGGGTGCTGCAGCTGCTCGATGCGGCCGTGGTCGTCGTTTCGGCAGTCGAGGGCGTGCAATCGCAGACCCGCGTGCTCGTCAGGGCATTGCGCCGCCTCAGCATCCCTTTCATCTTCCTCATCAACAAGGTCGACCGCCTGGGCGCGCGCTATGATGAGGTGCTTGAGGATATTGCGAGCCAGCTGGCGGTTCGCCCCATTGCGATGTCGATCGTCCATGATGCCGGCAGCAGGCTCGCCACGGTGGAAACCGCCGATCTCGGAAGAGATCCGCATTTCTCGCGCGTCTGCGAAGCCCTTTCAGTCAACGACGAGCTCTTCCTGGAAGATTATGTTCTAGCTCCCGAGCGCCTGACACGGCAGAGGCTGGAGCAAGCCCTTGTCGATCAGGTGAGGAAGTCTCTGATTCATCCGGCGTTCGCCGGCGCGGCGACACGGGGCCTCGGCATCCCTACCCTGATTTCGGCGGTCCAGGCTTTGCTGCCCAGCCGTGAGCCGAACCATGACGGTCCGGTTTCCGGGACGATCTTCAAGATCGAACGCGGATGGGGTGGCGAGAAGCTCGCCTATCTCTATCTGGCGTCTGGCACGATCGGCCTTCGCGACGATATCGAAACCACGAACGGCCCGGCAAAGATCAGCAGCCTCCAGCTCTTCCGGGATGGCAAGGCGGAAAAGGTCGCGCAGATCAGCGCCGGACAGATCGCCAAGGTCGGCGGTCTTCCGAACGCCCGTATCGGCGATTGGATCGGCATCGAAAGCCGGCCAGGCACGCTTCGCCACTTTGCGCCGCCCACTTTGGAAACCCGCATCCGCCCGATGCGCCCTTCGGAAAATGCAGCACTCTGGCTAGCTCTGGCGCAACTTGCAGAACAGGATCCGCTCATCAACCTGCGCTCCAACGAGGAAACCGGCGAGATATACGTCTCACTCTATGGCGAAGTGCAGAAGGAGGTCATCCAGGCAACGCTCTCCACGGAATTCGGCTTGGATATAGCTTTCGAGGAAAGCACCGTCATCTATGTCGAAAGGCTGGCTGGAACGGGAAGCGCGGTTGAGCACATATTCAAGGAGCCCAATCCGTTTCTCGCAACAGTCGGCTTGCGCGTCGAGCCGCGACCGGAAGGCGCCGGCAACAACTTTGCCCTGGAAGTAGATGTCGGCCAGATGCCCGCAAGCTTCTACCGGGCAGTCGAGGAAGCCACGTTCGAAACACTCAAGGAAGGTCTTTTCGGCTGGCAGATCATCGACTGCCATGTCGCCATGACGGCGGCTCGACAGACCTCGCCGGCGAGCACAGCGGTGGATTTCCGCAAACTGACGCCATTGGTGCTTGCATCAGCGCTTTCATCGGCACAAACGATCCTCTGCGAACCCATCGAGCATTTTCACGTCGAGATACCGGCAACGGCTTTGGCTGGTGTGCACAGCCTGCTCGCAAAATCCGGCGCATCGATGAGAAAATCGCTGATCGACGAGGGACTGGCCCGGCTGGAAGGCACGGTGGCATCATCGATGATCCAGACGCTCCAAAGACAATTGCCGGGATTATCGGGCGGAGCCGGCGTCCTGGAGCACGCCTTCGATCACTATGCACCACTATCAGGTCCGCACCGTGTACGGGAGCGCGCAGCCGTAAATCCGTTCGACCGTGCCGATTACCTGCGGCGCGTGCGATGAGGAACGAGGCTCCGTATCAACGCAAAAAAGCCCGGCAAAACCGGGCTCTTTTCAAGCGGTAAATCGCAATGCGATTAGATGCCGAGACCGCCGAAGCGCTTGTTGAACTTCGAAACACGGCCGGCGCGGTCCATCAGCTGCTGGTTGCCGCCGGTCCAAGCCGGATGGGACTTGGAATCGATTTCGAGGTTCATGACAGCGCCTTCAGAACCCCAGGTCGAGCGGGTTTCATATTCGGTACCGTCGGTCATGACTACCTTGATGGTGTGATAGTCGGGATGAATGTTGGCCTTCATAACAATCTTCCTGTCATGCCAGGGTCCATTTGTCGCAAGGCATTGCGGCAACCGAACCGATTGAATAAATGAAGCCGCAGTCCGTTAAAGGCCACGGCTTCCAATTAAGATGGCGTGCCTATACATGAAGGCAGCGGCGATAACAAGGGGCGAAACGCCGAGTCCCTTGCTGATATGGGGATTGGAGACGACTTGTCAGAAACTGGCCAGGCTGAGGAAAAGAAAACCCGTTCAATCCGTCCTCTCGGACGACTGACGCCATACCTCAGGCGATATCGAGGCATGGTGGCCGGGGCAATCATATCGCTCGTCATCGCTGCCGTTACCTCGCTTGCTTTGCCAGTCGCCGTCCGCCGCATGATCGATCACGGCTTCGATCAAGCCGACCGCGCTCTGATCGACAGTTATTTCGTAGCGATCATGATCATGGCGCTGCTGCTCGCGGCTGCGAGCGCGCTGCGCTATTATTTCGTCATCTCCATCGGCGAGCGCATCGTCTCCGACATGCGCCGCGAAGTCTTCGACCACGTCACGCGGCTGTCGCCCTCCTTCTTCGATGTCAATCAATCGGGCGAGATCGTCTCGCGGCTGACGGCCGATACCACGCAGATCAAGTCCGCAGTCGGCGCCACGGCCTCGGTCGCGCTGCGCAACCTGATCCTCTGTCTTGGCGCCGTGATCATGATGATCGTCACCAGCCCGAAACTCTCCAGCATCGTCCTGATCGCGATCCCGATCATCGTCCTGCCGCTGGTCAGTTTCGGCCGTTCCGTACGCAAGCGCTCGCGGGCCGCGCAGGAGACGCTGGCGCAGGCATCGGCCTACGCCAACGAGACCATCGCGGCCAACCGCACCATCCAGGCCTATAATGGCGAGAACGCCGCCGCTCAGCGCTATGGCAGCGCCGTCGAGGATGCCTATCAGGCGGCGCGCGCGGCGATCAAATCCCGTTCGCTGCTGACGGGCTTCGCCATCGCCATGGTTTTCGGCAGCATCGTCGCGGTTCTCTGGGTCGGTGCGCAGAATGTTCTCGCCGGCACGATGTCGGCCGGCACGCTCGGCCAGTTCCTGCTCTATTCCGTCATCGCCGGCTCCTCGCTCGGCTCGCTGTCGGAAGTCTGGGGCGAGCTCTCCCAGGCCGCAGGTGCTGCCGATCGCCTGGGCGAGCTCCTTGCAGAAGTCTCACCCATTGCCGCCCCGGCCAATCCCCTGCCCTTGCCACAGCCGCCGCAGGGCCGAGTGGAATTTTCTGACGTCCATTTCTCTTACCCGTCACGACCGAACAGATCGGCACTGCATGGGCTCTCCTTCTCCGTGAAGCCGGGGGAGACGGTCGCGATCGTCGGCGCATCGGGTGCCGGCAAGAGCACCATCTTTTCGCTGCTGCTGCGCTTCTACGATCCGCAGAAGGGCCGGGTTGCCCTGGATGGTGTCGATGCACGCGACGTGCTGCCGGATGCGCTGCGCGAACGCATCGCCATCGTCCCTCAGGATACGACGATCTTCGCCGCCTCCATTCATGACAATATCGCCTTCGGCCGCCCGGGCGCGTCGCGCGACGAAGTGCGCGCCGCCGCGATTGCCGCGCAGGCGGACGAATTCATTTCGCGCCTCGAAATGGGCTATGATACGCAGGTCGGCGAGCGCGGCGTCACCCTTTCCGGCGGCCAGCGCCAACGTGTCGCCATCGCCCGCGCCATCTTGAAGAACGCACCTATCCTGCTGCTCGATGAAGCGACCTCTGCGCTCGATGCCGAAAGCGAGACCCTTGTTCAGAAGGCGCTGGAGGGCTTGATGGAGGCGCGCACGACCCTCGTCATCGCCCATCGCCTGGCGACTGTGCTCAAGGCCGACCGCATTCTGGTGCTGGATCAGGGCCGCATCGTCGAGGAAGGTACGCACCAGAGCCTGATCCGTCACGGCGGCATCTACGCCAAGCTCGCGCGCCTGCAATTCGATGCCGGCATCGAGGACCACATGCTCGTCGCGAAATA
The DNA here is from genome assembly GCF_014193155.1 of Rhizobium sp. BK098. Lineage (NCBI taxonomy): Bacteria > Pseudomonadati > Pseudomonadota > Alphaproteobacteria > Hyphomicrobiales > Rhizobiaceae > Rhizobium > Rhizobium sp. BK098. The sequence goes on along the minus strand of NZ_JACHYY010000008.1, from coordinate 256,946 downwards.
GCGGGCAAGTCGTCTCAAATACAACCTTGTGGAAATAGTTTCAAAGTTGAGCTAGATTTTCAGCGTTATCCCGCGCTGACGCGATTCTAGGAGACGTGCACCATGTATAAATTTGAAGTCTACAAGGACAAGGCCGGCGAGTTTCGCTTCCGCTTCAAGGCCTCGAACGGCGAAACCATGTTCGGTTCGGAAGGCTATAAGGCGAAGGCCTCGGCCCTGCATGCTATCGAATCGATCAAGGCTCACGTTGGCGGCGCCGTCATCGACGACCAGACCACCGCCACCGCATAATTTTCGCGTCACGCACTTGCTGCAAAGCCATTAACGGCCGGCTGCCCTTTGGGCATGCCGGTCGTTTTGATTTTTCTGCGGCGAATTTCAAGAAATCTTTTCGCGAGTGTCGAATTCACTTGGGCCCGCGACTCATTATGTCGAAGCGGCAGGAAGCCGTTTTGCCAGCGGTGTTGTATATTCCGGCATTCAGCTTTCGGGGTACGCCGTACGGCCATCGTCAAAACTGCAAATGGGAGACCCATCTCATGCAATATGCTTTGATCATCCGTGAATCAGCCGAGGATTTTGGGCGTCGCGCCGATCCGACCTATAAGAACGGCTGGATCGCCTACACCCAGGCGCTTGTCCAGGCCGGCATCATGACGGGAGGCGCGGGATTGACGGCGCCGGAGACGGCAACGGTTGTCCGTCGCCAGGGCGAGGACCATGAAGTAAAGGACGGTCCCTTCCCTGAAGGTAAGGAGCAGCTTGGTGGCTTCTACCTGATCGATGTGCCGGATCTCGATGCCGCGCTGGAATGGGCGCTGCGCGTCCCGATCTCCCAGCAAGGTTCAGTCGAGATACGGCCGCGATTGCAGATGTAGCCATCATGGAGTTGGATGCCGGACGCGCCGCCGAGCAAACGGCGCGTCAATCCTACGGCAAGCTGATCGCCTTTCTCGCCGCGCGCTTCCGCGACGTGCCGGCGGCCGAGGATGCTTTGTCGGATGCGATCGCGGCAGCGTTGAGTACTTGGCCGGAACGTGGCATCCCCGACAATCCGGAAGCCTGGCTGCTGGTTGCAGCCAAGCGTAACCTCCTTCGCCGCGTCAGGCACGAGAACGTCAGGGCTGGAGCGCGCGACAGGATCATGATGGCCTTCGAAGAAGCGGAGGAACGCATGAATGCCGACAATTCCACCTTTCCGGATGAGCGCCTGAAGCTCCTTTTCGTCTGCGCCCATCCGGCTCTGGATCGCTCGGCTCACACCCCGCTGATGCTGCAATCCGTGCTCGCCGTCGATGCCGCAACCATAGCCAAGGCCTTCCTCGTTTCGCCGCAAGCCATGAGCCAGCGGCTGGTACGGGCAAAAATCAAGATCCGCGACGCACATATTCCCTTCATCGTTCCGGAGCGGTCCGCACTGCCGGACCGATTGGAAAGCGTGCTCTCGGCGATATATGCAGCCTATGGCCTCGGCTGGGACGGTGTCGACGGAGAGATCGGCAAGCAAAGATCTTTAGCGGATGAAGCCATCTGGCTCGGCCGCACGCTGCTTGCGACCCTGCCCGAGGAACCGGAGGCGGCAGGCTTGTTGTCGCTGATGCTCTACAGCCAATCCCGTCGTGAAGCGCGGCGCGACGCGAATGGACGATATGTCCCTCTCGACCAGCAGGACATGACCCTTTGGGACGTCGAAATGATCGCGGAAGCCGACAATCTATTACGAAAGGCGGGTGCATTCGGGCGCTTCGGCCCGTTCCAGTGTCAGGCTGCGATCCAGTCCGTGCATGCCGACCGGCGACGCTCGGGCATCACTGACTGGGCAGCTCTGGCCAAGCTTTATCAGGCGCTCGTTATGATGAAACCGACCGTCGGCGCCCGCGTCAGCTATGCCGCGGTGACGGGCAAAGTGGAAGGTCCTGCTGCGGGATTGGCTCTCCTTGACCGGATAGCCGAGCGCGAAATCGTCAACTATCAGCCCTATTGGGCCGTGCGCGCCCATCTCCTGGCAGAAGCCGGAGATACGGAAAGCGCCTCCAATGCCTATCGGATCGCGATCGGCCTCAGTGACAGCGAAGCCGTGCGGCAATTCCTGCAGGCACGCCTCGATGGCATCGCATCGCCGGAGCAATGATCGATTACTTCTCCGTCAGTTTCAGCTCGATGCGGCGGTTGGTGGCGCGAGCATCCGGCGTATCGCCCGGTGCGATCGGCTGGAATTCGCCGAAGCCGGCAGCGACGAGCCTGTCGGCGGGCACACCCTGCGAGATCAGAAACTTGACGACTGCGATAGCGCGCGCCGATGACAGCGCCCAGTTGTCCGGATAGCGGCCATTGCCCGAAAGCGGCACATTGTCCGTATGCCCGTCGACGCGCAGCACCCAGTTGATCTCGGGCGGAATTTCCTTGGAAAGATCGATGAGAGCTGTGGCAAGCTTGGTCATCTCCGCCTGGCCCGCCGGATTGAGATCAGCAGCGCCGGACGGGAAAAGCACCTCGGACTGGAACACGAAGCGGTCACCGACGATGCGGATATTATCCCGATCCGAAAGGATTTCGCGCAAGCGGCCGAAGAAGTCGGAACGATAGCGGTTCAGTTCCTGTACGCGCTGTGCCAGCGCCACGTTCAGCCGCCGGCCGAGATCGGCAATCTTCACCTGCGATGACTGATCTTTGGCTTCTGATGCCTGAAGGGCAGCTTCGATAGCGGCGATCTGGTTGCGCAGGGCGGCAATCTGCTGATTGAGGAGATCGACCTGGCTCATCGCCCGTGCGCTCACCTGCTTCTGATCGTCAAGCTCCTGCGAAAGCGATCCAGCCCGCTTTTCCGCAGCCTGGCTGCTGCCGGAGCCTGCTGCGAGAAGGTCTTGCAGCCGCGAGCGCTCAGTCTCCGCCGAGGATAGCGATGCCTGAAGATTGGCGACAGCATCCTCCAGATCCTGTTTGCCGCTTTTTTCCAGTGCCAGCTGCTGCACCAGATCGTTGATGCGGCTGTTGAGGCGATTGAGCACTTCGTCGCGCCCGGAAATTTCGCGGCTGAGGATGAATTGGCCAACGACGAATACCGTCAGCAGGAACATGATCGCCATGAGCAGCGTGGACAGCGCATCGACGAAACCGGGCCAATAGTCGACGCTTCTCTGGTGGCGTCGGTTGCGGGCGAGCGCCATGGCTTACTTGCTCCCGGTCTTCTCGGTATGGCTGATCCGGTCGGCGAGGCGGTCGAGCGTGCGGCGCATCGATTTCGCCTCTTCCTGCTGGGCCTCGATCCAGTCGCGCAGCATCTGCTGTTCGTTACGCATGTTCTTGACCAGGCCCTGAATGCCTTCGGCGAGGTTCGCCATCGCGGTCACCGAGCGTTGACCACCGCCCTCCTCGGCGATCTTGCGCAGATAGTCGGAAAGCGCACGTACATCCTCCGAGGAGGCGCCGGCGGCATTTTCGATGACCGGCGTGATATCGGAACCGACATCCGTGACCGAGGAAAGCCAGTTCTCGAGCTCGGTGTAGAAACGGTTCTGAGCACGGCCGGCCTGGAGATCGAGGAAGCCGAGGATTAGTGAGCCGGAAAGGCCGAGCAGAGAGGAGGAGAAGGCCGTGCCCATACCCACAAGCGGGCCGGAAAGACCCGATTTCAAGGCGCTCAGAATGTCACCTGAGTCGCCGGTGCCCGCGTCGAGGCCCTGGATGACGTCATTGATCGAGCCGATCGTACCGATCAGACCCCAGAATGTGCCGAGCAGGCCGAGAAAGACGAGGAGGCCGATAAGATAGCGTGAGGTGTCCCGCGATTCGTCGAGGCGTGTGGCGATCGAGTCGAGGATCGAGCGCAGCGTCGCCGTGGAAAGCTGCATCGCACGGCGATTGCCGAGCAGCGCCCGCATCGGCGCCAGCAGCCGCGGGTTACGACCGACCTTGTCCGCATTGCCGACTGCGCGGAAGTGATTGAACCAGCGAACCTCAGGTCTCAGCATCAGCACATGGTTGAATACCAGCAGAATGCCGACGACCAGCACACCGACGATCAGGCCGTTGAGGCCGGGATTGTGCAGAAACGCGACCTGGGCCTGACGGAAAAGGATAGCCACGATAAAGCCGACGATGACGAGGAAAAGCACCATCGTCCAGAAAAAGGCCATCGGGCTCGAGAGCTTATAGGTGTAGCTGCCCGACACATTGTCGGTCGATCCCAGATCCGCCAATTTCACATTTTCCATTGCACGCTCCGCCACCGCATTTTCCGCAGGCGAGACTAGAGCAACATTGTGCCGAATTGAAGAGACGGAAAGCACAAAACAGCCCGTTGGCAACAGACCGTTTTATCCCTCGAAAAGGCGAATGGGGGAATGGCTTATTTCGTCGGGACCGGCCGCTTGACAACTTCGGCAAGCGCCTTCTGGATGTGCTCGTTGCCGCAAATGATCGATTTCGTTGCGAACATCTCGGTACCGCCATGGAAATCCGATACGAAGCCGCCGGCTTCGCGGATCAGCAGAATGCCGGCTGCGATATCCCAGGAAGACAGGCCGGTTTCCCAGAAGCCGTCGAAGCGACCCGCTGCCACATAGGCAAGATCGAGCGATGCGGAACCGAGACGGCGGACACCGGCGACCTCGCCCATGACATGGCGCAGCTCGACGAGGAACTTGCCGTGATTGCCGCGGCCAAGATGCGGAACGCCGCAGCCGATGACGCTGTCCGACAGTACGCGGCGCGAAGCCACGCGCAGGCGGCGGTCATTGAGGAATGCGCCACCACCGCGCTCGGTCGTATAGAGTTCGTCGGTGGCCGGATTGAAGATGACGCCGGCAACGATCTCGTCGTTGCGCTCAAGCGCGATCGAGACCGCAAACAGCGGAATGCCGTGCAGGAAATTGGTGGTGCCGTCGAGCGGATCGACGATCCAGCGATGGGCGCCATCCGTGCCCTTGACCTCTTCGCCTTCCTCGCCGAGGAAACCGTAGGTCGGGCGGGCCTTCAACAGCTCGTCGCGGATGATCTTCTGCGCCTTCAGGTCCGCCTGGCTGACGAAATCGCCCGGTCCCTTCACCGACACCTGCAGGTTCTGCACTTCGCCGAAATCGCGGCTGAGCGACTTGCCTGCCTTGAGGGCAGCCTGAACCATGACATTGAGAAGAGCAGAACGGGCCATCGGGGTTCCTTGGATAATGCAGAAAGCGCTGACCGGGCCCGAAAGCAGGCACCGACGGAGCAGGAGCGTCAGCGGAAATAAAGATTGGCGGCCTCAAGACCATAAAATCGCGGGAATTTCAAGTGGTGAGGCTGTGGCAGACGCAAACTGACCTCAGATCAGCTCCGCCAAGGCTCAATCCGACACCTTTATTATCGCGCGCGCCGATACTTGTTGGCTGCGTCGATGGCCGCCTTCTGCTGGTAGTCCTCGATCCCTTGATAGAAATCCTCAAGCTCGGGGTCTTTCAGGCCGGCACGACGCGAAATGACATACCAGGTGGCGGCAGCCACCGGATCCTGCTTCGTGCCGATGGCGTTGATATAAAGATGCGCCAGCTTGTTTTGCGCGACGACGTTGCCGCGATAGGCTGCGACCCGCATCCAGTTAAAGCCGTTTTCGAGGTCCTGCGCGCCGCCGGTGCCGTTGATCAGCCAGATGCCCATGTCGAGCTGTGCAGTATCGAAGCCGGCATTGGCGGCACGCGACAGCCACTCGCGTGCGCGCGCCTTCTTTTCCGGCGGCAGATCGGGAAGGTTCAGATAGAGCTGCGAAACGGCATACTGCGCGTCGGCAATGCCCTGCTGCGCAGACTTTTCATAATAGGGAAGCGCCATCTGCAGACCCTTCGGGCCTGGATTTTCGGCCGTCAGCATCTGGGCGACATTGAATTCCGCCGAAGGCTGACCCGCATCGGCCGCCTTCTTCATCCATTCATCGGCCTTCTTCTGATCGCGGGGCACTTCGCGGCCCTCCATCAGGATCAGCGCGTATTTGAACATCGCCGTGGGATCACCGCCCTCGGCCGCCTTGCTGTACCAGAAGGCGGCGTCCTTCGTATCGCGCTTGACGCCCAGGCCCTGTGCCATCAGCTCCGCGATCAAGGTCTGTGCGGCCGGATCGCCGAGCTGCGCCCGCGGCAATGCTTTCTGAAAAGCTGTCAGGTAATAGCCGCGTTGGAAGGCACCATAGGCATCATCCACCTTGCCGGTGAAAGGCTTTTCCGGCGGCAGGTCCGGCAAATTTGCCCCCATGCGCTCGAAAACGCCAACGCCCTGGGATGGCTTGATGTCGCTATCGGCTTTCGGCTCTGCGCCCGGCTGAATCTTTTCAGTCTTGAAAGTGCCGGCATCGGCGCCCAGGGGCCGGGTCATGACATTATCGTTGTGCTGCGGTGCATCCGGCACGGTTGTGTCGTCATCGGATTGCGCATTGTCTTCCGGTCGCGCGCCCTTCTCCGCCGGCTGCGAAACACCCGGCAGGGACGTACTGTCATTGCCGGATTGCGCCGCGGCCAGCAACGGGAATGCTGCAAGCCCGGCTGCCAGCACGGCAAGGAAGGATCGATGGCGGAATCGAGGCGCTGACGACATGAATCGCTATCAATCCTCAAACCGTGGCGCTTTTTCGTCCAGAAGCGCATTCACTTCCGCAACGATGGACGGGGCGGCGGCGGGATCGGCAAAGACCGCCTTGTGCAGCGCCACGAACTCGGCGCCGGTGAGCGCCACCTCCAGCGCTGACTTCGGATCGGTGCCGCCCATGACGATACAGGGAATTTCGATCATCGAAGCCCACCATTCGCCGAGCGCCAGATTTTTCGGATGCGCCTCGGGCTTGATGTCGCCATCGAGCTTGCCGAAGAAGATATAGTCCGGCCTGAGTTCGCCGACCTCCAGTGCGCTGTGCCTATCGGCCGCGCTGCCGCCACCGACGATCAGCTTCGGCACGAATTTTTCGACGGCTTCCGTAAGCTCGGTAATATTGCCGGCAATGTGCAGCCCGTCGGCCTTGGCACGCCCTGCCACGCGGCTGTCACCGGCGACGAGCGCTGCCGCACCCGCGGCCTGAATGACCGGCACGAGCTTTTCCGCATGTTTCTGGAAGGTACCGTCATCAAGACCATATTGAGGAATGATCACCGAAGCGACGTCCCCACCCCTCAGGGCATCGGCCACTGCCGTCGCCCGCTGCTCGATATCGGCAATGTCGGGAACGATGAGTACGAGGCGGCAACGATCTTCGGGCACGGTCATGCGAGCTTCCATGGTTTCGGCCTCCATCGTCAGCGATGGCGCACCGGTTCGATAATCGTGAGTAAATCCGTTAGCTCTCTCTGACAAGGGGCAGCGGCCGAAACGGGCAGTTCGCGATGAAGGACATCGGGCACGCCACCTCCGCGAGCGGCCATTCGCACAATATATCATGCAGCGCACAATTAACTTGCCGCCCTTGGGCGTTTGACGTAGCTTTCCGCCATGTCGACCATGGATCCTTTCGCAGCCATCGCGGACCCGAACCGGCGTCATCTGCTGGAGGAATTGCGCCGCGCACCCAAGACGGTCAACGAACTGGCGCAGGGCCTGCCGATCAGCCGCCCAGCCGTTTCGCAGCATCTCAAGGCTTTGCTCGACAGCAACCTCGTTTCCGTCACCAATGAAGGCACGAAGCGCATTTATGCGGTCAACAGCCGCGGCTTCGACAAGTTGAATCTATGGCTGGATCAATTCTGGTCCTGAAACGGCTTTTCCGCTTTCATTATACTTGGAAATTTGCGGAATTTGGTAGCTGATAGCGTCAGCCATGAAGACGTGAAAAGCGGCTCTTCCAGTTAAGTCCGCGATCGAAACGACATGACCTCCGGATGAGCGAGTGCCGCGACCACAACGAGCCGAGAGTCGCCAACGACGGCATTTGTTGCATAAGATGGGGAAATTGCGCCAACCCCTACCTTCGACACTACGAAGCTGGCGCATCCGTTTTTGACGGAAATGCTCATCGATCCTGACTGGGAATTTGCCTCAAGACCTTTCGATCTGCCTCTTTTGCCCCAAGATCGATGGCTTTTTTGAACTTTGGAACGTTGCCTCAGTGAACGGAGGAACGCAGACGCTGGATTTCGTCCTTGACGCGCAGTTTCCTGCGTTTGATGTCGGCTATTTCCGTATCATTGCTAGAGGGAGATGAGATTGCCGCATGCAGCGCCTCCTCGAGCGCGACATGTTTCTTTTCGAGCGATTCAAGATGTGCTTGAACAGTCATATGACCCTTCCTTCCTCTGAAGAGCCCTGACCATCCATTCGCCAAGGCTCTAGGTGTCAACCTTCTTACTGTGCCATAAGATCGAGCCTTTGTCGAAGGCGAAAACGTGGCCTATAGGCGGCAAATTCGTGAAGAAGGATAACTTCCCGTTATCGTCATTTGGTGATAGGAGCTTGCGGAATTCAGGAGGCGGAACGAATGCGATTCCGCGATATGCTGGGGAAATGAACATGGCCGATCAGGAACAGGCGGAAATCAGGCTGATCGTGGCGCGGCTGCGCCAGGAACACGAGGATTATGATGCCGCAATCAATGCCATGATCGAGACGGGCTGCGATGCCCTTCGTATCCAGCGCATGAAAAAGAAGAAGCTCGTCATCAAGGACAAGCTGACCAAGCTGGAAGACCAGATCATCCCCGACATCATCGCCTGAGGAGCACAACGCAACGATGCTGACCGAAAGACCGCCTGTCGCCATCATCATGGGAAGCCAGTCTGACTGGGAGACCATGAAGAATGCTGCGGACACCCTGGAAGCGCTTGAGATTACCTATGATGCGCGCATCATTTCCGCGCATCGTACGCCGGACAGGCTGGTGAGCTTCGCCAAGGGCGCGAGGGACGAGGGTTTCAAGGTCATTATCGCGGGCGCCGGCGGCGCAGCGCATCTGCCGGGCATGGCGGCTTCTATGACGCCTCTTCCGGTCTTCGGCGTGCCGGTTCAGTCACGCGCGCTCTCCGGTCAGGACAGCCTTCTTTCGATCGTGCAGATGCCGGCCGGCATTCCCGTCGGCACGCTCGCGATCGGTAAGGCCGGCGCGGTCAATGCCGCCCTTCTTGCTGCCGCCGTCCTGGCGCTCGGCGACGAAGAGATTGCCGACCGGCTCGACGAATGGCGCGCGCGCCAGAGTGCCGCCGTTGCCGAATATCCGATGGACGACCTATGAACGCGAAGACGATTGGTATCATCGGCGGCGGCCAGCTCGGCCGCATGCTGGCCATGGCGGCTGCGCGCCTGAATTTTCGCACCGTCATCCTCGAGCCTCAGGCCGATTGTCCGGCGGCCCATGTTGCCAACGAACAGATCACAGCCGCCTATGACGATGCGGCCGCCCTTGCCGAGCTGGCGAAGCGCTGCGATGTCGTGACCTATGAGTTCGAAAACGTGCCCGTAACCGCCGCCGAGGATCTTGCCTTGCAGGTAACGGTCTATCCGCCGCCCAAGGCGCTTAAAATGGCGCAGGACCGGCTGACCGAAAAGAGCTTCATCAACGGCTGCGGCATTCCGACGGCCCGCTTCCATGCCGTCGACAGCCAGGACGACCTCGAAAAGGCGCTAGCGGATTTCGGCGGTCAGGGCGTGCTGAAGACGCGCCGCCTCGGCTATGACGGCAAAGGCCAGCGCGTCTATCGCTCCGCCGCTGACAGCCCCGAAGGCGGCTACGCGGCCTTGGGCAGCGTTCCGTTGATTCTGGAGAGCTTCGTATCCTTCGAGCGCGAGGTTTCCATCATCGCCGCCCGCGGCAGCGACGGAAAAGTCGCCTGCTACGATCCGGCAGAGAACGTCCATCGCAACGGCATTCTCCACACCTCCACGCTGCCGGCGAGCATTTCGCAAGAGACGGCGAACGCCGCTCGCGATGCTGCGGAGAAGATATTGACGGCGCTCGGCTATGTCGGCGTCATCGGCATCGAATTCTTCGTGCTTGCCGATGGCAGTCTGATCGCCAATGAAATGGCGCCGCGCGTCCACAATTCCGGCCATTGGACGGAGGCCGCCTGCGTCATCTCGCAATTCGAGCAGCATATCCGCGCCGTCGCCGGCCTGCCGCTCGGAAATCCTCAGCGCCACTCGGACTGCGTCATGACGAATCTGATCGGCGACGACATCCTGGCACTGCCGGAATGGCTGCGCCTTGACGACACGCTAGTGCATCTCTATGGCAAGACCGAAGCCCGGCCGGGCCGCAAGATGGGGCACGTTACACAGCTTCTGCGCTGAGATCAGCGGGAAAAAGCCCTGACATGGTTGACAGCGCACGGCCGACAGGGTATTTGCTCCCCACCCTAAAGAGCGCGCCCTGAGCGCGCTTTTGATTGTTAAAGACCCGGGCGAATGTGACATTCCCCCTCAGAGATCGCGGATCAGAAAAATGAAGATCAAGAATTCGCTCAAGTCGCTCAAGGCGCGCCACCGTGACAACCGTCTCGTCCGCCGCAAGGGCCGTATCTACATCATCAACAAGCTGAACCCACGCTACAAGGCTCGTCAGGGCTGATACAGCGCGCGGCTCCGGTCCCATGGATCGAGCCTCAGTTTTGGTTGATCGCATCAAATTTGTTTTGATCTTCGACATTGGCGGGCTACTATGCCCGCCATGCGTGTTTTTGCTTTGTCATATCTAGCCCTGCCGATTCTGTTTGCTCTGACTGCCTCTGCATCCCATGCGGCGCCGGCTGATGAACCAAACCCTGTGGAAAAGCAGAATCAGGGCAATTCCTCCGGCACCCTGTCGTCCAAGCAGCAGCTCGACAATCTGTTCACGACGCTGAAGCGACAGCGCGATCCCGACCAGGCAAGCTTGATTGCGGACCAGATCAATGCCCAGTTCGCCGATTCCGGCAGCGCCACTATCAATCTCCTGATGCAATGGGCCGACAAGGCCATTCAGGACAAGCGCAATGCCGCCGCGATGGATTATCTCGATCAGGTGATCTCGCTGAAGCCCGACTATGTCGAAGGCTGGAACCGCCGCGCCACGCTCAATTTCGCGATCGGCGACTATCGCAAGTCGATGGAAGACATCAATCAGGTGCTGCGCATCGAGCCGCGCCATTTCGGAGCGCTGGCCGGCATGGCGGCGATGCTGACCGAACGCGGCAACGATGCTCTCGCCCTTAAGGCCTGGCAGCGCTTTCTCGAAGTCTATCCTGCGAATCGATCGGCCCAGGAGGAAGCGGACAAGCTCTCGGAAAAGATTGCCGGCAGCCGCACCTGATTTTCCGCCGAGGTCTCCCGGCGAAAATCGCATTTGGAGGGATGAAAAGCCGCCATATCGCCCTAGATTAGCGTCTCAAGATATTTGATCCGTGCCGCAATGATCGATTCTCTGTTCATCGTCGCCATTGTCTTGCTTCTTATCGCCGCCGCGGGCTTTTCCGCGTACAAGACCCGCGCCATCGAGCAGGCCTATCCCAATATTGGCGAACTTACCGATATTGGCGGCTACCGCCTCAACGCGGTCCATTTGCCGCGCCCGTCAACGGCTGATCTGCCGGCTCTGGTCTTTATCCATGGGGCCAGCGGCAATCTGCGCGACCAGTTCGAGGCCTTTGCGGCACCTTTATCTGGCCGCGCCGAAATGCTGTTCGTCGACCGCCCCGGTCACGGCTATTCCGAACGCGGGCCGGCCGAAAACGCGGTGCCCTCGGGCCAAGCCGATGCGATCGCGAAGCTGATGGACAAGCGCGGCATCAAGAGTGCCATCATCGTCGGTCACTCCTTCGGTGGTGCGATCGCAGCCGCCTTCGGCATGCGGCACCCCGAAAAGACGGAGGGGCTGCTCTTTCTCGCGCCGGCGACTCACCCCTGGCCTGGTGGCGTCGACTGGTATTATACACTTGCCGCCATGCCCGTTTTCGGCTGGCTCTTCACTCAGCTTTTCGTCATTCCGATCGGCTTGCGCCGAGTCGAAAATGGCACGCTCAGCATCTTTCGCCCTAACGAACGGCCGGCGGATTATATAATCAAGACGGCGCCGGAACTGGTGCTACGGCCGCAGACCTTCCGCAACAATGCGATCGATGTGGTCAATCTCTTTGCCTATGTCTCTGCCCATTCCCCGCGCTATAGCGAGATCAAGGCACCCACGGTCATCATCACCGGCGACAGTGACGATATCGTGCTCGAAGAATTGCATTCGCGTGGACTTGCCCGGGATATCGCGGGCGCCGAACTCGTCACCATCCGCAATCTCGGCCACAAGCCGGATTATGTCACGACGGATGTCGCAATCGCCGCCATGGAACGGCTGGCAGGCCAGCCGCGCGATCTGCAAGTGCTTGCCGCACAGGCGGAAATCCGCATCAGCGACCTCGGCAGCGAAGTTTCCACGCGACAGCCCTCTTCTCAGGCCATGACGACATCCTGACCAGACACATCCTCGAATATGCGGCTCTGCGGCACCGCCTCGATGGTCTGCCGCACCGCCTGCAGCATGATCGATGCCAAGCGCTCCGTTGCCGGGCTCCCTTCCGCCTCGGCACGATGGAGCACGAGATCGAGCGTCGGCAAAGCCGGCAAGCCCACCTCTCCCGGCGTCAATTGCCGTACCTTTGGCGGCAGGCCGAGCGGCGTGCGCAGTGTCAGGCCAAGACCTGCCGCCGTTGCTGCCCAAAGCCCGCCGAGGCTCGGGCTGACGAAAGATATCCGCCAGCCGATGCCGGCGCGATCGAGCGTCTTCGTGGCGATGTTGCGCAGCAAACAAGGCGCCTCAAGCGAGGCGAGCGGCATGGCCTCGCCGCCATCGGCGTGCCATTGCATGTCGCCACCGGCCGGGCCGACCCAGCAGAGCGGGACTTCAGCTATACGGTCCGTATAAGCCGTGCGGAAACCATCGCTCCAGGCAAGCGCCAGATCGAGCTTGCCTGACGTCACCCGCTCCACAAGTTCCGCGTTGCGCACGACACGCGCCTCGATACGCACCTTGGGATGTGCACGGGCGAAGCGGCCCAATACGTCCGGCAGCAGCGTCTCGCCGAAATCCTCTTGCAGCCCCAGGCGCACCCAGCCTTCAAGCTCGGTCCCATGCAGCGCCGTGGCCGCCTCGTCGTTCAGATCCAGCAGCCGCCGTGCATAGCCAAGCATCGTCTCGCCGGCCTCCGTCAGCGCCAGTCCCCGGCCCGCCTTGCGGAAGATCGGCGTGCCCGCCTGCTCCTCCAACTTTTTCAGCTGGGCACTGATCGCCGAGGTGGAACGCCCGAGCCGGTCTGCCGCCTTGGCATAGCTGCCGAGATCCATACCGGTGACAAAGCTGCGCAGCACATCGAGATCGAAGATGATCTTTCGCATCGATAATCATCCATATTTTTGGGACTATACATCAAGAATTATCTGATTTTCAGGATGATTATCCACTGGCATTCTATGCTCGTCAAGTGACACGGAAACAGGAGCAATCCCATGCCATTCACCCGCATCACCCTTCTGCGCGGCAAGTCGCCGGAATATCTCAAGGCACTTTCGGACAATTTCCACCGCGCTCTGGTCGAAGCCTTCGAGGTGCCGCCGACCGATCGCTTCCAGTCTATTCATCAGCTGGAGCCGCATGAGCTCATCTTCGATCGCACCTATTTCGCCAGCACTCCGCGTTCGGACGATTACGTCTTCTTCGACGTCACCATCGGCAAGCCGCGCAGCACCGAGGTCAAGCAAGCCTTCTATCGCCGTGTCGCCGAGCTTCTCGCCGATGCACCAGGCGTTCGCCCCGAGGACATCATGATCACTATCACCACAGCCACGCGCGAGGATTGGTCCTTCTCCGACGGTCGCGCGCAGATGATCGAGCAGGTTTGAGAGCGATGCCTCAGACCACATCGACCCAATCGCCGACCATACATCGCGCCGGCACGAATATGCGCCCATCGCCCGAGGGCATCGCCACGGCCTCCTTCCTGGTGGAGTCGCTCGTGGAGAATGCCGAAAACGGCGGTCTCACAGCCATACGCTGCGCACTCGAACCCGGCGTCATGACGCGCTGGCATACGCATCCGCACGGGCAGATCCTCTACGTTCTGTCCGGCGTCGGACTTGCCGAACGCTTCGGCGGCACGGCCGAGGAACTGCGCGCCGGCGACTGCATCAGCTTCGCGCCGAACGAACGCCATCGGCACGGTGCAGCGCCGGAAAATGCCTTCTCCTATATCAGCATCCAGGCGGCGCAAGATGGAAGCGCTGTAACCTGGCTGGAGGAATGACCGATGATCGCCATGCAATATAACTTCCCCCTACCCGCGGATTACGACATGGCGATCATCGATCACCGTATCCGTGAAAAAGGTCCCCTGCTCGACAATCTCCCGGGCCTGAAGTTCAAGGCCTACCTGACGGCGAGAAAGGGCGATGCCGTCACAGGGAGCCGACAGAACTTCTACTCGCCCTTCTATGTCTGGCAGCAGGAAGAAGGACTGAGCGACTTCGTCTCTGGCCCAGGCTTCTCAGCCCTGACCGAGAACTTCGGCCGCCCTCAGGTCGATACCTGGATCGCATGGCACACCGAGACATCTGCGGATATTCGCAGCGCCAAGTTCGCAACGCGCGAGGTGGTCGCGATTGACGCCGAAACATCGCTTGCCGAACTCCGCGCAAACGAGACTGAGGCTGCGGCGCAGGCCCTATCGAACGGCGAAGCACTCGCCTCGCTCGTCGCCTTCGAACCGACGCACTGGACATTGGTGCGCTTCCGTCTGCTGGCCGAGCCGCCGAAAGACCCGGGTCTATCCGGGGTCCAAGCCTACAATGTCGGACATCTTTCGCTGCCCGGCGTCGCCTGAAGTGTCATGGAGACAATCTCCTTGTTTTAAAGGAAAGGCCGGAGCTTTATGGATGGAAAGTCTTTCTGAATCCGAAGAGTGATCCCTCCATGGTCGATATCGCAATGATCGAAGCCGCCCGCACTCGCCTCGGCGGTCGGGCGCGCCGCACTCCGCTGCTCTCCTCGCCCTTTCTCGATGAGATCGCCGGGCGCCGCCTGTTCGTGAAAGCCGAGTGCCTGCAGCACTCCGGCTCCTTCAAGTTTCGCGGCGGCTGGTCGGCTGTTTCGGCGCTGGAGCCGACCGTGCGCGCCAGAGGCGTCATCGCGTTTTCCTCCGGCAACCACGCGCAGGGTGTGGCGCTGGCGGCAAAGCTGCACGGCGTCCCCTCGGTCATCATCATGCCGACGGACGCGCCGAAGCTGAAGATCGACAACACCCGCGCCTTCGGCGCCGAGGTCGTGCTCTATGACCGCATCAAGGAAGATCGCGACGAGATCGGTGCCCGTATTTCCAGGGAGCGAGGCCTGACGCTCATCAAGCCCTTCGACGAGCCGCAGGTGATCGCCGGCCAGGGAACAACCGGGCTGGAGATCGCAGAGCAGGCTGCCGAGGAAGGCATCGAAACTGCCGACGTGCTGGTCCCCTGCGGTGGCGGTGGCCTGACCTCGGGAATCGCACTGGCGCTCGAATCCCGCGCTCCGGGCCTGAAGGCGCGCCCATGCGAGCCCGAAAATTTCGATGATACCACCCGTTCACTCGCCTCGGGCAAGATCGAGCGCAACGCCGCGCTGCAAGGCTCGATCTGCGACGCCATCATCACGCCGCAGCCGGGCAACATTACTTTTCCGATCCTGAAGCGCCTTTGCGGCCCCGGCCTCGTCGTGACGGATGAGGAGGCGCAAAAAGCCATGGCGCTCGCCTTCACCCGCCTGAAGATCGTCGTGGAACCAGGCGGCGCCGTCGCGCTTGCAGCAGCGCTTTTCCACGGCAAGGGCATCGACGGTGATACGGTGATCGCCGTCACTTCAGGCGGCAATGTCGACCAGGAAGTCTTCGAGGCGGCGCTGAGCCGCCACTAAACCCTAGTTCACGGTGCGGCGATAGAGCGCCAGCGATCCGGCAAGAGCCAAAAGCGCGCCGCCGCAGGCGCGCTCAAGCCATTTCGCCCCCTCCGACTTCAGAACGCGCACGGCATGAGAGCCGAACACCGCATAGCCGAGCATGATCATGAAATCGAGCGCGGCGAAGATCGCGCCGAGCACGATATATTGCTGCATCTGCGGCGCCGAAGGGTCGATGAACTGCGGCAGGAACGCCGAGAAGAAGAGATAGCCCTTCGGATTGGTCACGGCGACCAGGAAGCTCTTCAGCCCAATGGAGAAAGCGGTTCCCTTCGATTGGCTCGCGCTCGCCTGCAATGCGCCGTCGATGCTCCCCTTCGAGCGCAGCATCATGATACCGAGAAAGGCGAGATAGGCCGCACCCACCCATTTCAGAGCCGAAAACCAGAATTCGGAGGCAGCCAGCAAGGCGCCGAGGCCGATGGCGACGGCGCTGATTAGCACCGCGTCGGAAAGAACGGCTCCCACCATGCCGGGCAAGGCGCGCCTGATGCCGAAGCGCGAACCATTGGTCAGCGCCAGAAGCACAGTCGGCCCCGGCGTCGCGATACCGATGAAGGAAACAGTGGCGAAGGCGAGCAGCGTGGTCAGATGCATGGGAGTCTCTCCTCTGGAAGAGGGGAAAGTTGCATGTGGTGCCGTGCTTAGCAAGAGGGCGTAAGAGAGGCTTCGGTATGCCGAACCTCTGGCAGCCCCCTTCTGTCCCTATCGGGACATCTCCCCCCACAAGGGGGAAGATTGGTAACTCGTGGTCCCGGCGCACCTCAAGCGAATATTGGAGGTGCAGAAACCACAGTTCACCGGTTTGAAAGGAACGGGCGACAACTCCCAACGATCTCCCCCTTGTGGGGGAGATGTCATGGAAGTGACAGAGGGGGCACGCACCCACCACAAACTCGATCAGCTGTGGGTAAATCTTCCAACCCTCGAACTACCCCACCAAACCCGCATCTTTCGCCGCCAGCGCGCCAATCGCCGACCAGTCCAGTTCCTCTCCGCCATGCGCCAGCAGGTTGAGGAACCGATCACGCAGCAGGCTCGCCAGCGGCAGCGGCACGTTCAGCGCCTCACCGGCAGCCAAAGCCAGCCGAATATCCTTTTGACCGAGCGGCGCGGTGAAACCCGCCGGCTTGAACTTGCGGTCCGCAATTAGCCCGCCATACGTCTTGTAGACAGGCGCGTTGAACAGCGTCGAGGTCAAGAGATCGAGATAGGCGTGCCTGTCGACACCGCCCTTTTCGACCAACGCCATAGCCTCGCCCAGCGACTCGATGACCGAAGCGACGAGGAAATTGCCGCTGAGCTTGACGAGATTGGCCGCCTTCGGCTCCTCGCCGAGGACAAAGGTGCGCTGACCGATGGCGTCGAAAAGCGGCGTGACCGTTTGAATCGCATCAGGCGCACCCGCAGCGGCAACGAAGAGCTTTGCCGCAGCCGCCGCTTCCGGGCGGCCGAAGACGGGCGCCGCCACGAAGTGCTGACCTGCCGCGGCATGTTCCCTCGTCAGCTTTTCCGACATGGCGACGCTGATCGTGCTGGCGGAAATATGAACTGCACCCTTGCCAAGGCTTGCCATAACGCCGCCATCGCCATGGACGATCGCCGACAGCGCATCGTCATGCGCGAGCATAGTGAAGACAGCCTCGCCGCCGCACGCTTCCGCCACGGTCGCCGCGACCTTGGCGCCCTCGCCGGCCAGAGCCTCGGCCTTGTCGCGTGAGCGATTGTAGACGGTCACTTCATGCCCGGCCTTGATGAGATTGATGGCCATGCCGCTGCCCATCTAGCCCACTCCGATAAATCCGACTTTCATTGACATATCTCCTTCTTCATCCGCCTGCCTGGGATTGCAGGCGCTTCGGCTTCAAGAAAAAACCCGCCGTCTTTCGACAGCGGGTTTCGGATGTTTGAGGTGCTGCCGCAATCGGATGTCGGCAATCACACGCCCGACTGGCCGTCCGAACCGATATAGGCAATGCGCAACATGTTAGTGGCGCCCGGCGTGCCGAGCGGCACACCGGCCGAAATGATGATGCGGTCGCCCGGCTTGCCGAAGCCTTCTTCGGCGACGATACGGCAGGCATTGTTGACCATGTCGTCGAGGTCGGTCGCATCGTGCGTGACGACACAATGCATACCCCAGACGACGGACAGGCGGCGTGCCGTCTGGATGATCGGCGACAGCGCCAGGATCGGAACCTGCGGACGCTCGCGCGAGGCGCGCAGGCCGGTGGTGCCGGAGGACGTGTAGCAGACGATGGCGGCAAGCTTCAGCGTCTCGGCGATCTGGCGGGCAGCGAGCGAGATCGCGTCGGCGCCAGTTGCTTCGGGTAGAGCGCGCTGAGCATAGATGATGCCCGGATAATGTGGCTCGCGCTCGATGGTGCCGGCAATCGACGCCATCATGGAAACGGCTTCGACCGGATAGTCGCCGGACGCGGATTCGGCAGAGAGCATAACGGCATCGGCGCCTTCGAAGACGGCGGTCGCGACGTCGGAAACTTCGGCGCGGGTTGGGACCGGCGCGGAGATCATCGATTCCAGCATCTGCGTGGCGACGACCACCGGCTTGCCGGAGCGGCGGCAGGCGCGGATCAGCTGCTTCTGGATACCCGGAACGGCTTCCAGCGGCATTTCAACGCCGAGGTCGCCACGAGCCACCATCAGTGCGTCGGAAAGCTCGATGATTTCCTCGATGCGCTCGACAGCCTGCGGCTTCTCGATCTTCGACATCAGCCCAACGCGGCCGTGCGAGATCTTGCGAACTTCCGTCAGGTCTTCCGGGCGCTGGATGAAGGAGAGCGCGACCCAGTCGACTTCATTGGTCGCGAGAACGGCGTCGAGATCGGCGCGGTCCTTGTCGGTCAGCGCGCCGACGCCGAGCAGCGTATCGGGCAGGCTGACGCCCTTGCGGTCGGAAATCTTGGTGCCCGAAATGACAGTCGTGACGATGCTCTTGCCGTCGCACTTTTCGGCACGCAGAGCCAGCTTGCCATCATCGATCAGTAGGCGGTGGCCGGGCTGAACCGATTCCAGGATTTCCGGATGCGGCAGGTAGACACGCGTGTTGTCGCCTGGGATATCCTGATTGTCGAGCGTGAAAGTTTGACCCGGCTTGAGATCGACCTTGGTGTCCGCAAATTTGCCAACGCGCAGCTTGGGACCCTGCAAGTCAGCGAGAATGCCGATCGGCCGACCACAGCGAGCTTCGACGGCGCGAATGCGCTGGATCAGCGTGCGCATCACATCATGGCTGGCGTGGCTCATGTTGATGCGGAACAGGTCCGCGCCGGCCTCGTGAAGCTTCTGGATCATTTCCTCCGAAGAGGAGGCCGGACCGAGCGTTGCGAGGATTTTGACTTTTCGGTTTCGTCTCATCAATTCTGGCTTTCTTGGCTGCCCGAGGGCTCGGAAAGCTGAACCATCCAGCTCGCCTGGCGCCCGGTGTCGTATTCCTTGAATCCCATCTTCTGATAGCCACGCGCGTAGCAATCCTTGACGCCTGGGATTTTGAATTCATTTTCCGCCACGCACATTTCGACGTCACCCGTCCAGCGGCCGCCGCGGGCCGCATCTTCTGCGTAGAGATAATAATAGCGGGATTGAAGCGGCCCCTCGATCAAAGTCGCGCAGGTATTGGCCGGAATTTGCCACCAACCCTCCGTCACCCAGCCGTCCTTGGCGCGATAGCCGATCGCAACGCCGACAAGGTTCTGCGTGCCGTTGCATGTTCGGAAATCGGCATGAGCCGCATTCGGCATGAAGAAGAACGGCGCTGCCGCGGCGAGAATGAGGAAGGCGATTCGGGCGAGCGGGCCTGACCGCTTAACGAAACGTGGCGCGACTTGGCTGGACACGGCTTCCAATTGGCTCCCGGTTATTCGTTGTTGCGTCTTCTTGCGCCGCCATCCCATGAATGTCAACGCAACTCTAATCGATTATATTTTCTTCACGGGATGGTGGCGGCACCATCCACCGCCCCTCATCCGACCGAAGCTGCGAACCTTGCACCTTCCATCCGCACATGCAATCAAACAAAGAGTTGAAAATTTCAATAATCGACAATCCGCATGGCTGATTTCAGACCGTTTGAATTTATACCCGGCAATCGTGACAAAGGCATGGTCATTCTCGGCGACCACGCCATGCGGCGCCTGCCCGAGCGTTATGGCCGCCTCGGCCTGCCGGAGACCGCCTTCTCCCGCCACATCGCCTACGACATCGGCATTGAAGGCCTTTGCCGTCATCTCTGCGCGCGGCTGGACGTGCCGGGCGTGCTTGGCGGCTTTTCCCGTCTGCTGATCGATCCGAACCGCGGCGAAGACGACCCGACGCTCATCATGAAAATATCGGATGGCGCGATCATCCCGGGCAATCATCCAATCACGGATGAAGAATGGAACTACCGTATAGAAGCCTTCCATCGGCCCTATCATGAAGCGGTCGACGAAACGATCTCCGCCGTGGCCGCGGCAACGGGCAAGGCACCCCTGGTTTTCTCGATGCACTCCTTCACGCCGGCTTGGAAAGGTGTGCCGCGTCCCTGGCATGCAAGCGTACTCTGGGACAGCGACGATCGTGCCGTCGTGCCGCTCCTTGCAAAGCTCGGCGCCAATACCGATCTCGTTATCGGAGACAATGAACCGTATGACGGTGCGCTGCGCAACGACACCATGTTCCGCCATTGCATGATGAAAGGCATTGGGCATGCGCTGCTGGAAGTCCGGCAGGATCTGATCGGCGACGAGGCCGGTATTATCGAATGGGCCGATCGCCTGGCACCGATCTTCGCGGAGATCAATGCCGATCCGTCACTCCATGAATATAGGCGATACCCTTCGCGCACCGGCCCCTATGAGGCGTGAACCGGCAAGCGAATTGAGGAGAAAGAGATGACCGAAGTCACCAAGCAACAGCAGACCGAGCTCGAGGCTGCTGCCTTCCGCCGCCTCGTTGCGCATTTGCGCGAACGCAGCGACGTTCAGAACATCGACCTGATGAACCTCGCGGGCTTCTGCCGCAACTGCCTCTCGAACTGGTATCGCGAAGCGGCCGAAGAGGCGGGGCTGCCCGTTAGCAAGGATGTGTCCCGGGAAGTGATCTACGGCATGCCCTACGAGGATTGGAAAAACCTGCACCAGAAAGAAGCCTCGCCTGTGCAAAAAGCCGCTTTCGAGCAAAACAAGCCGAAAGATTAACGCTCCCTTCACCAATTCGGCTTGACCTTGCGCGCCATTCGCGGCACGTCAACTGCCCGATCGAATTCGAAATCCCGCGCAAGCCCTGAAGCGATGTGCCCCTATCGGTGACCGACCGATCTCATCTGCGACGGGCTGCAAGCGACCCTTTGAGACCCTTTAGGAGAAGTGCATGGAAGAGAACAGCGTCGAGAACGTGGCCGCGGCGGAACTGCGTCAATTCATCGAGCGCATCGAGCGCCTCGAAGAAGAAAAGGCCGCGATTGGGTCCGACATCAAGGATGTCATGGGTGAAGCCAAGGGCCGCGGCTACGACACCAAGGCGATCCGCACCATCATTCGCCTTCGCAAGAAGGACGCGAACGAACGCCTGGAAGAAGAATCCATCCTGCAGACATACATGGCCGCACTCGGCATGGAATAATCGGGGCTCCCCTCAGCCTTGTGAGATGATCAGGAGCCGGCAAGCCGGCTCCTTTCTTTTTGAGCGCATCACTCTGCGAAAAGACGACCGATCAATTCGGCAGCACTTCCCTGCCAGAGCTCACCCTTGCCGGTTCCCGACCATAAAGACAGGAAATCCGGCGATCCGTTCGCCGTCGACGCAGCGCGTATGTCCCGCGTAAACTTGTTTTGCGCCGGAAAGGGAAGAATGGCATCAGGCTTCCCATCCATCTCGTTCATGAAGCGGTTCTCGATCCCGCGTGCAAAGCGGCCCGAAAAGGCGCGTGTCGTTCGCGTCCTTCGCTCCGGCGTTTCCAGCAGCTTCCTGCGATAGGGTGCCGATGTTCCGGCTTCCGTGCAGGCAAGGAAGGCCGTGCCCATCTGCACGGCCTGCGCTCCCGCCTGCAGCGCCGCCCGGATATCGCTGGGGGTCATGATGCCGCCGGCTGCGATCAGCGGCAAACGAATGGTGCCGACGCTTTGCGCCAGGAGATCGCGCATGCCGATTTCCGGATCCGCTGCCCGCGCATCGAAAATGCCGCGATGACCGCCCGCTTCAAACCCTTGCAACACGATCGCATCCACGCCGCTCTCTTCCAACGCCCTCGCCTCGTCGAGTGTCGTCGCCGTGCCGATCAGCGGAATACCAGCCTTCTTCGCTTCCCGTACATAGCCGGCCGGCAACAGGCCGAAGACGAAACTGAAACAAGCCGGCTTGATACGCAAAACCGCTTCAAACTGCGCATCGAAATCCTCTTCATAGGGAGGCACAAGCTGCGGTGAAGGCAGCTCCAACTCCCGGCGATATCGTGCGGTCGCCGCAGCCGCGCGCTCGACCCGATCAGTGGCAACTTCCGGGATTGAGTGCGGAATGAAGAGATTGATCGAAAACGGCCTGTCGGTCCGTTGACGCACCTGAGCTGCAAAGGCTTCGATCGCCGCGGCGTTTAGATAGGCGCCGCCCATGGCGCCGAGCGAGCCTGCGGCAGAAGCCGCCGCCACCAGCTCCACCGACGAAGGACCGCCCGCCATCGGCGCGACGATCAATGGATGCTTCAAACCAAGTTGTTGAAAAAGATTGCTGTCCATAGGGGCAGACATGTCCGGCGTCCTTTCAGAAATGTCTGTTCAGGTCTCCATGCAACATAGGTGCCGCAAGACGGCTTCCCAAGCGTGAGCTTGACGAAATTTAGGTCCATCAGCCCCGCCTGAGCGCTTCGGTGCGAGCCTCGATGGCCGCAACCACCGACACCATGTCGAGCCGGCCGTTGCCGAGTTCGACGCTCTCGCCATAAAGAGTACGGCAGACATCAAGGACCGGCGATGCCATGCCGACGGCACGAGCCGCCTCGGCAATCAGTTTCGTGCTGTTGAACGCATCGGCTGTCGCCGCTTGCACTGAAAAATCCCGCGCAACAAGCTTCGGAATTTTTACGCGCGTCAGATCGCTGGCCATCGGGCCGGAATCGATCGCAGCCTGAAAAGTTTCGAGATCGAGGCCGTTCCGCTCGGCGAAATGCGAGGCTTCGGCGAGACCCGCCAGCATCGTGCAAAGGTAGAGGTTGACGGTCAGCTTCATCAGCAGCGCATTGCCGACCGGACCGCACAGGATCGTTTCGCGGCACATAGGCGCAAGCAGCGGCCGCACCTCAGCAACCGTGTCCGCATCGCCGCCGAGCAGCGCGACCAGCTGCGCTGTCTCGGCAGGCTTCCGCGAGCCCGAAACCGGGGCTTCGACATAGCGCCCACCGGCTGCGAGAATATCGGTGGCAAGCCCGCGCGAATAGTCGGGCGGATTGGAGCCCATCGACACGACGATATGGCCGGCAACCAGCTTGGCGAAGTCCGGTGTCCCGCGCCGCAGCACCTCGTCCAGCACAGTTTCGTTGACCAGCATCAGGATGACGATGCGCGTGCGTTCGAACACCTCTTCTGCGCTTACGGCGACCGTCGCACCTACCTCGCGCAACGGATCGGTCGCCGCCGGCGATCTGTTCCACACGACAAGCTTAGTGCCTGCCTTTGCGAGATTGAGGGCCATCGGCTGGCCCATGACGCCGAGACCGACAAAGCCAATTTCCTCGCCCGGCGCGGCGCCGGGACGCTCGCTGACGTTGCTCATCATAACAACTCCGATGGTTCGGGTGACTATGCGAACTCTGGAGCAATTCCAGGAAAAGTGCGCAGCGGTTTTCCGTCCGGAATTGCGTGAAACAAAGAGATCGAGCGGTTCAGATATTTCACGAAAAGCTGAACCGCTCTTGAGTCAGAAGCCGGCGGGAGAGCTCACATGCCTTTTCCCGCCGAATATCGGTTCATTCTTCGCTTAGAACAGGCGGTCCAGCCACTCGTTCTTGTCGGGCGCGCGGCCGAACTGAATGTCGGTCAGCGCCGCCTTCAGACGCTGCGTCGTAGTACCGGCATTGCCGTCGCCGATGGTGAAGCTGTGCTTGCGGCCCTTCACCTTGCCAATCGGAGTCACGACAGCCGCCGTGCCGCAGGCGAAGGATTCGCGCAGGCGCCCGCTCTCGGCATCCGCCTGCCACTGCTCGATCGAATAGGGCTCCTCACGTACTGTCAGGCCCATGTCGCGCCCAAGCTTGATCAGCGAATCGCGGGTAATGCCCGGCAGAATCGTGCCGGTGAGCGGCGGTGTCTGCAGCGATCCGTCATCGAAGACGAAGAAGACGTTCATGCCGCCAAGCTCCTCGATCCAGCGCTTTTCGACGGCATCGAGGAAGACGACCTGATCGCAGCCTTCGCGCTGGCCCTCAGCCAATGCGGCAAGACTTGCGGCGTAGTTGCCGCCACACTTGGCCGCACCCGTGCCGCCAGGCGCGGCGCGGGTGAAATTCTCGGAGACCCAGAGCGTGACGGCCGATCCGCCACCCTTGAAAAAGGAGGCGACGGGGGAGGCAATGACGCAATAGATATATTCTGCCGACGGTTTTGTGCCGAGAGCGACTTCGGTGCCGATCAGGAACGGCCGGAGATAGAGCGATGCCCCTTCCGCGGTCGGGATCCATTCGCGCTCGATCTTGACCAGCTCGCGTACGGACTCGACAAAAAGCTCTTCCGGCAAGCGCGGCATCGCCAGCCGCTCGGCCGAATTCTGGAAACGGCGCGCATTGGCGCTCGGGCGGAAAAGGGCGGCCCCGCCATCCGGCAAGTGATAGGCCTTCATGCCTTCGAAGATTTCCTGGGCATAATGAAGCACCACGGTTGCCGGATCGAGAGCAAGCGCCTTGCGCGGCTCGATCTTGGCGCTGTGCCAACCACGATCCTGCGAGTAGCGGATCGTTACCATGTGATCGGTGAAGATGCGGCCGAAGCCCGGGTTCTGCAACAGCGCTTCCCGCTCGCTCGCCGTCGCGGGATTGGGATTTTTCTGGATGTCGAAGGTTAATGTTTCGCCGGTGCTCATGGCTCCTCCAATGCTTCTTTTGCTGCGGCTTTCGCCGCCCATCTCCCGAAGGATGGTGTAAATCAAATCGGGTGGTATTTGATTGCGTTTACGCCTGTTCTCACGCAAGTTTAAGAGCGATTTGCATAAAATTACGAGGCGAATCGCTATTTCTCGCCTGGAAGCTGGCTATCGATCTCATGAGGCTTCCATTAGAGCGTTTTCGCAACGGCTTCGGCGGCGGCAACGCCGGTTTCATAAGCGCCGTGCGCGGTAGAATAACGCGTCTTCGAGCAGGCTTCTCCGGCTAAGAACAAACGCTCGTTGTGAGGAGCGGCAAGGACGCTGCGTAGGTCGGAAGCACCGGGCGTCGCATAGGAATAAGAACCACCGAAGAAAGGCTCTCCCGCCCAGGCCGATGCGGCCAGCGGCGACAGCGTCTTGCCGACATCGGCACCGAAGACACGCTTCAACTGTTCCACCGAAAAACCCAACATCGCATCGACGCCCTGTCGCTCCAGATCGAGCGCGAGGTCGGCAGCGAAATAGGCCTCGATGACCGGCGCACCGAATGGCTTCAGCTGATAGGCGCCCGTCCGGCGGCTATGCTGCGATCCCGTCACATGCGTGTCTTCCGGAAACATCGCCGGCTCGGCAACACGAAGGAAAAGCTTGTTTGCCAGGCCGAGCGGCAGGCGGGACGCCGCCTCGATCTTTTCCGGCAAAGGCGGCCAGAAGGCGATGCGTTCGGCCGCAAGCACATTGGTTGAAACTGTGACGATGACAGCCTTCGCCCGCAGCTCACCCTTGGCTGTCGAAAGCACGATATGGCCGGCGCCGCTGTGGTCGATGCGGCGGACCTCGGCGCCGACAACGGTCGGCACCGGCAAGCCGTAGGTAGCGACCAAGGTACCGTAGCCTTGCAGCACACGCCAGTCGGGACCGGGGCCGGGATCGTAGCGGCCAAGATCGATCACCGAGGACTTGTCGAGCTCTCCACCGGTCATGAAGGCGCCAACGGCGTAAATTCTTTCATTCCACGGATCATCAGGAGACAACATGATCGAGAGATCGGCGTCTGCATCGCCCTCATACTCATAGACCCGCCCGAAGAAGTCGTTGACGGCGGCGGCCGCGGCTTTTGCATCGGAATCGTTCCGTTCCAACCGATGGCCGCCATCGCTCCAGGGCGCAGGCGTGCGATCGACGGTCAGGCCTACTTCCTCGGCAATATCAGTCCAGGCATTTGTGCGCGCGCCATGCAGCCAGCCGCAGCCAAGATCGAGCGCGGCGGCGTCGGTGCCGAACGGATGGATCGAGCGAGCACGGCCGCCGACTCGATCGGAGGCCTCGAGCAAGAGGATCGAGAGATCCGGCCGAAGCAATTGCAGCTGCCGGGCTGCAGCTACACCGGCTGCGCCGGCGCCGATCACGGCAACGTCGACCTCGCCGCCTCTCCAGGATTCGATGGGCATTCCGATTCCCCTTCGCGCAAGCACCGGAGCGTGACCGAGCCTCGCGACTTGGTGATGTCAGGCTCGCCTATCCGCCGGCACGAGCCCTGTCGATCATCTGTAGCCGACCTCGGCGCGGCCTGTAAACGGTCACAATGGTGGGCATACCAAATTGCCGCATTGAGCCCAAATGACGAATGTCGTACGTGCTTCATCAAGGCAGATAATGAGGAAGATCGTGCGGAAACCGACCTTCACAACAACACTTTCGACTGCGACGCGTAATATTGGAGGCGCTTGTGCCAACACAGCTCAATAAGACGGCAGCCGGACGTCGGGCTTCTTTCAAGTCGCGTCAGGAAACACCGATGTTCACGAAGGAGTGGTCCATCCCCGCGATCCTCACCGTCTTCCTGCTCGGCGTTTGCGGTCTGATCGCCTATTTCACTTGGACCCTCATGCCGCCGGCGGCGACAGCACAGAACCATGTCGGTGGAGCTGCCATACTCAGCGACAGCAGTGCTCATCCGACGGCCAATTCAGCGTCCCAAAAACAGAAGTAGCAGGCGCAGCGGCCGATAAGGCAGAAATGAAGATTAAGATGCGTGGGCGCCGTACTTTCTGCCCCGCCGGCCATAAGACCGACGGCAGTTACAGCTTTACGGTAGCACCCTGATTACAGAGACTCGTTATCCGAGGGCACATTTCTTGACGAAATGCAGCCAGCTGTCGTTGCGCCGGATAGTGACGCGCGGCAAGCCGAAGGGATCGTCGCTTGATCGCGCTCGACCGCGGCGTGTCGTCGTTGCGGCGCTGTAACCGGCTTCATAGGCAAGCACGCGGTCGAGCGGTGTTTCGTCGCCATAGGGGAAGCAGAAGGACGAGATTCCCTCATCCAGCAAATCTTCGAGCAGCTCGCGCGAATGCGTGATCTGACGGCGTGCTTCTTCCATGGGCAATTGCGGCAGGCGGACGTGATCGAGCGTGTGCGATCCCACCTCATGCCCCAGACTGTGCCAGCGCTTCAGCTGCTCGACCGACATGCAAGGCGCCTGCGCCACGCCAAGGGGGACATCCCAGACATTGCTGCCGCCGATCTGGTTCGCCACGACGAAATTCGTGGCGGTAAAGCCGAACTCCTGCAGCACGGGCAAGGCATTCTCATAAACATTGGCATAGCTGTCATCGAAGGTGATGGCGGCGACTTTGCCGGTCTTCTCGCCGCGGATGTAAGGCATTGCCTCGCGCAGCGATAAACCCTTAATTCCAAGCCTTTTCAGCCATTCCATCTGACGATGGAAAGCTTCTGGGTGGACGACCATGCTTCTAAACGGCGCCTTGCGCGACGGCGGCACCGCAATCTGATGATATGCGAGGATCGGAACGGCCACGATGGATGATCTCAGATGATGCGGCGCGAGCGAAGCGCGATCTTGGCACGATAGAGTGGCCGCAACACCTCTCTGGAGAGCGTTTCCGTCAATGTCTTGCGGCTTTTGATCGTGCTGCCGCCGAGCTCGGGAGAGATTTCACGCACACCGCCGGGCAAGACCGAAAGCGGCGACACGCGGGTAAACCAGCTCATCTGCACGGTGGTATCGACGGGCCGATCGAAAATGGCGGTCGCCTCCAGTAGGCGGATGGCAGCATCGCGGCTGACAAGCTGTGCCACCATGCCAAGCCCAATCCGCGTCGGCTGAATGACATTGGTTGCTCCCTGGGATAGAACACATCTGCCATGCTCCTTGCCCATGCGAAACGGGAAGCGAATAAACGAACCTGGCTTCAGGCAGGCCTTGGCGGCGGCAAAAGCGGCATGGAACGCATCGTCGATCTCGACGTCGTCTTCGAAGACAAGGCCGGCATCGATGCCCTGCTCGACGATGGCGGCCCAAGCCTTACGGTGCGACAGAAAGCAGGCGATCTCGCCCGCGCTCATGGCAAACGGATAATATGGCCTCTGGAGCCGAGGACGGTAGACATTGTCGATCTCGGCGACACCCAGAGCGCGACCATCGACTGCCTCAATGACCTCACTCTGCACCGGAAGCTTTGCAACAAGCCTTTCAACCTGGGGCATGCGATCGCGGGCGCGAGCGAGATGGATGATGAAGCCACGAATGACAGGTTGGCCGGGCGTGTCCAGAACGGTACCGACCGAATTGGACGCAGGAGCGAACTCGAATCCCGTGTGAGATCTTTCGAGCGGCATCGCCGAAGACGGGTTGAATTCGTGGGCTTGCATGAATGAATACCTCGAGGTCATATTTCGCGAGGCTCTAGCAACCCTGAATGAAAGCGAGCTTAGGCAAACCTGAGGCCAAACTGAAAATGGTTGTTTTCAACTGCTCTGAACAACTGAAGGAAGGCTAAACGAGCGTGCTGATGCGGCCGCTGGCCATTTTGTCTTCAACCCAGCGGCGCTCGTCCAGCCAGGCATGGCGTTTCCACCCTTCCCAGCTGAAACCGCACAGCTTCACCTCCCATTCGTCGGCAGGCAATCGTGACAGCACATATCGGATGCCGAAGAAGCCGGTGCTCGGAAAGAGCTGGTGCATGCGGCATTGGCTCACGCCGAGTTCCTCGCAGCCCTCGATGTAAAATTGCGGCGGCATGATGCGGATTTCCTTGCCGGCCGCGCCGACCAATTCGATCGTCCGCATCGTCCAATCGCTTCTCCTGCCTTTGAGGCGCGAGAGAAGATTGGGCTTGGGGTGATATTTGCGGATGATATCGGGATGATAGGCCAGCACGACCTCTTTAGCCGCCGTGAAAGTCGGGCTTGTCAGAAAGGCCGGGTCCGTCAATCGGCGCTGCATCGGCTTGCTGGAAGCTGCAAGCATGAGAATATCGGTGCGTGAGCCGCTCATCCCGATCGAGGCTTTCGGCTCGTTGAAGCGCATTGCGAATTCCGCATTGTCCACGACCTCGGAAAGGTCGCGCTGCAGCTTGCCATTGCCGATGATGATTGCCGTCTTGCGGGTCAAATATGAGTATCCATCAGGTCTGAAATCGCCGACCTAACGAAGCCAAATGAAGCCAAACTGAAGACGGATGAGGGGAAGGATGCATAAAAGCTGACACGAACCTGAAAGCCGTCGCGATGTCACCCGCAAGCAACAGCAGCGCCCGAGGACCACGCGTCAGCTCAGATTTGTGTGGGGCTTGAGAGTGCAAGAAACCGATTGCGAACGCAAAGAGGTGACATCTTGCCGAATCAAAAAGGAGCCCAAACGGGCTCCCGAAACAATAACGGTTTGTCTGGTCTATTCGACCGAATTAAATTTCTTAACCTGAAGGAAATTCACTGCACTTCCGCTGAAGCGTTCGGGATCGATCGACGCGGTCTGTACCTTGAAGCCATCCGTGTAAACGGCAGTCGGCTGGGCACGAAGCGTCGGACTCACGAAGCGCGGAGCCTTGACCGGGCGGTTCACGATCTCAACCCGAGCCTTTGCGATCGCCCATTGCGAGATCATCTTATCCGTCAGCGTCGGCGCAGTTGTCACAGTTGCACGGCCCGAATCGGCCACGACCGCATCCTGCTTGTTCGGCCGGCCGCCCTTGGTCGCAATGCCAGCGGCAATTGGGCGCTCCTGCGGCGTTGTCGGCTCGAACCCGTCGTTGAAGCGACGGCTGCTGGCCTTCACCTCATTGCGAACCGGCGCGAGTGCGGCCACCTGCATCGGCATTTGCTGGGTCGGTCTCTGCTGCGGCAGGACGGAGGCAATTGCCTGCGCTGCATCATTACCGGCAGCCAGACCATTGTCTGCCGCGGGCAGCTGATCCTTAGACGCGACGTTGTTCGACGGCTGGGTCATCGCAACCGCATTGTTGGCATCCGATCGATCCGGACGGCTCTGCTCCAGAGCGGCAATGACCGAAGGCGAAAGTGCGCCTGCATCGGCTTGGTCATCGGCAGCCTCCTGATCCGCATCGGCTGATGCCAGCAGGCTTTCGGCCAATTCCGGACGCTGCGCCGGCACCGGAACGGCAGCCAGCTGGCCTTTCATGTCAGCCTCGGCCGATGCCACTTCGGCATCGCCGGGTGAGCGGCGGTCAAGCAAGGACGGCACCGGCACATGATAGGAGCGAAGATCGGCATATTGCGGCTGATCTCCCGTATCCGGCATGGCGGCGGCAAGCGCATCCTGAGCAGCGTTACGAGACGGCGAAACGAGAGCTGAAGCAACATCGCTGCCGGCAGGCTGATTGCCGAATGCCGGGCGAACCTGCGGAACGGGTGCGTTTACGCTCGCGACCTGAACCTGGGCCGGAGCTGGAGCAGCGCCATCGTCACCATCATCGCTGGCGGCTGGAGCGGGCTGGCCTTTGCGAACAGCCGAAGCGACAGCCACCGGTGCTGCCGCCGTGCCGGTATCCGCATTATCCTCTTCCTCATCCGCACCACCGCCCCCGAACAGACGGGCAAAGAAGCCGCGGCGCGACGAAGAGGAGCTGGCGATCTGGATATCGTCGGACGACATGCGGCGCTTGTAATCGGCGACTGCCTGCTGGTAACCCGGCAGCGGCCGGCCATCGGCCGGAATATGCATCGTCTTGCCATCCGGGAAGAGGCGGACGAGATCCTGGCGATCCATGCGCGGCCATGCACGCACGCCGCCGACGTCCATATGGACGAAAGGCGAACCCGAAGTCGGATAATAGCCGACACCGCCCACCTGTAGCTTCATGCCGATTTCGCGCAGCTTGGAAAGCTTGACGTCCGGAAGATAGAAATCCATCGCGTTGCCGAGCATGTGCTGGCTCTTCTTGGCAACGCCGGTGTGGGCCGAACGCGTGCGCAGCATCTCGTTGGTGCCAGGCGAACGGAACCCGCAGATCACATAGATGAATTCGTGCGAACCGCTTTCGCGGTAGGCCTCCCAGATCAGATCGAACAGGCGCGGGTTCATCTTGGTGGGCTGATTCTTGCGCCAATCGCGCAGGATGCGGTTCAGCTTTTCCAGGCCGTCCGGATCGAACTTGCCGTTGCGTTTGTAGGTAATGACGGCCTTTTCGCCGGTGTGGACATAATAGATCTTCAGGCTGCGGGTTTCACCACCAGCCTGCGAGGGAGTACCGACGAAAACAGGAGTAGAAACGGCCAAAGCAAGGAGGCCAACGGCTGCTACCTTGGCCACCTTGCTAAATAGGTTAGAGCACGCAGAATGCCAGCTCAAGCTATTAGGCTTGGTATTTGCACTCAAATTCGGCAATTCGATCCCCGTCCGACAGACAATGTCGCATCGTGTTCCAAATGGCTGTCAATTGCGGTGACACGATGGCAAAAATGCCACACATGGTCGCCCCCTTCATACATGGTGAACGATGCACTAACAAGTGCTTTACGACGGGTAACAAAATATGCTTGCCTAAACGTTAAGCTTTTTCTCATGCCGCGCTTTTTTGCGGATCATCCGGGTCGATGCCATAGTCTTTCAACTTACGGTAGAGGGTTGAGCGCCCGATACCGAGCTTCCTCGCCACCTGACTCATCTGCCCGCGATAGAATTTAAGGGCGAATCGGATCAATTCTTCCTCTACATCCGCCAGTTTTCTTACGTCGCCCAAGGTGTTCGTGCTGACGATGACGTTGTCGGAAGCACCGGCCGAGGCATCGGCGGAAGCAAGCGGAGGAGTTGCAGGCGATGCCTGCGCAACCCCGTAAGGGATCCGCTCGCTTCTTTCAGCCGCCAGAAGTCCAGCCGACGAGGCATGCGAATTATCCACAACCAAAGTCGGATGCTCGACGGCGAAATAACCCGGCAGCTGCGCGGCGATCTGCGGAAAATCCGTATCGAGCAATTCCGGTCCTTCGGACAGAACGACTGCGCGGAAGATCGCGTTTTCGAGCTGGCGGATATTGCCCGGCCAGTCATAGGCCGTCAGCAAGGCTAGAGCATCATTGCTGATACCAAGCGGGCGATCGAGCTTCTGCTCCAGTGCAAACCGGTCGGCGAAAGCGCGCGCCAGATGCGGGATGTCCTCCTTGCGGCGGCGCAGGGCCGGCATCGTAATCGGGAAGACATTGAGGCGATAGTAGAGATCCTCGCGGAATCGCCCTGCCTTGACCTCTTCGATCAGATCCTTGTTGGTGGCCGAGATCAGCCGGACATTGACCTTCTGC
The DNA here is from genome assembly GCF_014193155.1 of Rhizobium sp. BK098. NCBI lineage: Bacteria > Pseudomonadati > Pseudomonadota > Alphaproteobacteria > Hyphomicrobiales > Rhizobiaceae > Rhizobium > Rhizobium sp. BK098. The sequence continues at coordinate 224,431 of NZ_JACHYY010000008.1, read as the reverse complement.
GCGACACGCGCGCCGACGGTCTCGATTTCGCCCTGCTGCACGGCGCGCAAAAGCTTCACCTGGACTTCCAGCGGCAGATCGCCGATTTCGTCGAGGAACAGCGTGCCGCCATCGGCTTCCATGAATTTGCCGACATGGCGTTCGGTCGCACCCGTGAATGCGCCCTTCTCGTGTCCGAAGAGGATGCTTTCGACGAGATTATGCGGGATCGCACCGCAATTGACGATCACGAACGGCTTACCGGCACGATCGCTGGCGGCCTGGATGGCGCGAGCCACCAATTCCTTGCCGACGCCCGATTCGCCTTCCAGCACCACCGGGATACTCGATTGCGCCGCCCGATGGGCGAGATCGATCACGCGCATCATCGCCGGACTTGCCGAGACGATGTCGTCGAAGGAGATGCTGCTCGAGCGCGACTTGCGCCCGGCGCGGGCCTTCGCCTCGCGCTGGTCGAGCTTCAGGGCGTTGGCGATCGACGCAGCGATACGCTCCGGCGACACAGGCTTGACGACGAAATCGAAGGCGCCGGCGCGCATGGCCTGCACCACGGTATCGATGCCGCCCTGCCCGGTCTGCACGATGACGGGCAGGTCGATGCCCATATCGCTCAGAGCGCCCAGGAACTCGATGCCGTTCATTTCCGGCATCATGAGATCGAGCACGATCACATTAATCTGATCGTGGCCACGCTTCAGGAACTCCAGGCCGAGACGGCCATTTTCTGCCAAATGGGCAACGTGTCCGTGCCGCTCGATGGCATTCTTCAGCAGACGGCGTTGAATCGGATCATCCTCAACAACGAGAATCTGGGCGCCTCCCTTGGCGCTATTGTAAACGGTCATTGGTGCCTCACTTCATGCGAAACCTGACGCGGACATTCGCAGAAAGGCTTGAACATGAAGTTTTGCCAAACCATCGCATTTTAATCATTATGACGAATATAAAATCGCTTATGAATCAACGGCCGGCGCTGGAAAATCAGGCCTTGCGGTGGCCTTTCCAGCCCACTAGACACGAATGGATCGGACGATCCGAAAGATAAAAGCAGAGGAAATTTCGCCCATGAGCCCGACCTCGCTCCGCCACTCTCTTAACTTCTCCGCAAGCTCGGCCGCCGGCCAGGCGCTTGGCGAGCTGCCCGCCTGGAAGCTCAGCGATCTCTATCCGTCCGCGACCTCGCCGGAATTTTTTGGAGACATCGAAAAGGCCCGCAAGCTGGCCATTGCCTTCGAGGAAAAGTGGAAAGGCAAGCTGACCGAAGCCGCCGCCAAATCGGGGGATGCCGGCATCGGCGCCGCCATCAAGGAGTATGAGGCGCTTGACGATATCATGGGCCGCCTCGGCTCCTATGCCGGGCTCACCTATTTCACGAACACCATCGATCCGGCCAACGGCAAGCTCTATGGCGACGTCCAGGCAAAGCTGACGGACTACGCCGCGCACCTGCTGTTCTTTCCGCTGGAATTGAACCGCATCGACGACGCAGTCATGGATGCCTGCATGGCGAACGACGCCACCGCCGGTCACTACCGCCCGTGGATCGTCGATCTGCGCAAGGACAAGCCGCATCAGCTCGACGACAAGCTCGAACAGTTGTTCCTGGAAAAGTCGATGACGAGCGCTGCCGCCTTCAACCGACTGTTCGACGAGACGATGGCGGAACTGCGCTTCGAGATCGACGGCGAGAAGCAGCCGCTGGAAGTGGCCTTGAACATGCTGCAGGAGCAGGACCCCGAAGTGCGTCGCAAGGCGGCCATGGCGCTTGCCGAAACCTTCAAGGCGAACCTGCGCACCTTCACGCTGATCACCAATACGCTCGCCAAGGATAAGGAAGTTTCCGACCGTTGGCGCGGTTTCGAGGATATTGCCGATAGCAGGCATCTCGCCAACCGCGTCGAGCGCGAGGTCGTCGATGCCTTGGCAGCCGCCGTGCGCGATGCCTATCCGCGCCTGTCGCATCGTTATTACAAGATGAAAGCCAAATGGCTCGGCATGGAGCAGATGAATTTCTGGGATCGTAACGCGCCGCTGCCGGAAACGCCAAATGCACTGATCCCCTGGACCGATGCGAAGGATACGGTTCTTTCGGCCTACGGCAATTTCGCGCCTGAAATGGCTGCGATCGCCAAGCGCTTTTTCGATGAGGAATGGATCGACGCGCCGGTACGTCCCGGCAAGGCGCCTGGTGCGTTCGCGCATCCGACCGTCCCATCAGCCCATCCCTATGTCCTCGTCAATTACATGGGCAAGCCGCGCGATGTCATGACGCTGGCGCATGAGCTCGGCCACGGCGTGCATCAGGTGCTGGCCGGCGGCCAGGGGGCGCTGATGTGCCAGACGCCGCTGACATTGGCGGAAACCGCATCCGTCTTCGGCGAGATGCTGACCTTCCGCGCGCTCCTCGACAAGACTACCGACAAGCGCGAACGCAAGGCCATGCTCGCCCAGAAGGTCGAGGACATGATCAATACGGTCGTGCGCCAGATCGCCTTCTACGAATTCGAGCGCAAGGTGCATACCGCCCGCAAGAATGGCGAACTGACATGGGACAATATCGGCGAGCTGTGGCTCTCCGTGCAGGAAGAGAGCCTAGGCCCGGCGATCAAGATCTCCGAGGGCTATGAGACCTATTGGGCCTATATCCCTCATTTCATCCACTCGCCTTTCTACGTCTATGCCTATGCCTTTGGCGATTGCCTGGTAAACTCGCTCTATGCGGTCTACCAGAACGCCGAAAAGGGCTTCCAGGATAAGTATTTCGAGCTCCTGAAGGCCGGCGGCACCAAGCACCACTCTGAGCTTCTGAAGCCTTTTGGTCTCGACGCGACCGATCCGTCGTTCTGGAGCAAGGGCCTGTCGATGATCGAAGGGCTGATCGACGAGCTGGAAGCGTTAGATAAGAACTGAAATCCCATCTGCTCGCAGGAGCAGGTCAGGCATGTCTGCCATTGCCGCAACCTCGCGCATGGCCCCTCACCCCAACCCTCTCCCCGCCTATGCGGGGAGAGGGAGCCGCGGCTCAGCCTTCGCATCATTTGGGCACGAATGGCGCGGCAATGTCGGATCGGTCCCCTCTCCCCGCCTGCGGGGAGAGGGTTGGGGTGAGGGGCCATACGCGAGGTTGCGGTAGGCACAACTAAAGCCTGACAATCGATATAACGAGAACCTGATCGAAATCCGCGCATGGTCGATGCCATACCCTACGTCCTCTTCAGGGACGACAGCACAGGACAGATGATGATCTTCGCCGAACCGGCCGAGATCATTATCGCCCATACGCGCGCGCAATTTTTCGATGCCCTCGATCGGATGGAGGAGGCCAAGCGGCAAGGACAATGGCTTGCCGGCTATATCGCCTATGAGGCCGGCCATCTCTTCGAGGAAAAACTCGCCCCTTTCGCCGAGGAGAATAGGGAAACGCCCCTGCTCTGCTTCGGCGTTTTCGACGGCCCAGCTGCGGGCGACCACCCGCTCTGCCAACCGGCCAAGCGCGTGGAAAACCAGGAATTACTGACAGAGCCGAAAGCGGCCTGGAATTTCGAGACCTATCAAGAGCGCTTCGACAGGCTGCATCAGCATTTGCGCCTTGGCGACTGCTATCAAGCAAACCTTACCATGCCGATCCATGCGCGATGGAACGGTGATCCCCGTGCCGCCTTCTGGTCGCTGATCGAACGGCAGCCGGTGAAATACGGCGCACTCGTCGAACTCGGCGGTCCGATCATTCTGTCGCGCTCGCCGGAGCTTTTCTTCCGCACGGACGAGAACGGCTGGATCGAGACGCATCCGATGAAAGGCACGGCCAAGCGCGGTGCAAATGCCGTCGAGGACGAGCGCATCATCGCCGCCATGCTTGCCGACGAAAAGACGCAGGCCGAAAACCGTATGATCGTCGACCTCCTGCGCAACGATATCTCGCGCATCACCGAGGTCGGCACACTCGACGTGCCAAAGCTCTTCGAGATCGAGACCTATCCGACGCTCCATCAGATGGTCAGCCATGTCCAGGCGAAGCTGCGTCCGGGCATATCGATCCGCGACATTCTCGCAGCGCTTTTTCCCTGCGGCTCGATCACCGGTGCACCCAAAATGCGGGCGATGGAAATCCTGCATGAACTGGAAGACGGCCCGCGTGACGCCTATTGCGGCGCGATCGGCATGATCTCGCCCACGGGCGCCATGCGTTTTTCGGTGGCGATCCGCACGATCACGCTTTTCGAAGACGGCCGCGCGGTGTTCAATGTCGGTGGGGGCATCGTCTTCGATTCGACGGCGGAAGCGGAATATGAGGAATGCCTCCTCAAGGCGCGCTTCGCCGTGGGGGATAGATGGATCGACCGGTAGAGAATTTTTCCCTCATCGAGACGCTGCGCTTCGAGCCGGAAACCGGCTTCGTCCGCCTGCGCCTGCATCTTGCCCGGCTGCAGCGTTCCGCCCGCCGCCTTGGCTTTTCCGCGCCGCAGAACGTGCTTGGCAAGCTGGAGCAGGCGGTCGCCGGCGCCGCCGCACCTTTGAGAGTTCGCCTCACTCTGGACCGCGAAGGGCAAACGGAAGTGACGACGGCGCCGTTTGTCCCGCTTTTGCCTGACACCGTCTGGCGCTTGCGCATCGCTGCGACCCGGCTCGATTCCGCCGATAAGCTGCTGCGTTTTAAAACCACGCGACGTGGCATCTATGAAGCAGCCCGCGCGGAATGCCGGCCAGACGAGGCAGATGAAGTCCTGCTCCTGAATGCGAAGGACGAGGTGTGCGAGGGAACGATCACCTCGGTCTTCCTTGAGGACAGCGCGGACCTGCTCAGAACCCCGCCCATATCAGCCGGTCTGCTTGCCGGCGTCCTGCGCACAGAACTCATCTGCCAGCGCAAGGCCCGCGTCGGCCGCATCCGGCTCGACGACCTGAAAGATCGCCCCCTTTATGTCGGAAACTCCCTGCGCGGCCTGATCCGCGCACAACTCCTGTGGAATTGATTGCATGTTCATTCTCTCGCTCACCTACCTCAAGGGCAATGACGAAGCCGACAAGCACATGCAGCCGCATATGGCCTGGGTGCAGGAGGGCTATGCCAGGGGCTGGTTCCTCGCTTCCGGCCGCAAGGTACCGCGCACGGGCGGCGTCATCTTCGCCCGTGGCGAGCGGGCGGAGCTTGAAGCCTATGTCGCGGCCGACCCCTTCACGATCCACGGCGTCGCCATTTACGAAGTCCAGGAAATCGCCTTCACCACCGTCATCGACGGGTTGGAAGGCCTGAAGGCCTAGGCGGCGGAAGGCGCTTGCCTGCCGCCCCATTCCGTTTATGTCAGCGAAAACCAACCTTGAGGGCAACAAACTCGTCGCATATGGCGTGTATGTTGCCCTCCACTTGACTTTGCCCGGCTAACCCTCAACAGCTCTTTATTGTGACATCAAATTATGATTAGAGCCGCTCACCTCGCGTTTTCGCGCAAACTCTGCCAGCGCTTTCGCGTAAACTCTAATTGAATTTCGTGAACCGAACGGCGTCCCGCCTTTCGAAGGAGAAAAGAATGACGAAACACAACTATCCGGTATATGCCGAAATTACCGGTCCGATCGTGATGATCGGCTTTGGCTCCATTGGCCGTGGCACCCTGCCCCTGATCGAGCGCCATTTCAAATTCGACAAGAGCCGGATGGTCGTCATTGACCCGCAGATGGATGCCGAGCACCTGGCGATCCTGGAAAAGCATGGCGTCCGTCATATCCAGGAATATGTCACCAAGGACAATTACAAGGACCTCCTGAAGCCCCTCCTGACGGAAGGCGACGGCCAGGGCTTCTGCGTCAACCTCTCGGTTGATACCGGCTCGCTCGACCTGGTCAAGCTGTGCCGCAAGCTCGATGTGCTCTATATCGACACCGTCGTCGAACCCTGGCTTGGCTTCTACTTCGACAAGGGCCTGAAGAACGCCGACCGCACCAACTATGCGCTGCGCGAAACCATGCGCAAGGAGAAGGAAAAGAACCCGGGCGGCGCGACGGCCGTTTCCACCTGCGGCGCCAATCCGGGCATGGTCTCCTGGTTCGTCAAGCAGGCGCTCGTCAATCTCGCCAAGGATATCGGCCTGAAGTTCGAAGAGCCGGATCAGCATGATCGCGAAGGCTGGGCAAAGCTGATGAAGAAGGTCGGCGTCAAGGGCGTTCACATCGCCGAGCGCGACACGCAGCGCACCAAGCATCCGAAGCCGCTCAACGTCTTCTGGAACACCTGGTCCGTAGAAGGCTTCATTTCCGAAGGTCTGCAGCCGGCCGAACTCGGCTGGGGCACCCATGAAGAATGGATGCCGAAGAACGCCAAGAAGCACAAGAAGGGCTGCAAGGCTGCCATCTATCTGGAGCAGCCGGGCGCCAATACTCGTGTGCGCACGTGGTGCCCGACCCCCGGCCCGCAATACGGCTTCCTCGTCACCCATAACGAGTCGATCTCGATCGCCGACTATTTCACCGTCCGCGACAAGGACGGCGAAGTCACTTTCCGCCCGACCTGCCATTACGCCTATCATCCGGCCAATGACGCCGTGCTCTCGCTGCATGAGATGTTCGGCAATGGCGGCACGCCGCAGCCGGTCCATCACGTTCTCGACGAGGACGAGCTGGAAGACGGCATCGACGAACTCGGCGTGCTGCTTTACGGCCATGCCAAGAATGCCTACTGGTACGGCTCGCGCCTGTCTCTCGAAGAGACCCGCCGCATCGCTCCCTACCAGAACGCCACCGGTCTGCAGGTGACGTCAGCCGTGCTCGCCGGCATGGTCTGGGCGTTGGAAAACCCGAAGGCCGGCATCGTGGAAGCCGACGAAATCGATTACAAGCGCTGCCTCGAAGTACAGCTGCCCTATCTCGGCCCGGTCGAAGGTCACTACACCGACTGGACCCCGCTCGACGGCCGTCCGGGCCTCTTCCCGGAAGACATCGACACCAAAGACCCCTGGCAGTTCCGGAACATTCTGGTTCGCTGAGGGTATCGTGTCAGCTTGATGCCAGACCCGAATGCCCGCACAAGTCGTGCGGGCATTTTTGTTACGCAAGCCAGATAAATCAAGCAGATCGCTTGGAGCGTCTTGCTTTAGCCCGATGGTCGCGGCATCTTCCTTGCAACCGATACGCCTTTAGACCGCCTTCATTCGCGGGAGATATTTATGAAGATGAGAACCGTTCTTGCCCTCGTTGCCGCCGCCGCGGCCCTCTCTGCCTGCGTCGATTTCGGCGGCTCCAGACCGCCGCCGATGGGGATGAACCCGGGTGGCTACCAGCCGCGCATGAATTCGGTGGAAGGAAGCTGGGCTGATTCGAACGGCCTGAATTCGACCTTCAATGGCGGCCGATTCGAAACGCATACCACTGATGGCACGAACCAGCAGATGGCCTCGGGAACCTATACGACCGATCCATCCGGCGTGATCCAGATCAATCTCTATTCGAACATCAAGCGCACATCATCGAAGGTGAATTGCTTCCTGGCCAATCCCAGCCAGCTCAATTGCACCTCCGAAACCGGTGGGCACTTCTCGCTCAATCGCCAGGGCTGATAGAGACCCGATGGACGGATAAGGCATCATGCGCGGCATGCTGATCCTCTATCTGGCACTTGTCGCGGCATTGCCCGTCGCCATTATGGCGACGGTCCTCCCTGTAAACAGCTATCGGGCTCAGGGCATCGACGCCCTTGATTGCGACGGCCCAGCGAGCGTCCTCCTCTTCGCCATACCGGCTTTGCTCGTCTACGGTGCCGGCGCTATCCTGCTTTACCGGAGGCGGAATCGGCGCCTGCATCTTGTCGCCTTCCTCTGTTGTGCGCTCGTCTTCTGCTCCGTCGGCTGGAATGCCGCTGCGGCGCTGCGCGAATCCTATGGTGCAGCCTCAGTCGAAGCCTGCGCCTGATCCGGCGGGCCATTTCGCTTCTTTGTAAAATCCGAATGAAGCCAACAGCTTTTACTTGCGCTCGCTCCGCGGGGATGGAAACATCGGCATGGGGGACCGCCTCGGGCATTGGCGGGCCGGATTGCAATGACCAACAGGAGAGACAGATGAAGCAGCCCTTCGGAGTGGGTCTTTTGGCCGCCACGCTGCTGGCGCTGAGCACCAGCGCCGCCTTCGCGGACTATCAGCTCAACATCCTGCACTTCAACGATTTCCATTCGCGCGTGGAGTCGATCAACAAGTTCGACGCGACGTGCTCCGCAGAAGAAGAAGCCAAGAACGAGTGCTTCGGCGGCGCAGCCCGGCTGAAGACCATCATCGACCAGCGCCGCACCGCGCTTGCCGGCCAGAACGTCCTCGTCCTCGATGCCGGCGACAACTTCCAGGGCTCCCTATTCTACACGACCTACAAGGGCGCTGCCGAAGTCGAATTCCTCAATGACATGAAGATCGATGCCATGACGGTCGGCAATCATGAGTTCGACGATGGCGAAGGCCCGCTTGCCGCTTTCCTCGACAAGGCGCAGTTCCCCGTCGTGACGGCCAATCTGGTGGTCGACGACCAGTCGAAGCTGGGGGAACGCATCAAGAAGTCGATCGTGCTCGATATCGGCGGCCAGAAGATCGGTATCGTCGGTGCGGTGACGACCGAAACACCGGAACTTGCCTCTCCCGGCCCGCATGTGAAGATCACTGACGATGCTGCCGCCATCAGTGCCGAAGTCGATGCCCTGAAATCGCAAGGCGTCAACAAGATCATCGCGCTCACTCATGTCGGCTATCCGCGCGATGTCGAGAAGATCGCCAAGATCGCCGGCGTCAGCGTCGTGGTCGGCGGCCACTCGCATACGCTCCTGTCGAATACCGATCCGAAGGCAGCCGGCCCCTACCCGACCATGGTCGACAATCCGGCCGGCTATAAAGTGCCCGTCGTCCAGGCCGCGTCCTACAGCAAATATCTCGGCGACATCGTCGTCACCTTCGACGACAATGGCGCCGTCAAGGACGCCAAGGGCGATCCGATCCTGCTCGATTCCTCCATCAAGCCCGATCCAACGATCCTTGCACGCGTGCAGGAGATGGCGAAACCGATCCAGGAACTGCGCAAGAAGATCATCGGCAATTCGCAGGAGCCGATCGAAGGCGCGCGTGAAGTCTGCCGCGTTCGGGAATGCTCGATGGGCAATCTCGTCGCCGATGCGATGCTCGACCGCACCAAGGCGCAAGGAATCTCCATTGCCATCCAGAACGGCGGCGGCTTGCGCGCCTCGATCGGCGCCGGCGATGTCAGCATGGGCGACGTGCTGACCGTGCTGCCTTTCCAGAACACGGTTGCAACCTTCCAGCTGACTGGCGCGGACGTGAAAGCGGCGCTCGAAAACGGCCTCAGCCAGATCGACGACGGCGCGGGCCGCTTCCCGCAGGTTGCCGGCCTCAAATACAGCTTCGACAAATCGAAGCCGGTAGGCAGCCGTCTCGTCTCCGTCGAGGTGCAGGAAGGCACCGAGTTCAAGCCGATCGACCCGGAGAAGACCTATGGTGTCGTCAGCAACAACTATATGCGCGCCGGAGGTGACGGCTATACGGTCTTCGCCAAGGACGGCAAGAACGCCTATGACTTCGGCCCCAATCTGGAATCGGTGGTCGCCGACTATCTCGGCGCGCATAATCCCTACAAGCCCTATACGGACGGCCGCATAACCCAGATAGCCGCGGCAGCGCCAGCTGCGCAGCCGGAACCCGCAAAGCCCGCCGATACCACGCAGACAGCACCGGAGCAGAAGCCGGCAGCTGCTGCTACGGGTGGCGGCGCCTCATCCACGACCACCCCTCCGGCCTCCTCACCTCCCACGGTGACAACGCCAACTACCACCATGCTGGCAAACCCGACTGCGACACCGTCCGCTCCGGCAAAATCGGATCCGGCAGCCTCGACACCGGCCACCTCAGCTCCAGCGGCGGAAACCCCGACGACCCCCGCACCCACGGCCACAGCTGCGCCGGAGGCAAAGGGCAACGAACCGCCAAAGACACCCACAACCCACGTCGTCGTCGCCGGCGACACGCTCTGGGATCTCGCCAAGACCTATTATGGCAGCGCCAGCCAGTGGCACAAACTCGTGGTGGCCAACCGCAACATCAAGCCGCATCACCTGTCGGTCGGCGAAAAGTTGAAGATTCCGGCCAAGTAAGACGATTTGTCTCGCTTACTCCAGCCGGTCCGGGCTTTCCCGGACCGGCTTTTATTCTTATGTGAAGTGCTTCGTATCTTGAGAGGAATTCAGTCGATGAGATCAGACCTGACCACGCTTTCACCCGGTCACCCCAGCGTGAAATACGGCAAGGTCGGCGTGCTGCTCGTCAATCTCGGAACGCCCGACGGCACCGATTATTCTTCGATGCGCCGCTACCTGCGCGAATTCCTGACCGACCGCCGCGTCATCGAGTGGTCGCGCTGGAAATGGTACCCGATCCTGTTCGGCATCGTGCTCAACACCCGGCCGCAGAAGGTCGGCAAGGCCTATGAGACGATCTGGAACAAGGAGAAGAACGAGAGCTATCTGCGCACCTATACGCGCAACCAGTCAGACCTGATGGCCGAGCGCCTGCGCGACCTGCCCAACGTCAAGGTCGATTGGGCCATGCGCTATGGTCAGCCTTCGATCGCCGATCGCATTCAGGCGCTGAAGGACGATGGCTGCGAGCGCATCGTGCTCTTTCCGCTCTATCCGCAATATGCGGCTGCAACGACGGCAACCGTCAACGACAAGGCCTTCGAGAAGCTCCAAAAGATGCGCTGGCAGCCGGCAATCCGCACCGTGCCGCAATATCACGACGACGAGACCTATATCGAGGCGCTCGCCAATTCGGTCACCCGCCATCTATCGACGCTGGACTGGCAGCCCGAAAAGATCATCGCGTCCTTCCACGGCATACCAATGTCCTACTTCAAGCTCGGCGATCCCTATTACTGTTTCTGTCAGAAGACCGGCCGGCTGCTGCGCGAGAAGCTCGGCCTATCCGAAGACCAGTTCATGGTTACGTTCCAGTCCCGCTTCGGACCTGAGGAATGGCTGCAGCCATATACCGATAAGACCGTGGAAGAGCTTGCAAAAAACGGCACCAAGCGGATTGCCGTCCTCAATCCAGGCTTCGTCTCCGACTGCCTGGAGACGCTGGAAGAGATCGCCGAGCAGGCAGCCGAATCCTTCCATCACAATGGCGGCGATAAATTCACCCACATCCCCTGTCTCAACGACAGCGAAGACGGCATGAACGTGCTGGAGAAGGTGGTGCGGCGGGAGCTGCTCGGCTGGGCTTGAACGAAGCGCCGGGATTGATCCCGGCGACACTCGTCTACTGAAGCTGCGGCTTTTTGAGAAAGCTGCCGCGGTCGGCGGATTTGACGCGCAGCCAGGCCTCTCTGCCATCGCGCAATATACGCATGGGGATCTCGGAACCCGCCGGGCCGCTTTCCCAGATCTTGCGATAGAAATCGGCGAGCCCGTCGACCTCGCCATCGCGGATTTCGGAAATGACGTCGCCGCGACGCAAGCCCGCCTTGGCCGCCGGGCCGCCCTCCGCGACGCTCATGACGACGACTTCGCCATTGCTTTCGGCTGAGAAGGCGCCGAGCCAGGGCCGCGGAGGCTTGTTGACCCGACCGCGCTTGATCAGATCGTCCAGGATCGGCATCAGCAGATTGATCGGCACGATCATGTTGATATCCGCGCTATCGCCCTTCTCCGTCGCCATCTGCAAGTGCAGCGAGCCGATACCGAGAAGCTTGCCGTCTTCGTCAACAAGAGCCGCGCCGCCCCAGGAGGGATGGGCGGGCGCCGTGAAGATTGCCTCATCAAGCAGATATTCCCAATAGCCGGCAAATTCCTGCTTTGCGACGATCTTCGCCTCGACGAACTGACCGATCCCGTCAGCAACAACGACTTCATCACCGATCTCGGCCTTGTCGGCGTCGCCGAATTCGAGGGCGGGCACATCGAGAGGCCCGAGCGCTTGCACAAGACCGAATCCCGTTTCCTGATCGTAAGCGAGCGCATGGCCAGGCACGACACGGCCACTATTGGTCGTGAGCCAGACCTCTTCCGCTTCGGTAATCAGATAGCCGATCGTCAATACCAGGCCGTTACCGCGGATGACAACGCCACTGCCTTCCCTGCGGATGCCGAGCGTTGCTGCCGTAAAGGCGTCTTCCGGAATTGAGGCGTGCACGGCCACAACCGACCGCAAGGTCCTATCTAAGTTCATAGCTTCACCCTGATGATGCGCGATGGCTTGGCCCGAAAAGGCTGCGAGGCAGCGGAGCCGGAAATTACATATAAGGTATGAATATCAATCGCCGGGCGCAAGACCCGAAGGACGATTGCTTGATCGGCTCGCAGCAAAACGTCCGCTGTAGCCCCATTCCTCACTTGCTGAGAACATGCTAACCCACCACATCTGATTGAGCTGCCGCCTCATGAGCTCGACCGAGCATAGGGAGGCCAAATCGCAGCGGTTTAGGCGACGCGAACCTGTTGAGGCGGGTGCGTCCATGGAGGAGTTCGATGGTAGTCGGTGGTTTCAGCATCGTTGTGATCGCCTTGGTGATCTTCGTCATTCTGGTGCTGTTCGCAGGCATCAAGACCGTACCACAAGGCTATCGGTACACAGTTCAACGCTTCGGACGCTATATCCGAACGCTGGAACCGGGGCTCAATCTGATCGTACCCTTCATCGAAACAATCGGGGTGCGAATGAACGTGATGGAACAGGTGTTGGCCGTGCCGACCCAGGAAGTCATCACGAAGGACAATGCGAGCGTTTCCGCCGATGCGGTCGCATTCTTCCAGGTGTTGAATGCGGCGCAGGCGGCCTATCAGATCACCAATCTCGAAAGCGCGATCCTCAACCTCACCAAGACGAATATCCGCTCCGTCATGGGCTCCATGGATCTCGATGAGCTCTTGTCTAATCGCGATGCCATCAACGAACGGCTGCTGCGCGTGGTCGATGAGGCGGTGGAGCCCTGGGGCATCAAGGTAACGCGCGTCGAAATCAAGGACATCCAACCGCCGAAAGACCTGGTTGACGCTATGGGCCGGCAGATGAAGGCGGAACGCGAAAAGCGCGCTCAGGTTCTGGAGGCGGAAGGTCTGCGCAACGCGCAAATTCTCCGCGCCGAGGGCGCGAAGCAGGCGGCCGTTTTGCAAGCCGAAGGTCAGCGCGAAGCAGCATTTCGCAATGCCGAAGCGCGCGAACGACTGGCCGAGGCCGAAGCCAAGGCGACCCGCATGGTGTCCCAAGCGATTGCAGAAGGTAATGTGCAGGCAATCAACTACTTCATCGCCCAGAAATATACCGAAGCCCTGACTGCAATCGGCTCCGCGGGCAATTCCAAGATCGTGCTGATGCCGATGGAGGCGAGCTCCATCATCGGTTCTCTTGGTGGCATCGGCGCTATCGCCCGCGAAGTCTTCGGTGATAATGGCGATGGCAGCGGCACGCCGCAGCCACCCCGCCCGCGTTCCGGCCCTACCCGCACGACGCCTTCGATCAATCCGCTGCCGCCGAAGGAGAGCTGACATGTTCGACAATCTCATCGTCGAACTCGGGCCCTGGAGCTGGTGGCTCGTGGGTTTGGTGCTGCTTGCCGCCGAACTGATCCTGCCAGGCTTCTTTCTCGTCTGGATCGGACTCGCCGCGATCGTCGTCGGCGCCTTGTCGCTTCTGTTTTGGGAAAGCAGCTTCTGGGTCTGGCAGGTTCAAGGGCTGGTCTTCGCCGCCACGGCGGTGATCGTCACTCTCATCGGCCGCCGCTATCTCTATAACAACAACCAGGTGACCGACGAGCCGTTCCTGAACCAGCGCGGCGCGAGCCTGGTCGGCCGCACGGCAACACTCGACCAGCCGATCGCCGAGGGCCGCGGGCGCATTCGCCTGAACGATACCTATTGGACCGTCAGCGGGCCGGACCTGCCCGTCGGCACCCGCGTCAAGGTGGTCGCCAGCAACGGCCGCGAGCTCACGGTCGAACCGGTCTGATCAGGCGACGCCGATCCGCAGCAGATCGTGGAAATGCACGACGCCGATCGGCCGGCGCGCTTCATCGATGACCATCAGAGCCGAGATATTGTGGCGGTTGAGCACGGCCATGGCACTCGTCGCCAGCGTCGTTTCCTTTACCGTTTTCGGATTGGGGGTCATCACCTCGTCGACCAGCTTCTCCGCAAGGCTGGTGCCGAGATTGCGGGCGATATCGCCATCGGTGACGATGCCGCACAGGCAACCATCATCATCGATCACGCCCACGCAGCCGAACCGCATCTTCGACAGCGTCATCGCCGCTTCCGGCATGCCGGTTCCAAGCTTGACGAGCGGCACACTGTCGCCTCTATGCATAATGTCGGCCACATGCGAGAGGCTGGCACCGAGCTTGCCGCCCGGATGGAAGGTACGGAAATCTTCGGCAGTAAAACCGCGCGCCTCCAGCAAGGCGACGGTCAGCGCATCGCCGATGGCAAGCTGCAGCAGCGTCGATGTCGTCGGCGCCAGCCCATGCGGGCAGGCCTCCTGCTCCTTGGGCAGCAGCAGCACCACATCCGATTCGCGCGCAAGCGTAGAAGTCTCGCCGGCAGTGATCGCGATCATGGGAATCGAGAAACGGCGTGAATAGCTGATGATGCCACGCAGCTCAGCGCTCTCGCCGCCCCACGATATGGCGATGATGACATCGTGCTGCGTGATCATGCCGAGATCGCCGTGATTGGCTTCGACCGGGTGCACGAAGAATGCCGGCGTACCCGTGGACGCCAGGCTTGCGGCGAGCTTGTTGCCGATATGGCCGCTCTTGCCGACGCCGGTGATCACCACACGGCCGGAAATATCGCCTATGATCTCCACCGCGCGGCTGAAAGGCGCGGCCAGACCGTTGGTCAGTGCGCGTTCCAGCGCCTCCATGCCCCGTCTCTCGGTCTCGATCGTTCGCATCGCGGATTCGATCGCACCATTCTCGATGAGTCTTACAGCTCTCTTGTTCATGAGCGAGGCCTAACGCTTTTCGGCAAATCTGTCCACCAAAGATCGACTTATAGCGATGCGACAGCCTGCAGCATTTTCCCGACAAATATTCTCGAACCCGTTCTTGTTGCCATCGCTTGGCAACCAACCGTTAACCACGCGCCTTTACACTTGGGTAAGAATTTAGGTCATTTCCAGCAGGGTCAGATATAAACAACATGGGCATCGGCAAGGACAAGGCGGGTCATAGTGCCCTCCGGCTGACGGCGTGGGCGAGTTCCGCCCTGCTCGGCTGGGGTATCGCATTTGCCCTTCCACTGCCGATCCATGCGCAATCATTGCCGCCAGATCAGAACCTCGACGATACCTTGCCTGCCCCGACATCGGCTTCCTCGACGGATCCGAGCGCCGCACCCACCCCAGACAGCCAGGCAACCGCACCGGCAAACCAGACAACGACCTCCAGCGACGCGCCATTGAACGCGCCGCTGCGCCTCACCGGTATCGACCCCACGACCACCGGCTCGACGCTGGATAACGACCTGCGCCGCGTGAACCAGCGGGAATCTGCCGTCGACGGTCTGAAGGCTCGCCAATATCCGGATCGCGCAGACGCCCAGGGTATACCGCTCGGCACCTTTACCCTGCGCCCCTCGATCAATCAGTCGGTCAATATCGAGCGGGATCGCACCGGCGACGTCAAGAACAACCGCACTTTCCTGCAGACCGACCTGCGCAGCACCCTGACATCGGATTGGGATCGCCACGCGCTGACCATCACCGGCGAAGGCGTCTGGCAGAGGAACGTCGGCGGCACGGGCGAAGAGAAACCGGCAGTCAATCTTAATGCCGACCTGCGCCTGGATCTTCCCGCCGACACGACGGCACATGTCACCGCCGGCTATCAATTCTACCGCGAGGACACCAGCGATCCGAATGCGATCGCCGGCGCCTCGAAACAATCCGCCGTCAACCAATATACGGCCGGTCTCTCACTGGAACGCGATTTCGGCCTGCTGCGCGGCACGACGGCCGTGGCGCTGACACGCAGTGTCTATTCCAACGCCGTGCTTTCGGATGGGACGACGGTTACCCTCAGCGACCGCAACCAGACGGCCGGAACCTGGCGCGGCCGCATCGGGTACGAGCTATCGCCCGCCATCATTCCCTTCGTGGAAGTGGATCTCGGACGCGCCGTCTACGACCAGACGCGCGACAGCAACGGTTATGCCCGCTCGAACCAGAGCTATGGCGGCAAGGGCGGCGTCGAAGTCGACCTCGGTGAAAAATTCAAGGGCGAGCTCGGCTTCGGCTACCAACACACGGAGTTCGACGATTCGCGCCTGAGTTCGGTCGACTCGCCGACGATCGACGGCAGCCTCGCCTGGTCGCCACAGCGCGGCACCGATATCAGTGTCGGCCTTTCGACGACGGTCCAGCCTTCAACGACGGCCGGTCTCAGCGGCTACACCGCTTACCAACTGACGAGCACCGTGGCCCATCAGCTGCGCGACGATCTCACCGCCAAGCTGACGGGCGGAACGATCTGGCGCGACTACCCCTCCAATGGCAGCGCCGCCGATGAAACCGAATATGACGCCGCCTTCGGCCTGACCTGGGGAATCAACCGTTACCTCGATCTCACCGGCAATGTCGGCTATCAGCTGACGACCAGAGACGTTGGCGACAGCACCCGTCAGCTTCAGGCCGGCATCGGTTTGACCGCGAAGCGTTGACGACCGCCCTCGCATTTTGATGATTCTTCCGTTCAAACGAATTGAGGCCCGGCATACGACGGGCCCCAACATATTCGGAAGTTCGATCACTTATTTCAGAGCAGCAACGAGCGCCTTGAACTCATCCTCGATAGTCGGGCGGATGTCGTCACGCGCCAAGGCAAAGGCGACGTTCGCGAGGATGAAGCCATCCTTTGCACCGCAGTCGAACGTCTGCCCCCGGAAGTGATAGCCGGCGAAATCCTGCGTCTTGGCAAGCTTCAGCATGCCGTCCGTCAGCTGGATCTCGTTGCCGGCACCGCGCTCCTGGCTTTCCAGGATACGGAAGATTTCCGGCTGCAGGATATAGCGGCCGTTGATGAAGAAGTTGGAAGGCGCCGTGCCCTTGGCCGGCTTCTCAACCATTTCCGTGATGCGGAAGCCGCTGCCGATCGTCTCGCCGACGCCGACGATGCCATATTTATGAGCCTGATCGGGCGCGCATTCCTCGACGGCGATGACATTGCCGCCGCTCTGCTCGTAAAGCTCGATCATGCCCTTCATGCAGCCCTTTTCGGCGCGCATGACCATGTCGGGCAGTAGCAGCGCAAAGGGTTCGTCGCCGACGATCTCGCGGGCGCACCAGACGGCGTGGCCGAGACCGAGCGGCTCCTGCTGGCGCGTGAAGCTTGCCGTACCGGCCTTCGGCAGCAGGCCGCTCAGAAGCGACAGTTCGGCATTCTTGTTACGCTGACGCAGCGTCTGCTCGAGCTCGAACTGGATGTCGAAATAATCCTCGATGACGTGCTTGCTGCGGCCGGTCACGAATACGAAATGCTCGATGCCTGCTTCCATCGCCTCGTCGACGACATACTGGATCACCGGCTTATCAACGACGGTCAGCATTTCCTTCGGCACCGCCTTGGTCGCCGGCAAGAACCGCGTCCCTAGTCCGGCGACCGGAAATACTGCCTTACGAACCTTCTTATGCTGTCCCACGCATACCTCCTGGGCATTAAATCAGTTGGCACAAAGCCATTCTAAAGGTCAGTAGATTAGATTTGCTACCGTTTTGCAAATAATGACTGACGCAAGCTTCCATGGTAAAGAATTTGTTGACTTCGTTCGTTTAGCGTCACGCATGGGCCGATGCTACGTGCATCGCCGCACCGAAATCCAACGATTGATGGACAAGGCTGTAGATGACCGTAAACCGCAAACACTCCCTTCGTGGTCTCGCTCTGGCGCTCGCGCTCGGCGCCTTTGCGGGATTCCTTCCCGTTAACGCCAGCGCTGACCCTGGGTTCCAGAAATGGATCGCGGGCTTCTACGCTACCGCGGCAAAGAGCGGCATCACGCAATCCACGTATCGCAATGCATTTGCCGGCGTAACCGACCCGGACCCCACGGTGCTTGAAAAGGCGCAGTACCAGCCGGAATTCAAGTCCCAAATCTGGGATTACCTCGACTCCCGTGTCAATCCCTATACGGTCGATATTGGCCGCAAGATGGCGGTTAAGTACGGATCTACACTGCGCACGCTCGAACAGCATTTCGGCGTCGATCGCAATATCATACTGGCCATCTGGTCGATGGAGTCGAATTACGGCGAGGTTCTCGCCAAGAACGATCGGCTGCATTATGTGCCCCGCGCGCTGGCGACCCTTGCCTATGCCGATCCGAAGCGTGCGAATTATGCCAAGAAGCAGCTGATCGCCGCCCTGAAAATCCTGCAGAAGGGCGACATCTCGCGCAATGACCTGAACGGTTCCTGGGCCGGCGCCATGGGCCATACGCAATTCATCCCGACGAGCTATCTGCTCTATGCAGTCGATGCCGACGGCAGTGGCCATGCCGATATCTGGAATTCCATTCCGGACGCCCTGGCGACAACCGCCAACCTCCTCGCCAAGAACGGCTGGGATACCGGCCGGACCTGGGGTTATGAAGTCGTCGTACCACCCGGCGGCAGCGCCCAGGCCGGCAAGACACATACGATCGCGCAATGGGCGGCTCTCGGCTTCGTGCGTCCTAACGGCAAGGGTTTCCGTAGCACCTCCGACCGCGCGCAGCTAAAGATACCCGGCGGACCGAACGGCCCCGGCTTCCTGATGACCGGTAACTTCTTCACCATCAAGCGCTACAACGCCTCCGACAGCTACGCCTTGGCAGTCGGGCTGCTCGCGGATCAGATTGCCGGCTATGGCGGCATGCAGCAATCCTGGCCCCGTCCGAGCGGCACGCTCGACGTCAAGCAGAAATTCGAGCTGCAGACGCGTCTGAAAGAACTTGGCTACTATGACGGCGTGGTCGACGGCAATTTCGGCTCAGGCTCGAAGGCCGCCATATCAGCCGTCCAGCAGCGCATGGGCATGGATGCGGACGGCGAGCCGTCAATGAACCTGCTGAAAGCATTGCGTAAGTAGGCCGCCTCGAGCGAATCCGGGATCGCCGGACGATGAAATCGTCCTTGTGCGGCCCGGACTCGTCAGCGGAAAAGAAGCGATGATGAAACACCCTGCGCGCGCGACCAAGGCAACTCTAAGGATTGTTCTGACGGCATTCCTCGCCGCCGTCATCACGCTTGCCTGCTTGCCGAACATGGCCGAAGCGCAGGAGCGGCCGCGGCGGAACCTGTTCGACATGCTGTTCGGCACCCGCGAGCCCGATTATCCGGACCAGCCCATGGAGCAGCCGCCGCCACGGCGCAAGGTGCAGCCGAAAAAACGGCCGACCCCGCCGCCGCGCCAGCCGGTCGCGCAGCCGGAAACGCCGCCGCCCGCCGAAAAGCTTTCTGACGCCAAAACCATCCTCGTCGTCGGCGATTTTCTGGCGAGCGGCCTGGCAACCGGGCTGGAAGATGCCTTCTCTACCTCCCCCGGCGTCGTCGTCCAGTCCCGCGGCAACGTCGCCTCCGGTCTCGTGCGGCAGGATTATTACAATTGGCCGCAGCAATTACCCGGAATGATCGACCAGCTGAAACCGGCCATGGTCGTCGTCATGATCGGCGCCAATGACCGCCAGCAGATGATCGGCGATGGGCTCAACGAGAAATACGGCACCGATCCATGGTTCCTCGCCTATGAAGAACGCGTACAGCAATTCGCCAAACTGGTAACGAGCCGTCATATTCCGCTGCTCTGGGTCGGGCTGCCCTCCTTCGGCTCGGATCAGCTGACCGCCAGCGCGGTCAAGCTCAACCAGATCTACCAAAGCCAGACCACCAGCGTCGGCGGCGAGTTCATCGACATATGGGACGGCTTTACCGACCAGAATGGCGAATTCATCGTCACCGGTTCCGATATCAACGGCCAGCAGGTTCGGCTGAGAACGGCCGACGGCGTCAATCTGACGGCAGCCGGCAAGCGCAAGGTCGCCTTCTATCTGGAGAAATCCGCACGCCGGATCCTGGGTGATCAGGCAAGCCCCGACATCACGCGGCTGGACACCAACAATCCGCTGCCGGCGCAACAGGCCAATCTTCCGGGCACGGAGCCGGAAAAGATCACCCGCACCCAGCCGATGAGCATCTCCGATCCCGATCTTGACGGCGGCTCGCAGCTTCTCGGCAGCAGCCCTGCCCCTGCCGCAACGACTTCATCACCCCGCGATCTTCTGGTCGAGAAGGGCCTTATGGACCCGGCGCCGGTCGGCCGCGTGGATGACTACAGATTGCCCGGATCCGTCGCGCGGTAAGCGGCGCGGAGGCGGTTTGACAAGGCTGCGTCCCGCCAATAGAAGAACTGCATGAGCACCAAAAGCGCAGATCAGATCGAACCTTGCCGCACCTGCCTGCAGGCTGCGGTATTGCGCGCTTTCTCCGGCCGAGGTCTCCGCGTCCAGTCGTGAGGCCGGAGGCGTTGATGCGTCCGGCGGCTGCTGGACGTAAAGCCCTCACCTCTAGACATCAACGTTGCCCATGGAGAATGGCACGTGCTCAATATCTATAACGTCAATTCGCTCGTTCACTGGGAAGAGCGGGACATTCAACTGCGCGACGATTTCGTCCGCTTCTTTTCCGATGAAGTGGCAAGCTTCCTGCGATCCACAAACCCCGCTTGGGATATACGAAGGGTCGAGGCTCCAACCCTGATGCCGCGAAATCTCGTCTCGGACGCCTACTCAAACACCGACATATGGGTGCAGGAGCGAATGTCGAACACCGAAGCCGAACTTGTGCTCCGGCCCGAAACGACGCCGTCAACCTACGCCTACATGCAACATCTTCTCGAAAATCATTCCAGAACACGGCTTCCCTTGTGCGTCTGGCAGGCCGGAAAATCGTACCGCCGGGAACAGGACCAGCCAAGCAAGCATGTGAGGCTCAAGGAATTCTGGCAGCTCGAATTCCAATGCGCCTTCACCGCCGATAGCGGCAACGATTATCACGCCGCAACATTGGAACCCGTCCGCAGGATGATCGCCTCGGTCATCCATCTGCCGACACGGATCGTGCCGTCCGATCGCCTTCCGGCCTATTCCGAGGTCACCATGGATATCGAGGTCGACAATGGCGACAAATGGATGGAGGTCTGCTCGATTTCGAGACGAACGGACTTTCCGCAGCGCTACCGCAGCCACCCGAAGAAGGGGCCGGCGATAGACCATGACGTCGCGGTGCTCGAAATCGCCATCGGCCTCGACCGCTGCCTCTACAACTGGAACATCGCCGCAAGCCGGTAACGACAAAGGCCGGGTTTGTAACGAACCCGGCCTTCAACAACTTTGCGCGAGAGGACAGCGAAACTTAGGCCGGCAGGACCGTCGAACCCATCAAGGCCTCGTCGATCGCGCGCGCGGCCTGACGGCCCTCGCGGATCGCCCAGACGACCAGCGACTGGCCGCGGCGAATGTCCCCGGCCGTCCAGAGCTTGTCGACCGAGGTCTTATAGTCCTTGTCGTTGGCAACGACGTTGGTCGAGCCGCGGCGGTCGGTATTCAACGTCAGCTTGCCGTCCATTTCCTTGAGAACGCCGTCGGTGAACGGGCCGCGGAAGCCGATGGCGATGAAGGCGAGATCGGCGCGGATGACAAACTCTGTCCCGGCAATCGGCTTGCGGCGATCGTCGACTTCGCAGCACTTCACGCCCGTCAGCACGCCGTCTTCGCCGATGAACTCGAGCGTTGCCACCTGGAATTCGCGAACCGCACCTTCGGCCTGCGAGGAAGAGGTGCGCATCTTCGTTGCCCAGAAGGGCCATACGGCGAGCTTGTCTTCCTTCTCCGGCGGCTGCGGACGAATGTCGAGTTGGGTCACCTTCACCGCACCCTGGCGGAATGCCGTGCCGACGCAGTCGGATGCCGTGTCGCCACCACCGACGACGACGATATGCTTGCCGCCGGCCAGGATCGGATCGGCGGGCCAGCCGACACTGTCGATGTTTTCGCGGCCGACGCGGCGGTTCTGCTGCACCAGATAGGGCATGGCGTCATGGACGCCTGCGAGCGTCGTGCCGGGAATGCCCGCTTCACGCGGGGTTTCCGAGCCGCCGCAATAGAGCACGGCATCATGGTCGGCCAGAAGCTGTTCGACCTTGACATCGACGCCAACATTGACGCCGCAATGGAAGGTGACGCCTTCGCCCTTCATCTGCTCGACGCGGCGATCGATGAAGTTCTTCTCCATCTTGAAATCCGGGATACCATAGCGCAGCAGGCCGCCCGGCTTGCTTTCGCGCTCGTAGACGTGGACGTCGTGACCTGCGCGGCCAAGCTGCTGAGCGGCAGCCATGCCGGCAGGGCCGGAGCCGATGATTGCGACCTTCTTGCCGGTGTGAACCGTTGCCGGCTGCGGCCGGATGAAGCCGAGCTCATAGGCCTTGTCGGCAATCGCCTGCTCTACGGTCTTGATCGCGACCGGGGCATCTTCCAGGTTCAGCGTGCAGGCTTCCTCGCAGGGTGCGGGGCAGACGCGGCCGGTGAATTCCGGGAAGTTGTTGGTCGAATGCAGGTTGTGGATCGCCTGTTCCCAATTGTTGTTGTAGACGAGGTCGTTCCAATCGGGGATCTGGTTGTGCACCGGGCAGCCGGTCGGGCCGTGGCAATAGGGAATGCCACAGTCCATGCAGCGGGCTGCCTGTTTCTGCACTTCCTGGTCCGACATGGGGATCGTGAATTCACGGAAATGCCGGATGCGATCCGACGCCGGCTGATACTTCGCCACCTGCCGGTCGATTTCCAAGAAGCCTGTTACCTTGCCCATGCTTTCGTTTCCTCACTCTAAAAGAGGAGCTCCTGGCTCCCGTGCCTGAAGGTCATCTCGGTTTCCCTGTCCGGCACTTTAATTCAAATCCGATTCCGCTATTCGACAGTCGCGATCGCCATGACGGCGATCGCAATGCGAGGCGAAACCCTCGACTGGTTTCAGAACCGGGGCGGATTACTCCGCCGCCACGCTCATCCGGCTGCGCTCCATTTCCTCAAGGGCGCGGCGGTATTCGACCGGCATGACCTTGCGGAATTTCGGGCGGTAATCGGCCCAGTGATCGAGGATCTCCTTGGCTCGCGTCGAGCCCGTATAGTGGAAGTGGTTCGAAATCAGCTGGAAGAGACGCTCTTCGTCGTGGCGCGTCATGTCATCTGAGACGTCGACGCGTCCCTTGTGCATGATGTCGCCACCATGATGATGCAGCTTCTCCAGCAGCTCGTCTTCCTCGGGAACCGGCTCCAGCTCGACCATCGCCATGTTGCAGCGGCGCGCGAAATCGCCCTTTTCGTCGAGCACATAGGCCACGCCGCCCGACATGCCGGCCGCGAAGTTGCGCCCGGTTTCGCCGAGCACCACGACGACGCCGCCGGTCATGTATTCGCAGCCGTGATCGCCTACGCCTTCGACGACGGCGATCGCGCCCGAGTTTCTGACCGCGAAGCGCTCGCCCGCGACACCGCGGAAGTAGCACTCGCCCTCGGTCGCACCGTAGAGCACGGTGTTGCCGACGATGATCGAGTTCTCAGCGACGATCTTCGAGTTCTCCGGCGGACGGATGATGATGCGGCCACCCGAAAGGCCCTTGCCGACATAGTCATTGCCGTCACCGATCAGATTGAAGGTGACGCCCCGTGCCAGGAAGGCCGCGAAGGATTGGCCCGCCGTCCCCTTCAGGGTGACATTGATCGTGTCATCCTTCAGGCCACGATGACCATAGCGCTTGGCAACCGCGCCCGACAGCATGGCGCCGGCCGAACGGTCGACATTCCTGATGTCGACTTCGAAAGCGACAGGCGTCTTCGAAGAAAGCGCCGGCTCCGCCTTCTCGATCAGCTTGCGGTCGAGAATGTCGTCGATCGGGTGCTTCTGCACTGTCGTCCAGTAGGTCTCTTCCTTCGGCGCATCGACCTTGTGGAAGATGCGGCTGAAGTCTAGGCCCCTCGCCTTCCAGTGAGCGAGCATCTCGTCCTTTTCCAGAAGCTCGGAGGCGCCGATGATCTCGTCCAGCTTGGCAACGCCAAGCGAGGCGAGGATCTCGCGTACTTCTTCGGCCACGAAGAAGAAGTAGTTGATGACATGCTCCGGCGCGCCCTTGAAGCGCTTGCGCAGAACCGGGTCCTGAGTAGCGACGCCAACCGGACAGGTGTTGAGGTGGCACTTGCGCATCATGATGCAGCCGGCCGCAATCAGCGGCGCGGTGGCGAAGCCGAATTCGTCGGCACCGAGCAGCGCGCCGATGATGACGTCGCGACCGGTCTTCAGGCCGCCGTCGACCTGCAGGGCGATGCGCGAGCGCAGCCCGTTCAGCACCAGCGTCTGCTGGGTCTCGGCAAGGCCGATTTCCCAGGGCGAACCGGCATGCTTCAGCGAGGTCAGCGGCGAAGCGCCGGTGCCGCCATCATAGCCCGAGACGGTGATGTGATCGGCGCGCGCCTTGGCAACGCCGGCGGCAACCGTGCCGACGCCGACTTCCGAAACAAGCTTGACCGACACATCCGAGGTCGGGTTGACGTTCTTCAGGTCATAGATCAGCTGCGCCAGATCTTCGATCGAATAGATGTCGTGGTGCGGTGGCGGCGAGATCAGGCCGACGCCCGGCGTCGAGTGCCGGGTCTTGGCAACCGTAGCATCAACCTTGTGGCCGGGCAGCTGGCCGCCTTCGCCGGGCTTGGCGCCCTGCGCCACCTTGATCTGCAGCACATCAGCATTAACCAGATATTCGGTCGTCACGCCAAAACGGCCGGAGGCGATCTGCTTGATGGCGGAACGTTCCGGGTTCGGCGAGCCGTCGAAGAGCGGCATGTAGCGATCGGCTTCCTCGCCGCCTTCGCCGGTGTTCGACTTGCCGCCGATGCGGTTCATGGCAATCGCCAGCGTCGTATGCGCCTCGCGGCTGATGGAGCCGAAGGACATGGCGCCTGTCGAGAAGCGCTTGACGATATCGGCAGCCGGCTCGACCTCGTCGATCGAGATCGGCTTGCGGCCGAGCGCTTCCGCACCCTTGATCTTGAAGAGGCCACGGATGGTGTTCATCCGGAGCGCCGACTCGTTGACCATTTCGGAGAATTCGCGATAGCGATCCTCGGCATTCCCGCGCACGGCATGCTGCAGGGCAGCCACAGCATCGGGCGTCCAGGCGTGGCTTTCGCCACGCATGCGGTAGGCATATTCGCCACCGATATCGAGCGTGCTTGCGAGCAGCGGATCGCGGCCGAAAGCAGCCTTGTGACGGGCAACGGTTTCCTCGGCGATCGTTTCGAGGCCGATGCCTTCGATCATGGTTGCGGTGCCGAAGAAGTACTTGTCGACCAGCTCCTGCTGCAAGCCCACGGCATCGAAGATCTGCGCGCCGCAATAGGACTGATAGGTCGATATGCCCATCTTCGACATGACCTTGAGGATGCCCTTCCCGACAGCCTTGATATAGCGGTAGACGACTTCGGTCGCATCCACTTCCTTCGGGAATTCGCCGCGCTGATGCATGTCAAGCAGCGTGTCGAACGCCATATACGGGTTGATCGCCTCGGCGCCGTAACCGGCGAGCAGGCAGAAGTGATGCACTTCACGCGGCTCGCCGGTTTCGACAACGATACCGACCGAGGTGCGCAGGCCCTTGCGGATCAGGTGATGGTGCACGGCTGCCGTCGCCAGCAGCGCCGGGATCGCGATGCGGTCCGGTCCGATCTGACGGTCGGAAAGCACGATGATGTTGTAGCCGCCGCGAACGGCCGCTTCCGCCCGCTCGCAGAGACGGTCGAGCATCTCGGGCATGCCTTCGGCGCCACGTTCGACATCATAGGTGAAGTCGAGCGTCTTGGTGTCGAAGCGATCCTCGGTGTGACCGATCGAGCGGATCTTTTCGAGATCGCCGTTGGTCAGG
This sequence comes from Rhizobium sp. BK098, assembly GCF_014193155.1. NCBI lineage: Bacteria > Pseudomonadati > Pseudomonadota > Alphaproteobacteria > Hyphomicrobiales > Rhizobiaceae > Rhizobium > Rhizobium sp. BK098. Next base: position 198,450 of record NZ_JACHYY010000008.1, on the reverse strand, counting down.
ATCGGCTGGCGCACTTCCAGACGCTTGGCGTTGGCCATGCCGGTATGATCGAGCAGGTTCGGGCGCGGGCCGATGAACGACACGAGGCTCATGACGAGCTCCTCGCGGATCGGATCGATCGGCGGGTTCGTCACCTGCGCGAAGTTCTGTTTGAAGTAGGTGTAGAGCAGCTTCGGCTTGTCCGACATGGCCGAGATCGGCGTATCCGTGCCCATGGAGCCAACGGCTTCCTGACCCGTCGTCGCCATCGGCGACATCAGGAGCTTGGTGTCCTCGGTCGTATAGCCGAAAGCCTGCTGGCGATCGAGCAGCGACACGTCGCGGCGCAGCGCGCGCGGCTCCACCGGCTTCAGGTCTTCCAGGATCAGCTGCGTGCGGTTCAGCCAGCTGCGATAGGGATGCTTGCTGGCAAGTTCCGACTTCACCTCGTCGTCGGAGATGATGCGGCCCTTTTCCATGTCGATCAGCAGCATCTTGCCCGGTTGCAGGCGCCACTTCTGGATGATCTTCTCTTCCTCGACAGGCAGAACGCCGGCTTCGGACGCCATGATAATGCGGTCGTCGTTGGTGACGAGATAGCGGGCCGGACGCAGGCCGTTACGGTCGAGCGTCGCGCCGATCTGCTTGCCATCGGTGAAAGCGACGGCGGCCGGGCCATCCCATGGCTCCATCAGGGCGGCATGATATTCGTAGAATGCCTTGCGTTCCGGCGCCATCAGCTGGTTGCCGGCCCATGCCTCGGGAATGAGCATCATCATGGCATGCGCAAGGGAGTATCCACCGCGCACGAGGAATTCGAGCGCGTTGTCGAAACAGGCCGTGTCCGACTGTCCCTCATAGGAGATCGGCCAGAGCTTGGAGATATCGTCGCCGAACAGCGGCGAGGACACCGATGCCTGGCGCGCTGCCATCCAGTTGACGTTGCCGCGCAGCGTGTTGATTTCGCCGTTATGCGCAACCATGCGGTAGGGGTGCGCAAGCTTCCACGACGGGAAGGTGTTCGTCGAGAAACGCTGATGCACGAGGGCAACCGCCGTCTCGAAACGCGGGTCGGAGAGGTCCTTATAATAGGCGCCCACCTGATAGGCGAGGAACATGCCCTTGTAGACGATGGTCGAGCTCGACAGCGAGACGGGGTAGAAACTGCTCTCCTCGCCCTCGTATTCCGCATAGATGCGGTTGGAGATCACCTTGCGCAGGGTAAAGAGACGACGCTCGAACTCCTCGTTCGTGCCGGCGTCACGGCCGGCGCCGATGAAGACCTGCACATGGTGCGGCTCGGTGGCGGCAATGTCAGGCGCCTTCGACAGCGAAGAGTTATCGACAGGCACATCGCGGAAGCCGAGCAGCACTTGGCCTTCCTCGGCGACAACCTGCTTGATCGCAGTCTTGAAATGCTCGATCAGCGCCTCGTCGCGCGGCAGGAAGAAATGGCCGACGCCATACTCGCCAGCCTTCGGCAGGACGACGCCCTGCTTGGCCATCTCCTCGCGGAAGAAGCGATCGGGGATCTGCACGAGAATGCCCGCGCCATCGCCCATCAGCGGATCTGCGCCGACGGCACCGCGATGTGTCAGGTTTTCGAGAATGAACAGGCCGTCGCGCACGATCTGGTGCGACTTCTGGCCCTTCATATGCGCGACGAAGCCGACGCCGCAGGCGTCGTGCTCGTTGCGCGGATCGTAGAGGCCCTGTTTCGGCGGGAAGCCGACAGCGCGTTTCGACGTCTTGGCCGTCGCGGCAGCATTGGCTGCAGCGGTCTGGTCAAAACTCGTCAACGTCGTCCTGTTCGTCATGGTCTTCCCTCCGATAAGGCCCGCATCGCGGGCGCTCCTTCGTCCCGCGCGGTCCGTTTCCGGGGCCGACGCGCGACTGCGCTGTTGCATTGTGAAGATCCGGCCGCGAACCGCGGCTCCTTATATGGAGCCCGTCGTCAGCGTTTCGCGTCCTGCTATTCCACCGCCGCATTGCCCACCGCCCGAAAGGCTGAAAGGGACATGCTCCCGGTAACTATAGCTCGAAATCCCGACATCGTCAGGACCCTTAGCGCATCTTCGGCCTTGGCGGCCAAAATAGGACAGCAACCCTGTCCTAATTCATCAGCTCTATGCCAGAAAGCTTCTGCCTTCGCAAGAGCAAAACGGCAAAATTTCGTCAACCGAAGACGTAAGATTGCCTTTGTTGCATAAATCAAGCAATAAAGTTTCGCTGCAGCGCATCATTTTATTTGTTGATTGCGTAGATCAATTTCTGTGATGCATTCTTCAAACTCATGCGCTTGATAGGTTTTTGCATTGGCGTAATGTCCGCCCCGCACTATTTATCTCTCCCGCAATTCACTCCTTATAATCGGTGTACCTTCATGTTTTTTGCCTCCGATAATTGGGCCGGCGCCCATTCCAAGATCGCTGAACGTCTTCTCGCAGAGGCGGGAGGCTTTGCGACAGCATATGGCTTGAGCGAACTGGATCAGAAGGTCGAGGCAAAGTTTTCAGAGATTTTCGAGCGCGAAGTCTCCGTATTCTTCGTCGCCACGGGCTCCGCCGCCAACTCCCTGTCGCTCGCCAGCGTCCAGAAGCCGGGTGGCATCACCTTTTGCCACAGCGAGGCGCATGTAGCCGAGGACGAATGCGGTTCACCGGACTTCTTCAGCAGCGCGCGTCTGGCAACGGTCAAGGGCGAGGCCGGCAAGATCGATCCAAAGGCCCTTGCTGCGAAAATTGCCCGCTTCCCGCAGGATGCCGTGCATCACGGCCGCGCCGCCGCCGTGACGATCACGCAAGCGACGGAAATCGGCACGGTCTATTCGCTTGCCGAGATCGACGCCATCGCTGCCATCGCCAAGGCGAACGGCCTGCCGCTGCATATGGATGGCGCGCGTTTCGCCAACGCCCTCGTTGCGCTCGGCACGACGCCGGCCGAGATGACATGGAAGCGCGGCGTCGATATCCTCTCCTTCGGCGGCACCAAAAACGGCTGCTGGTGCGCCGAGGCGATCGTCATCTTCGATCCTGAGAAGGCGAAGGAGATGCATTTCATCCGCAAGCGCGCCGCCCAGCTCTTCTCCAAATCGCGCTTCATCGCCGCCCAGTTCGACGGCTATTTCCAGGACGACCTCTGGCTCGATATCGCCCGCCACTCCAATGAGATGGCCGATCGGCTGCGCGCTGGCCTCGAAAAGGTTCACGGCGCCCGTCTCGCGTGGCCGACTGCCTCGAACGAGGTTTTTGCGATCATCCCAAAATCCGCAGCCAAGGCGGCCGAAGACAAGGGAGCGAAGTTCTACGAATGGCCGATCCCGGAATCGCAGCCGGATCTCGTCGGCGGCGATGAAACGCTGATCCGCCTCGTGACCAGCTTCGCCACCACCGAGGCCGATGTGGGAAATTTCCTTGCTTGCCTGGGTTGACCGCATGAAAAGAGCGCCGGAGCCGACTTCACGGCCGGACGGCGCTCACAATGCCAGAAAGGGTCAGTTTTGATTCCGATGGGCGATCATTGCGAAGTTCGATAGATCGTCGCGATCGGATGCCGGTGCGTTGTGTATAGTCATCATCATTGCCACGACGCAGGCGACAAGCCCGGAAATGAAGATGGCACCGTATATCATCGGACGACTATTCCTCCGCAACTCCCCCATCACCACCTGAGATAGCAGAGGAAGCTGACTTCCGCCTGAAAACGGGCGCAGAATAAATCAGCCGGCAAAATAAATCCGGATCCCTTCTGCATGATGGGAAACGACTTTCCATGATCGCTGATAGGCGATTTCGTCGTTAGTTTGGTCGGGGGCCCCGAACCTTGGAGAGGATGTCGTCAGAGAGCGCGTTAACCAGAAGTTGGTCCGCGCCCTTGCGCGGCACGAGGACGAATTCGACATCTTCGAGGACGGGCAGCCAGCCCGGCGCGATCTCCAGCAATCCCGCCGGCGCCATGCTTTTCGGCTGCACGAGAACACCCATGCCCGCGCGCGCCGCCGCTGTCAGGCCGCTCAGGCTGCCGCAGGTGCAGACGATGCGCCAGGGCATCTGCTGCCGGCGTAGTGCCTCCAGCGCGACCGCGCGCGTAACGCTCGGTGTGGGAAAGGCGATCAGCGGCAACGGTCCCGCAAGCTTGCGGATGCGATCCGGGTCGCGCGCCAGCCAGACCAGCGGCTCGCGGTAGACGAGCTTGCCCCTCGCATCGCCGAGCCGGCGCTTGGCGAGCACCAGATCGAGATCGCCATTATCCTGCATTTCATAAAGCACGCCACTGAGCGCGACCGTCAGCTCGAGATCGACGGAGGGATGCGAACGCACGAACTCCTCCAATACGTCCGGGAGCTGGCTGGTGACGAAATCCTCGGAAACCCCGAACCGGAGACTGCCGCGCAGGCTGTTGCCGGCAAAAAGCTGCTGCACCTCCGCTTCGATCGACAGCATCTGGCGCGCATGGCCGAGTAGCGCCTCGCCATCACCAGTCAGGACGACACGATGCGTATCGCGCGCCAAAAGCTTTCGCCCGAGCTCTGCTTCCAGCCGCTGTATATGCTGGCTGACGGTCGATTGCCCGAGCCCCAACCGCTCCGCGGCAAGCGTGAAGCTGCCCATCTGCTCGACGGCGACGAAGCTGCGTAGCTGTGTGAGATCAAGCATGGCTTATCCTGTATTACGATAACTGTTATTCCTTGCATCGTGTATCGCAATAGGTCTATCTGCAAGGAGTAATCCTAAAAACTGCAATGCGATCGGGGTATGCACGATGCGCCGCTTTCTTCCAGACACCTTCACCATGCTGCTGGTGCTCACCGTCCTGACGGCATCCTTCTTTCCGGTGCAGGGGACCAGCGCTCATTATTTCGGCATTGCCACCAACGTCGCCATTGGCCTTTTGTTCTTCCTGCATGGCGCGCGCCTGTCGCGCGATGTCGTCATCGCCGGCATGCTGCACTGGCGGCTGCATCTCGTCATCCTTTTGACGACCTTCGGCATCTTTCCGCTGCTGGTACTGGCCATGGGTCAAATCGTTCCGAACAGCATCCTGCCCGTATCGCTCTATACCGGCATGCTGTTTTTGAGCGTGCTGCCGTCGACCGTGCAGTCCTCTATTGCCTTCACGTCCATCGCCGGCGGCAATGTGCCGGCAGCCATCTGCTCGGCGTCGGCCTCCAACATCTTCGGCATGTTCCTGACGCCGCTGCTCGTCGGCGTCCTGTTTTCGGTCGGCGGCCAGGGCGGGGGCTTTTCCTGGGATGTTTTGTGGCAGATCATGCTGCAGCTGCTCGCCCCCTTCATCGCCGGCCAGCTGCTGCAGCCATGGATCGGCGATTGGATCCGTTCGAAGAAGAAGATCCTCATGCCGGTCGATCGCGGCTCGATCCTCATGGTCGTCTATTCAGCCTTCAGCGAGGCCGTGGTGGAAGGACTGTGGCATACCTTCTCCGTCCTCGATATCGTCACAGTCATCATCGCAAACACGGTGCTCCTGGCGATGGTGATTTGTATCACCATGTTCGGCAGCCGTGCCCTGGGTTTTGAAAAATCCGATGAGATCACCATCACCTTCTGCGGCTCGAAGAAGTCGCTGGCAAGCGGCGTGCCTATGGCCAACGTTATCTTCGCCGGCCAAAGTATCGGCGCCATCGTGCTGCCACTCATGCTGTTCCATCAGATCCAGCTGATGACGTGCGCGGTGCTCGCCCAGAAATATGCCGACGCCGCCAAGCGGCGCGAGGCTGCAAAGGCTGGCGCAAAATCCGGCGAAGCCACCAACGCGGCCTGAGCCCTCTGACACCACGCAAACGAAAGCGGCGCCCCGAGATGGAGCGCCGCTTCTTTGATCTTGGGAGGATCAGGAGCTGGGCGGCCAGAGACCGCCAGCCCAGCATGACGGTCCAAGACCGTCAGCCGCACTTAGTTGATGTGAGCCTCGATGGCCTTCGGGGTTTCAACGGGCTCGGCCGCGATGGAGATCCGGCGGGGCTTCATGGCTTCGGGAATGTTGCGCAGCAGATCGATGTGCAACAGACCGTTCTTCAGTGAAGCGGCCTGAACCTCGACATGGTCGGCAAGCTGGAAACGACGCTCGAAGGCACGCTTGGCGATACCGCGATAGAGATATTCGCTGGTTTCAGCCGGCTCTTCGCTCTTTTCGCCCTTGACCTGAAGGACATGGGCGTGGGCCTCGATGCTCAGTTCCTTTTCATCGAAACCGGCAACGGCCATGGTGATGCGATAGGTGTTTTCACCCGTGCGCTCGATATTGTAGGGCGGATAGGTCTGGGCCTGATCCGGCTGGCCAAGGCTGTCGAGCATGGTGAACAGACGGTCGAAACCGACGGTGGAACGGTAAAGGGGAGAGAAGTCTACGTGACGCATGGAAGTCCTCCTGTGAGCGACAATTGCGATTTCAATTCTTGTCCCATGACCCCACTCGGGGCGGCCTCGGGACGGTTCTGCGAGCCCGTTTGGCACCCGCAAAAAAGAGATGGGGATCACTTTTCCGGAGTTCAAGCCCCGAGTGCCGCAACCCTCATTTTGCAGAAAATCACCGCGTGAACCGCAGATGAACGGATAGTTCGGAACCCGTTCAGGCTGGCTGGCCTAATCTCCAAACCATCGGAAGACCATCGTCCGATGACTGAAGTGTATCGTCCCTTCTTCTTCAGTCCTTGCTCGGCCGGCGAAGCGGATCTCTCTATCTCCGCCAGCCGGCCTTTTTTCTTTGCGGACACTACCGCAGCAACTTCAGCGACCCAGTAAGCGACTTCACCCATTTCGAAGGCCCCGCCAACCCGAGACCGTCGATCGCCTCATCAGCAAGATCGCGATTTGGAAACGTCACCTCATACTCCCTGTAATCGTGCAGCGAGCGGGCAAAGGCAGGAAAGGGAACGATCGCGCGGTCGTTTTCTACCGGCAAGGTCTTCAGCAACAGAGATCGTATGGTTTCCGCATCCGCCTGCAGTATCGGGACGGGCATGTTCGAACTGATGTCGATGGTACGAGCCTCCCTGTCGGTCAATTGCCTTGCCGCGAGCGAGGGAAACTTTGCGCCCAACCCGATAGAGATAGCGCCGACGGTATTGGCGATCAGCCCAAGCGGCAGTGCCGGATTGATGACGATGGCAATACGGATATCGGGAAGCATGGAGACCTGCTGCTGTTGACAAATGGGATCGCAGGATATCTCGCGCACCGGGGATAATCTTGCCTTTCATTGCCGCGCATTTGAATAATATGGTAGGATCTACCTAATATCTGCAGATAAAAGGTTAGATATGCCTGACGCTCTTGAGCCCATCGATTTGAAGATTCTCGGCGCCCTTCAGAAGGATGGGCGCCTGACGAACCAAGCGCTTTCATCCGAAGTCGGGCTCTCGACATCTCCGTGCTGGCGACGCGTGCGCCAGCTGGAAGAAACTGGCGTTATCCAGGGTTATACGGCCGCGCTCGACAGGCGCCAGATCGGCCTCGGCGTCCTTGCCTTCATCAGGGTCAAGATCGACAGCCACAGTGAGGCGGAAGCCGAGGAGTTCTCCCATGACGTGCTGAAACTCAACGAGGTCGTGGCCTGCTACAGCATCGCCGGCGACGCGGATTTCCTGCTGCAGGTGGTGGCCGCCGATCTCGACAGCTATGCCGATTTCGCCATGTCTGTGGTGCGTCGCCTGCCACGCATCAAGGAGATGGAGACCACCTTCGTGCTGAAGGAAATCAAGCCTTTCAAGGGCTTTCCGCTTGGGGTCGGCCAGCGATAGCAGCGCAAGGCACGGATGCCAGGTGCGCTATGGAGGAAATAGCGCGCCCATGTGCCTCTTTACGTTTGGATCGAAGCCATCCTATTCTCGGGCAAGTGGCTGCCCACCCTAGGGTATTGCCCGGGGTATAAAATGTCGGCGCTCTCTTTCTCGAAGATTTCCTCATCGCTGAATACGCTTCTGGCTGCAATCGGTCTGTTGACGGTGGCGGTGCTTACGACGCCTGATATCGTCGGACAAACGAGGCTCATTCTGGAACTCGTGCTTGCCGGCATCTGGGCCGTCTATGTCCTGCAATTGATCGAGACGCTGGTCATGCACCGCGCAAGGGACGTTCGCGGCAGGATACCGGAAATCGCCGTCGATATGCTTGCCGTTCTGGTCCCTTTGGCCGCTTTCCTTCTCATTCGCGGGCGCGATCAAAGCCTCTATTGCACCATCTGGCTTTTGAAGCCGCTGCGCGGTTCGACCTTCTTCCGGCTGCTGGGCAGGGTCCTGACCAAGGAGGCACGCAACCTGATCGGCGTCACCTCGATTTTCGGCATCGTTCTGTTCGCCGCAGCGCTTGCCGCTTACATCATCGAACGCGACGTCCAGCCTGACAAGTTCGGCAGCATTCCCCTCGCAATGTGGTGGGCCGTGACGACGCTGTCGACCACGGGCTATGGCGACGAGATCCCGCAAAGTCTCGCCGGCCGCACCCTTGCCGGGCTGGTCATGATGTGCGGTATCGGCATCTTTGCCTTATGGGCCGGCATTCTCGCCACCGGTTTCTACGAAGAGGTTCGCCGCCAGGACTTCGTGCGCAACTGGCAGCTGGTGGCGGGAGTGCCGTTGTTCCAGAAGCTCGGTTCAGGCGCCCTCATCGAGATCGTACGGGCGCTGAGACCTCGCGTCGTGCCGGCCGGCGGCATCATCTGCCGCAAGGGCGAGGCCGGCGATCAGATGTATTTCATCGTCGAGGGCCGCGTCAGCGTCGCCACACCGAACCCGGTGGAACTTGGCTCCGGCAGCTTCTTCGGCGAGATGGCGTTGATCACCGGCGAGCCCCGCTCGGCAACCGTCAGCGCTGCGACCGAGGTCTCGCTGCTATCGCTCTATTCATCGGATTTCCAGATGCTCTCGAGCAGCAGCCCCGAGATCGCCGAGATCATTCGCCAGACCGCACTGGAGCGGCGCGGTGCGGCACCGAAGGCTTGACGCGATCGAAATCACGCAGCAGGCGCCTCCGAGGGCACAATAAAATTGCGCATACCGCTGGCCATCCCATAGCGAATTGACGTCGATACAAGGGATGTGGCAGCCTGAGTCGTATTGGCGTCGTCTCGCATTAGATGACGCTTGTCACACTCGTTCGGCACGGCACGGCTCGATGCACCCCCGATTACTCAAGACATTCCTGGCGGTCGCGCGGAACCGGAACTTCACCCGCGCAGCCGAAGAGGTCCATCTCGCGCAATCGAGCGTGAGTGATCAGATCCAGTCGCTCGAAGCCGAATTGGGCACGGCGCTTTTTATCCGGTCGCGATCGGGCCTGGAGCTGACGGCAGCTGGCGAGGCATTGAGACCCTATGCCGAGGAATTACTGGCAATCGCCAACGAGGCGCGCGCTGCCGTTGAAGCAGTTTCGGCGGCTGCGGCGGGCACTGTGACGATCGGCGCGCTCGAGACTATTGCTTCCATCAAGCTTCCGCAATGGTTGCCGGCCTTTCAGCGTGATCATCCCGATATCGATCTGCGGGTGAAGATTGCCGGCAGTGGCGATCTATTGCGCAAGCTCGAAACCGGTGAGATCGATGTCGCCTTCTGCTTTGACAGGGGCGAGGTCGATGAACGCCTCGCAAAGCGAGCGATATCGACGGAGCCCCTGATCCTCATTACCCCTCCTGCACAGAAGCCATCATCGAAGACAAGCGATCTGGCAGCACTTGCTTCGATGAACTTCGTGGCAACCGAGGTCGGCTGCGTCTATCGGCACCTCTTCGACAAGGCATTCCAAGCGGCAGGAACGGCGGCACCGAAGCTCGCCGCCGAAGTCGGCAGCATCGGCACCATTGCGCGGCTCGTGGCAGCCGGTACGGGCTCGAGCTTGGTTCCGCGGTTTGCCGTTGCGGACGCACTCCATCGTGGCGAAATCGGTGAAATGCCCTGGCCGGGGCCGATGCGGACAGCCTCGCTTGTAATGATCTGGCGGCGCAGGCGTGTTCAACCACCAGCTTTGAAGCTTGTACTGGCGTTCGCAAGCACCGGCTTTGCATCCGCTAAATCAGCCGATGTCCGCCCTCGACATGCAGTATCGTTCCCGTTGTGAAGGCGTTACACATCAGGAAGCTGATAGCATCGGCGATGTCCTCCGGTTGTCCCACTCGTCCGACCAACAGCCGTTTTGCCATCGCGCCCAGTGTTTCTTCTTTCCGATCACCGGCAACGAACGTCCAGATGGGCGTATCGACCCAGCCAGGTGAAACGGCGTTTACACGAATGGGCGCCAACTCGACGGCGAGTGCGCGAACCAGCCCTTCCAGACCGGCATTGACGGCAGCAACCACCGACCCTCTTGCCGCCGGACGATAAGCGGCAATGCCTGACGTGAACGTGATGGAGCCCGTGGCAGAGAGTAAGGGCGACCCATATTTCGCAAGCAGCAGCGGACCGTAGAATTTACTTTCCACGACCCTCTGCGCAGCCCTGAGGTCCAGCGAAGGCAGTAGCTCGTAAGCGCCCTCAATATCGGCGGCGGTGCTTACGATATGGTCGAGCCGGCCGATGCGCTCAAACAGACCGGCGACTTGGCATTCTTGCGTGATATCGACTGTTTCAACTGAAACCGATGGGCTTTGGAGTTCTGCGCAAGCGCGCTTCAGCCTATCCGGATCGCGCCCAGCAATGATGACCTCGGCTCCAGCGGCAAGCGCGCGGTGCGCCAGCGCCAGTCCCATTCCGGAGCTGCCGCCGACAATAAGAATTCTCGAATTCGCAATTTCAGTGATTGGCATGTCTTTTGATTCCAGCAGGTGATGACCACGCCCGAACATTCGCAAAGCTGCTCAAGAAGATGAAACGGAGAAAACCGATGGCACCATCGGCATCTCCGATGCAGGATTATCGTCTTTGGGCACACCGGATTCGATTGCCGGAACCGCCAACAAACCTGTTGCAATTCCATGGGGCTGCGCTATCCCCTTGAGGTGAGACATTGGTCAGCGAGGCGCGACACCGTCATGGATTCGGTCCTCTATTCCACAGCAGACAATCCGGTGCCGGAAAACCGCACCGAAGGATTCTTCGAAAGTTTCGACGGCCGCAAGCTGCGCTATGCCGTCTTCCGTTGCGAGCAGCCGGTTGCCAAGGGAACCGTTGTGCTGCTGCAGGGCCGTAACGAATTCATCGAGAAATATTTCGAGACGATCCGCGACCTCACAGCCAAGGGCCTGTGGGTCGCGACCTTCGATCTGCGTGGCCAGGGCGGATCCGAGCGGCTGCTGAAAGACCCGCTGCGCGGCCATATCCGCCATTTTTCCGATTATGAGCGGGATTTGACCGCCTTCCTCGACAAGATTGTCCTGCCGGATACACGCCTGCCCTTCTTTCTGCTTGCCCATTCGACGGGCGGACTGATTGCCCTGTCTGCCGCGCCAAGGCTTACAAGCCGAATTGAGCGCATGGTGCTGTCCGCCCCCTTCATCGGCCTGACCGGCCACGGCGCCTCCCCCGGCTTTATCCGCTTCCTCTCCGGTGCGGTCAGCGGCATCGGCCTGGGCCGCATGCAGTTCAGCAAGAAGTTCAAGGAAAGACCGTTTGCCGAAAACCCATTGACCACGGACGAGCAGCGCTACCGGCGCAACATCGGCATCGGCACCGCCTATCCGCAGCTTTCCCTGGGACCGCCGACCGCACGCTGGCTGTCGCAGGCCTTGCGGGCGATCGAACGGGTCAACAGGCCCGAACACCTGTTTTCAATTCAGGTCCCTACCGTCTTGATTGCGCCGACGCGCGATGGCGTCGTGCCTTATGCCGATCAGGAGCGGTTGTCGCGCTATTTCCGCGCCGCACAGCTGGTACCGATTCACGGCGCCAAGCATGAAATCCTGCAGGAACGGGATGTCTATCGCAATCAGGCACTTGCCGCGATCCACGCCTTCATCCCCGGCAGCGATGCCGAAAGCAATGCCTATGAGATTGAGGCCGAAGCCTGAAGGACTTAGCGGGATAGAACTGCCAGAGCCTGCTCGTAAACGGCGCGGCTGCCGGCTGCGATGATGGTTCCGCCCATTTCCGGACGGCCGCCATCCCAGGTGGTCATGATGCCGCCTGCCTGCTCGATGACCGGAATGATGCCGCCGACATCATAGGGTTTCAGCGAATTCTCGATGACGAGATCGATATGACCGGCCGCCAGCAGCGCATAGGCATAGCAATCGCACCCGTAGCGGAAGAGGCGCACCTGACTTTCGATCTCGCGATATTTGGCAAGCTCGTCGCCGGCGAAGAGATGCGGCGAGGTGGTAAAAAGGATCGCATTGGAGAGGCTACCGCAATCGCGGACCCGCAACCGCCTCTCGCCGTCCGGACCGGAATAGGTAGCGCCATTGCCATCGGCAAAATAGCGCTCGCCCGTAAAGGGCTGATCGATCATCCCCATGACGGCGCGGCCGTTCTTCTGCAGGCCGATCAGCGTTCCCCAGACCGGGACACCCGAGATGAAGGCGCGCGTGCCGTCGATCGGATCGATGACCCAGACATGCTCGCGATCGAGCCCGACATTGCCATGCTCCTCGCCAAGAATGCCATGTTCGGGGAATTCGGCCTCGATCAGCGCGCGAATCGCCTCTTCAGCGGCACGGTCCCCTTCCGTCACGGGATCAAAGCCCGTGGCTTCCTTGTTGACCACGTCGATGCCGGCACGAAAACGCGGCAGGGTTTCGGCCTTGGCCGCTTCAGCCAGACGATAGAAGAACGAGCGATCGGGGAGCATGGTCAATCCGATTAGGTGATGGGATGAGCGATCCATAGCGCATATAGCCGATGAAGCAAACCGGATGATGACGCAATGTGCGCAGTGCCTGCCGATCAGGCAGAGTTTTCAAACTTGCCTAAATATTTTGCACCGCAATAAAATGCTTGACATTTGTGCAGTGCGAGATCAATATCCAGCTACAGTCTTCTGACTGTAAATACCCTCCTTGGGTGTTTCCTCCCTAGACTTAGCCGCGCCACGAGCGCGGTTCTTTTTTGCTGGGTCTGGAGTTAAGGCGCGGCGAAACAGCCAGCGCAGAACCACGGCCTTCCACGCTTGCTAGAGAGAATGGTGATCGCTATTCGGCAGCCAGCGCCGGATCGCCCGTGTAGGATTCCACATGTTCGGCCATGCGCTTCATGAAGAGCGTGATGGCGGCGGCGACCTTGTCGAAATCCGGGCGCTTCTCGAGCGTCGTCTCGTCGACATAGAGAGAGCGATTGACCTCGATCTGCAGGGCATGCAGCCCGCGCGACGGGCGGCCATAATGCTCGGTGATGAAACCGCCGGCATAGGGCTTGTTGCGCACCGCGTTGAAGCCCATCTCCTCGAGGATCTGCATGGCGGCGCGCGAAAGCTCCGCCGAGGCGCTGGTGCCGTAGCGATCGCCGAGGATGAAATCCGGCCGCATGTTACTGCCAGCAATACGGATATTGCCCGGCATCGAATGACAATCGACCAGTACGCCGAAGCCGAATTTGACATGGGTGCGTGCGATCAGCCGCCGCAACGTGGCATGATAGGGCTTGTAGATGGTGTCGATGCGCTTCAGCGCGTCCTCGACCGGCACGCGGCGCGCATAGATCTCCATGTTTTCGGCGACGATTCGCGGAATCGTGCCAAGGCCGCCGGCGACCCGCAGCGAATTGATGTTGGCATAGGAGGGTAACGCGCCATCGAACATGCGCGGATCGAGCTCATAGGGCTCGCGATTCACGTCGATATAGGCGCGCGGGAAATTGGCGAGCAGCAACGGCGCCCCAAGCGCGCTCGCCGCACAGAAGAGCTCGTCAACATAGTGATCTTCCGAGCGGCGGATAGCGATGCCCTGCAGGCGGGACTGGGCGATGAAATCGGGAGGGTAGATGCGACCGCTGTGAGGTGAACTGTAGACAAACGGTATCGTCTGGGAAGCGGGTTCCAATACCTCGAAAATCTCGAAACTACGCATTTCCGCGGACATCAACGTCTTTACCATGTCAACAACTTGTCGCAGTAATCATGTTGCCAGTTGCATGACCGCAAGTCCATAGTAACTTGAGCGAAATGGCCTTAATCCAAAACACCGTATTCGGATTCTCGGATGCCCGGTCAGCGAAAACGCAGGACGTTTTCGTGGAATGCACCTATGCTTCGAACAAATGCTGGAACGGCGCGTTTTGGCTGACCATTCACGGCTTGTTTACGGCGCCGCGGTACCCTAAACGCTGGACGAGTCCAACAAGACAAAGTTGATTAGCGATAGAGATGATGACCCAGAAGATACTTCTTGCCGAAGACGACAACGACATGCGTCGCTTTCTCGTGAAGGCACTCGAAAAAGCCGGCTACAAGGTCTTGTCCTTTGACAATGGAGCCAGCGCTTACGACCGGCTGCGCGAAGAGCCGTTCTCGCTGCTTTTGACTGACATCGTCATGCCTGAGATGGACGGTATCGAGCTAGCGCGGCGCGCCACCGAACTCGATCCGGACCTGAAGGTGATGTTCATCACCGGCTTTGCCGCCGTCGCGCTGAACCCCGATTCGAAGGCGCCGAAGGATGCCAAGGTCCTTTCCAAGCCTTTCCACCTCCGCGAACTCGTCGATGAAGTCAACAAACTCCTTGCCGCGTAGGGCTTTCGGCGGCAACGTCACAAAACCGAAAAAAAGCCTATTGACGGCCACCAAGGTTTTGTGATCTATGCGCCGCCATCGGATGGGCGTGTAGCTCAGCGGGAGAGCACTACGTTGACATCGTAGGGGTCACAGGTTCAATCCCTGTCACGCCCACCATCCTAATTCGTTGTACAGTAAGGGCTTTCGGGAAACCGGAAGCCCTTTTTGCATAGTGCTCCATAGGTTCGACAAACCTATGCACCTCAAGGCCGATCTTTTGCACGGGATAACTGAGGACAATTATGGAAGTTTCTGAGTTGCCGGACAAAACACAGGAAGCCTTGTTAAATTTTGTTCGTGCTCTTGCTCGCAGACAAGCTCGCCTAGATGCTGCTGAGGAAAGACAGAAGCGCCAGCGCGTGTCGCCGCCTCCTGTGATAGAGCCTGACGAGAAACCAATGGCTGCCGACGCGGAGAACAGATTAAAGCTGTCTGAGGCCCTGACGCCTCACGCCGCGGTGGCTATACTGCAATCAAAAGGGATAGCGGTCTCTGAGCGAACGCTTCGTGAGAAAGCGCGCAAGCTCGGCGCGTGCCGAATCATCGGAAAGGCTATGTTCCTGATGCCGGAAGATATCGACGCGATCATCGAGGGAGCCAAGCCGAAAGCAAAGATTTCCGTCAACGGAGCACCGAGCGTTTCACAGTGGAGCGAGGCTGACACAGACAGGCTGAGAGAGCGGCTTGCCGCTAAAAAGCCGCGTGGACGACCAAAAAGCACAAAGCCTTCATCAGTGCAGTCATGACATCCGATCTTCGCTCAGTGCCTCGCCTTGGTCTCAACCGGGCCGAGCTCGCGCTATCGATCGGCGTAAGTGTCAACACCGTCGACAAAATGGTCGAGGAAGGGGCACTGCCGCCTCCACGCAAATGGCACACGCGCAAGATCTGGATTGTGAGCGAGATCGAGGTGGCAATGCTTGAATGGCCCCAGGACGGCGATCAAACTGCGATCGATGACGAGGACTGGACAATGACGGCTTGATGGCGCCAGATCCATTCAATTGCCTCGATGGCAGCAGGTAGGACATATGACACGCAAGGCTTTGATCAAAGAGGCTGAACTCAATCGTATGGCGAAAGTCGCGAAAAAGTTTGGCGTTACCATCGAACAGGAGTTTGATGGGATCATCGTCCGGGTCGTGCCTCAGCCTGGTTTAGAAGCGCCACTCGAAGAGAATCCATGGGATACCGTATTGAGCACGCCGCCCGAGCCAATCCAGCCGCCACTGGATCATCGAGAGGAATTTGCAATGAGACGCTTAATCGAGGCCGGTGTCGGTTCTAAAGTTTATTCCTGCACGTTGCGCTCGTTCGGGCCGCTAACGCAAAAGAAGCTGTCGGAGCGGGGCTACATAGAGGTTTCCCATCAATCGGGTGAAAAATTCAAAGATGATGAGATCAGCCTAACGGCGAAAGGCTTGGCGGATTGGAAGTCTTTGGAAGCTCATTGGCGAAAGTACGTCACGCTGTGATTTAACAGGAATGCCGGCAATGACGCCAAAGAAGAAGCAAGGCGCAAGCCCTGACATAATTGCCGATACGGATTTAGGCTCTTTGCTGAAATCAGAGGTTGGGGAACGCCCTCGCGTCGAAGTCCGGCTTCTGAAAATTAATGCTGAAGGAAAACTTGAGGAGCTGTCCTGCTATCCTCTCTCCTACTACGGATCTTGTCCCAACGTCGGCGACACTATCGTGGACGGTATGCTTGGAAAACCGAGTTTCTATTCCATCCAACGCCGATATTTTGTTGGAGAAAGCGCTTGGTTCTCTGGCTGGGCACTCATCGTGCGAGAAATCGACCCAACTGGCCCACCTTTGAAACTATGGGAAGAATGGCAGGATGCGACAAAGTTCTGGGATGATGTTGCCGACCAAAAAGCAGAAGAGCTGCATCAATCGATCCTAAGATCGATTCAAGCCGCTACCAAGCGACCCGAGCCAAAGAAACCGCCTTCAAAGACAATGCCAAAAACGAGACGAAAGCGGATTCCGAAGCCGACATAGACCGCGTCATCCGGACCGCGAAGGCTACTGGCGCCGTGGTGCAGCTCGATCTGGGGATGCTGGTCGTGACGATCGATCCAAATTCCGAAAGGCTCGGCGTCGAACGAGCGACTCGGCTGGCGCCAGATGGGTCGGAGAACTTGGAAGGGTAATGCCCCGGCGGGTTGAGCATCTGTAATCATAAGGCGAGTTATCGCCATCGACATTCCCGCCGAATCCCCTACAAATGATATTAAGCATGGAGAGCTGACAATGGCGAAGCCGCGGCGGCCGGCGATAAAGACGCGAAGAAAGCCTCGTAAAACTAACGCTTCTCGCCCAACACCACCCCCGTGGATCTACTTCGTCGCGGCCATTGCCATTCCCGTGACTATAGAATTCCTTATCCCTAGACCTTGGGCTCACTTTCCCTGGGTAGTCGGTCCAATTGCTTGGCTTGTGACAATTGTGGCCGTGATCTCTTTCCTTTGGTCGTTGATTACTCGCAAAGGGCTAACCTTTGGATCTACGGGCAGTTGCATGGCTCTCGCGGCCTTCATCGTTGCCGGTGCGGTATATTTGCTGGCGCCCCCGATAGCATTTTTTCTCACGCTGTTGGTCTCGCAGGTCGTAGCGACAATCATCTTCATCGTGCTGGCTTTTATCTTACGGAGGCTTCAAATTGGCACGGATCCGCTACGCCACATGGAAATTCGTCCTTTGACCTTTAACCTGGAAGCGGCCCGCCAGTGGCTGCGGCACGCTCTGCCGGCTCTGGTTTTATGGAATGGTTTAACGCTTATTTTTCTCCGGACGGGGTGCGAGGATCTCACCATAGCGACAGACGTTCATAGGTGCATGGATGGTGAAGTCTTAATGGGAGTCCATGGGCCCTTTGCAAACATCTACTACGCAGCATACTTCGGGATGATGGCTTTTGCGGCACCGGTTTTGGCTGTCCTTCAAGCGCTTTGGCGCATTGCGAAGCGTCCTGACCATGAGAATGAGATGTCACAATAGCGGAATGCCGGAGACAACAATGTGATTATTGGAATCGCGGCACCGATATCGAACGCATCATCCGGGCCGCGAAGGCAGCAGGCGCTCTGTCAACGCCGGCGATAGAAGTAAAACATCAAGGCCAAAAGCAAAATTGTCGGAATACCAGCGATACTGAAAAGCACCGCATATCCCCAGAGATCCTGTGGCTCGCCAGTGCATTGAGCAAAAGGGCAAACAACCTGCGCGGCAACAATCAGCGCCAAAAAGGAGGCCGCGATCAGGATTAGAAGTGCCATAATCGCGAAAGCCAACGTAAACGCGATAATGCGATTGATAAACCCAATTGCCGCCTGCATTGCCTGACCTTTTCGGCTGAGCCTTCCGGCTTTTTACATGAGCTCAGTTGTCCAGGCCATGCCCTTCGAAAGCTCTCGACACCTTCAGCCGGCTATCCCAATTCCCCAGATATTCGTGGGCGAGCTCTCGGCTCTCCGTGAAGGTCACGTTCTCCGCATTCCGCTTCTGCGCCGCGGCTGTGTAATTGTAGGACCCGCCTATCGTCAGGCGTCCGTCGATCACGATGATCTTGTTATGCGCGATCGCGGGCTCGAAATCGATCCAGACCGAAACGCCAGCGGCTTCGAGCAGTCGGAGTCGAGATTGCAACCGATGACGGCTGATCGGTTGCCCATCCATCAGATGATCGAGTATTCAACGATCAAGATCTGGAGCCGACTGATGGAAAAGAACAGGGACATTCAAGCGCTGCGCGGCATTGCAGTGCTGATGGTATTTTTACAGCACTATCGAAGCCGACTTCCGACTCCCGAGTGGTACCACGGCATCTTTAATTATGCCGGCTTCTGGTCCGGCGTTGATTTGTTTTTCGTCATATCCGGCTTTGTGATTGCTCGATCGCTCATCAGTAGAGGCGACTGGGGAATCGGCCACAAGTTAAGTGGATCGGCGCTTAAGGACTTTTGGATACGGCGCTTTAACAGGCTTGCGCCGGCCGCGTGGTTCTGGATTGCATTTTCGACCGTGCTGTCACTGTGCACGATAAGCGTCTCCTATCCCGGCACACTCGGGACAGCGTTAATGAGCGCAGCAACCGCCCTCACGGCGACATCCAACTTTTATTGGTCGCATTGTGTCGTTACGCACAGGATCGGCATCAGTTGCATGAATCCAGATTTCAACGGCGTCTTTTGGAGCTTATCTCTGGAAGAGCAGTTTTATCTTCTATTCGCCATCCTTGCCTTTATCTTCACATATTCGCGCCTCGCGAAGGCATTTCTGGCAATTCTTATTATCTCGGTCGTAGCCAACTATTTTCTTATTAATGGAGCATTTTCTTTGCCTTGGGTGCTACGCCCCCAAGGCTTGATCGTCGGAGTACTGCTGGCAATCCACCACGACCGAGTGGCCACCCTCGTCGCTCAGCTTTCCTATCGGACAAGAATCTTGGTTTGCGTGCTGGCGATCGCGCTAATTTGCGCGCTCCCCACAATGTTGGACCTCAACTGGTCAATCCCGCTATTGGCGGCTGCATCAGCCGTAGCGGTCTCCATTTCGTTGCCTGACGGAGGAATCTCCAAAGGACGAGCTGGATCGCTTCTTCAATGGGTCGGAAACAGATCCTATTCTTTGTATCTCTGCCATCTCCCAATCATCATCGTAGCTCGCGAAGTGTCATTTCGACTTTTAGGAAGGCAATCCGTAAGCTTGCCGTCGTCTGTGGCTTTCGCAATAGCATTCCCTGCGACATTGGCCGCGGCACTTTTCGCGGCGCATCTAAGCTATCGGTATATCGAGAATAACCGGCGCTTGAAAATTAGTAGGGGGACTGTGCAGGCGGCCGCGTAGCCATCGACTTCGGGTAAACACGCGGCATTCGGGACGAGTTTCGGTTTCATGGAAATCCTAGGAAAGTTGGCCGGATGACCGTTCGGAAATCTTTACCGCTGAGAAAATCAATCTCAGGCGGGTCTCTATTAGTTTCTTGCCGGCGCGCGACATTACCCTAGATCGAATAAAAGGAGCCAGAATAGCTTTACGGGTTTGAAGTGCAGCGTGATGAAGCAATAGACATTCTAAGGGGACTGGGCATCATCGCAGTGGTGGCCGGACATGTGGGAACCGATATCGGCATCAAAATTTTGCCAGTCTATTCCTACCATATGCCTTTGTTTTTCTTTATCTCGGGCATCTTTTACCGCGATGACAAGATCGAAAGCATCTTTCAAATCACGGCAAAACTGTTCTCAAGGATGATTTTTCCAGCTCTGGCGGCCGCTATTTTTTACGACTTCGTGACGCTGTCCGTATTTCATCAATTAGGACTGCCGTTTGGCGGCGGCGCTCCAAACCCGTCAGCAATCTTAAGGACCTTTCTGTTTGGCGGATATCTGACGGCTGCGTATTGGTTCATCGGCGCCTATATCCTCATCTACCTCTATTTCCACATCATCCACGTGTGGACGCACAGCATCGCAAGCCGGCTGATCGGCCCCGCAATTACGAGATCGGTATGTGGCGTGCTTTATGTAGGCGCTGCGGCGGCAAGCATTTATGTCGCTACGTTGCTCTATGGCGACGTCCAGGATCAAGATCGGCATATCATTGTCGCCGGCCATAAAGTCGAGATCGTCTTGCTACGCTTCCTCTTGGGATGCGGCTTCTACTATCTCGGTTCGCTTTTCGGGAGATTTCAGGATCGCTTGCCTTCATCCCCCGCGCTCCCGTTGGCCGTAGCAGCGATCTGCTTCGTGATCGAGGGCTTCATTTTCAGGAACTACAACGTCTTTTTCTCGATGCAGATCATGTCGTTCCCCAATTTTGTGACGCCCATGATCACAAGCATATTCGGGATCATCATCTTCTACGCGATCTCAGAGGCACTCACCAGGAGTCGGGCCGCCAGGATACTCTCCTTCATTGGGCAAAACTCCTATGCGATATTGCTCAACCATATGTTCGGGTTCTTCCTGCTGAACCTACTTTTTGTTGCGCTCGGCCGCATCAGCCTTTCGGATATTTCCGACCCCTACTACCGCTTTCAGCAAGATGAGACTGTTCCCCTCTATATTCTGTTCGGTTTGGTCGTCTCGATTGCAATCCCAATCTTGCTGAAGGAAGCGCTCCACGGCTTGAAGGTTTCGATTTCCAAAATCGCGTGAGATCAGAAAACAGGTCCCATCATGGTATTGCTCCTGCTGGCGAGGCACAGCGAAATCGCAGATCTGAGCGCCGGGCAAAGGATACCCCTATTAATAGGCGGACATATTCGGCTCAATGTGACAATCATGTGAGCGATACTGCGCTTATGCTGAGATTATTCAGCCTATTCACAAGATCAATATCGAGTGATACTTTTATACTGCGCAAGTTACTGAACTCCAGTTCGGCCCCGACTCGCGCGACAGTGCTACGTAGCCGCCCTGCCTGGCCCCACCGGGCAGGGCATTCATTCAGACTGGTAGAGCCCCCGATAGGGCGTCGCAGCTTGATACTTTCCCACCAAGCTTAGCCCGACTTAACGTCGGGCTTTTTTTGCGATCGCTTATTTTCCAAGAATCACGATTGCTATCCGCTTCAGCGCATCGGCAAACGACACCCCGAGCGCCATGCCGGCAATCCCGATCATGCCCAGCGCACCAAGCCCCATGAGCTTCCATCTCTTCACATCGTCAGTCACCGGCCGCATTTCCGAAACGTCTTCTTGAACCGCGGCCAGATTGCCCTCGACCTTACCGACGCGATCGACCAGTTGATCCATGCGTTGATGCATCGACGCTCTGCTGTTATCCGATTTTATTTCGGACTGCCGAAAGGCATCCCGCAAATTTCGAACTTCGGCCAAGACTTCCCCCATCTGCTGATGAAGGCGTGGATCGCTGTCTGTTGGGGACATTTCAGTTCTTTCAATGCGGAAGGGGAATGGAGAGCAGGCCGGCGGCGATCACGCAGAGGAAAGCGCCGGCGGAGAGAAGGAAGAGAATGAGGCTCACGCGCGCCGGCATTATGGATGCCTCTCAAAGTTCGCCCTGGTGTCATCGTAGAAGGCCGCACAGCGCTCGCCACGCGCGTTTGCTCGATCCAGTGCGCCACGCTCCCGAACAACGACAGATCTCAGCTCGTCGCCCACCCTGACGGCGGCATGCGGCTCTTTCTTCCGGCAGTCGTCAGGCAGCGGCGGAAGATTGGTGCCTGCGGCGATGACGCCCTTTGTCGCCGATGCCTTTTCCAGCCGATCAGTGAGACTGCAGGAACTGAACGTCAGCAGGATCGGTAAGACACTGGCGACTTGCAGCAGCGAGATTCTTTTCATAGTCGGCGATCTCGATATCGGTTTGAGCATCTTTGACGCGTTGGGCGGCATCATCGGCCGCCTGGCGCTTTCGGGCCTCATCCAAGGCCTGTGCAGAGGCATTGCGCTGGCGTTCCAGTTCGGCCGCCTTTGCTTCTGCAGTCGCCTTCTCGGCGAGCTCGACATATCCGACACGAGCTCGATGCTCGGCGGCCGGGATGCTGATCAAGCTCATGAAGACATAGACGAGGAAACCGCCGACGACCGCGCCGGCGGCGAGCTTGAGGTAATCGAGGAGGCCGAACATTACGCCCCCTTCAAGCAATACATCTGCTCGAGAGCGCGTCGCTTCGTCAGGCGGGGAAGCTCGACGAGCACGCCATTCTTGAGGGCCTTGTTGTAGAGCGTGATACGGCCGCAGGCGGCACGAACGTTCCCGGCGCGGAGGTAGGCAGCCGCCGAAGATGCGCAGAAAGCCCCATTGCCCAGATTATAGCTGAAGTCGTTGAATGCCATCTGGACGTAGGGGGAGAGGTCGTCATAGCCCTTGACGCAGGCCGCGTTGCCCTGCTGGTAGTGCGCCATCCGCTTCCTGAGCAGATCGAGGCATTCCTGCTGGCTGAAGGTCTTGCCCTTCATGTCCTTGGCGTTCTCAGTTTCGCCGTAGCAATAGGTCAGGACGCCGATCGGGTCTTTATAGACGTACCCGTAATAGCCCTCGGCCGGCGCTGCTAAGGTGGTGACGGCCATTGCAATGCCAGCGGCGACCCCAGCTTTGGCGCGTTTACTCACCATCTTCATGTCCTTTCAGGTTTTCTTGAGCGACGAGGCGGGAGATCAGCGCACCACAGGTGACGAGGCCCGTGAGAGCGGCAAAGGTGCCGCGGGGGATGGAGACGAATTTGTCGACGATCGGGAGGGCGACTTCGCAGCCGGATAGCATGCCGGCCACGATGATGAGGCGGATGCTCCACGCACGGCGAAGCACCCGGCCCGCATTCGGGACGAGTTTCGGTTTCATAAAATATCCTGAGAGAATTGCGATTTAGGCCGGCGTTACCGTAGTGCCGCCGCTTACCAGATCCCATGGGCTTGTCGCCGCCGATCCTCGAGCGCGCATAGCACGGGCATTCGTGGTGTCCCAAACGACTTTGCCGGGATATTTGCCAGCAATGTTGATCGTGGCGGTAGCGGATGCAATGTTTGCGGCAGTATCTTGCGCCTGAAGGCCAGAATTGCCCCTAGAGACAGGACGCCATCTATCTACGTCAGCGTCGTACTCCAGCATAACAGAAGAACCAGCAGCGAAAGTCATATTCGACACCCCATCGGGCAACGTGAATCCACCTGTAAAAGGCCCAGCAAAGATCGTCAAAGCCGACTGAAACCGTAGGAGGACGCGGGCAGGTCGAAGTCCGTACATCCCTGAGAAACCTGTAGTACCGGTCACAAGATATTCTTCCATGTCCCCGCCTCGATACGCAGGGAGCAAGAGGGGGTCTGCAGAGGCGACCTGTTGAGCCTTCGGATGGTTGTCGAAATAGCTTGCTCCAACCGATTGATCGGAATCCAGTCGCACGTCGACCAGATTGACGTTGCTATTGGCAGGAACCTTCACGACCGGCACACCGCTGCTGTTCCGCCCTGCACCAAAGTTAGATGCATACCCCCGGATCAGTGAGCGCGTGTCAGGAGCCTTAAGGAACCTGACCGGAGCACCTGAAACATTCGCCATCCTGACGTTTTGGCAGATGAGTCCACCCCCATTGATCTGGATGCCATCTCCGTAGGGGTTGACGATCGCCAGCGTGCCAATTTGTGTGATGCGGCCCGCGGATCCGGTTATCTTTAGACCATTTTCGACTGACCAAATCTGTAAGTTTGCGATCTGAGAGGGATCATAGTCAGTAAAGCGCGGCCCAGTCGGATCGGTATCCGCGAGAAGTTCAACGCCGAGAACTCCCAACCCCGCACTGGTATAAGTGGGCGTCGTTGGATAATCGATCGAGACGTTTGCAGCGAGCCAACTTGCAGTATTTGCTCTAAAGCCTGTCTTGTAGCCGAAGACATGCAGCGATGCGAGCGTCGTACCATCAGATCGATCAAGCATCTGGAAACCAACACCGGGTCTGCGATCCTTTCTCGGGTCGTATCCTTCTCCTGGCGCCGGAGTTCCCGCATACCCTTGCGTAACAAAGCCAAAAGCTTTCAGCCTGTCGAAATAGGCTGTGTCGTATGAACCGTTAAGATAGAAGCCGTTGACGCAATCGACATAGACTTTGTCGAGAACAACACGGCCTGATCCGTTCAGACCTCGATCATTCAGGGAGCGAACGCCGTACTGGAAGCCCAAGACCATGGTATTGCGGACGTTCTGATCGTTGCCATAGCCAAGAACGATACCGTTTCCGGTCCAGCTTGAAAAATTTCCCTGATCCGCGTTGAAAACGAGGCCTCGCCGATAAATCAGCAGATTTTCGATAATTCCGCCATTGTCGAGCCGGAATTGCGCACCGCTTCCCAAAACAAAGGCATATGGCAGCATCGAGTAGTCGTAACCAGCTATTCCGCTGGCGTCATTCGGGGTCAGGTCACCGCGCAGGATTTGGCCCTGGTTGACCACGAAGCTCTGATCAAGGCGAATCTTCCCGTCGCGAGGCACACGAAACTTGAAACCGGTGCTCGCGTGAGCGTTTTGCAATGCCAGCAATGCAGTTGAGCTGTCTGTCGCGCCGGAAAGATCGATATTGGGGATGTTCTGAAGGAGAATATCTTTGTCGTACACGTACGCATATTGAGATTGAATGACAGGAACAGTGTTGCCGATATCCGATGAATTTAGAGCGCCAATTGCCGCAGAAAATGACGCTCCGTCGGCAGAGTTCGAGATGCCTCGAACAAAATCTGACGCTGTATAAGTGGACGCCACACCGACATCAGTGAAATATACGACCTGATTGGCGCCGGGGTTGGTGGCGTCGATCGCAGCCAGCGGGGGGCCGATCACAGCATCCTGGATGTTGTTGATGATGTTCGTGAAAGACATCGACTGATAATTGTCGATGTCAGCATCCCATGCGAGCATGAACGTCCGATCAGGGTTGCTGACGCTGGGAACCTGAACAAGGTTGCTATAGTCCGACTTCACAACGAGATCGACACCAGTCCGGACAGCCTTGAGGCCATCGGTTGCGGTGACTTTCGCCGGGTAGCGTGGAACGACGCGGAGACGCAAAGATGTTTGGCTCATGTTCTGACAATCCCGTCAATGACCGGAACGGAGCCGACAAGCTCCTGTTCGGTGAAGTCTTCGCGCGTGATGGTGATGCCGATTTCGTAGGCGCCTGGGGCAAGACGGCGCATCTCTTCGGCTGTGAAATGCCATTGGATGATGCCAGTGGCAGTCAGCTCGATATGGCCGTCGTCAGTTGAAGCCGACAGCACGCGGCAGGGCGGGTTGCGGCTTCTGATTTCCAAAAGAACCGATAGATCGGTCAAGTCGGTCAGGGTTTCACCGGTATCGTCATAGACAAGCTCGATCGTGCCGAACCAATCCGCACGGTTCGACACCGGAGCAAAATTTGCTTCGTACATCGTCAAAGCCTTATGTAGATCGTGAGTGCCCGAGATGGCTGGATATTGTTGTGAGCTTGGCCGCCGCCAACGGGGCTCATAGTGATGCCGGTATAGGAGTTTGCGGTATTCAGGGCGCTTGGATCTGGGCCGCCTTGGGCGAAAGCACCCACATTGCCAGAGCTAAGCTGGAACCCCTGTGCTCGATTTCCCCAGTTATGGACGTGCCCCGGATCGCTGAGTGGATGCGCATGGTTCGGCATTTCACCGACGGACAGGGTATGCGCGGCCTCGCCTCCGGCCCAGCCCAAGCCGGCACCTGGAATAATGTTGGCTGCGATGTTGCCCATAACATCGGTACCGACAATCGCGCGACCTCTCCAATCTGGAAGCGTCATTTGCTTGTTCGCGTTCCAGTCCGCGAGCGCATTCGCGCCACGGCCACCGACGACAGTTAGATTGGGATCTGCGTTCCAGAGCCAAGAGAACAGGGCTTGCGCATCAGAATTTGCGCGCTCCGACGCTCCCGAGATGGCATTGCCGATTGTCCTAGCATTGGCACGCACGAAACCAGTTCGTGCCCCGGCGCCGTAGCCCATGATCATGTCGCCGGTGATCAGTACCGAGCTCGGATCAACTGGCGTATCGCCGCCCCCACCACCGCCTGTCGAAGGGCCAATGATCGGTAGGCCATCCACGTCATAGATGATGACGCCTTGTGCGCTCGTCAGGCGTTCACGGTAGAAACCGTCAGCTTCATCGAAGAAAACTGGCGGGAAATACCCATTTCCGTCCGTCTGCACCGGGTTCGGATGCGCATTGATCGAGCCGAGGGAATACGACTTGTAGACGGTGACTGGCGTCGTCGTACCGCCCTTGTAGAAATATGCCCGCGCCCCGATAAACGGTTTTCCGTTCGCATCGTGGATCTGGGTGTTAGATTGGTTCCAAAAACCGGCCATACGATTCTCCATAGAAAAAGGCGGCTCCCGGAGCCGCCTTCTCATGATTTTGATGCCAATAGTTTTCAGCTAAGAGTATCGGATTTGCGCTGCGTCCCCAAACAGCTAGGATTGCCTTGACAATCTTTCGCTCGCTTGAGCGCATCTCCCTTCAAGCCATAGATGCTCTTGAAGGTGATGGTGATCTTACTTTGGCGCTCGCCGGTTGTTTCGTTTTGGTAGCTAGGGCTAATGCTTAGGGTTTTTGCGAAACCAGGGGGAGCCAGATCGACCTCACCTGCAATTTTCGCTGTGGCGTCTCGCGATCCCTTCACATAGAATTCAGCTTGAATCTCATCGACATATGTGTCCAACTTCTGATGCTTTTGGGCTAGCCTCGCCTTCATCGTTCCCAAGCTATCAACGGTATCGACAAGGGCATCCTTAAGCGTAATTTCAGTCTCGTGCGGCGGTGGCGATAGCGCCGCACACGAGGTAAGCATAAGAAATAGACTTGCATTCATACCAATCTTGACGTTCATCTTCTTTCCCCTCTTACTCACTATGAGATTAGAAGATCAGAAAGCGTCTGATAGCGAGTCTTTTCTGGTAATTTTACAGTACTACTTGCTCACTAAACTACTTTTAGGTCTTATTGATGCACAAAAGCCCGATCATCGACCACGACCCGCATGAGCCGAAGATTGACCGGACGCCAGGCCCGTGGCGCTGGGTGTTTCCGATCATCGCCGTTTTATTCTTGGCGAACCTGCTGACGCGGCAGATCGATTGGATATCGCTGTGCTTGGGTCTCGGATTCGGTTGCACCCTTGCTGGATGGGCGATCGAAGTCACCGGCAACAAGGTTCCAGAGTCATGGAAAACGAAATAGCCTACTGATGGCATCTAGTTAGAAGCCGCGATCCTCCCCGGCGCGGTAGAAGCCAGATTGTTCAGGATAGCCGTTGCTAGCCCGCGTTTTGCGGTATCCGATGTAACCTTGCTCGACGCAACAGTGAGGAGATTTTGGGCAGCCTTTGGATCGGTCTCCATCAATCCACGGCCGATGCGCTCAATGACGCGCGGCGGCATGCCCTTCCCTTCATTCAGAACGCGTACTGCGGCCTGAACAGCTGCCGTCTTCAGGTTTCCGCTGAAGAGGTTTGACAGCACGGCCGGGTCGAAATTGGCGATGTCCGACATATCGGCGATGTTGTCCGCAGTGCGCGATCCGCCGATCGCCTGATTCATTGTTTCGAACATGCGCTGCTCTCGCACTACACGATTGCCGAGCTGATCGCCCATCCCCGGCGCGGCAAACTCCCGGAATTCGCTCGCGTATTTCGGCGTCATCAGCATGCGGGCCTTGTTCGTCGTCGGGGACGATGCAGCGGCTTCAACGCGGGTGATCAGAGGGTCGGCATAGCCGGCGCGGAATGCCTGCTGCTGATCCGGTGTCATCGCATTGAAGCCTGCGATGTTGTCGCCGGCGCGCGTGCGGCCTGAGGCCGCAGCAGTGCCGGCATCGACCGCATCGATTACACCGCTTCTCTCGGCATAGTTTGCCGCGGCTTGGCGATACGATGGAGACGCAGCGGCAAGCGCATTGTTGATTTGACGTTGAACCTGTCCGAGGGCATTTGCCCGCCAATTTGCGCCCTGGTTCGTGGCACGCTGAATCATGTCGTCGACGTCCATCTTCGCACGAAATAGGGTATTGAAGTCCGTAACCTGTGAATTACCGTCCGACAGCATGTTCCTGACCCGAGCGAGCGCACCTTCAATGGTGTCGTAGCCGATGTTATCGCGAGGGTTCACGACCTGATTGACGCCGGGCGAAAGCGTCTGATCTATCGTATCGAGGACAGGCGAGACGTTAACCGCGCCTGCATCACGACGGGCCGCACCATAAAGCTGGTTAGCCCCAGCATCGCGGGCGCCAGTCAGGGTAGCAGCCCTCTGCGCAGCCGTGTCTGGAGCTGCGAAGCCCTCAGCAATGGCGTTCGAAAGACGCTCTCCCTGCCCTGCCTGACGCGTCAAAAGCTGGTTGACCACTTCCTGTCTGGCATCGTTCGGAGTCCTTGCGACAGACGAGAGCATTCGTTGGCCAGCATTGCCGATAGCGTCGGCCACAGCATAACCCTGCTGTCCGTCGTCAATCGCCGACTGGATCGAATTCGCAACATCGTCGGCCGTGACACCGGCACGTTGCATTGCTGTCCCAAGCGCGCGGTTTGCGGCCGGCGTTGGATTGAGGCGGGATGTGACCGGCGCCAGGAGCGAACGGAGGAAAGAGCCAGCACCAGCGGTGACATATGGAGCGACGGCGCCAGCAGCTAGACCGACTGCGCCACCCGCGACGCCACTTTGAAGGCGATTCAAAAATCCACCTTCACCGCTACCAAAGCCTTGCGCTCCTCCGAGAAGCGCGCCCTCGCCTGCCCCAGCCGCCGCCACGCGTGCAAGACTGGCACCGCGATTGACGGCGTTTGCGGTCAGTGAGAGACCGCTCTTTGCCAAGCCCGCGCCGCCGGCAACACCGCCGGTAAGCTGGCCCGCAAGACGATAGCCGCTGCGGTTCTGCTCGTCAGAAGCATTCGTAGCGCGCTCTTCGGCAAGCGCACGATTGTAATCCGCGTCCTTGGTATCGGATGCGAAGGGTGCGTTCAGAAACCGAGCGGCGGCACCGAGCGGATTGTATTCCCCAGCATAGATACCGCTGTTGTAATACTCATCCGGGGGCCGCTGAACGGACAACGGTCCGCTCTTTGCCTGAGCGGCAATTTCGTCGGCGAGCCCGAAAGAGAGCGTATCTGCAGCGCCACGTCCGAAAGCGTCGACGCGGCCAGCTATGCTGTCACGAGGATCGGCCGGCTGGCTGGTGCCAGCGTCGGTCTTAGGCACGGCGGCGCTAATGTTCGGCTGGGGCGTTGGCTGATTGCCGAGCGTCTTCGCGATTTCCGCAACAGTCGCGTTCTGCTGGTCCGGCGAGAGCTGCTGAAAGCTATCGTCTACCGTGACACGATGACCGGCGATGTTCAGAACGGTCATTGCTCAATGCTCCATTTGACACCGGAAGATGTCGTATTGCTGGCGGGCACGGTAGCTTGTGGCGCTACGGACTGACCTGCTTGCTGGCGAGCGCGCTGAACAGCGTTCTGGACAACCGTCCGGAGATCATTGAGAGCATCTCGATAGTCTTTCTCACTTTGGGCCGTGTTCAGCCGTCCCATAGCGGCGGTCGCCTTCTGCCCTTCGACTTCGGTGATCTGACCGGCGCCGCGCAGAGTATTGTAGGCCTGCAGGAAGGTTTGGCCGGTGATCTGATCCATCTTCGACTGGACGCGCTGCGAATCCGTGGTGACATTCGGCAGATAGCTGCTTTTGCCGAGCATCTTCGGAAGATAGGGGTCATTCGCCAGACTATCGATAGAAGACAGGATCTGGTTTGCAGCGCCCTCGACAGCCGGCAATGCCGTTTGTGCGGCTGCCTGAGCCGTGCCGCTGGCTTTATCTCGACTTTCGCCCTGAACGTCCTTGGGGATCTCCTGCGAGGTGCCGTTGGTCGTATCCTTGATCAGCCACGAGGTCCCGAGATCGATCTTCTCGTAACGGTTCTCTGGCTTGAAGTCGGCCGGAAGTGGAACCTTGTTAGCGGAGCCATCCTTGCCAGGCTGGAAGTAGGCCGGATTTCCTGCTGCGTCATAGCCTTTGATGAGCGTGCCATAGTAGTTGTCCGAATTACCAGCTGCGCCAGGAGGCGGCGTGATCCACTGGTTAGTGGTGCTATCGTAGAACGCACCCTTCCCGTTCGACAGAAGCTCCTTCTTCGAACTCGCGAACTTGCCAAGGCTCTGGACTTCGCCAGTCGATTGGTTTGCCCGGGCAAGCGTGCCGTCGTCGAGCTTGACGAATGACCAAGGCTGCGCCGTCTTGCCGGTCAAGACCTGCTGCCAAAGCTGCAAACCGACTTGGCGCGTGTAGGGATTGCGCACCATGGCGGCAATCTGATCATTCGTGACATTCTGCCGGGATGCCGGTTGGGCCGCTGCGATCAAATCCGGATTTGCACCTGCCGCCGGAGCAGTTGCAGCCGGAGCGGCGACAGACTGCACAGGAGGATTGACCGGCGCGCTTCCGGCCGCTCGCGGAGTTTGCCGATAGGCCGTGGTCACGACAGGGTCGACATAACCGTTCTGCGGCTGGCTTGGGCCGAGAGCGGCATTCAACTGAACAGGCGTTGCTGTGGCCGGATCGAAGCCGGAAGCGGATGGAGCCGGATTGGTAGCGCGCGTTTCAGCGGCAGCGCCGGGCGCAGGCAGACCGATAGACGGGTCAAGGCTTGCAACCTGCGTCGGGCCAGCCGGTGAGACGGCGGCGGCCGCTGCTGCCGGCGGCTGAGCGTTCGCGAACTGCTGGGCATAGTAGTTTTGCGTCAGCGCAGTACGCTTAGCAGCTTCACCGCCCGGCTGATCATACCCGGCAAACTTCCAAGCGCTCGCCATGATGCTGGCGGCTTCCTGCGGGCTCTTCGCGGCGTTCAAGCGTTGGATGAGCGTCGGGTCTTCCTGAAGGAAGAATTTCGCCTGTAGCTCGGGGCTGATGTTCGAAGGATCGGCGCCTTGCGACTGCGCAAAGTTGCGCAGATTTGCCAGCCGTTCGTTGCGCCAGGACAGAATGCCGCCCGCAGTACCGGGAGCACCGCCTTATGATGGATCAGGCCATGCGGCGTTTACCTTCGACGGATCCCACGAGCTTTCCGCACGGCCCGTCGCGGCAACCGCCGCCAAGCCGTAAGGATTCGTCAAGCCGCCGCTGCGTACCGTATTGATGAACTGGTTCTGGATATCGTTCGGCGTGCCGACTGCAGCGCTTCCCTGCACCGGAGCGGGGTTGGTGGTCGCGACCTGCTGCTGGACTGCCGGCCCAGGGATGCGATTGCCGCCGAACAGGCGACTGAGAAAGCCGGGTTGCTGCTGCGGCGCAGGCGTGCCGGTGATCGCCGGAATGACATTCTGTTCAAAGGCCCGGTTCTGGGCGATCGTATCGATGGCATTGCCAGCAGAATTCGAAAGCGTGTCGAGCCAGGAGATATCCGGCTTCGGAAGGTCCGATATCGGGACGCGAAGACTTGCAATCGCCATCAGAAAAGTCCTCCCGTCAATGCCTTTGCCCCGAGACTGAGGCCGCCCCCAACCAATTTGCTGAGAAAGCTGCCGCTATTCTGGGCCTGCTGCTCTTTGACCTTCGCCAGATCGTTGTTGAGGCCCATTTGCCCCTGAGTGACAGAGCTTTCGAGCCCAAGGCGATCATTTGCCGTGCCCTGGTAGAGACTGGCGAGATTGCCAAGAGAGCCGGCGGCGCCGTTGGCAGCGGTGAGACCTTGACCGGAGAGACCATTCAGTCGATCGAGCCAGCTTCCAAATTCCTGATTGGCGAGGCCGGTCCCATATTGCGATAGCGCCGTGAGCGTATTGCCCGAGTTGAGCATCCCCGCAGCTGACGCGCCGCGGAGCGCTGCCTGCGTGCCCTGATCGAGCGAGAACTGATAGCCAGGGCTCGCCTGGAAGGCACCCGTTGCCGCAGCATTTCCATCCGCACCGTTGAGACCAAGCGCATCAGAATACATGCTGGTCGCATTCTTGCCAGCCGTCAGATAGGGATCGTAATTGCTGACAGCCTGATCGAGCGCGCCGGCCGACTTCTGTTCGCCGGTATCAATGATGCTGTTGCCGGCATTCTGGAAGTTGTTCAGCAAAACGCCGTTCTGCCCGATCGCCTTCGTTGTAGCCTTTCCGATGTTGCTGCCGGTCAGAGAGCTAAGAAATCCCATAATCAGCCTCCTAAGGCAGCGATGCGCTTTTCAGCTTCGCGGATATGTTGGTCGAGCGCCTTCAGATACTGGTACCAGTTCTGATTGACGCGGCCGGTCTGTGGGTCTGCAATCCGCTCGGTCGGGACCGGCAGTTGCGGAAGTGGTGCGAGTGTGGAAGCCATCAGTTCGAAACCGGTGTTGCCTGCTGTGATCCGCCCAAGATGGACACATAGACGGGATCGGACACGTCAATGCGCCAGACGCGGCCATATCGGCTCGACATGCCGGCCCGGTTGATGACGACGGGCGTACGATGCGCCGCCAAGCGGCCGATTTGGCGCACCAGCGGCGTTCCGAACGAATTGCCGCCGTCATCGGACCACGAGATCAGGCAGACAGGGTCGGTCTCGATTGGCTCGTCACCCGTCACAAGTCCCTGGCCGACAATCAGATCGAAGTCGGCGCGCGGAATGGCGATGCGATCGGGGAAACTCGTCGTCGGCAGCGAAATCGCACTCAAAACAAGTGGGTCGCTGCCCTCCTTGGCATAATTCGGATCGAGCTTCCAAACATCAGCCGTGGTGCGATCACCGATCACCCAGCCGTTGAAGGCCTTGATCGAGCAGACGCCCCGCCAATGATTGTCGAGATAGCTCGCGCGCTCATGCCAGAAGCCGGTCGCAAGCTCATAGGTCCATGAAAACGTCGGGCCGGTTACCGTCGCCCACATATGGCCTGAAGTAACGGCAACTGTGACATCGATCACCGACTTGTCCGTCACGGCTTCGATCAGGCGATCGAGATCAGGTCCGGAGATCTTGGACGGCTGATATCCGCCATCGAGGCGATAAACGCCATTATCGTCGCCGACGAAAATCAGGCTCGAGAAGCCTTCCTCATTGCCCGCGATAGCGTAGGTATCGGCCAACCCTTTCGAAAAGACTGCGGCGCGTGAGAATGGCGTGCCAGTCGCGTTCCCGGCGTTCTGCCAGAACTCCATGCCGGAAGGTCCGAAGAGCACCAACTGCTCACCGAAGCCGAAGGCGTTCAGAAGGCCGCCGGGATGGCTCTCCGCTTTACCGAAATCGACCGCATCGACAGCCGTGTCATTGAGCGCCGATACAAAATATCGGCCGTCACGGATCGGAAAGACGAAATAGCCGTCGATAAACGTCACGCTGATCGGCTGCGGTAGATCACCGTCCGGATATGCCGTTGGCGGCGCATCGCGCGTGACTACGAACGCACCATTTTCCGTGACACAGACGATATCGGGAATCGGTGCCTTGTTGTTGCGGGCGAAGGTTACACGTTTCGTCCCGGTCAACGCGCCGATATCGGTCACCACGAAGGCGCCGGAGACAAAATTGACCCGGGAGAGCCGATCGGCCTGCGCGACGAAGAGATCACCATTGTAATAGTGAAAGCCCCGGCAGCCGTTATGCGTCGTCTTCGCCACCGGCGACAGACCCGGAGCGCGGCGGCGCGCAAAACTGTTGCGCGAACCCTGCTCAAGCGGTTCGGCGTAGCAATTGATCAGTCGGCCAGAGCCTTCGCCCGGGCGAGCGCCTGGCGCCGTGCTGGTCGGAAAGATGATGTCAGCCATCAGAAATATTCCACTGGCAGAACGGAGCCGGAAACGTACGTGGAAGGCTTGAGCTGGCG
This sequence comes from Rhizobium sp. BK098, assembly GCF_014193155.1. NCBI lineage: Bacteria > Pseudomonadati > Pseudomonadota > Alphaproteobacteria > Hyphomicrobiales > Rhizobiaceae > Rhizobium > Rhizobium sp. BK098. The sequence goes on along the minus strand of NZ_JACHYY010000008.1, from coordinate 164,529 downwards.
CAGCGTGTTCTCTGCCGCCAACTTCGAGGCATCATTGCGAGGCTGTCCGTAGCTTGGCGCCACGGAATTGGCGAGGATAGTCGATAGAGGCTCTATCACCTCGTCATCAAACTGCTGCGGATCGTTCGCGCCATAGATCTGGCGCTGGCTTAGTTCCGCAAGCTTTCCGTCGATGATGCCGTCGATATCCTCGACGTTCTCCGGCGGCGGGTTCTGCCCTACCCCGCCGTCAGCCTGCAGCAGCTTGAGCGTGGCAAGAATCAGGTCTTGTCTCGTCTTCATCTCGTCACGCTCCGTTGCTGGTTATGCCGCGACGTATTCAACCTTGTCCTCATCGGACAGGGCATTGAACGCATCGGCGTCTTCTTTGGTCAGGCCTTCCTTGATGAGGTCGGCCCCGTTGGTGATGGCAAAGGTGCCATCTTCCTGCTCGACCGCGGCAAGCTGTGTACTCGCCGGCTTGGGCACCGGAGTGGATGTCTTTGAGCCCTTGTCGTCATCCAGAACCTGGAAGAACGGATTTGCGCGAAGAACGGCCAGAACTGCTTCATCGGTGACATCGGTCGCACGTCGAGTACTGAATTTGTGATTCAGCGTCTCGGTATCGTCAGGGGTGCCGGGTTCCGGCAAATACTTGACCTTTACCATCGTCGAGACCCTCAGTTTGCCGGGATGTAGGCAAGCACAAGCTCGGCATCGCCGGTTGTTGCTGCCGTGCCGCTGTTGTCGACGGTGAACACAACATCGGTGTCGACCGTGACCTTATGGCCGACCGCAACAGCCATTGGCGCAAAGCCCAAAGTCGCCAGAGATACGTTCAGACCATATTTTGATGCGTTGCTGGCATCGCCGATCTGGACGCGATTGTTGGTGCCGAAGTTAAAGACGGTCTGTACATCCACGCCTGAGAGGGGCGCCAGGATGATTGCGCCGGCCGGGATTTTGAACTTCCACGTCAGAACGCCGTCGGTGTACTGGATGCGCTTGCGGTAATACTGGACATTCTGAAAGCCGGCGTCACGCGCCGTGGTGTTGGCATTGAGAGGCATCGTCGTGCCCTTTCATAAATGAGGGAAAGGAAACGGGCGGCGATTGCCGCCCTAACCGTTCATCAAGAGTCCTGCGCGGCGCTGCTGAACTTGGTGACGACGCCCCACTGCTTCAGTGCCGTGCCGTCCATCGGGTGCTTCTTGAACATCTTCGCAGCACCGTAGGCCATCTCAGTGCCGACGCCCTGGATGAAGCCGTAGTCGTCTTCCTTGCGGAAGGTTGGCTTTGCCATCTGGCCCCAGCCGAGAACCGCCGCCTGCTGGCCGCAGAGGAAGCCGGGTTCGATGCGCGAGCCGCTGTTGCCGGCGGTCGTCAGCGATGTCCAAACCTGGGTGACGTACAGGGTGATTTCCGGCACCTTGCGGATGATGATGCCATCATAGAGAAGGTCGCCGTCGACAAAGAGCGGGTTCTTGTCGATGCCGTTGCCTTCTCGGGCACGAGCATTCGTGTTCGCCGTCTTGATGTCGGCGTCATTCTGAAGGTCACGAAACTCGTTCGAGCCGCAGAAATAGACGTACCATTGATAGCCGTCAGCAGTTTTGAACGGCCGGATCGCCGGCACGGCATTTTCAGCCATGCGCTTTGCCAGAGTGAGAGACGCCGCGCTGGACTTGCCGGCGGCCGTGGTGATGTTGGCGAGAGCCGTGGCGTGAACCGCATTGTAATTTGCAATCGCATTGCCGTAGAGGATGCGGTCGCTATTGTCGGCATTCCACGTATTGCGCTGCGCGGCAGTAGCAGCCTCATAGCTGATACCGTTGACGGTGTTGCCGTCGTCAGAGCCGAGCCCTACGGGAGCGGTTTCCGAAGGAAGGGCCATGAAGGCTGCAATCAGGTCGTCGCGCTGACGCTCCTTACCCCAATCCGCGAGAAGCGGCTTCGCTTCGCCGAACAGGTCAGCAGAATCCTTCTGGATCTCGTTCTTCTTCATGGTGACGGCGTTGCGCGCCCAATCGATCCACAGGCGCATGCCGTAGTTGTCGATCTTGTCCTCGTTGCCGACGAGGGTGCCAGCGCCCTTCCCTTTGCCGCGAAGCTTTGTGACAAGCGGAATGTTCATCTGCTCGCCGCCGTTCTTCAACTCCTGGCGAATGCGGATGATAGCGGTCAGATCCTGGCCCATGTAGGGCGAGAACAGGTTTTCGCGAACGAACTCGCGGTTGATTTCCTTGGTGTACTGGACAAGTTTATTGTTGTCCTGAACCGTAGAGACGGCCATGGGATGGTCCTTTCAAGACGGGCGCGGCGCCTCTCTTGGCTTTACCGCTTGCCGCTGGTTGCGTGGCTGAATAGCGCGCTGTCGCTCATGTCGTTGTCCGCGGCGGCGTTTCCACCAGACGGAAGACGACTGAGAGACGGCGGAAGGCTTGTGACAGGCTGTGCCGTAGTCGGATTGGATGCTGCACCAGAGCGGATGCGTTCGAGGATCTTCGCTTGTTCAGCGGGATCAGCGAGGCGCTTTTCAAGTTCAGCCTGCAGCCACGCATCCGGGTCGTTTCCGACACGAGCGATAGCTTCCTGCTGTTTGTGCCACTTCACCAGATTGTCGAAGGGATTGCCGCCGGCGGATGTAATCTGCTGATGCAGAATCTTCCCTTCCGGGGTACCGAAGAGCTTTTCGGCCGCTGCCTTGGCCGCTTGCACGGCTTCAGGTGTATGCACAGCTGCTGCTTTCGATTCCCACAGTTCTTCACGCATTTCCTGCATCTGCTGCTGGAAGGGCGTGAGCTGGCTTTGCAGGTAGGCGTCCGGATCATCCCACAGGGCAATCGGACGTTCTTCCTGCTGTGGCTGCGGAGCCGGCTGCTGACGTGCAACGACCATTCCGCGCAATTCTGCGACTTCACGGCGCAGGGCTTCGGCATCAGCCTCTGCCGCTTGCCGCTTTTCGCGCTCAGCCTTCACGGCGCCGACAGGAACATTGCCGGGGTGCGGCTGCTGTTCGGTCGGGGCTGCGGCGACTGGCTGCTCGACAACAGGAGCCGGCGCTTCTTCCGGCGTCTTGGTGGCGAAACGGCCGTGATCGTCGCGTGCGACGGCTGGCTGCTCAGTTACTGGTGCTGGTGCATCTGCCGTTGCTTCCGGCGTCGCAACGCCATCAGACAACAGCTCATTCAATTCCGAATTTACGGACATTGCAGTCTCCAATTCGTGGGAGGTTTCACGGATCGCCCTTGAGCCTGGCGGCGGCTATCGCCCATGAAGTCGGCGGCACTCTGCTGAATGCGGATCAGCGCCCGATGATCGCCCTTCAGGATGGCGGCTCCTATGTGAGGTTGCTTTGAGCCTGCTGACGCGTCCGCGCAGCCTCATTGGCGGCTTGGACGGGCTTCAATTCGGCCTCGACATTCGATTTTCGCGCATCGGCAAGCGTTTTCGCCGTCTGCGCGTTGGTGTTTCGGATCTCAGCGACGCTGCGAACGACATCCAATTCGTTCGGCGCATTGGGCTGTTTTGGGTTGCTTGCCTCGGACATGGCCTTGGCCGCCTGTGCCTGTTTCAGCTGCGCGCCGGCCTGCGTCTGCTGCAATTCAGCCTGCGCTTGGGCAACAGCGATCGGGTTCGGCTGGGCAGCCTGCTGCTTAGCTTCCTGAAGGATTGCAAGCGCACGCTGCTTGATCGAACCCTGCAACGGAGAGAGCTCGATCAATAGCTCTGGCGGCACTGCAATTCCCTTCTGCGCCATGATGGATAGCGTGTCATATGCGTCACCCTGCATGTTGACGCTATCCGGGCCCTCGTCGAGGATGATATCGACGTCGAGCGAGCCGAGCGCGTTCACGATGGCGGGCCGACCGGTCCGGGGATCGATCGACAGCTGATTGACGGCGAAGAACTGCGCAACCTTGTCGTCATCCGTGACGCGGATCCACCGTTCGCTGGTCCAATGCTGCTGAACGGCGCACCAGATCGCTCGATAGACGCGGATCTTCCAACCCCGGTTAGACGACAGGTACGGCCCCAACTCGGCAACGCCTGCGCGCTGCTGCAATTGGATAGCGCGGCCCGACATGTCCTGCACGCCCTGCCCCATCAGAGCAGGATTGAAACCATAGTTCTCGATCTCATTCTTTGCATCCTCAAGGAATGCCATTTGGCCCTGCAGTTCCTGGCCCCGGGCTGCATCGTCGAAGACGGGAGGCGTGGCGCCTGGTGCAACTTCAATCACGCCATCAGGGCGCGCGGCCTCGCGTCGGGTTTGCTCGACGTCATCGACCGCACCCTTCTCCACGATAATGCGGCGAGAATTGAGCGTGTGCAGCCCCTTGGAGCGCCGCGCATTTACTTCGTCCTGGCTAGACTTCATGTTGCGGATGAAGCCGTACCGATCCCCATCCTGATCGATCGCCGCCGACCACATGATGTATTTGCAGATTGTCTTGTTCTTCTCATTCCGAAGATAAGACGGCCCTTCGGCCAGGATCATGGAGCCCGTATAGATGCACCAAAACCATTCGCCATTTTTGATGTACCAATGATCGACGATGCGAATGCGCTTCGATGTCTCGCCATTGGCAAACCATTTATTATCGCTGTCCGGGTTGCTCGTCAGCTCGGAGCCGTTCTCCAGCGAGGCACTGATTTCAGCGGCCTTATCGGGAAACATCTCCATGGCCGCCTCTTCATCGGCCCACTTCCCGACACCCATATAGCGAGCGTCGGAGAAATCTGGCTTGAGAGAGCGCGGGTCATAAAAGAACGAAGCAGCATCAACAGTTTCGATCCCGATTTCGGGGTCACCCTGATCGCCGCGTTCGATTATGAGCTCGATACCGGCCAAACCGTCAACGGCACCGTCCTGGCCGCTCAGCAGCGCTTTCGTCTGCCAGTCCTGCTCATCGCAGACATACCGGAGAACGGCTGTCGCGACTTCGGCGCCCTCCTCATGCTTCGGCGTGCGTGGAAATCCTCGCGGGTCCGTCTTCTGCTGCTCAAGCAGCCCGACGAGGCTGTTGATCTTGCGGCCAATGCGATTGTAGGTGACGACCGGCTGTTTGCGCTTGTTCAGAACCTTGATCTGGTCGGCCGTATATTGAGCCCCATGGTAATAGCGCCGCGCGTTCTGCTGCTCTTTGATTTCCTCGTTCTTCAAACCGAGATAGTCGAGATATTGCTTCTTCAGCTTCGCGTGATTGGCGAACGACTGGGCAGACGGAAGCGTCGAGGCTGTCGGCCCCTGTGACGGAGACGAACCAGCCGAATAGCCTGTTTGATTCATCAGTATGTCATCCAATCCCCGGCATCCGCACCGCTATTGCGCGGCGTGTAGTCTTGATGCTTTTGCGCTGGCTGCTCGTCTCTCTTCGGCGGCAGATACGGACGGGACATGCAGCCGTAGCGGGCCTCGTCAGCAACGTGATCTTCCGCGTCGGTATCAAGATCTTCGGGCCGATCTTTATCGTGCTGCAGGAGCGGCACAGTGCGAATGAAATCCGTGCAGGTCGAGAACACGAACAATCCCGGCCGCTCACCGTCACCCTTGAGCCTGGCGCGCATCTGATCCCAGCCGCCCATAGCGCCGCGCTGTGATACGCGGGCATTGTCGGCAGCACGAAACATCACCTTGAACTTTGTCTTACGCATCATGCGGCTGGCGATCGATGGGCCGCCATCCTCAGCAAAGGCTGCAGGATCGAGAACACCATATGAGACCTTCTCTGTCGGGTTCTCGATCATCACCTTCGTGTCTGGATCGAATTTCGCGCCCTCGCGCTCGGCAATACCGCGGGCAACCTCTTCCGCCGTCAGCTTCAGACCGACATTGGCCTCACCGGCCTTGCAGCCGTACCATTCTCGATATCGAACGATTGCACCACGAGGGATGACACCGTTTTCCGTCGGATGATCATCGCCAGCGATTGCCCACCACCCGACCGAGAACGGCTTGGCAGAGCCCCAATCCATCGACCGGAAGCGTGTCCAATCGCGCGGAATGGTGAAAGGACGAACGATATGCTTGCGAGTGTCCCAGCAGTCAAAGAATGCGCCCTCGATCGCGTTCCAGTCACCGGAGAGCCAGGCTTTTACGAGCTGGTCAGAGCCGACCAGGTAAAGGTTGTTGATGTAATCCGGGTCGTTCTCAAGCAGGAGCTTATTGTCCTCGATCCGGCTCGGAATGAAGACGTAGCGATGCTCCTTGCCGTTCGGTAGCTTGCGTGTCAGCAGCTTCATGCCGTTCGGCGCTGGGTCGATGTACCGTTGCTTTATCCAGTGCTGACCAGCGCCGCCAGGATTGCCGGTCAGGATCAATTGCGTCGGAACACCCTTTGCAGATCGCAGGACGCCAAACATTCTGTCGATCGGCTTAGGGTCTGGATAAAGGCCAGCTTCCTCGACACAGGCATCGGTTACGTTCTGCCCCTGGTACTTATCTGCGTCCTGGACACGCTCAAGCGGGCGGAAACGTAGACGGCCGCCACCGGGAAACACCCACGTTTTCTTCTGCTCTTTCCAATCGGCGCCGATCTTGCCGTATATTTCCTTGCTGCGCTCGATCGCATCATCCAGCATCGGCAGCTCGCGCCGGCAGAAGATCGCATTGAAGGCAGATCGGTACGTCGCGGCCTTGATTGCATACTTGCCGAGAACGCCGTCAGTCTTGCCGCCGCCGCGTGCGCCACCAAAGAACACCTCACGGAACGGGCAATCGACAAGAGCGGTCTGCGGGCCAGCCTGTGGCGCCCACGCCGTCCTACTTATCGTCGTCTGATCCATGCTCTTTCAGCCAATCGGCCTCTGTCATCGGCTTGGCATTGATGACGAAGTTGACCTTGCTGTTGAGATCGATATCGAGCTTGTCGCCATAGACCTTCGGGCGAAGCTTGCCGGCCATCCATTTGCGGGCCTCGATGCGAACCTGTGATCGGCGGATGTTCTCACCATTGGCGATCCAGCCTGCATCATCTTCGCCGCGGCGCTCCATCCAGTCGTTTCGCGCATCGTCGGCGATATCGAGGATGTCATCGAACAGCGTATCAGCCTGAGCTTCGCGCGCGCGGGCGTACTGGTTCCGAAAATCTGGGAATGCGTTGAGCCAACGAAATACCGTCGTCTTCGAAGGCATATCGTCCGCTTCACAAATGCTCCTAAGGCTATTGCCTTCGGCCAAGCGCTCACAGATGCGGTCCGCGATCTCAGAGGTGAAGTCTGAGGGGCTGCCTGTCATGTTCCTGCCTTCTGATCGGCTGGTTGGAATTACATTGATTGTCGTTCGAAGTTCGGCCACTCTCATGCGGTGCACTTCTCAAGAGCCGGAAAGGCATGCGGCGTCAGATATGGATCATCCGTCCGATCCCAACATCGATTTCATCGAGATGAGAGAAGCGATCGATGACGTTCCGCACGACGAGTCCACTGGGCAACTATGGCTGCTGGCTGTGGCTGTTGGCAGCTGCCTGATCTTCGGCATTCTTGTCTTTGGGATCTGGTCATGGCGTATCCATCACTTCCCGCATGCAGTCGCGACGATCGCCGAAGTCTGGAACCGCGAGGCCATCATGACAGATCGGTTAGGCCGTGAGACTGGGCGGAAAACCATCACGGAAGGCAGAATCTTTTTTACCCGCATACATGCTGGGAAATCATATCCATGCGAAATGACCGTCGAGTTGGGCATACCGAAGGATAGTTTCGCAGTCGGGCAGAAGCTCGACGTCGTTCCCGCTACCGGCACCTGTCAGCGAGTTGATGTCGTCAGACGTATTCGAGACTGAACATTCAAGCTCGCCGGTACAGTAGTTATGCCGATCGGGCTGCGAAACTATAACCTGGTTGAACCACAGCTACGCCGTTACCGCGTTCTCGCGAGCGACCTCCCCCATCGGGCCAGTATAGTGGCGAATAAAATCCCAGTCCGTCGGCTTGGTAGTGTTGTTCCAGACTGCCCCGAGGAGAAAGAGCTTACTCTTATATTCGGGACGACGGAGAAGATGGATAACGTGGCCGTTGTCGCCGCCCGGACGAGCCTGATCTTGGACGGGCACGGGATTTTCACGTTCAGCCAGGAGAGTTTCAAGGAAGCTTCGAGAGGTTTGCGTGCAGCCCCGCAATAATATCATTCCTGCATTCGGACGGAACGAATGGCCGAAAGCCAAAAACAAGTCGAAGTCGCGATTAGACTCAAGCAGCTCATGAAATGGCGGACAACAACCCATTATCTCTGCGTCGGAGTCGATGATCATAACACCGTCGCAGGAATCGATGAGGCTTAGGGCCGCAACATGCTTTGACCAAGTCGGCAAAGCTCCGGCCAGAAGGCTTTGATGCACTTGATGGTATTCGTAACCGTGCTTGTCGCAGTAGACGCGGTGGCTATCGGTACAATCCACCAAGGCATTGCGTTCGTAGTCGATATGAATGTTGATAACGACAAAACGCGAAGAGCCGGCTTTGGACCCACCTGAGGCTTTCGGGCCTGCTTTGAAATGCAATTTAGAAACGAACGACGACAGTTTATCGAACATTCGTCCGCTCAACATACGGCGTCGAAAAATTTCGCGATCGCATCGCCACCCACCACTTCCACTTCATCGTTTAGCTCACACGAGCACATTGCAACTTTTTATCGATTTTTGCCATTTTTGATAGGTGAATTCTGCTTCGCAGATGTCCGTTCACAACTCATGGCTTGAACGCCATGATCTCTATGTCACGCGCCTTCGGATTGAAGGGCGATACCGAGCGCACCATAATCGGCCCCGAAGGGTGGCAGTCTACGTGGGCTTTCCCCTGCCGTTTAACCGACTAGCCGGAGCAGTCATCATTCTGCGTTCCGGTTCTGCTGATGAATGCAGCCGCTCGGATTGGTGCCGGGAAGCGACGCCGTAGCGCCGGCGGATAGATGTCACCTCTTCCCGATCTCTTCGCCACCTGAAGCTGACATTAACGCTAACGTCAGGCTTTATTCATCCCTCTGGGTCTAGGGTCGAACCAACGTCACCCCTAGGACGTTGTACAAGAGCAAAATGTTCGGAGGAAATCCATGAACAAGTTCTTTATCGCTTCAGCAGTAGCCTTGGCCTCGCTCGTCGCCACGACCGCCCCGTCGCTGGCCGATGACGGGTATTACCACCACCATCGCCACTATGATCACGGCGATTGGGGCCATAACCGTCATCGCCACGACTGCTTTACAAAGCGAATGGTCGGTTGGCACCACGGCCATCGGGTCGTTACCGTAGAGCGTGTTTGCCGATAATTAGTATCAGCAATGGCCCGGTTCTCACCTGCCGGGCCTTTGTTGTGGGAGCCTGGATTTACGTCCGCACCGAAGCGGGCTCTACATCAGCTATCATCCACGCACGCAAATCCGATGTTACTGATTTTGCCCGTCGGCTTACCGTTTTCCCTGCCTGCTGAAACGAAAAAGGCCGCTCGAAAGCGACCCTCTGTTGCGGTGAGCGTCAAAAACGCAAATCACCAATTCTTGCACAGAAGATGGTCGATAATGCCAAATTTGCCAAGCACTTTTTAGTGAAATTCACTACCATCCTCAAAGTTTATGGGAAAAACTACGTGTTAGCCGCGATCCAGGCGTCTGTAATGGCCGTTTCATATCGCTTCCGGGCTGTTTCGTCGCTGCGTCCAATCTTCTTGCCGATCAGACCGAACGAAACATCAAATGAACGCCACCAGAGAATGCGCCAAGCCGCTTTGTCGAGATGCCGCACCCACGACAGTGCGGTCAGATAATCTGAGACATCTGCAGGCGTAGGCTTAAACCGCGGCATAGCCTCATCATCTGGATCGTAAGCGTCGATATACTCACGCACATAGTCAGGCGATGAGGATCTGACTATTAAAAAACGGCGCTCCTTGTCCGGGACAGCGCGAAGCGTCTTCATCGCCGTCATCAAGCGCGTTTCGATTTCAGAACGGGGAATGCGGACCGTCGACGGCGCAATCCGTGGGCCGCGTCGACGTGCCGGCTGGGCGTGAAGACGGATGCGGTTATGAACTCGCCGAGGGCCATCCTCTGGCAACACGGCGCGACCTGGCCGAAGCTGCTCGACTTGTGCCGTTTTCTTTTGTCGGGCTTTACGAATTTTTGGCAACGGAAGGCTCCCCAATCAGTATCTTCGAACGGTAGCGAGCAAACGCAGGCTTGCCTGTCATGAACGTTATTCGCCGGGCAGGCACGATGTCGCAGGGTTGAGTTACGCAACGAGCAGCGGTCATGTTCGCCGCATCCATGGTTGGGAAAAGCTGATCGCCCCAAGGATGCAAACCACCACTGCGATCAGAAACGGCAATGACGAAACCGTCGGTGGTCGTTCTTCCCAATGGATCGAGGCGACCGTCGGTCATCTTTTGCACTTGAGAGAAATTAGCCACGTTCGTTCGCCCCTTCCCCCTTGCGAAGCTCATTCAAAATCTCATCGCCGACAGCGAAAACTGCGCCTATGATCATGAACATGGCGACATAGGCCTCCGGCGTCATCGCAAGCCACCAACTCACCAAACCGAGAAGCGCCCATAGACGTGACGCAAATCTCAGGGGGCGCGCGGAACTTTTATTTTTCTCGTTCATCTTGCCCTCGATTTGATCAGGTTGCGGCGTTCGATCGTCATGCGCACATAGGACGGCCGCCAGTTGATCGGCCGAAACACTCGCTTGGGCGAGTCGATCTGATACCAATGGCCGTTCGCGTCGCAGAAGAACTGCAGTCCTTCGGCTGCGAAATGCCCGACCATGTCGTCGAAGAGTAGATCGCAGATGAGGCCGGTTCCCCGCGGCGCGGTATTCATCGGCCGCCATGGGTTTTCGCGGTCGTGCGCCTCGCGTTCCTGTCGTTCGCGGATCGTCATGCAGCTTTCTCCCACTCGCGCCAACCGGCGCCGTCCGTGGTTTCGATGAGGTTTGCGGGAACGATGCAGCCAGGCGCATTGGGCACTGGACCCCATTTGCCGCTGTCCCAAGCGTGTTCGCGGCGAGCAAAGGCTAGGCGCTTCGCCCACTGGGCATCGTCGACGACAACCGCCGACGCGACAACTGTTTCGGCGGCGTTTTCCCAGCTCGCCGAGTTCAGGAATTTTGCGGCATGCCGGATAAACTGCAGCTCTTTCCCCGCCACCTCGGCGGCATAGGCTCTGACACCGGCCATGATGGTTTCGAGCGATGCCTTAGCGCGAGCCTTGATGAAAGCTTTCAGCGCGTCTTGCTTTTCGACCTTGCGGGGATAGGCAGGCCAGAAGGTCTCGGAAAATTCCGCTTCCAGAATTTTCTTCTGAGACTGAGCCTCATTCGCCTTCGCGGCGGAAGGCCGCGATGAGGAAGAATCTTTATCTTCTGTATCTGTCTCTGTCTCTGGTCTAGCATCCGCTTGCGGCGTGCTAGCATGCGCTTGCAAGCCGCTAGCATTTGCTTGCACAATTTCCAGAAAACCACAATCTATCAATGGTTTAAGTTTTGGAAGACGATCTAGGTATGCGACCCTCTTGAGGTAAGCCGGATTGTTGGGAACCATCCCGTTGTTGCGCGACGCGATCAGCATGCACACGACTGCTAGCAGCTTGCTAGCATCGTCTAGCGTCACCCAATCTTCGCTAGCAAGCAGCGCGAAATGAAGCTTGATCCACGGCGGATTGCGATCCTTATAATGCTGGAATTGTTCCCAGTTTCTGACCTTAAATTGCGCAGCATCTGCCATTAGAAGGCCCTCGCTGCATTTCGAACGGCTGATGCGGCAATGTCGACGAAGAGCTCTATCGTCTTAACCGCGCCGTTCCGCTGCTTGGCGATAATGAATTGGAGCTTGCTCTCGACCTGTTCCAGGCGATCAAGCCGTTCCATCTCGGCATTTGCGTCTTTGCCTTTGGCCTTTTCCAGGTAGTAGGCCTCGCGGTATAGAAATGCGACCATATCGGCATCCTGCTCAAGTGATCCGGAATCGCGAAGATCTGCGAGCATCGGCCGCTTATCCTCCCTGCTCTCGACGCCGCGGCTGAGCTGCGACAGTGCAATCATCGCCACATCGTTTTCACGGGCGATCTGACGCAGGCCAGCCGAAATTTCTGAGACCTCGTTGTTGCGGTTTCCCGAATACCGAGACGACGCGGCTACAAGCTGCAGATAGTCGACGATCAGGAGATCGATCTTGCTGCCGGCGCGATCGGCGACGTCCTGCATGCGCTCCACCTTCACCCGAAGGTCAGATATCGAAAGGCCGGATTGTTGCTCGATCCAGAGCGGGAGAGCGTTGAACCGTTGCTTCGCATCGCAGATTTTTTCGAAATCCTCTTCTGACACATTGCCGGTGATCAGATCGGAATAAGGTACCCTCACGCCCCAGTCATAAGCGATATCGGTAAGGGCGCGCATTGCGAGGCGATTTGCGCCCATCTCCAAGGAAATGAAGCCTACGCCAAAGCCAGCTTGCGCAGCCTTGATCCCAATGCCGAGACCAACCGCCGTTTTGCCCATAGATGGCCTGGCGCCGAGAACAACCATTTCGCCACGATGAATACCGCCAGTAGCCTTGTTGATGTCCGTGAGGCCCCACGTGATGCCGGTGATACCACCGCCCCTATGGATAGCGCTTTGGACCTCATCGAGAGCAACGTCGGCGGCTTCTGAAAGCGAATACCGGGTTTTGCCTCGATTGCCGCCGCGAAGGCTGGCCGCAATATCATCGAGAGTGCGCGTCGCGGTCCGAACCAACTGGATTGGGTCCGCGCCCGGGTCATTGGCGGCCAATGCCAATCGCTCCGCCTCGATCGAAATCCCGATGCGGGCGCTCTGATGAATAAGGTTTGCGGCGGTTAACTTGATGCCACCAATGCCCAAAGTCGTATTTGCAGCCAGGGACGCGAGATATTGCGCAAGGCGCCGCGTCGTGACCTTTTCCCAAGTGTCAACCTCGTCGCGGTCAAACATGCCGTAAACGACGCTGAGCGCTGATCGGCCATATCGCTCATGGGCAAGAAGCATGTGCTGGAAGAGCCTGCGGTGGATGGGCTCCAGAAAATGATCTGGCCGAAGGACCCCGAGAATCGGCGCAACCGTACCGGAGACCAGCAATGCCCCAAGAACCTCTTGCTCTATCTCGATTACAAAGCCTCGATCGACCGAAGATTGGCCGTCATTCGTATTTGTCATGCGGCTATTCCTTGCCAGGCCCGTCAAGGAAATTGCGCTGGTCGGCCGTCATGAATAGATTGAGCCATGCACGCCACGCCTTACCTGCGGCGATGCCGTCTTGAATCGACAGCGATTGCTCGGCGCGCCGCAAGGCATCCACATAGGCTTGCCACTGCCGATCGATGTGACGGTGAAGGGGAATGACGTTCGTCATACCTCGACCTCGCGCTTTTGATACCCGGCGCTCGCCATCCAGCCCATCAGCTCTAAGGGCATTTGTTTGCCATCAGGCCAATTGTCGACGGACCACCGCATAACCTCGTCATAAGTTCTGGCGGTGAAGCTGTTTTTCGGGTCCTGCAGTCGAGAGAAGAAGTTGGGATTGTTCTTCACTCGACGGGAGACGGTGGAGATGGCGCAGTTGCTCGCCCGGGCGAACGCTGCGGCAGTTACCAGAAGGTTTTTACGGAGTTCGTTTTCCATCATGCGTTAAGCATACTGAAAAATCATTCGTTAGCAACTGTCTTATACTGATATTTCGGTTTTGATTTTTCCAGCGCCATGAAAGAGACTTTAGGACATGGAAAACGATTTATCCGCAAGAATTCGCAACCGCCTGGAAGCTCTAGGAAAAAGCGCCGCATCCGCTTCTGTCGAAGCAGGGCTTGGCCGATCTGCCATCACAGATATTCTCTCTGGGAATTCCGGCAGCCCACGCTTGGCCACACTCGAGAAGCTGACGAGCGTTCTAGAGTGCTCACTTGCATATCTTGTCGGAGCTACCATCGACCCCTCACCCACCCCCCCAGGCACAGAGGATGCCACCTTCGACCATCATGACGCCGGCGGAGGCGCTAAGTGGGTAAACGTAATTGAGGAGGCAAAGGTCGGCGTCTTCGAAGACCGTGAAACCGCAAGAAGCCGGATTGCGGACACAAAACGGCATTATAGCCTATTTGGTAGTGTCGATTACCCAGGATGGCATGTTTTTGGTGTCTTCGTCGGGGACACATCCCTCACGTCAATCGGAATACATTATGGGGATATCGCAACCATCGCCATGCCGCCCAAGCATGCCATGGGTCAATCGATACCGCTTCAAGATGGGGCACTTGTGTACTGCCAGGCAGGCATTCCTGCGGCTGTGGGATTTTCAGAGAATAGCATTAGACTCGTTCGAAGAGCTGGCAGCCTGATACATTTGGTGGGATCGCCCTCTGGGCCAGATTGGGATACGGGGCCGGCGATCCCCAGCAGCCCTACTCGATCTCTAACCATAAATATCGACGAAATTTCTGACAGCGATGATCCGAATAACTACGATGCAGGCAGTTATTCGGTAAGGGTAAGAGGTGTCGTCGTGAGGATCATTCGCGATATCCATCCCCTTCGCCTCAGGAAATGAAATTTCATTCAAATTGATTGACGGCTGAAATTTCAGTCGCTATGTTTCTTCATCTAACTGATGGAGAAAGCATGCAGACATATCTCAAAACCATGGAAGCCGACATCGCCGGCGCTCTGCTGTACGACCGTCTGCGCCGGTCGCCCGCATCCTCTGCCATCAACGGTCACTTGAATTCGGTCGAGAGCGACGAAGCGCAATTCGACGACAACGGCGGCGCGCTGGATGCTGCGGCCGCCGTCGAAACGCGTCGAGCCGAGATCCGAAGCTTCAGAGAGTTTCGCCAGACCACTTGCGATACGGCCGAAGACGTCCAGGCGAAGATACGCTATCTGCTGCACGGCACCCTCGGCGAACGTCAGACACTCGTCGAATGCCTGATGGATGCCGCATACGGCTGGGGCGACGCTAAAGATGGCCTCGAGCTCTTCCTGAAATCATTACTGGTAGAGGATTTCACTGACGCGCTTACGCATGCGCGTGCACCCGCACATCCGCGCACAGCGCGCGGCGCACACACGCGCGAGGGTGACTGATGTTAGCCCATGCCACCCATGGCGCCCCAAGTGATAAAATCAGATCGATCGGAGATCGGCGCAATTTTGCGCAGATCGTTAGAGCAAACGTGACGGTTTGTCCGTTAGAAAGGTATGCTAGCGTTGGACGGGATCCAGTCGGGAGGCTCGATGCCGGCTCCTCTCAAGGCTTTAGCCATCGCGTCTCCAGCAGCCAACACGTTCGTGGTTTGATTATCTTTCTCGATCTCAATGAAGTGATCGATCTGCGGCCAGAGAATGTCAGCCAATTGACGGTCGACGATCATGGCATGTGCGTTGACGAAAAAGAACTGCCACCAGCGCTTTGCGAAATCCAGCCGCCGCTCTTCCTCAAACGTTGGGTGAACGTCGGGAAGGCGAGCAAGCTTCAAATTGCGCTCGGCATCGCTGACGCTCCAAAAGTCGCGCCACGTTTTCTCATCAGGATTGGCGGAAAATGGATTATCGAGCAGGACCGTCTCACGGTTCGCCGCGTCCGCGATAGCGCGTTCGACCACTGTCGTAATCGTCTGGCCTTTCAGGCGAGAGAGAAATTCCAACATAAAACGACTTTTCGGGTCCAAGCGAATGGTCAGGGTTTCGCTCTTGGACGACTTCTTCAACGATACAGCCATCGCACACTCCGTGTAATGCAAACACCGTACATTTTATGTGTGAGTAGTGCAAATGCCCCTTGCGCGAAAAATGAACTTGGTTAATTATGTGCGTACTGCAGATGCAGTGCGGTTAATGAAAGGCAAGTGCAATGACTCAACCGCAGGAAGATGATGTACCGCAGCGCCGCATCGGCACGACGTTCACCGACGCAGAACTCAGCCAAATCGACGACTGGGGCTTTGCCAGGAAGATCAGGACACGCTCTGAAGCGATACGGCGTCTTGTTCACAATGGCCTGAAAACTGAGACACCGGCTCGGGCTGGCGACTAACCCGCAAACCCTTTCGGCTGTTTTGTTAAACCGGAATGATGAAGTGTACCAAAATGAAAACGGCGACCAAGCAGGCTGGCAGGCCCACCGATCGCCGATTTCGAAATGAAAACCGCTGGCAGGCGGTCTCACAGTCCAGCCACAGGAGGCTTTAATGGACGCCCTAATCAATAGCATGCCGCCAATCGGCGGTAAACACGAGACTATGACGAGCTTGGAAATTGCCGAGGTCGTCAACTCCCGTCACGACAAGGTCAAGCAGTCTATCGAGCGGCTTGCAGATCGTGGCGCGATTCAACTCCCCCCAATGGGGGAAGTTAAAAATCACCTCGGCCAATCGGTTCAGGTATACATCGTTGGCGAGCGCGACAGCTACGTGGTCGTTGCCCAGCTCTCACCAGAGTTTACGGCGCGGTTGGTGGATTACTGGCAGACGCACCGAACCTTCACCCCACAGCTTCCGACGACGGCTGAAGCATTCGCAAATGCCTTTCGGCTTTTGGCAGACAGCGAGCGTCGGCAGGCGCAGCAAGCCGCTGAAATGAAGTACGTCTCAACCCGCATCGACATCATCGAGCAGCAAGCACCGTTGAAGGCCAAGCCGCAGAATGCCGAGACGCGCTCGGAGGTTCGTATCCGGATGAACCGTCTCTACGGACTGTCTGGCCCGATCATTGATACCGTGCTCGATCACCAGGCCTATGGCATTCGCCCCTTCGGCATGGTCAAAAACAGCCACGAAGACGCCCAGGGCAGCAGCTATGGCGTTTACTGGATCAGGGACATTAGCGCGCTGTTCAAGAAATTCGTCGGAGAATGCCGGCCACACTCCGAAACAATGGTCCGTCACGACATCATTGCCCGACCGTTCAAGCTCAGCCAGCCATTGAAGGCATAGCTAGATCGGGCGCATTTTTGCGCCGACCTCCACCCGTCACTATTTGGAGAATCCCGATGCCGAACACGATTCCGGCCGCTGGCGAAGCTTCGCTCGACGCCCAAACAACAAACCAACGCAGCGCAGTCGAAGGCGCCCTTCTCGATCTCGAGGGGCAAATTTGCGACCTATACTGCATGATCCATGCTTCAACCATGCTTTTCGAGCGCCTTATCGAAAAGCCTTTGGCGGATGGCACCATCAAATATATCTCATCCTATGAGCGCGATATCATCAGCTTTGCATGGAACAATCTCGCAAGCCGCGCTTCCGAGCTAAGACGCGACTTCTATGCGGCTGCTCACGATGAGGGTGTCCAATGACCCATCAAGCCCCTGACGACTTCGCCGGCCGCGTTTTGGACGCCCAAAATCTCCTTTCCGAGATTAAGCACCTCAACGAAGCGGTTTTCATGGCTGCACATGGGCTCGGCCAACGCGACCACATGAACGCGATAACCACTGTCGCCGATATCATCGAGAAGAAGCTCGCCGAGGTCGAAGGCATCCTTGATGCGGCGCGGGAGGCGTCACGATGAACCTATCCCGCAGACAATCCTTCGGCTTCCTGGCCGGGTCTATACTCTCGACGACGGCAGTCGCCGGCGCACCGACCCTCGTCGCCGCCGCGACTAAGATGACGGCGCGGGAACGCTACGCCTATCATCTCGCCGAAATGAAAAAAGCGGCAGAGGATATCGATCCCATGATCGGGCACTGGCACATTACCGGTCTTGATCCTGACGAACAGCGATGCGCGCTTGTCATTACCGCGCATAGGCTGACTGGACGCTATGAAGGTGATGGCCGCTACGAGGGAGCAAGTCCCTCATGGAATGGCACGCATCAGCGGTACGACGTCAAGCTGATGGATTGTCGGATCGACGACGAGCGCGTGTTCCACGTTTCGACGCCCATGGAACGAATGCTCCTGATCGAGCCGCGCTTTAACACCTTCATCGGCCGCAAACTGGGAGGAATGCTATGAAGGGGGAATATACGCTCGACGCAATTCATAGCGATATCATCCACCTAGGGCATCTGATCGACGAAACGATGACCAAGCTCTTGGAAGTCGATCACCATACCCTGACGCCCGATACGAAGCACTATATCGATCGCGCCAGCGCATTTACCTGGGTTGCGCGCGATCTCGTAGAGCGCATTGAAGCCGGCTTTCCCGGCGCCCGTCGTGCGGATCGATCTCATGCGAAGGAAAACGCCCATGCATAGCGTCAAGATCGAAGACGCATTGGGCGAGTCCCTGAGCTGCCTGCATGCGCTCAAGATGGCAATGGAAAGCTGCGAGGTGCTGGGAGGAGGCGGAAGGGACTATTGCGCCTTTCATCTTCTCGCCGACGCCGCCCAAGGCGGCATCAGTAAGGCTCTCGCCATCTTAGATCGCATCAGCGACGGCGATTCACAGGCTGTGGAAAACGCGCCTGTGAACAATGTGGATAACGGGGGGAAGCGCCCATGACTAAGCCCTTCACACCGAAGAGCCTAGCCGACCATTGGGAATGCTCCGAACGTCATATTCGCAAGCTCATAGCTTGTGGGGAGCTTCCGGCTTTTCGTCTTGGCGGGAAGCTTCTGAGGATCAAACCTCAAGACGTGGAGAACTTTGAAAAATGTCAGAGTGGAGACTTACGCGACTCCAAGGAGAGTTTTGCGTCACATGGGACGAGCCCGGCGGCATCCGCCGACGTTATCGCCTTGGCACCCGAGACCAGAAAGAGGCGTCCCGCCTCGCCGCGTCTCGATACGCGGAACTGACCCGGCCGAAGGGCACAACGGTAGAGGATCTGTGGAAAGCCTACGTCATCGCCAAGGAAGGGCGTGCCGTCGTCGGCACCATGAAATTCACATGGAAGGCCCTAAAGGACCGCTTCGGCAAAATGGAGGGAATGGCGATCACCATCCTCGATTGCCAGGCCCATACCGCTGAACGCCGAAAGGCCGGCATCCAGGACGGCACGATCCACACCGAGCTCGGCCACCTGCGCACGGTTCTGGTCTGGTCGGAGAAGAACGGCCTCATCGCGCGGGCGCCGCACATCGAGCGGCCGGCGAAGCCAGACCCGAAGGATGGCTATCTGAAGCGGGATGAAGTCGGGAAGATGATCGAGGGGGCGAAGGTCCCACATATCCGCCTTGCGATCATGCTGATGATCGGAACAGGCGCCCGCAATGCTGCGGCACTAGAACTGACGTGGGACCGGGTGGACTTCGAGCGCCGGCTGATCAACCTGCGGAATCCGTTCGATCGGGCGCCACGGAAAGGTCGCGCCACCGTTCCGATGAACGAGACGTTGATGCGAGAGTTGAAGCTTGCCAAGCAGGCAGCGCTATCGCCTTATGTGATCGAATGGGCTGGTGTCCAGGTGAAGTCGATCAAGAAGGGGCTGAAGGCTGCGGCCAAGGCTGCAAAGATCAGCGACGTGTCGCCGCATATGCTCCGGCATTCGGCCGCCGTCTGGCTTGCCGAGGACGGCCATTCAATGACGAGGATCGCTCAGTTCCTCGGCCATTCGAACAGCCGGATCACAGAAAAGGTCTATGCGCGTTACAGCCCCGAACACCTTCGGGACCTTGCCGACACATTGGACCTGACTGCAAATGGTGGGAAGGGTGAATATCGAACCTCCGACCACTCTGTAACAGCCAAAAGGGATATTTCGACAAAAAACCCCAATGGTTTCAATGACAATGTATCGAGGATCGCTACGTAGTGCTCCTCAGGTTCACCAAACCTGAAAAGCGGAACAGAGTAGCAACATAGTGCCGAAAACGACGATTTACGAAGCGTAGAGTCCCAGCAATTCCGGGGATTCCGCGAGGGGGCCGAAAGTTGACATCGTAGGGGTCACAGGTTCAATCCCTGTCACGCCCACCATCCTAATTCGCTGAAAAGCAAGGCCTTTCGAGAAATCGAAAGGCCTTTTTCATTTCTTATCGGTTGACAGAGTCCGGTTATCCCCAAAGCAGATCAAACCGAAAAATACCCCTTGACCTGAAGCGAATTGCAGCCCGGTCAGCGATCCAGGAAATGCCGCAAAACCGCCGTCGTCGGATAGGCGTAGACGCCACGATCGACAAAGCCGTGACGATAGAGGCAATTTCGCAGAGCCAGCCAGTAAGGGG
The DNA here is from genome assembly GCF_014193155.1 of Rhizobium sp. BK098. Taxonomy (NCBI): domain Bacteria; kingdom Pseudomonadati; phylum Pseudomonadota; class Alphaproteobacteria; order Hyphomicrobiales; family Rhizobiaceae; genus Rhizobium; species Rhizobium sp. BK098. The sequence continues at coordinate 144,427 of NZ_JACHYY010000008.1, read as the reverse complement.
TACTGTTGGGGTCCGGAGAGCCACGGCGCCAGGAATAAGCCTCAGGCTCGCAGCGATCGAGAACCCTCTCATATGTCGCCAGCACCACCGGATCGCTGTCGGCGCGAATACCGCCATGGTAGGTCTGGTAATTCGAAGGCGCCTCGCCGGCAGAGACGCATGCCAGGCTCAAAATCGCTCCCAACGCTAACATCATTCTCATGTGCTTCGATCTCCAACTAGCCGCGTCCCGAAAAATTCGAGCGCAGGTCGAGAATAGTAGTCTTTTGGGAGATAGCCAATCACATGCTGATGTTCGCGGGGATTGCGGGGGCGAACGGAGCCTGCGACACAAGTTCCCGCTACAAGCCGCTTGACTTCCGGCCGCGCCGTCATCCTACTGTCATATCAGCGCATCGATCATACGGGAGGATGAGATGACGGTGATGAAGCGGCAGTTCTACAAGAACCACAAGCCCAATGGCGATGAGTACATGTTCCATCTCGCCCGCGACACCGAGAGCGGTGAGGTCTACGTCATCCGCCAGGCGGATTATGTCGTCGATGGCGGCAGCGAGAAAACCATGACACTCTATGAATTCCTGGCCGGGGGCGGCAATCGGCAGAATGCCCTGCTGCAGTTGATCGGCGAGCTTGTTCCGGAATCCGCACAACAACACTGAAACGCGTCGCCTAACGGTCGCAGTGACTTTACGACAGTGGCATTCCTGCCATCGGACCTCGACGTGCCCGGCTTGAATCCGGGCGTCGTCTGTGGGCTTTGGACTTGTGCACCGCTTCGGGTTGACTGCCACATTTTGATCGGCGAATCTGCACGGGCTTGAAAGGAGCCTCTCTTATGCGATTCGCAGGCATTGCTTTTGGATTGACAGCGCTGGTCGCCACACAGACCGCAGCTGCTCCCGTCGAGAATTTTCCGGCACAGGGCGCCACCGTGGTCAGCGGAAAATGTTCCAAGCTCGTGGTCGGCAAACTCGATGCCTCCAAGGGATGCAAGGCAGAACTCGCCAGCGTCACCGCACCTGACGGCTCCGTGACTTTCATTTTCACATCCGGCGGCAAAATGCTCGGATTCCGTGGCAATGGAAAAGGCATCAAGCCCGGCAACCAGAAAGGCACCGCACAATTGCCGATCGACGTTATCGCGACGGGTGCCGGCAACGATATGTCAAATCAAGTCCCAGCAAAGGGCGCCTGCACCTTCGCAAATCCTTACGCTGGCAAGCCGGTCGCCATCGAATGTACGGCCAAATCGCCGGAAATGAGCTTCAACGGCAGCTTTACATCCGACGGCAAGGCGCCTCGCCACAAGTAGCCGTCATCATCGCGCCGCCGTCATCTTGTGTTAGTGCGGCAGCGCATTTTTCCGTTTTCTGCCATGATTTGCATCGCCCGGCGCTTCCCGGGACAGGTCCGAACCGTTGACGTGGGCGGGAACGTGCACGTCCTCATGGGTTACAGGATGCAGTGTCAGATCCACCTGATGCGGCGGCAGAACCTGGGCTTGGCGAAGCGTATTGGGCCTTGCCTTTTTCTGCCGTTCCGTCAGCTCCGGTTTTGACGTCCGCGGCGCGCGGTGAATGGGTGCTGGACTCATCGGAGTTCCTCCTGTTGAACGCTGTTGTTAAGGGTAAGGACCCCGCCGCGGCGGCGGATGGTCACAAAGACACCTGAAAGCCAAACGCAGCCTTTTCCGTTTTGGTTCCCCGAATTTCTCAATTATCGAGGGCAAGGAGACCCATCATCATTTCAACTCTTGACCTGCATCCTAACTTCACTAACTATGGAGCATCTCCCGCGCCTTCCTGACATCGGCAGCGGATTGAACTTTGGTGCCGGGCCCCTCTGGCGAGAGTTTTCACGGCGCTCTCGCGATGTCGGTACCGCCTGCAGATGAGCCGGCGGATTTCTTTCCATGATGAGCTTGACCATGCCTGACCCGCATGCCGTCTTCGGTATGCGGCTGTGCGCGCAATCCGGGTATATCCACTCCATTTCCAGCGAGGCGCATCCATGAAGTCGCCCGCCGCCTCAAAATCCGTTCTCGGTTATTTCGGCTGGGCCTTTGCCGTAACCGTCGGCGGCCTTACGCTCGGTGCGCTGTTGGGTTGGAACACCACCGGCACCTTCAGCGGCCTTGCCACAGCCTTCTTTATCTGTGCAGTCCTGGCTGTGCTGGAAATCTCGCTTTCCTTCGACAATGCCATCGTCAATGCCAACAAGCTGAAGGAGATGACGCCGGTCTGGCAGCATCGCTTTCTGACCTGGGGCATCATCATCGCCGTCTTCGGCATGCGGATCGTCTTTCCGCTTATGATCGTCGCCATCGCCGCCTGGATCAACCCGTGGGAAGCGCTGAAACTCGCCGCCGCGAAGCCCGAGCAATATGCCGAGATCATGCAGGCAGCGCATCTGCCGATCGCCGCCTTCGGCGGCACCTTCCTGATGATGGTGGGCCTGACCTATTTCTTCAACCATGAAAAGGATGTGCACTGGATAGGCTTCATCGAGAAGCGGATGGCGCATTTTGCCACCGTCAAGGGCGTCGAAATCGCGTTTGTGCTGGTCCTGGTCCTCATCTTCACCTCGGTGCTCGACGGTGATGACGCGACGACCTTCCTGCACGCCGCGATCTATGGCCTCCTGACCTTCCTGCTCGTCGAGGTCCTAGCCGGCTTTCTGGACGCCTCGCAGCGAACGATGAGCGCTGCGGCGAAGGGCGGCTTCGGCGCTTTCCTCTATCTGGAAATCCTCGATGCCAGCTTCTCCTTTGACGGCGTCATCGGCGCCTTCGCCCTCACACAAAACCTATTCATCATCGCCATCGGCCTCGGCATCGGCGCCATGTATGTCCGCTCCATGACGATCATGCTGGTGGAAAAGGGCACGCTCGCCCACTACCGCTACCTCGAACACGGTGCTTTCTACGCCATATTGATCCTCTCGGTGATCATGTACGTGCAGACGCTGATGCATATCCCCGAAGTCATCACCGGCCTTGGCGGCGCGGCCCTGATCGGCATCTCGCTTTGGTCTTCGATCCGGTACAACAGACGCAACGGCCCCGACCACGCGCCGGCGCAGGATGAGCGGCAAGACAGAGCGGAAGCTTGATCTCTGTAGCATTGAAACTATTACTTAGAGGCAATGCTATTTTAATCTGTAGCTAAGGCAGTCTTTCTACGGCTTCTGCTTTTTTTAAACAGAATCGCGCATGCGACACACTTTCAGTGGATCTAGTGGACTAAAGTTGTCGAATGTTTAGGATCTCGACGTATTAGAGCTAGCGCTTTAAGAAAAAACATCGCAATGGCGATGGAAATTGTCGAAGGAGCATGGTCGGCGCACAATGGTTGTGCGTCGTCAGACGGCTTCAATTGAGATGGCCAGGAGAGGCAGAGCATGGCGGCAAAAATCGTCCCGGTGATCATGGCAGGCGGTAAGGGTACACGGCTGTGGCCGCTATCGCGCGCTTCCGCCCCGAAACAATTCATCCAGTTCATCGGCGACAGGACGCTGTTTCAGAACACTTTGGAGCGGGTGGCCGACCCCGAGCTCTATGAAGCTGCGATCGTTCTCACCAATGAGGAATTCCGCTTCCTGGTCGCAGAACAGGCCCGCGAACTCGACCTGAAACTGGCAGCGGTGCTGCTGGAGCCGGTGGCCCGCAACACGGCTGCCGCCGTTGCCGCCGCCGCCGCGCTCGTCACCGAGCTTTTCGGCAAGGACGCCATCATGCACGTCCTCGGCTCCGATTACGAGATCGACGCCAACGCGACCTATTATGATTGCGTACGCCTGGCACGCGATACGGCACTGCAGGGCAAGCTCGTCACCTTCGGCATCAAGCCGACGGAACCGGCGACCGGCTATGGCTATATCGAAAGCGGCAAGGCGCTCTCGACCGGTGCCCATGCCGTCAAGCGTTTCGTTGAGAAGCCCGTCCTGGAAAAGGCAAAGGAGATGGTGGCAAGCGGCAGCTTCTACTGGAACTCCGGCATGTTCATGTTCTCCGCCGGCCAGCTTCTCGCCGAGATGAAGGAATTTGCGCCCGACGTCGAAAAGGCTGCCAGCAAGGCCGTCTCCAAATCGACGCGCGACCTCGATTTCACCCGCCTGGACGCCGATAATTTCGCAAAAAGCCCGGACATCTCCATCGACTACGCGCTGATGGAAAAGACGGCCAATGCCGCAGTCGTTCCCTCGCCCTTCACCTGGTCCGATCTCGGCAGCTGGGATGCGGTGTGGAAAGTCGGCAGCCGTGACGAAAGCGGCAACGTGTCGACGGGTGCCACGACGCTGGTCAACACGAAGAATTCGCTCGTCATGTCACACAGCCTGCACGTCGCCGTGCAGGGCCTTGAGGACGTCGCCGTCATCGCTAGCGAAGACGCCGTCTATGTCGGCCATCTTAAGGACAGCCAGGACGTCGGCAAGCTCGTTAAGCTGCTCGCAAGCGAGAAGAAGACGGCGAAGCTCACCGAAACGCATCCGACCTCCTACCGCCCCTGGGGCGGCTATACCTCGGTGCTGAATGGCGAGCGCTTCCAGGTGAAGCGCATCTTCGTGCTGCCGGGCAAGAAGCTGTCGCTACAGAAGCATCACCACCGCTCCGAGCATTGGATCGTCGTCAAGGGTACGGCCGAAGTAACTGTCGGCGAAAACGTACAGATGCTGCGCGAAAACGAATCGATCTATATCCCGCTCGGCGAAGTGCATCGCCTTGCCAACCCAGGCAAGATCCTGCTGGAGCTCATCGAAGTACAAACCGGCTCCTATCTCGGCGAAGACGACATCATCCGCCTCGTCGACGAGTTCGGCAGAAGCTGAGATCTTCGACGGTATCGATTACAAAGCGGCGGGCGAAAGCTCGCCGCTTTTGTTTGGCGTGCCACAGCAGGACTTTCCGAAGTGCCTGGAGACACCTTGCTTTCTTTCGCTGCATTGCACACACTGCCTGTGGGAACAGCAATCACCGCACAATGATGTGGGCTAGGCAAAGAGACATATGGCGATCAAGGCAAGCATCTATCATCTCACCCATTATAAATACGACAATCCGGTTCGCCTCGGTCCCCAGATCATCCGTCTGAAACCCGCCTCGCATTCCAAAACGCGCGTGCTGAGCCACGCGCTCAAGGTCACCCCGGCAAACCATTTCGTGAACCTGCAGCAAGACCCCTACGGCAACTATCTCGCCCGATTCGTCTTTCCCGATCCGGTGACCGAACTGAAGATCGAGGTCGACCTCGTCGCCGATATGACGGTCTACAATCCCTTCGACTTCTTCGTCGAAGAGGAAGCGACGAAATGGCCTTTCGAGTATCCCGAGACGATCCGAGAAGATTTGTCGATCTATATGAAGCCGGAGGAGCCTGGTCCCCGGCTGAAAGACTTCCTCGCCACGCTCGACCGCTCGGAACAAAAGACCGTCGACATGGTCGTCGGCCTCAATGCACGGCTGCAGCAGGAGATCGGCTATGTCATCCGCATGGAAGCCGGCGTCCAGGCGCCTGAGGAGACTTTGGAAAAAGCGAAAGGCTCCTGCCGTGACACGAGCTGGCTGCTCGTTCAGGTGCTGCGCCATCTCGGCCTCGCCACCCGCTTCGTCTCCGGCTACCTCATCCAGCTGACACCCGACCTGAAGGCGCTCGACGGTCCCTCCGGCACCGAAGTCGACTTCACCGATCTGCATGCCTGGGCAGAAGTCTATCTTCCCGGCGCCGGCTGGGTCGGCCTCGATCCGACCTCCGGCCTTCTGACGGGCGAGAGCCATATCCCGCTTGCCGCCACGCCGCATTACCGCAACGCCGCACCGATCTCGGGCGGATATTTCGGCGAAGCCAATACCGAATTCGATTTCGACATGAAAGTCGCCCGCGTCGCCGAGCATCCGCGCATCACCAAGCCCTTTTCCGACGAAAGCTGGGATGCCTTGAACGAACTCGGCGAAAAGGTTGACGCGATCCTCAAGGAAGACGACGTGCGCCTGACCATGGGCGGCGAACCGACCTTCGTGTCGATCGACGATTTCCAGTCCGAGGAATGGAACACCGCCGCCGTCGGCCCGACCAAACGCGACCTTGCCGATCAGTTGATCAGGCGCCTGCGCGAGCGCTTCGCGCCCGGCGGCTTCCTGCATTACGGCCAGGGCAAATGGTATCCCGGCGAAAGCCTGCCCCGCTGGACCTTCTCGCTTTACTGGCGCAAGGACGGGCGGCCGATCTGGCAGAACCCCGCTCTGATTGCCGAAGAAACGGCACAGACCGGTGCGGACTCGGAGAGCGCCAGCAAGCTTCTGAATGCGATTGCCAAGGAACTGGCGATCGAGCCTGACATGGTGCAACCGGCTTACGAAGACCCGGCTGAATGGATCGTCAAGGAAGGGAGCCTGCCGGAGAACGTTGATCCTTCCAATTCGAAGCTCAAGGATCCCGAGGAGCGCAGCCGTATCGCTCGTGTTTTCGAGCGTGGTCTGACGACTCCAACCGGCTACATATTGCCCATACAGGCATGGAACGCGCGCGCCGGCGGCACGCGCTGGGTCAGCGAAAAATGGCGCACACGCCGCGGCAAGATTTTCCTTGTGCCCGGCGATTCTCCGGTCGGCTATCGCCTGCCGCTCGGCACGCTGCCTTATGTGCCGCCGTCACGATATCCCTATATCCACACGGCCGATCCCTCCATTCCGCGCATGCCTCTGCCTGACGTCATCGTGCCAGCTGGCCGCACCATGCCAGAAGCCTCGTTCCAGGTGGATGAAAGCTCGCAATCGCGGGTCGAACAGACGCTCGGCGAAATCGGCGGCGCCGTCCGCACCGCGATCTCTGTCGAACCGCGTGACGGTCGGCTGTGTGTCTTCATGCCTCCGGTCGAAAAGATCGAACATTATCTCGAACTGCTGGCAGCGGCCGAGAATGCGGCGGCTGAGCTTGCGCTGCCGATTCACATCGAAGGCTATTCGCCGCCACAGGACGAACGCATCAACGTCATTCGCGTCGCGCCTGACCCGGGCGTGATCGAAGTCAATATCCATCCCGCGTCGAACTGGCAGGACTGCGTCGACATCACGACGGCGGTTTACGAAGAGGCGCGACAGACGCGCCTCGGCACGGACAAATTCCTGATCGACGGACGTCATACCGGCACCGGTGGCGGCAATCATGTCGTCGTTGGCGGCGCCAATCCGAACGACAGCCCGTTTCTTCGTCGTCCCGACCTGTTGAAGAGCCTGGTGCTGCACTGGCAGCGCCATCCCTCGCTCTCCTACCTCTTCTCCGGCCTGTTCGTCGGGCCGACAAGCCAGGCGCCGCGCATCGATGAAGCCCGTCACGACAGCCTCTACGAGTTGGAAATCGCGCTGGCCCAGGTGCCGGCGCCAGGTCGCGGCATCCAGCCGCTCCCCTGGCTGGTGGACCGGCTCTTCCGCAATCTTCTAACCGATGTCACCGGCAATACGCACCGCTCGGAAATCTGCATCGACAAGCTGTTTTCGCCGGATGGACCGACGGGACGCCTCGGCCTCGTCGAATTCCGCGGTTTCGAAATGCCACCGAATGCCCGCATGAGCCTTGCCCAGCAATTGCTGGTGCGCGCACTGATCGCCCGCTTCTGGCGCAACCCGATTGATGGTAAGTTCGTGCGCTGGGGCACGACGCTGCATGATCGCTTCATGCTGCCGCATTATATCTGGCAGGATTTCCTCGACGTTCTCGGCGATCTTCGCGAAAACGGTTTCGACCTCAGACCGGAATGGTTCCAGGCGCAGCTCGAATTCCGCTTCCCCTTCTGCGGCGAAGTCGAATACGAGGGCTGCAAGCTGGAGCTGCGCCAGGCGCTGGAACCATGGCATGTCATGGGCGAAGAAGGTGCGATCGGCGGCACCGTGCGCTACGTCGATTCGTCGGTCGAGCGCCTGCAGGTGCAGTTCGAAACCTCCAATCCGTCGCGTTATACGGTGACCTGCAACAGCCGTCCCCTACCGCTGACGCCGACGGGAATGGCGGGCGTCTCGGTCGCTGGCGTGCGCTACAAGGCATGGCATCCGGCCTCCGGTCTGCATCCTGTGCTCCCCATCGATACGCCGCTGACCTTCGACATCTACGATACCTGGTCGCAGCGCTCGAGCGGCGGATGTATCTATCATGTTGCCCATCCGGGCGGCCGGAACTACGACACCTTCCCCGTCAATGGCAACGAGGCGGAAGCGCGACGTCTTGCGCGTTTCGAGCCTTGGGGGCATACAGCAGGTGGTTATGCCGTAAGACCGGAGACTGCATCGGTGGAATTCCCGCTGACGCTCGACCTCAGACGTCCCGCGGGAATTTGAAACGAGACTGTGCATGGGTAGAAAACGGGCGACGGAACGACGGGACGAGGTAAAGACCGGCACTGCCAAGGCGCCGGTCTTTGCCTATCGTCCCCTGCCCGGCGTCGCCGACGAAATGGTCGACAATACCGGCGCGGTGCGCCCGGTCTGGCAAAACTTCCTCTCGGCGCTGACGCGTATGACGGAAGAGGGATTGACCGAGCGCTTCGCCCGCGCCGACCGCTATTTGCGCGATGCAGGCGTCTTCTATCGCGCTTATGGGACAGCGGGTGTCAGCGAACGCAACTGGCCGATCTCCCATATCCCTGTGCTCATCGACGAACGCGAATGGCAGGCTCTCTCCGAAGGCCTGCAGCAGCGCGCCGATCTGTTGGAATCGGTCATCGCCGATATCTATGGCGACAGCCGACTGGTGAGCGAAGGGCTGCTGCCGCCGGCCTTGATTGCCGCCAATCCGGAGTTCCTGCGCCCGCTTGTCGGCGTCAAGCCCGCAAGCGGCCATTACCTGCATTTCCTGGCTTTCGAGGTCGGCCGCGGTCCTGACGGCAATTGGTGGGTGCTGGCTGACCGCGCGCAGGCGCCATCCGGCGCCGGCTTCGCGCTGGAAACCCGCGTCGCCACAACCCGCGCCTTCTCCGATATCTACGCCGAAACCAAGGTCCATCGCCTCGCCTCCTTCTTCGGCGCGTTCCGCGATGCCCTGCTCGGCGGCAAGCGCGGCGCCGAAGGCCGCGTGGCCGTGCTGACGCCGGGGCCTGCCAATGAAACCTATTACGAACACGCCTATATCGCCCGCTACCTCGGCTTCATGCTGCTCGAAGGCGAGGACATCACCGTCGTCAACGATCAGTTGATGGTGCGAACCGTCGCAGGGCTGCGGCCGATCAGCGTGCTCTGGCGCCGCCTCGATGCTTCCTACGCCGATCCATTGGAGCTCAACCAGCGCTCCCATATCGGCACGCCCGGCCTCGTCGAAGCCCTGCGAGCGCAGACGGTGACCATCGTCAACGCGCTCGGCTCCGGCATTCTCGAAACCCGAGCGCTGCTCGCCTTCATGCCGACCATCTGCCGGCATCTGCGCGGCGAGGAGCTGAAGCTGCCCTCTATCGCAACCTGGTGGTGCGGCCAGAAGAGCGAGCGAGACCATGTCGCCGCCAATATCGAAAAGATGGTCATCGGCCCGGCCTATTCCTGCATGCCCTTCTTCGATGATAACGGCCAATCCGTGCTGGGCTCGACGCTGCGCAGCACCGCCCGCGATTCGATCGCAGACTGGCTGGCGACCGAGGGTAACAAGCTGGTGGGCCAGGAGGTCGTGACACTTTCGACGACGCCGGCCTGGGTCAATGGCAAGCTCACGCCGCGGCCGATGAGCTTGCGCGTCTTCGCCGCCCGCACCGAGAATGGCTGGCAGATCATGCCCGGCGGCTTTGCCCGCATCGGCAGCGGTGACGATGTCGCCGCGATTGCCATGCAGGCCGGCGGCTCGGCTGCCGATGTCTGGATCGTCTCCGACAAGCCAGTCGAGGCACACACGCTTCTGCCGGCAGAGGAAACTTTCACCCGCAACATGCCGGGCAGCCTGCCCAGTCGGGCGGCCGACAACCTCTTCTGGCTCGGCCGCTATATCGAGCGCGCCGAAGGTGCGCTGCGCATCCTGCGCGCCTGGCACGGGCGTTTTGCCGAAGCCGCCGATCCGAACCAGCCACTGCTTGCCGATGTCAGCGCCTATCTTGCCGCCATCGACATCGATACCAAGCAAGCGGTGCCGGAAAACCTGCTGCGCAACATCGATAGCGCCGTCTATTCGGCCAGCAACATCCGCGATCGCTTCTCTCCCGATGGCTGGCTTGCGCTGAACGATCTCGCCAAGACGGCACGCCGCTTCAAGGAAGGGGTAAAGCCTGGCGACGATGCCAGCCATGCCATGACGATCCTGCTGCGCAAGCTCGCGGGCTTCGCCGGTCTCGTGCATGAAAACATGTACCGCTTCACCGGCTGGCGCTTCCTGTCGCTCGGCCGCTATATCGAGCGCGGCCTGCATATGACCCGGCTGCTCGGCCATATGTCCGGCCCCGATGCGCCCGACGGCGCGCTCGACATGCTGCTTGAAATCGGCGACAGCGTCATGACCCATCGCCGCCGCTACAACGTCAATACCGCTCGGCTGACGGTGACGGATCTGCTCGCACTCGATCCGCTTAATCCGCGCTCGATCCTTTTCCAGATGAACGAGATCCACCGCGAGGTCGAACAATTGCCGAATGCCTACGTCAACGGCCAGATGTCACCCTTCTTCCGCGAAGCCATGCGTCTGCATTCGGGGTTGGCAGTGATGACGCCCGAAGCAATGACGGGCGAAGTCTACCAGCAGCTGGCGCGCGAACTGGAGCGGCTGTCTGACCTGCTGGCACGCACCTACCTCGGATGACGTGAATGCTCTACGATCTCTCGCTTCACATGGGCTACATCTACGACGTGCCGGCAAGCGGTGCGCGGCATATATTGCGCGTCATGCCGCTCTCCCTGCCCAACCGGCAGAGGCTGATAGCCGGCTCGGTGAAGATAACGCCGGGACCGGACGAGCAATCCCACTTCACGGATTTCTTCCAGCATCCTGCAACTTCGATCCTCGTGCGCGAGCCCCATGAAAGGCTCGATATCCGCATGCAGGCGCGCGTTCAGGTGGAGAGCCAGCCCGTCGGGGCAGACTTCTCGCCGCTGCTCGCCAAGCTGCCAGAGGAGATCAATGATTGCTGGTCGATCGATCCGTCTTCGCCCCACCATTTTCTCGGCAGCAGCCCGCGTCTGCCGGACACCAGGGAAATCGCGGATTACAGCAGACAATGGAAAGCAGCCAATCTTACGACCCTGCAGATCGCCCATGCGGTCTGCGCGCAGGTACACAAGGACTTCGTCTATGATACCGAGGCGACGACAGTGGACACCACGCCGAGGGAAGCCTTCCGCCTTAAGCGCGGCGTCTGCCAGGATTTCTCGCATGTCATGATCATCGCGCTTCGCAGCCTCGGCATTCCCGCCGGCTATGTCAGCGGCTTTCTGCGCACCATTCCGCCGCCTGGCAAGGAAAGGCTGGAGGGCGCCGACGCCATGCACGCCTGGGTGCGCATCTGGTGCGGCGAGACGGCGGGCTGGATCGAGCTCGACCCGACCAACAATATCCCGGCAGGCACAGATCATATCGTCGTTGCCTATGGCCGCGATTATTCGGACGTTGCGCCCGTTATCGGCGTACTGAAGAGCTACGGCAATCAGGAAGCCGTTCAGGCGGTAGATGTAATTCCACTAAAATAGAATATACTTAAAGTAGTAAAAAGGTGAAGCCAATCGCGTCAGATTACATGGTTTGTTAAAAATCAACTGACCGATTAAACCTTCAACTAATATTTGTATTCGATAGTCCCGCCGTTCTTGAGAAGCTAACTCTTTCCAATAGGCGGACATGATGATTGCCGGCTCTGATATACTTTGGGCATTGAAACAACTTATACGCGATAGAGCCGGAAATTTTGGCATCCTCACGGCGATTGCCGTGCCCGTGCTGGCCGTGGCGAGTGGTGTAGCGGTCGATGTCACGAACATGTCGCTGACACACAGTCAGCTTCAGGAATCCACGGATGCCGCCGCGCTCACTGCGGCAACCGCGCTTGCGGACGGCAGTGCAACCACGACGACCGCCAAGGATCTCGCCAACAATTTCGTCCTCGGCCAGATGTCGAATTATCTCGCCGGTGATACGGATGCTACGAATTCATTGAAAGCGGGCACCGGCACAACGGTAACAAAAACGACCGATTCCTCTGGGAACACGGGCTACACGGTCGTCGTAAATTCATCCTATTCTATGCCCGTGAACAGCATGACCCGCTTGATAGGGCAGAGTTCGCTGAACATTTCTGCGTCCAGCACGTCAATCAGCGGCAAGACTTCCGAAACCCAGAAGAATGCGCTGTCGATGTATTTCGTTCTGGATCGTTCTGGATCGATGGATGAGGCCACGGACACGGTTAATGCCGAGCAGCCGACCAAAAAAAACTGCTGGGGGACCTATTGCACAACGCAGACCAACTATTACTCGAAGATGGAGTCGCTGAAAATCGCGACGTCCAATCTCTCCGCGCAACTGAACAAGGCCGACCCGAACATGATGTATGTTCGCACCGGGGCAGTTTCCTATAACAACGTCGCCCAAACGGCGACAGCTTTGGCCTGGGGTACCAGCGGCATCACAACATATGTCAACAACTTGACGTCAAAAGGTTCCACGAATTCGGCGCCTGCTTTTACGGCGGCAGTCGACGCGTTGACGAAACCGTCTGCGACAGCCGGGCTGACGAACGAGCAACTTCAGCACAAGAATAAGAGCGGCGTCAAAAATCCGACCATGTACATTGTTTTCATGACCGACGGCGAAAACAACGTGTCAAATGCTGACGCGGATACCAAAGCACAGTGCGACAAGGCACGCAGCAATGGCATCCATGTGTACACGATCGCCTTCATAGCACCGGAAAATGGCCAAGCCTTGCTGAAGTACTGCGCTACTTCAGCCTCGGACTACTTCACACCCCAAAGCGCGGCGGATCTTTTCAAGGCGTTCACGACAATCGCCACGGAAACATCGAAGCAAATGACGCTCCTGACCAAGTGATCGCGCCCGGCATCCGTACGGAGCAACCACCGATAGACTACAAAGAAAAAGCCGCGCGATACGAGTATTGCGCGGCTTTTGTTTTGATCGATGCGCGAATAAGAACCCGAAATATCATCAGAATCAAGTTCTTTCGCATTCACCGTAAACCTTTCGCCGCAATTTTCGCATCCGCCAAACTCGCTTGTTGCAACTGCTTTACATCGGTGCGTAAACTGATAGTGAAACGGAAAGGCAAATCGATTTAATTGGCGGTAACACGCTGAATATAAATCACAAATGGCGAGAGTTGATAGTATGAATAACTTGACGAAGGCCGATCTCCCCGTTCCCGCGCCGCGCAGTTCCCGCCCCGAAATCCTTGCCGAAGAAATCATCGAGCGCCTGACATACCGCATCGGCAAGGACGCGAAGGTCGCCAAGCCGCATGACTGGCTGACGGCAACGATCCTCGTCATTCGCGACCGCGTCATCGACAAATGGATCGAATCGACCCGCAAGACCTACGAGACGAACGCCAAGCGCGTCTACTATCTATCGCTCGAATTCCTGATCGGCCGCCTGATGCGCGACGCCATCTCCAATCTCGGTCTGATGGAGGAGATCACCAACGCTCTCGCTTCGCTGGGCGTCGATATTCGCGTCATCGCGGGTCTCGAGCCCGATGCAGCGCTCGGCAACGGCGGTCTTGGCCGCCTTGCCGCCTGTTTCATGGAATCCATGGCAACCGTCGACGTGCCGGCCTATGGCTATGGCATTCGCTACGTCCACGGCCTCTTCCGCCAGCAGATGGCCGATGGCTGGCAAGTGGAATTGCCGGAAACCTGGCTGGCGCACGGCAACCCGTGGGAATTCGAACGCCAGGAAAGCTCCTATGAAATCGGTTTTGGCGGCGCCGTCGAGACCATCAGCAGCCACGACGATCAGCCGCGTTACGTCTGGAAGCCGGCCGAGCGCGTCATCGCCACCGCATTCGATACACCCGTCGTCGGCTGGCGCGGCAAGCGCGTCAACACGCTGCGCCTCTGGTCGGCGCAGCCGATCGACCCGATCCTGCTCGATGCCTTCAACGCCGGCGACCATATCGGCGCGCTGCGCGAAAGCAACAAGGCCGAAAGCCTGACGCGCGTCCTCTACCCAGCCGACGCGACACCCGCCGGTCAGGAACTACGCCTGCGCCAGGAGTTCTTTTTCTCATCGGCCTCGCTGCAGGACATCTTGCGCCGTCACCTGCAGCAATATGACGATCTGACCAATCTCGCCGACAAGGTCGCGATCCAGCTGAACGACACACATCCGGCCGTCTCCGTTACGGAAATGATGCGCCTGTTGGTCGATGTCCATGGCTTCGATTTCGACAAGGCCTGGGACATCACCAAAAATACCTTCGGATACACCAATCACACCCTATTGCCGGAAGCTTTGGAAAGCTGGCCTGTGCCGCTGCTCGAGCGGCTTTTGCCGCGCCACATGCAGATCGTCTATGCCATCAACGCCAAGGTTCTGGTGGAAGCGCGCAAGCTGCGCAATTTCAGCGACACCGAAATCCGCTCGATCTCGCTCATCGACGAAAACGGCGATCGGCGCGTGCGCATGGGCAATCTCGCCTTTGTCGGCTCGCATTCGATCAACGGCGTTTCCGCACTTCATACCGACCTGATGAAGGTCACGGTTTTTGCCGACCTGCACAAACTCTATCCGGATCGCATCAACAACAAAACGAACGGCATCACACCGCGGCGCTGGCTGATGCAGTGCAATCCCGGCCTGACCAATCTCGTACGCGAAACCATCGGCGACGCCTTCCTCGACGATGCCGAGCAGCTGAAGCCGCTGGATCAGTTTGCACACGATAGCGCCTTCCAGGAGAAGTTCGCCGCCGTCAAGCGCACCAACAAGGTGCAGCTCTCCAATCTCGTTGCCAGCCGCATGGGCATCAAGCTCGATCCGAACGCGATGTTCGATATCCAGATCAAGCGCATCCATGAATACAAGCGCCAGCTTCTGAACGTCATCGAGGCCGTGGCGCTCTACGACCAGATCCGCTCGCATCCCGAGCTCGACTGGCAACCGCGCGTCAAGCTCTTTGCCGGCAAGGCGGCGCCGAGCTATCACAACGCGAAGCTTATCATCAAGCTGATCAACGACGTCGCCCGCGTCATCAATAACGATCCATCGGTTCGCGGCTTGCTGAAGGTCGTCTTCGTGCCGAACTACAACGTCTCGCTGGCGGAAGTCATGGTTCCGGCCGCCGATCTTTCCGAGCAGATTTCGACCGCCGGCATGGAAGCCTCGGGCACCGGCAACATGAAGTTCGGCCTCAACGGCGCGCTGACCATCGGCACACTTGATGGCGCCAATGTCGAAATGCGCGACAATGTCGGCGAGGACAATATCGTCATCTTCGGATTGCGGGCCGATGAGGTCGCAAACCTGCGCAGCGACGGTCATAACCCTCGTGCCATCATCGAGCGCTCGCGCGAATTGGCTCAGGCTCTGTCAGCCATCGCCTCCGGCGTCTTTTCTCCCGACGACCGCAATCGCTATGCCAGCCTGATCGACGGCATCTATAGTCACGACTGGTTCATGGTCGCCGCCGATTTCGATGCCTATGCCTCGGCACAGCGCGAGGTCGATATTCTTTGGGCCAATCCATCCGAGTGGTATGCGAAGACGATCAACAATACCGCTCGCATGGGCTGGTTCTCTTCCGACCGGACGATCCGTCAGTATGCCAAGGAAATCTGGAGAGCCGGATGAAAAAGCCGAAAAAACCCGCTGACGGCACAAGCTTGAGGGATATTTCGGCAGGGGATATTGCTGCAATTCTCGCAGGCACGCATTCCAATCCGTTCGCCGTTCTCGGCGTGCACAAGACGGATGAAGGCTATGTGGCCCGCTGTTTCATCCTTGGCGCGGAAGCTGTCACCGCCACGGCGATCGACGGTTCTGTCATCGGCGAGCTCGAATGCCTTGATCCGGCAGGCTTCTTTTCCGGCGACGTCAAACTTGCCAAGCAGCAGCCGGTCCGTTATCGCGCCAGACGCGGCGATGTCGAATGGGCCGTGACCGATCCCTATAGTTTCGGTCCGGTTCTCGGCCCGATGGATGACTATTTCGCGCGTCAGGGCACGCATCTGCGCCTCTTCGACAAGATGGGCGCCCATCCGCTGAAGCACGAGGGCGTGCAGGGCTTTCATTTCGCCGTATGGGCACCGAATGCACATCGTGTTTCCGTCGTCGGCGATTTTAACAATTGGGATGGCCGCCGCCACGTCATGCGATTTCGCTCCGATAGCGGCATCTGGGAGATCTTCGCCCCGGATGTGCCTGCGGGTGTCGCCTATAAGTTCGAGATCCGTGGCCATGACGGCGTAGTGCTGCCGCTGAAGGCCGATCCATTTGCTCGACGCAGCGAACTGCGCCCGAAGACGGCGTCGGTCACGGCCAACGAACTGGTTCAGGTCTGGGACGATTCCGCCCACCGCGAACATTGGGCGAGCGTCGATCAGCGCCGCCAGCCGATCTCCATTTACGAAGTCCATGCCGCTTCCTGGCAGCGCCGCGACGACGGTTCGATGCTGTCATGGGATGAACTCGCCTCGCGCCTCATCCCCTATTGCGTTGACATGGGCTTCACCCATATCGAATTTCTGCCGATCACCGAACACCCCTACGATCCGTCCTGGGGCTATCAGACCACGGGTCTTTACGCCCCGACCGCCCGCTTCGGTGAGCCGGAAGGCTTTGCCCGCTTCGTCAACGGCTGCCACAAGGTCGGGATCGGCGTCATCCTCGATTGGGTACCGGCGCATTTCCCGACCGACGAGCATGGCCTACGCTGGTTCGATGGAACCGCCCTTTACGAACATGAAGACCCGCGCAAGGGCTTTCATCCTGACTGGAATACGGCGATCTACAATTTCGGCCGCACCGAGGTTCTCGCCTATTTGCTGAACAACGCGCTCTACTGGGCGGAAAAATACCATCTGGACGGTTTGCGCGTCGATGCCGTCGCTTCCATGCTCTACCTCGACTATTCCCGCAAGCATGGCGAATGGATCCCCAACGAATATGGCGGCAACGAAAACCTGGAAGCCGTCCGTTTTCTGCAGTCCATGAACACTCGGCTCTATGGCGCTCACCCCGGCGTCATGACCATCGCCGAGGAATCGACCTCCTGGCCGAAAGTGTCACAGCCTGTCCATGAAGGCGGCCTCGGCTTCGGCTTCAAGTGGAACATGGGCTTCATGCACGACACGCTGAGCTACCTCGCCCGCGAGCCGGTGTACCGCAAATATCACCACAACGAGCTGACCTTCGGCCTCATCTACGCCTTCTCGGAAAACTTCGTGCTGCCGCTCTCCCATGATGAAGTGGTTCACGGCAAGGGGTCCCTGATCGCCAAGATGGCAGGCGACGACTGGCAGAAATTCGCCAATCTGCGTGCCTACTATGCCTTCATGTGGGGCTATCCCGGCAAGAAGCTGCTCTTCATGGGCCAGGAATTCGCCCAGTGGAGTGAGTGGAGCGAAGAACGCGCGCTGGACTGGAACCTGCTGCAGTACCGCATGCACGAAGGCATGCGCCGCCTCGTTCGCGATCTCAATTTCACCTATCGCAGCAAGCCGGCGCTCCATGCCCGCGACTGCGAGGGCGACGGCTTCGAATGGCTTGTGGTCGATGATTTCGAAAACTCGGTCTTTGCTTGGCTACGCAAGGCGCCGGGCGAAAAGCCGGTTGCCGTCATCACCAATTTCACGCCAGTCTATCGTGAGAACTACACCTTGCGTCTGCCGGCGGAGGGGCGGTGGCGCGAGATATTGAATACCGATGCCGATATCTATGGCGGCAGCGGCAAAGGGAATGGCGGGCGTGTCCAGGCCGTCAATGCAGGCGGAGGCGTACAGGCGGTGATAACGCTGCCTCCGCTGGCAACCATCATGCTCGAACCGGAATTCTGAGATCACTACGGACAGGGAGGAATAAAATGGTAGAAAAACGTTTCCAGCCGCTGGCGCGCGATGCCATGGCCTACGTTCTTGCCGGGGGCCGCGGCAGCCGCCTGAAAGAACTGACCGACCGCCGTGCCAAGCCAGCGGTCTATTTCGGCGGCAAGACCAGAATCATCGATTTTGCGCTGTCAAACGCGCTCAATTCCGGCATTCGCCGCATCGGCGTCGCGACGCAGTATAAGGCGCACTCGCTGATCCGCCACATGCAGCGCGGCTGGAACTTCTTCCGCCCAGAACGAAACGAAAGCTTCGATATCCTGCCGGCCTCGCAGCGCGTTTCGGAAACCCAGTGGTATGAAGGCACCGCGGACGCCGTCTATCAGAACATCGACATCATCGAGCCTTACGGTCCGGAATATATGGTCATCCTTGCCGGCGACCATATTTACAAGATGGACTACGAATGGATGCTGCAGCAGCACGTCGATTCCGGTGCAGACGTAACCATCGGCTGCCTGGAAGTGCCGCGCATGGAGGCCGTCGGCTTCGGCGTCATGCATGTCGATGACAAGGACCGGATCATAGATTTCGTCGAGAAGCCGGCCGATCCTCCGGGTATCCCCGGCAATCCCGATTTCGCGCTCGCCTCGATGGGCATCTACGTCTTCCACACGAAATTCCTGATCGAATGCCTGAAGCGCGATGCGGCCGACCCTAATTCCAGCCGCGACTTCGGCAAAGACATCATTCCCCATATCGTCAAGAATGGTAAGGCGGTCGCCCATCGCTTCACGCAGTCCTGCGTTCGCTCGGATTTCGAGCGCGAAGCCTATTGGCGCGATGTCGGCACGATCGATGCCTACTGGCAAGCCAATATCGACCTGACCGCCGTGGTGCCGGAGCTTGACATCTACGACAAGTCCTGGCCGATCTGGACCTATGCGGAAATCAGCCCGCCGGCCAAATTCGTCCATGACGACGAGGACCGCCGCGGTTCGGCAGTCTCCTCCGTCGTCGCCGGCGATTGCATCATTTCCGGTGCCAGCCTCTACAACAGCCTGCTCTTTACCGGCGTGCGCGCCAATTCCTACTCCAAGCTGGAAGGTGCGGTCGTGTTGCCGAGCGTCAAGGTTGGCCGCCGGGCACAGCTCAAGAATGTCGTCATCGACCATGGCGTGACCATTCCCGAAGGTCTGGTGGTCGGTGAAGATCCGGAACTGGATGCCAAACGCTGGCGCCGCACGGAAAGCGGCATCTGCCTCATCACCCAATCGATGGTCGACAAGCTGGATCTGTAACCTATGAAGGTTCTCTCGGTTTCGTCCGAAGTCTTCCCCTTGATCAAGACAGGGGGTCTGGCCGATGTGGTCGGCGCCCTGCCTATTGCACTGAAGCCCTATGGCGTCGAAACCAAGACCCTCATCCCAGGCTATCCTGCGGTTATGAAAGCCATTCGCGATCCGGTTGCCCGTCTGGAGCTTCCGGATCTTCTTGGCGAGGCAGCCACCATTCTGGAAGTCGAGCATGCGGGCATTTCCTTCCTCGTGCTCGACGCACCGGCTTATTATAGCCGCACCGGCGGCCCCTATGTCGATGCGACGGGCAAGGACTATCCCGACAATTGGCGGCGTTTCGCGGCGCTATCTCTCGCCGGTGCCGAGATTGCCGCCGGCCTCTTGCCCGGCTGGCGACCGGATCTCGTTCATGCGCATGATTGGCAGTCTGCCATGGTGCCGGTCTACATGCGCTATTATCCGACGCCGGAATTGCCGAGCGTCCTCACCATCCATAACATCGCATTCCAGGGCCAGTTCGGCGCCGATATCTTCCCCGGCCTTCGTCTGCCGGCACATGCTTTCTCGGTGGAAGGCATCGAATATTACGGCGACGTTGGTTTCCTGAAAGGTGGGCTGCAGACGGCACATGCCCTGACCACCGTCAGCCCTTCCTATGCCGAGGAAATCCTGACGCCGGAATTCGGCATGGGCCTCGAAGGCGTCATCGCCAGCAAGGCCTACAATCTGTACGGCATCGTCAACGGCATCGACGACGACATCTGGAATCCGGCGACCGATCCGATGATCGCGCAAACCTATAGCGCGGCGACGCTGAAGGATCGCGCCATCAACCGCCATCGGGTCGTCGAGCATTTCGGCCTCGACGAGGATGATGGTCCGATCTTCTGCGTCGTCAGCCGCCTCACCTGGCAGAAGGGCATGGATATTCTGGCGGAGGTTGCGAGCGAGATCGTCCACATGGGCGGCAAGCTTGCCATTCTCGG
This sequence comes from Rhizobium sp. BK098, assembly GCF_014193155.1. Lineage (NCBI taxonomy): Bacteria > Pseudomonadati > Pseudomonadota > Alphaproteobacteria > Hyphomicrobiales > Rhizobiaceae > Rhizobium > Rhizobium sp. BK098. Next base: position 124,190 of record NZ_JACHYY010000008.1, on the reverse strand, counting down.
CGCAGGCGACGCGGCGCTGGAGGGTGCGCTCTTTGCCGCAGCCGGCCGTCACCGCGGTCGCGTCGGCGTTTCGGCAGGCTACAACGAGCCCATGTCGCATCTGATGCAGGCCGGCTGTGATGCGATTATCATCCCCTCGCGTTTCGAACCCTGTGGCCTCACGCAGCTTTATGGCTTACGCTATGGCTGCCTGCCGATCGTTGCACGAACGGGCGGGCTGAACGATACGATTATCGACGCCAACCACGCCGCGCTGCAGGCAAAAGTCGCGACCGGCATTCAATTTTCACCCGTCACCGCGGAGGGGCTGTTGCAGGCCATGCGCCGCGCGATGCACCTCTTCCAGGATCGAAAGGTCTGGACGCAGATGCAAAAGCAGGGCATGAAATCCGACGTATCCTGGGGCAGGAGCGCAGAACGCTACGCCGCTCTCTACTCCAGTCTAGTCTCGAGAGGCGCTTAACCCGATGATTAAAACCGTACCGACCACCCCCTACGCGGATCAGAAACCCGGCACTTCGGGCTTGCGAAAGAAGGTTCCCGTATTCCAGCAGCCGAACTACGCGGAAAACTTCATCCAGTCGATTTTCGATTCGCTCGAAGGCTATCAGGGCAAGTGCCTGGTCATCGGCGGCGACGGCCGCTACTACAATCGCGAAGTCATCCAGAAGGCCATCAAAATGGCCGCTGCGAACGGTTTCGGCAAGGTGATGGTCGGCAAGGGCGGCATCCTCTCGACGCCCGCAGCCTCCAACATCATCCGCAAGTATAAGGCCTTCGGCGGCATCATCCTGTCGGCCAGCCACAATCCCGGCGGCCCGACCGAAGACTTCGGCATCAAGTACAACATCAGCAATGGCGGCCCGGCGCCCGAAAAGATCACCGACGCCATCTATGAGCGCTCCAAGGTGATCGACAGCTACAAGATCGCTGACTTCCCGGACATCAACCTCGACCGCATTGCCCGCGAGGATGTCGGCGGCATGATCGTCTCGGTCATCGACCCCGTCGAAGACTATGCGGCTCTCATGGAGGAGCTGTTCGACTTCGGTGCGATCCGCAACCTGATCAGCCTGGGCTTCCGCATCTGCTTCGACGCGATGAGTGCCGTCACCGGCCCCTATGCCAAGGAAATCTTCGAAATCCGTCTCGGCGCGCCGGACGGATCGGTGCGCAACTTCCTGCCGCTGCCGGATTTCGGCGGTCATCACCCGGATCCGAACCTTGTCTACTGCAAAGAGCTCTACGACGACATGATGAGCGACGACGCGCCCGATTTCGGCGCAGCATCGGACGGCGACGGCGACCGCAATCTCATCATCGGCAAGGGCATCTACGTCACCCCGTCCGACAGCCTGGCGATCCTGGCGGCCAACGCTAACCTCGCTCCCGGCTATTCGCATGGCATTGCCGGCATCGCCCGTTCGATGCCAACAAGCGGCGCGGCCGATCGCGTTGCCGAAAAGCGTGGCGTTGGCATCTATGAAACGCCGACCGGCTGGAAGTTCTTCGGCAATCTGCTCGATGCCGGCATGGCAACGATCTGTGGCGAGGAAAGCTCCGGCACCGGCTCGAACCATGTTCGCGAAAAGGACGGCCTTTGGGCCGTGCTGCTCTGGCTGAATATCCTGGCCGTACGCGGCGAAAGCGTCATCGATATCGTGACGCAGCATTGGGCCACCTATGGCCGCAACTATTATTCCCGCCACGATTATGAAGGTGTCGACACAGACGCTGCCAACGGCCTGATTGCAGCGCTGCGCGAAAAGCTGCCGACCCTGCCGGGCACGAAAATCGGCGATCTCACCGTTTCCGCCGCCGACGATTTCGCCTATCACGACCCGGTCGACAAGTCGGTCAGCCAGCACCAGGGCATCCGCATCCTCTTCGAAGGCGGCTCCCGCGTGGTCTTCCGCCTTTCCGGCACCGGCACCACCGGCGCCACGCTGCGCGTCTATATCGAGCGCTACGAGCCCGATCCGACCCGCCACAATATCGAAACCCAGGAAGCGCTGGCCGATCTCATCACGGCTGCCCAGGAAATCGCCGACATCAAGGGCCGCACCGGCCGTGACGCGCCGACTGTGATTACCTGAGTTTTAGGTTTTAAGCCCCTTCTCCCCGCAATGCGGGGAGAAGGTAGCCAGGAGCAGCTGAACGAAGTGAAGCAGCGACTGGTCGGATGAGGGGCCTTCTCGAAATTCACCGCGACTGCATAATATGCCGAACGCTCTGCCCCTCACCCTAGCCCTCTCCCCGCAAGCAGGGAGAGGGAACAATATCCAGCGATCCGGAAAGCCCGCGAGACATGTCAGAACCGACAACCCGCAGCCTTGGCGCGACCCTCACCGACTCGGGTGTTGAATTTGCTGTCTATTCCAGGCATGCCGAGCAGATAGACCTCTGTCTGTTCGACGCTGAGGGCCACAAGGAAATCGCGCGGCTTCCGCTCGCACGCGATGGCGATGAGCATCGACTCTTTGTTAGAGATGCCGGGGAAGGCACGCGCTACGGCCTGCGAGCCCATGGTTCATACGATCCCGACCAAGGTCTGTGGTTCGACCCCTCCAAACTGCTGGTCGATCCCTACGCCAAGGAAATAGACCGGCCATTTCGCTACGATTCCCGCCTCGGCATCTTCGGTGCGGACACGCAGGATCTGATGCCCAAGGCGATCGTCTCGCGCGATATCGCGATAAAGCGAGCCAAGCCCTTGTTTCAGCCGAGCGGCCTGATCTACGAAATCGCGGTAAAGCCCTTCACCATGCTGCATCCCGACGTGCCGGCGAAGCAGCGCGGCACGCTCGGCGCCCTCGCCCATCCCTCCATCATCGCGCATCTCAAGCGCCTGCGGGTGAACGCCGTCGAACTGATGCCGATCACCGCGTGGATTGACGAACGACATCTGCCGCCGCTCGGCCTCACCAATGGCTGGGGCTACAATCCGGTCGCCTTCATGGCGCTCGACCCGCGTCTTGTGCCCGGCGGCATGAAGGAATTGCGTGAGACGGTCGCTGCCCTTCACGCCGAAGGCATCGCGGTCATCCTCGATCTCGTCTTCAATCATACCGGCGAGAGCGACCGCCAGGGCCTGACGCTATCCCTGCGCGGCCTCGACAACCCCACTTATTTCCGCCATTTGCCGGACCAGCCCGGAACGCTGGTCAACGATACCGGCACGGGAAACACCGTCGCCTGCGATCAGCCGGCAACGCGAAAGCTCATTGTCGACAGCCTCAGCCATTTCGTCCGGAATGCTGGAATTGACGGCTTCCGCTTCGATCTCGCCACCGTGCTAGGACGCAACGGCAAGGGCTTCGATCCGGAAAGCATGACGCTTCGCACCATGCTGGCGGACGAGATGCTGCAGGATCGGGTCATGATCGCCGAACCCTGGGACATCGGCCCGGGCGGCTATCAGCTCGGGAATTTCCCGGCACCTTTCCTCGAATGGAACGACCGCGCTCGCGACGACCTGCGCCGCTTCTGGCGCGGCGATGCCGGCATTGGCGATCTGGCAACGATCCTTGCCGGCTCCTCCTCCATCTTCGGCCGTGACGGGCGCACGCAGACGCGCAGCGTCAACTTCCTGGCCGCCCATGACGGCTTCACGCTGATGGATCTCGTTTCCTACGAGAACAAGCACAATGAGGCCAATGGCGAGAACAATCGCGACGGCCACAACGAAAACTTCTCCTGGAACAACGGTTTCGAAGGAAAAACGGACGATCAGTTAATACAGTCCAAGCGCCGCGCCGATATCGAAGCCATGCTGTCGACGCTTTTTGCCACACGCGGCACGATCATGCTGACAGCAGGCGATGAAGGCGGACGCAGCCAGCAGGGCAACAACAATGCTTATTGCCAGGATAACGCCATCACCTGGGTGGACTGGACGGCGCTGGACGAGGAGCTGATCGGCCATACCGCCTGGCTTGCCGGCCTCCGCCGCCGCTTCACGGCCTTTGGCGACATGAATTTCTTCCGCGGCGATGGCGATGTGCTTTGGTTCTCAAGCGCAGGGACGCCGATGACGGTGTCGGATTGGGAGGCACCGGGAGCGGCCGTGCTCGGCATGGCGCTACGGACAGAGGATCGCGCCACCGGCCGATCGACGCGGCTCGCCATAGTCTTCAATCGCGCCGCAGACGAGCGCTCCGTTACATTGCCGGTGTCCGAGAGCGGCGGCTGGTCTCTGCTGACGGTGGCAGGCGAAAAGCCAGCCGGGGAGCAGATCGCCATTCCCGCCCGCTCCGTCGCATTCCTTCTGGAAAACTGATCGCGGTTGCACTTTCAATCCCGATTCGCCAGAAAGGGTTTTTACGACACAGACTGACGAGGATGGAATGCCTGGCGAAATTTCGCTTGTTGAGATCATGAATCTTGCGGGAACGGAGATCGGTGTTTCCGACTGGATCACCGTCGACCAGACGATGATCGACACCTTTGCCGACGCGACGCTCGATCATCAATTCATCCACGTCGATCCCGAACGCGCCAAAGCGGAAACGCCCTATGGCGGCACCATCGCCCACGGCTTCCTGACACTATCGCTGCTCTCAGCGATGAACTACAGCGCATTGCCGAAAATCCGCGAACAGACCATGGGCATCAACTACGGCTTCGAGAAGATCCGCTTCATGTCGCCGGTCAAGTGCGGAGCGCAGGTGCGAGGACGTTTCACACTCGCCGAAACGCGGCTGCGCGGCGCCAATATGCTGATGCTGACCTATGACGTGACAGTCGAGATCGAAAACGAACGCAAACCGGCGCTAACCGCGACATGGACGACCATATCGCAGTTCGACCCGAAGGATCGGCCCGAAGAGGGTTAAGACTTTTTCAGGATGGAGCGGATTTTCTGCATAAATATAACCAGAGAAGAAGCGCAATTCCACAGAGAGCTTCCGGGAGTTGGGAAGTTAAAGCGCGAAATATGGAAAGCGCATCGAAGGAAACTTCGCCGTCTGCAACCTGCTCGATTATATGAAGAACTATTATTGCGGGTATGAAAGCCATCAAGTAGCTTCGAATATGGTCTAAAGCGTTAAATTTACTTGGTATCGTTGGCTGCGTGCTTCCGAAGCCTATACCGGTCCATGACTTGGAATCGACTTCCAGGCTTTCCCTGTCAGAGCCCATGGACATGACCTTTGTATCGCGCATCACGCTGCGCTGATTGAGGGCGAGTGCTACGAGCCCGCCCATACAACCAGTATGCAACCGAAATTGACGGTACACAAGATCGATTGCCATCAACTCTCGGCATCATGCACCAAGCCAATTTTTACATCGACTTTGCCTGCGAAGTCCGTCGGGGTTAAAGCCCAGCATCCTCCGCACCTTCGGCGAGAAGGCCGAAGGCATAGTCGGAGAAGGAGCGCCAGACCTCGACGCGGAATGTCTCCTCGTCGAGCCGCAAGATCACCACTTCCGCCTTGCCGAGCAGCGTGCGCGAGCAGGCGCCGATGGGGAATGCGCTCAACGAAACATCCTGTGGGCAGCCGGCGGCAAGCGTCGCTTCCGCGCCAGGACCGGAGATGATGACCGCGGTATTGCGATGCGAGACATCGGTCGCTGAATGCAGCACGCCAGACGATGCAGCCACGCCGACCAGCTCGGCACCGTTTTCATCGATGACGAGCCATTCGTCCGGGCCGAGCCACAGGACATGACGGCCATTGCCACTGGCCGAGGTCTTCGGGCGGGTCGGCAGCTGAAGACCGAGCGCCTGCGAAAGACCATGAACTGAATCCGCAGACGCTCGCAGCGAAATGCGGCTTGCAGGAGCGGCTGGCGTCAGCCGGACGGTCGAGGAACCGCCGTGGCGGCCGGCGAGCGGCAGTTTGCGGGTAGCGAGATCAGCCATTGATCCGGCCTCCTTCCTTGTCAAAGAACACCAGATCCGTCACCTCGACGGCAATCGTCTTGTCGGGCATCGGCACATAGAGCGTCTTGCTCATGCGCTCACGACCGCCGGCCACCAGCGCGAAGGCGATGGAGCGGCCGAGATTTTCGGACCAATAGGAAGAGGTGACATGGCCGAGCATGGTCATCGGTTTCGGCTCATTCGGATCGGCAACGATCTGTGCGCCCTCCTCCAGCACCACCTTCGGATCGCGGGTGACGAGGCCGACGAGCTGCTTGCGGCCTTCCTTGACCAGATCCTGCCGTTTCAGACCGCGAATACCGACGAAATCGGTCTTCTTCTTGGAAACGGCCCAGGCAAGGCCGGCATCGTCAGGAGTCACCGTGCCGTCGGTATCCTGGCCGACGATGATATAGCCCTTCTCGGCGCGCAGCACGTGCATGGTCTCGGTGCCGTAGGCGCAGGCGCCCAGCGGCTCAGCACGAGCCCACACGGCTTCCCAAACCGACTGGCCATAATCGGCTGGCACGTTGATTTCGTAGCCGACTTCACCGGTGAAGGAAACGCGGAACAGCCGTGCCGGCACGCCGCAGACCTTGCACTCGGCCACGCTCATATGCGGGAAGGCCTCGTTGGAAAGATCCTGGCCCTCGACGAGCGGCTCGATGATCTCGCGTGCCTTCGGCCCCTGTACGGCGATAACAGCCCATTGCTCGGTGGTCGAGGTCAGCCACACCTTCAGGTGCGAGAACTCGGTCTGCAGATAGTCTTCCATATGATGCAGCACGCGCGGCGCGCCGCCGGTCGTCGTCGTCACATGGAAGCGATCCTCGGCAAGGCGCCCGACGACGCCATCGTCGTAGACGAAGCCATCCTCGCGGGTCATGATGCCGTAGCGGCAGCGGCCGGGCTTCAGCGTATCCCAGGCGTTGGTGTAGAGGAGGTTCAAAAACTCAGCCGCATCCGGCCCGACCACTTCGATCTTGCCGAGCGTCGAGGCATCGAACACGCCAGCCACTTCGCGCGCCGTACGGCATTCGCGATTGACGGCCTGATGCATGGTCTCGCCGGCACGCGGATAGAACCAGGCGCGCTTCCAGTTGCCGACATCCTCGAAGATCGCGCCATGCGCCTCTTCCCAGGCATGCATCGGCGTCTTGCGGGCGGGATCGAATAGAGCTCCGCGCGAATGGCTGATCAGCGTGCCGTAGGTAACGGGCGTATAGGGCGCGCGGAAGGTGGTGAGACCGACCTGCGGAATATCCTTGCCGAGCATTTCGGCAGCGATCGCCAGGCCATGCATGTTGGATAGTTTGCCCTGGTCGGACGCCATGCCGTTGGTGGTGAAGCGCTTGATATGCTCGATGGAATGCATGCCCTCGCGCACGGCAAGGCGGATATCCTTGGCGCAGACATCGTGCTGGAAATCGACGAAAGCCTTGGCATTCGTATCCGGTCCCGCGCCTTCGGCAGCACCGATCATGCCGCCTGTCCACTCGAAAGCCTGCTCGGCCTGGAGCTGGATCTTCTCGCCGCCATTGGTGCTGCCAGTCGCGCGCGCCATCAGCTCGCCCGCGGCAAGCGATTCCTCTATCGCGGCTTGCAGCCCGTCCGTGCCATTGCAGGCGCCGACCGAAAGGCAATCCTGAACATAGGTGCCCGGCAGGAAGCGCTGCTTCTCGGTATCGAATTTCAGCTTGCCGCGCGATTGCGAGAAGAGATGAACGGAGGGCGTCCAACCCGCCGAAACCAGCAGCGCATCCACCGGGATCTTGCGGGTTGCGGAGCTGCCGTTGCGCGAGACGGTCATCGAGGAGACGCGCAGCTTGCCTGATGTATCGACGACGGCATAGTCGGTCATCACCTCGATGCCGAGCCGCTTTGCTTCGGCGAGAACCGCCTCGCCGGGCCGCGCACGGCTGTCGACGATGGCAGCAACGGAAACGCCGGCGCGCTTCAGATCGAAGGCGGCCTCATAGGCCGAATCATGCGCCGTGTAGACGCCGATCTTCGCACCGACGGCGACGCCATAGTGGTTGAGATAGGCACGCGCCGCCGAAGCGAGCATGATGCCCGGGCGGTCGTTGTTCGGAAACACCATGTGGCGCTCGATCGCACCTGTCGCCAGGATCGCGCGCTTGGCACGGACCTGCCATAGGCGCTCGCGCGGCAAGTCGCGGCCGGGTTTCGCCAGATGGTCGGTCACGCGTTCGGCAAGGCCGAAGAAATTATGGTTGTAGTAGCCGAAGGCGGTCGTGCGGGTCAGCACCTGCACATTCGGCATCGCCTTGAGCTTGGCGACGGTAGCCTGCGCCCACTCATAGCCTCCGACACCGTCGATCTTGATGCCGGTGTCGAAGCGGAGCGCGCCGCCGACCTCCGGCTGCTCATCACAGAGGATGACCTTAGCGCCGGTTTCAGCAGCCGCGAGCGCCGCGGAAAGACCGGCAACGCCGGCACCGACGACAAGAACGTCACAATGGGCGTAACGGCCGGCATAATGATCCGGATCCTCTTCCGTCGGCGCAACGCCGAGGCCGGCAGCACGGCGGATGAAGGGTTCGTAAATATGCTTCCAGGCCGACTTCGGCCACATGAAGGTCTTGTAATAGAAGCCGGCGGCAAAGAAGGGCGACATCAGATTGTTGACGCCACCGATATCGAAAGCGAGCGACGGCCAGCGGTTCTGCGACTGAGCCTTCATGCCGTCGAAAACTTCCTGCACGCTGGCACGTACGTTCGGCTGTCGCCGCGCCGCATCGCGCGAGATATCGAGCAGTGCGTTCGGCTCTTCGGCTCCAGCCGAGAGGATACCGCGCGGCCGGTGATACTTGAAGGACCGGCCGACGAGATGAACGCCGTTGGCAAGCAGCGCCGAGGCGACGGTATCGCCTTCGAGCGCGGTATAGGTCTTGCCGTCAAAAGTGAAGCGAGCGGTTCTGGCCGGCGTCAAACGCCCCTTGCCCGCGATACGATTGGCGCCGCTCATTCAGCAAATCCCTCTGTTGGTGCCGTCTTTTCTTGTTCGTTCTGTTGCTGCGCCACCGGTTCGGCCGCGCCAGGCTTGAGCGTCGCCGGATCCGGCTTCGGTTCGCCAGCCTTGTAGGTTCGGTAGAAGTGATCGCTCACCGTATCGCGCGCCGCATTGAAGAAGCGCCCACAGCCGTGGATATGCCGCCAGCGCTCGAAGATCAGCCCCTTCGGGTTGTCGCGCAGGAAGAAATATTCCTCGAATTCCTCGTCCGAGATCCCGGCAATATTGGCCGGCCGCACGATATGCGCGTCGCCGGCGTTGCGGAATTCGAGTTCCGAACGCTCTTCCTCGCAATAGGGGCAGTAAATCAGCAGCATCGTTTTCTACCTGTGTTAAAGCTCGGAGCCTGTAAGGCTTGTGCCGGGAGGCTGCGCGCAAAGCTGCCGCCCCATGATGACGAAAGGTGTTATGCGCTTCAGCAGCGCCTCCAGCGATCCATAGGGCTTCAGCACGTTGGTCATCCCCAGATTGACCAGGCTCATGCCCAGCAGATCGGTGTCGATCGCAAACGCCCTCGTCGCCTCGGGCGTCTGGTCCGGCACGAAATAGACCGTCGGCTTGTTCAGCACCTTGGCGCAGGCAATCACACCGCTTTCAGCCACGAAGGGCCAGTCGGCCTCGTTCTTTGCCTTGTGGATCACCTGCATGCGAAAATCCTTGACCCCCGGAATAAGATCGCTGACTTCAGTCGCGATCGCTCCGACCGGCAGGGAAAGCCCTGCGGCAAGAACGATCCCGACCGCGGCCGACATCAGTGTGCCACGGCGGCTGCCGCCGCCTCATCGATCAGGCGGCCGGTGCGGAAGCGATCCAGCGTCAGGCCGGCATTGAACTTATGCGGCTCGTCGCGGGCAATCAGATGGGCAAAGAGATTGGCCGAACCCGGCGTCGCCTTGAAACCGCCCGTGCCCCAGCCGCAATTGACATAGAGCCCGGGCACCGGCGTCTTCGACTGGATTGCCGAACGATCCGGCGTATTGTCGACGATACCGCCCCAGGAGCGCATCATTTTCACGCGGCGAAACATCGGGAAGAGCTCGCAGATCGCATCCAGCGTATGGGTGATGATCTGCAGGCCGCCGGTCTGGCTGTATGAATTATATTGATCCGTGCCGGCGCCGATGACGAGCTCGCCCTTGTCGGACTGCGAGATATAGGCGTGCACCGTGTTCGACATGACGACGCAGGGGAAGATCGGCTTCAGCGGCTCGGAGACCAACGCCTGCAGCGGGCTCGATTGCAGCGGCACGCGCACGCCGGCCATCTGCATGACGACGGTGGTGTGGCCGGCTGCGGACACGCCGATCTTCTTGGCGCCGATGAAGCCCTTGCTCGTGTCGACGCCGGTGACGCGGCCATCAGGCCCGCGGCGAATGCCGGTCACTTCGCAATTCTGGATGATGTGCACGCCGCGATCGGAAGCGGCGCGCGCAAAGCCCCAGGCGACCGCATCGTGGCGCGCCGTGCCGCCGCGACGCTGCAGGGCGGCACCGTTGATCGGATAGCGCGCCGTCTTCGAAATATCGAGCGGCGGGCAATATGCCTTGGCTTGCTCGGGCGTCAGCCATTCATTGTCGATGCCATAGAGACGGTTGGCGTGGATGTGACGCTTGAAGGACTGCTGGTCATGCACATTGTGCGACAGCATCATCACGCCGCGCGGCGAATACATGACATTGTAATTGAGATCCTGAGACAGCCCTTCCCAGAGCTTCATCGAATGCTCGTAGATGTGCATGCTCTCTTCATAGAGATAGTTCGAGCGGATGATGGTCGTGTTACGGCCGGTATTGCCGCCGCCGAGCCAGCCCTTTTCGATCACCGCGACATTGGTGATGCCGTGCTCCTTGGCGAGATAGTAGGCCGCACCCAGGCCATGACCGCCGCCACCGACGATGATGACGTCATACTCCTTGCGCGGCTCCGGCGAGGTCCATTGAGCCTCCCAGCCCTTGTGAGCCCGCATCGCTTCCCGTGCCACGGCAAAAACCGAGTATTTACGCATTCGCCCTCAACTCCTTCAGGCAAGACGCCCTTTTTCTGGGTCATACAAATCGCAAATCAAAAACCGACACAACGGCTCTTTTGCGACGCATTCAGGACCGTCTTTCGACACGGTTAAGATTGCCGCCTTCCCGCCTGCCCCGCTTACGACCTCTTAGCCGATTATTTGCGCTGCAGATGGCAGACCTTCACGCGCCCGCCATGACCGTCCTTGCGCCAGACGCATCCCTCTTTTCGCGGCTTTCCATTGTAGAGATAAATTCTCGCACGATGTTTGCTGTCGTAGGTCTGATTGGAAAAATCATGGCCACCGATGCGTACATTCTTACCAAAACGCACTTCGCCGGCTGTGGCAGGCGCAAACACCGCAGTGAGTACTACAAGGCTGAGCGCGAGCGCAGCAAGCGCTTTCCCAACAGCGATAAAGCGATGCGATCGCATAAAGTGATTCCCTCTCGTTTCGGACGGCTGCTCGAATCCCCCGCAGCTCACGAATGATTCTGATCCGAAATGCTCACATAAGCATGTCAGTGTCGCAAAGATCGGGATCTGCCAATCCCTCTTTCAAGCGCCTTCGTGAAAGCGCAGCAGGTATCGCCGGCTCAATTCAACCCTCGACAACTAGCTTTTTCCTCTGCAAACTCACGATCTGGCTAGACTTTGACAAACCGATCTGCTATCCCGCCTCCCAATCGCAAGGCTGTGGCCGCGCGAACGTTATATTTTTGCCTCCTGGCGCTGCCGTCGCCGCTGGCATCAACCAAACCAAAGGAACGTGATTCTCGTGCAGGTACTTGTCCGCGATAACAATGTCGACCAGGCTCTCCGCGCTCTCAAGAAGAAGATGCAGCGCGAAGGTATTTTCCGCGAAATGAAGATGCGCGACTACTACGAAAAGCCGTCGCAGAAGCGTGCTCGCGAGAAGGCTGAAGCTGTTCGTCGCGTTCGCAAGCTTGCTCGCAAGCGCGCTCAGCGCGAAGGCCTTGTTGCCAAGTAATCTCCTTTTTTCGACGTTTTCAGATGCATGTGTGGCGGGGGCGAGTCGTTCGCCGCCGCCTTTTTGATTTATTCTCTACGCAAATCGGATTAAATCAGAACAGCCTGATATGACGCATGGGGAAAGCGAACCCGATAATGGCAATGACGACTTCCGTAAAGTTCCGCACTTCGAACCTCTCATTACCCGTTTCGAAGCGCGCCGCGGTGCTGCCTGCTTTGGCGATACTTGCCGCGATCAGCCTTTCCGGCTGCCAGACGGCTACGACAGATAATGTGATCCAGATCGACAAGGCTCAGGGCTCGTCCGAAAATATCGCCTCGCTGACGTCAGTCATCAATGCCAATCCGCAGGATCCGGAAGGCTACAATGTGCGCGGCACGGCCTATGGCCGCGGCGGCGATTTCAATCGCGCTCTTAGCGATTTCAATCAAGCGATCCAGCTTAATCCGAAATTCTACCAGGCCTATGCCAACCGCGCGCTCATCTATCGCAACATGGGCAAGCTGCCGGAAGCGGTCGCTGACTATAATGCTGCGCTGCAGATCAACTCGAACTACGACGTCGCCTATATCGGCCGCGGCAACCTCTACCGTCAGTCCGGCCGCGACAACGACGCCTTCAACGATTATTCGAAGGCCATCAGCCTCGGGACGACGGACGGCCGCGCCTATAACGGCCGAGGCGTGATCTACCAGAAGCGCAATCAGCAGGATAAGGCGATCGACGATTTCTCCAAGGCGATCTCGCTATCGCCGAACTCGCCGGAACCTTACAACAGCCGCGGCATCTCCTATCTTGCCCAGAACGACGACGACAACGCGTTTGCCGATTTCAACCATGCGATCGAGCTGAACAACAAGCTCGCCGAATCCTGGGCAAACCAGGCATTCGTCTATGAGCGAAAAGGCGACAAGGCGAAAGCCCGCCGCTCCTATCAGCACGCGGTCAACCTCGATCCCAACTATCAGCCGGCCAGAGACGGCCTGGCTCGCGTCGGCGCCGGCGCCTGACACGGGGCATATCGCAGTAAAGATATCCAGCCGCCGGCAATCCCTGCCCGGCGGCTTTTCTTTGCCCTGGTCTTCGATTTTGCGCATGTCGTTATCGCAAAAACCGCTGCCCACTTTTGCGCGACATGCTGTAGTCTCGGGCTCATCCGTTCAAGCGAGACAAAGACATGCCCTCCCCGCAGAAAATCATCGTCATCGGCGCCGGTATCATCGGGGCTTCCATCGCCTGGCATCTGTGCCGCAGGGGGGCATCGGTAACGGTGGTCGCACAGCAGACCGGCGGCGTTGCCACCCCGAACTCCTTCGCCTGGATCAATGCCAGCTGGGGCAATCCAGAATTCTACTTCCGTGTCCGTCATCGCTCGATGGCCGAGTGGTCGAGACTGAAGACAGATCTACCTGACATGCCTCTATCCTGGTGCGGTGGCCTCAGCTGGGATCTTCCCGAGCCGGAGCTGGACGCCTATGCGGCGCAGCACCATGGCTGGGGCTATGGCATACAGCCGGTCAACCGGGCGACGAGTGCGATGCTCGAACCGAATCTGGCCAATCCGCCCGACTATGCTCTGCACGTCGCGGAAGAAGGCGCGGTCGAACCCGTTGCGGCCGCCAAACTGCTGCTCGAAGATGCCCGCCGTCGGGGAGCGATCCTGTCATCCAGTGTCGAAGTCAAAGGTCTGCTGAGGCAGGGCGAGCGGATCGTCGGTATCGAAACGAGCGAAGGGCCGATGCACGTCGATCATGTCGTTCTGGCTGCCGGTGCAGGCACGGCAGCACTTGCCGCCTCGGCGGATATTCTCGTGCCGCTTGAAACACCTCCGGGGCTCATCGTCCATTCCCGACCCGTAGGGAAAATGTTGAACGGCTTGGTGATGGCACCGGAACTGCATCTGCGCCAAACGGCAGAAGGACGAATCATAGCCGGCGGCGACTTCGGCGGTACCGATCCCGGCGATAATCCTCAAGCGGCTGCCGACGCGCTCTTCGCCAAGGTCAGAGCAACATTGAAAGGCGGCGAGGCGCTGGAGCTCGATTTCCACACCGTCGGTTATCGCCCGACGCCGAAAGACGGCCTGCCGATCTTGGGTAGCACCGGTGCGGCACCCGGCCTCTACCTCGCGGTTCTGCATTCCGGCGTTACGCTCGCACCGCTCGTCGGCCTGCTCGCCGCGCAGGAAATCGTCGATGGCAGCGAAGCACACGAGCTTGCGCCGTTCCGACTCTCTCGCTTTTCCTAGCTTGAGAATGAGGCAGTCAGCGCAACTGCAGGGATGCGTTGCCACAGTCGTAAATACCCGAGATCGCTTACGATTTCGCAATAATGACTTTTCAGATGTTGCAAGGAAAATTACCGAGCCCTAACATGGCGCTTCTGGAGCATGTAGCTCGGATCGGGGCACGGGGGCGCTTGGCATGATGACCAATACCATTCTATTTGCGTTTGCCGGCGCGTCGTATCCTCATCGAGGCACGATCGGTTGATCGCTTCATGAGAAAGCCGCATTTTCCGAAAGCGTCGATTGGTGCCTATCTGATCGCAATCGCTCTGGCGATTGCCTTGCCCATTCTCGCCTTCGTCGCGCTGCTTTTGGTTCAGCTCGAAAATAATGAGCGCGATGTGCTGAAGGGTGACACCGTTCAGGATGCGCAGGCGCTTTCGCGCGTCATCGATCGCCAATTGCAGGACATGGCGACGACATTGCGTCTCCTGTCTTCCTCGCCGGAACTCGAACGCAACGACATTGCCACCTTCTTCGCCCGCACGGAAACGGTCCTGCGCACTGATTCGCTCTTCGTGCTGCTCATGGAAAAGGATGGCCAGCTCCGGCTGAATACTCGCTGGCCGCTTGGAAAACCACTCGGCAAGACCGGTAACATCGCAGCGCTGCAATCGGCGCTGAACTCCGGGCGCATCGAGGCATCCGACGTCTTCATGGGACCTAACGCCCGCCGCTGGGTCTATAACGTCACCCTGCCCCTCGAACATTCGCCAGCCGGCGCCGCTTTGGCGGTAACCCAGGATGCCGACGAGCTCGCCAAGCTCGTGACGACGCAAGCCCTGCCGCCCGGCTGGTCCGCAGCGGTTGTGGATAAATCCGGCCATGTCGTTGCCGCTGGCGGCCCGACGACCCTTGCTCCGGGAGACACGTTCAACAAGGATATTCTGCCGAAACTGATCGCATCGAGCGGTGTCTACCAGGATGAAAAGACCCTCCCGAATGCGGTGCTCGGCTATGCCCAGATCTCCGGCTGGTCCTGGAAGGCCGTCGTCTGGGGACCGATAGCATCCGCACAGCAGTCGCTGATGAGCACCTGGCGATTCCTGATCTATGGCGGGGTGACGCTGCTGCTGATCGCGCTGATCGCCGTCTATGCGCTGGCGCGCCAGGTGCGCACGACCATCCAGAGTATAGCCGACATGGCAGACCGCATGGGTCGAGGCGAAATCGTGTCGCCCGTTGACACCAGCGTTATCGAGGCAAACCAGGTGGCCATTGCGCTTTCCAACGCATCCTTCGACCGCAGCGTCACGGAGGACCGGCTGCATTTCGTCATGCACGAACTTGTCCACCGCACCAAGAATCTGTTGGCACTCGCCCAGGCGATGACGCGCCAGCTCGCACGGCAGACGGACAGCGTCGATACCTTCCAGCGGGCAGTCGCCGACCGCCTGGAAGGCCTGGCACGCTCGATCGAGGTGCTGACCAGCGAACAATGGTCCGGCGTGTCGCTGCGCCGCGTGATCGACATTCATCTCGCGACCTTCCTGCAGGGACCTCAGCAGCTCGACGTCCTCGGCAACGATTTCCTCTTGAAGCCGGAGGCGGTGCAGAATCTCGGCCTGATCCTGCACGAGCTTGCCACCAATTCGGTCAAATATGGTGCGCTTTCTGCGCCGGAGGGCAAGATCACCATCGAATGGACGAACGAGGTCGCTGAAACCGGCACCATGATCCGCTTCGTCTGGAGCGAAACCGGCGGTCCCACGGTCAAACCGCCCAGCGCGACCGGCTTCGGCACCACCGTCACGAAAACCCATGCCGCGGCATCCTTCAGCGGCCATGTCGAGGTCGATTTCCGTCCGACCGGACTTGTCTGGATACTGACTGCACCGCGCAACATGATGGAGCGTCAAAGGACCTAGAGCAATTCCAGGAAAAGTGCGCAGCGGTTTTCCGTCCGGAATTGCGAGGCAACAAAGAGATAGAGCGGTTCAGAGATTCCGTGAAAAGCTGAACGGCTCTAAGAGCGGAAACACCGCCCTTGCGGGCGCAGCGGCAGCCTACTCGTTCATTGCCTTGACGATGTCCTCGGTCACCTTCTTGGCGTCGCCCAGAAGCATCATCGTGCCATCCTTATAGAACAGCGTGTTGTCGATGCCGGCATAGCCGGAGCCCAGCGAACGCTTGACGAAAAGGCAGGTCTTCGCCTTGTCGACATCGAGGATCGGCATGCCATAGATCGGCGAGGTCTTGTCGTCTCGCGCCGCCGGATTGGTGACGTCGTTGGCGCCGATGACATAGGCGACATCGGCCTGGGCGAATTCCGAATTGATGTCCTCAAGCTCGAAGACTTCATCATAGGGCACGTTGGCTTCGGCGAGCAGCACGTTCATATGGCCCGGCATGCGGCCGGCAACGGGATGAATGGCATATTTGACCTCGACGCCATGTGCCTTCAGCCTATCAGCCATTTCGCGCAGCGCATGCTGGGCCTGCGCCACCGCCATGCCGTAACCGGGCACGATGATGACCTTGGAGGCATTCGCCATCAGATATGCGGCATCCTCGGCCGAGCCGAGCTTCACGGTCTTATCGGAATTATCAGCTCCGCCCGAGACCGCCTCGCCGCCGAAACCACCGAGAATGACGGAGATGAAGGAGCGGTTCATGCCCTTGCACATGATGTAGGACAGGATCGCGCCCGAGGATCCCACAAGCGCGCCGGTGATGATGAGCGCGAGATTACCGAGCGTGAAGCCGATACCGGCCGCCGCCCAGCCGGAATAGGAATTCAGCATCGACACGACGACGGGCATATCGGCGCCGCCGATCGGCACGATCAGAAGTACGCCCAGCGCCAGCGACAGCAGCACGACAGCCCAAAAAGCGAAATGGCTCTCGCTCGCCGCCAAGCTGATGATGAAGAACACGATGAGTACGAGCAGAGCAGCATTGATGACATGCCGGTTCGGCAGCAGGATCGGCTTGCCGGACATGCGCCCGTCGAGTTTCAGGAAGGCGATGATCGAGCCGGTGAAGGTCAGCGCGCCGATCGCTACACCGATCGCCATCTCGATGCGAGCCTCGGTGTGAATGTACCCGATCTCGCCGATGCCGAAGGAGGATGGCGTATAGAGCGCCGAAGCAGCGACGAGGACAGCCGCAAGACCGACCAGCGAATGGAAACCTGCCACGAGCTGCGGCATCGAGGTCATCGGAATGACACGGGCGATATAGGCGCCCGCACCGCCGCCGATGGCAAGGCCAAGGATGATCAGCACGAAGCCGCCGAAGGATGGCGTCGCCAGCACAAGCGTGGTGACAATGGCAATGCCCATGCCGATCATACCGTAGAGATTGCCGCGCCGGCTGGTGGCCGGATGCGATAGCCCGCGCAGCGCCAGGATGAAGAGCACACCGGAGACGAGATAGAGGAAAGCCGCGATATTGCTCAGCATGCCGCCCTCACTTGTCCTTCTTCTTGTACATCGCCAGCATGCGCTGGGTGACAAGGAAGCCGCCGACGATATTGACCGAAACGAGAACCAGCGCCACGAAACCGAAGCCGGTGGCGAGACCGCTCGCGGAGATGCCCACGGCCAGCAGCGCACCGACGACGATGACCGAGGAGATGGCGTTCGTGACCGCCATCAGCGGCGTATGCAGGGCCGGCGTCACCGACCATACGACATAGTAGCCGACAAAGATCGCCAGCACGAAAATCGCGAACTGGAAGACGAAGGGATCGATTGCTCCGCCTGTTGCCGCGCTCACAGTCTCCGGGGCCTGCGCTGCGGCGGTCGTGACGGCGTTAACGGCATCATGCAGTTGCTGCAGTGCCTGATCCATCGCTTGACTGGCCATCTCAGAGATCTCCCTTCTTGATCGTCGGCTGGTCGGGATCGACGAAGTTCGGGTTCACGACCTCGCCGCCATCGGTCAGCATCGTCGCCTTGATCAGTTCATCGGTCCGGTTGACGGCGAGGCTCTTCGTGTCCTTGTCGACCATCGTCTCCAGAAAGGTGACGAGGTTCTTCGCATAGAGAGCCGATGCGCTGGCCGCGATCCGGCCGGCCATGTTGGGATAGCCGACCACGCGGACGCCTTCGACCTCGGCGACCTTGCCATACTCAGCGCCTTCGATATTGCCGCCGCGTTCGACCGCGAGGTCGACGGCCACGGCGCCGGGACGCATCGCCTTCAGCATGTCGCGGCTGATAAGGCGCGGCGCCGGCCGTCCGGGGATCAGCGCCGTGGTAATGATGATGTCCTGTTTGGCGATATGATCGGCGACGAGAGCTGCCTGCTTCGCCTGATACTCCTTCGACATTTCCTTGGCATAGCCGCCGGCGGTCTCCGCCGCCTTGAATTCCTCGTCCTCGACCGCGATGAATTTTGCTCCGAGCGAGGCGACCTGTTCCTTCGCAGCCGGACGAACGTCGGTCGCCGAGACCTGTGCGCCGAGACGCCGCCCGGTCGCAATCGCTTGCAGGCCGGCAACCCCTGCCCCCATGACGAACACTTTCGCCGCCGGCACGGTGCCAGCCGCCGTCATCATCATCGGCAGCGCCCGATCATAGACGGCTGCAGCCTCGATCACGGCCTGATAGCCGGCGAGGTTTGCCTGCGACGACAGGACGTCCATCGACTGCGCACGGGTGATGCGCGGCATCAACTCCATGGCGAAACTCGTCAGCCCGCGACGCGCCATCTCGGCAAGAGCTGCCTCATTGCCATAAGGATCCATGATGGCGATGACGATGGCGCCGTTCTTGTAACCGGAAATCTCCTTGCTCGTCGGCCGCCTGACCTTGAGCACAACATCGGCGGCCTTCGCATCCTTGATGGAGCCGATCCGCGCACCGACGGCTTCATATTCGGCATCCAGGATACGCGACAAGGCGCCTGCGCCCGCCTCGACCACCACGTCGAAACCGAGGCTCCGCATCTTCTTTACCGTTTCAACGGAAGCCGCAACACGCGTCTCCTCCGCCACGCTTTCCTTGGCCACGAAAACCAGATTGCTCAATGACGACACCTCGCATCAGACGGCGCGGCTCCTGGATGCGGCGGCGCTGTAGCCTGCAGAATCATGGGAAAGCGCGGGAGATCGGCCCGCCATCTGTCAGCGCTGTTATATCAGCGCAACAGGACGACGCTGGCGATGGTCAGAACGATGAATATGAGGACGCCGCCGAGGAAACCGGCATGGCCAAAGAAACCGGCCGCCATGGCGATCAACAATGCGGCAACGATCGCAGACCCGACCTTGGCGCCCGAGATGAAAAGATTGTAGGTCTTCTCATGCTCCTTGTAGTCCATGGGAGCACCCACTTCAGCAGGTCCAGTGTGATGTTCGGCCATTCAGAAATCTCCCCTCAATCCTCTCCCCGACAGATGATCTAGACTGCCGGCCGGAGTTCATCCTCAAAAGTTGCAATATCTTGTAAGAGAGATATCGCAACCAATTTTCCTCTACCGAGGCGTTACACAAAGCGAGGAAAAATGCAATGCACGAGAAGGTCGCAGATGGCGCAGGCCGATCGAATTGACGGAGGATTCCAAATGCCTGCGGACCACAGCGCCGCCGCCGGCTATCGGACGACCTCGGGCGAGAAGAGCCTGCCGGCTCCCAGCCGCCGTCTGTCGAGGCTGGCGACCTTCTCGGCGACTTGCTCTGGCGCTATCGGAGGGGAAAATACATAGCCCTGGATGATATCCGCTAGGTTCCGCTCGACGACCAATGCCAGCTGCTCCAGCGTCTCGACACCTTCGATCACGACATTCAGGCTGAGGGCGCGGGAGAGATCGACGATGCCGCATAGCAGCTTGAAACGTCGGCTATCCGTCGTGATATCGCGAACGAAAGACCGGTCGATCTTCACGACATCCACCGGTAGCGTATCGAGGTAACTGAGGCTGGAAAATCCCGTTCCGAAATCGTCGATCGCGATTGTGATACCCCTAGCCCGGAAATCCGCGAGAATGGAGCGTACGGTTGCTACCTCGTCCATCAGGCAGCTTTCGGTAACTTCGAGATGAAGGCGGGAGGGTTCAAGTCCCGACGTCTCGAGCGCCGCGATCACGATTTTGACAATCTCGTCATTGCGCAGATCCTGCGCCGAGAGATTGACTGAAACGGCGAGTGGCGCAGGCCATGAAGCACAATCTTTGCAAGCACGATCGACCATGAAGCGAGTGATGCCGGCAACGATGCCCATCTCCTCGGCAAGCTGTACGAAAAGATCGGGCGGAATTGAGCCCTTTTCCGGGTGAATCCAGCGCGCGAGCGCCTCGCAGCATTCGATGCGGGAGCCATCCGGCGTGTACATCGGTTGGTAGACGGCTTGAAGCCTGCCGGCCTCCACCGCCTCGCGCAGGTCGTCCTTCAGCGTCTGCCGCTCGACATAGCGTGCGTCCATCTCCTGCTCGAAGGCACTACAGCCGCCCTTCATCCGTGATTTTGCCTCGAAGAGCGCGAGATCGACCTTGATCTGCCACTCCTCTGGGCGAAATTCCCGGCCGGGCATGGTCATATACCCGCCACTGACGGAAACCCGAAAGCTGCTATCCTCCGCATCATAGGTGCCGGCCATTGCCGCATGCAGGGCGCGGATGCGGCCATCGATATCCGGAACATCGTCCTCATTCGGAAAGAACAGCACGAATTGATCGCCGACGAGACGAGCGACAAGCGCTGTCGTGCCGGCAAGCGCCTTCAAACGCTCGGCTACGGCAACCAGCAGACGGTCCCCGGCAACATGCCCCTTGGTATCGTTGACATGCTTGAAATCGTCGATATCCAGAACAAGGATGCCGATGCGGCTTTCCCGATTGCGCGCAGCCAGCTTTTCCTTGACCTGGTCCACGAAATATTCACGATTCGGTAGCCCGGTCAAAGGGTCGTACCGCACCATATGCAGGATCTTGCGTTCAGCGCGAATACGCACCGTCACGTCTTCAAAGATCAGGATGACGATCCCATCGGCACGCCGGCTGGCCGAAAATTCCAGAAACTGATCCTCATTGAATTGAATGAGGGTTCGGGAAAGCGTGCCGCTGACGAGTTGGGCCAACTGCCGCTGAATGAGCCCGGGAAGCGATCCGTCGATGAAGGCGTGACGGGCGCCATAACGTAGAACGACGTCAAACTCGCAGTCCTTGAGCCGCTGCGGATCGGCAAAATTGAGGAGCTCGCAGGCTTTGCGATTGACGATCAGAATCCGGTTCTGGGCGTCCAGCATGAACAGCCCGTGGGGCATGTTGTTGAGCGCGGTGTCGAACCTGTCGGCCATCAACGATATCTCGCGGGAGGCGACGATGTTCCTGTAGAGGAATTCGCGCATGCCCTTTGCCATCGCACGCGTCGTCAGCCCGAACGGGATGAGCATGAGGGAGGCGATTCCCTTGTAGAGTTCCTGCGACAGCAGGCAGGCAATGACAATCGGCACGCAGCAGGCTAGAATCTGAAGATCGACCGCACGAGTTGAGCCGTAGTTACGGCCGACGATCGACACCATGGACGCCATGGTGACGGCGACGCAGATGAATTCCGCCGGCGGATCGCGCAGGACGAGGATGGCATAGCCGCTTCCGATGCCAAGAATGGCGGCGGTGGCCGCGGCGCCGACGACATAACGTGTTTCCCAGCTGGCTATATCGGCGCGCGTAAAGCCATTCTTGTCGGCTGCGTCGAACTGCCGGAAAAAATTGATCCGTAAGCCGAAGACGACGGCAAACGCCACGCAAAAGGCCAGATAGATGCCGGCATATGTGCTCAGAAAAACGAGGACATATATGAGGATATGAACGAATACGCCTGTAACGAGCGTTTTCCGGTTTCCGAAAAGCGAACTGACAAACGACAGATAAATATCCGTCGGCACGGTGTCCGGGCTTGGAGGCTTCATTCAGACTTCCCCTGATGCGGCGGACACCGTAGTGGAAACCCTTTAAAATTTACTTGCCCGAACTGGGCCCGTCCGGAAAGATTTTCCACTCAAAGCGGCAGTTTAAATGGAAACTCGACTGTGCCCAGCATCACGCTGGCATAATGATTCTCGGTACTCGTTCACGTTGATATGATGTTGGATCACTAATAAAGGAACGATATATCGCCGAAGACTTATGAAATACGATTACAACTTGCCTGCCCGCTGTTGGATCATCATGAAGGTATCGAAGGTATACTCGGAAAGCTGCATCCACAGATAGGCATCCTTCTTATAGGCGACCTGGTCCTCGTAAATGCGCTTGAAATAATCATTGGATTTCGAGAGATCGGCATAGAGCGCGCCGGCTGCCTGGAAACAGGCTTCCATGATCTCCTGGCTGAAGGGCCTGAGCGTCACGCCTTGTGTCACGATTTCCTTCAGCGCCTGCGGATTTTTGACGTCGTATTTCGCCAGCATGTTGGTGTTGGCGAAGGCGCATGCATCGCCGAGAATTGTCTGATAAGACTTCGGCAGGGCATTCCATTTTTCCAGGTTGAAAAAGGCATGCACCACGGCGCCGCCCTCCCACCAGCCAGGATAATAATAATACTTCGCGATCTTTTGCAGCCCGAGCTTCAGGTCGTCATAGGGTCCGACCCATTCGGCCGCATCGACGGTGCCCTTGTTCAGCGCGTCGTAAACGCCGTTGACCGCAATATCCTGCTGCGGCACGACGCCTATCTTCTCGATCACCTTGCCGGCCAGACCGGCAATGCGCATTTTCAGACCCTTCAGATCGTCGAGCGTATTGATTTCCTTGCGAAACCAGCCGCCCATCTGCGCGCCGGTGTTGCCTGCGGGAAGCCCCAAGATACCCTGTGTGGCATAGAATTCGTTCATCAGCCTGTTGCCGTTGCCCTGGTAGAACCAGGCGTTGGTCAGCCGGGCATTGAGGCCGAAGGGCAGCGCGGTGCCGATGGCATAGGTCGGATCCTTTTGCCAGAAATAATAGGAGCAGGTGTGCGCGGCATCGACGGCGCCGGCGCTGACCGCATCGGCCGCCTGTGCGCCGGGAATGATCTCACCGGCCTCATAGGTCTGGATGACGAAATTGCCATTGGTCGCGTCTGAAACATGCGCGGCAATATCCTCCGCGCCGCCATAGATCGTGTCCAGGCTCTTGGGGAAGGAGGAAGTCATCTTCCAGGTGATCTTCGGATATTCCTGGGCAAGGGCCGGGGTCGCAAGTGCAGAAGCGGCGGCACCTGCGCCAACAGCCCCTGCCCGCCTGATGAAGGAACGGCGATCCATCGAATTCTCCCATAAGGACGGCATTGCTGAGGAGCGGCACGCTCCCCGTCACGGCACAAGCGATGGAACTAACCACGCCGCACCCAGTCTTTCAAGTTAGCTCTCTTACACCGCATTATGGCGATTCCTGTACATCCGCATGACGAAGGGAAACAAAGCCTTATGGACGCCGCTGCACGTTGCTGCCTGCGCCGTCTTCGCGTAGATTCGTGACGTGGATAACATGCCTTTGGATTGACATCATGATCGTCCAGAGGTCCAACGAACAAATGTCTGCAGCCTTCGGAGCCTTGCATGCCCAGACCGATCATCGCCATTCCCGCCGATATCCGCGAGTTCGATGGCACCAGCTGGCATGCGGTGCAGCTGCAATATGTACGCGCTGCCGTGAAGGCTGCGGGATTGATGGCACTGATCGTTCCCGCGCTGGAGGACGGCAACGAGGCGGACGCCATTCTCGACCGGGTGGACGGGCTGCTCGTTTCCGGTTCGGCGACCAATGTGCATCCGTCTCTCTATGGAAAAGAGGCAAAGGACAGCGACGGCCCCTTCGATCCGGCGCGCGACGCGACATCGCTGCCGCTCATCCGCCGCGCGATCGACCGCGCCATTCCGATGCTTGCTATCTGCCGCGGCATTCAGGAGCTGAACGTCGCGCTCGGCGGCACGCTTGCCAGCGAAATCCAGG
Source organism: Rhizobium sp. BK098 (assembly GCF_014193155.1). Classification (NCBI taxonomy): domain Bacteria; kingdom Pseudomonadati; phylum Pseudomonadota; class Alphaproteobacteria; order Hyphomicrobiales; family Rhizobiaceae; genus Rhizobium; species Rhizobium sp. BK098. Next base: position 100,117 of record NZ_JACHYY010000008.1, on the reverse strand, counting down.
ACCAGCCGGGCATCTGGGATCACCGCAAGCCGCCGAATGTCGATCGCGATACCATGTATTCGATCCGCCAGAGCGTTTTCGTCAAGGAAGGCTCCTGCATCGCCCGTGCCGTTGGGTCGGGTGAAGTGCGCGTCAATTCGCTGCATCGCCAGGCGATCGCCGATACGGCACCGAGACTGCAGGTGGAGGCACTCGCGGAAGACGGCACGATCGAGGCCGTCTCCGTTATCGGCGCCAAGGCCTTTGCCGTCGGCGTGCAATGGCACCCGGAATATTGGGCGGAGACGGATTCCCCATCATTGAAGCTCTTCACCGCCTTCGGCGATGCGGTGCGCGACTATGCTGCGAGCAAGGAGCGACCTGCGGCCGCTCCGTATCAGCAAAAAGCCGTCTGATCAGCCTCGCGGCTTGACCGGCGTTTCCGGCACCGGCGTCACAGGCTCACCCTTAGCGAACCATTCGATGACGTTGTCGGCAACAAGATCGGCCATGGCATCGCGCGTCGGCACCGAGGCCGAGGCCACATGCGGCAGCAGCGAAACATTGGTCAGCGAGAGATATCCGGCTGGGACATTCGGTTCGTCGTAGAAGACGTCGAGACCGGCAGCGCCAAGTGTTCCATTGCCGAGGGCCGTTATCAGCGCATCGTCATCGACGGACCAGCCGCGGCCGACATTGATGAACACACCTTGCGGCCCAAGCGCCGAGAGGATGTCCGCATTGATGACCTTGTGCGTCTCCGGCGTCTTCGGCACGATCGAAATCAGCGTGTCCACCGACTGCGCCATCTCCAGCAGCGTTGGATAGTAGTCATAGGGCAGCGAATCGCGCGGCGTGCGCGTGTGATAGCCGATCTTCACCTTGAACGGCTCCAGCCTTCTCGCGATTTCCAGGCCGATGCGGCCGAGACCGTTGATGCCGATGCGGCGTCCTCTCATCGAAAAGGGAGAGAGCGGAAACGCCCCTTCCTTCGCCCAGCGCCCCTCGCGCAGCCAGGTCTCCGCCTTCGGAAACTGCCGCAGCGTGTTCAGGAGCAAGGCGATCGCGGTATCGGCGACCTCGTCGTTCAGGACGTCAGGCGTATTGGTAACGACGATCCCCTTCGAGGCGGCGTGCTTGACGTCTACGCCATCATAGCCGACGCCGAAATTGGCGATGACTTCGACATTCGGAAAGGCATCGATCCAGCCGGCATCGAAGCTGCCTGCAACGGCAACGCCGCGTATGCGGGCCGCGGTTTCCGCATCAACCTTCGGACCGCCATCGCGTTCGACGGAAACGATATCGAACTGGTTTCCGAGCCTTTCGAGGACACGCGGGTGTATCTTCCCCGGAACGAGGACGGCGATGCGATTATCGGACATGGATTCTTTCCTCTTGAGAGACAGTTCGGCGCCGAACCGCTGCTAGCGAGCTTTATAAGGCGCCGTCGATTGGCGGATGCGCATTTCCGGCTTGATCAGATGAATCCCGTCCGGTTCATGGCTTCCCGCCAGCCTATCCAAAAGCGCGCGCGCTGCAAGCCTTCCGACCTCGGCCTGACCGTTCCAGACGGTGGTCAGCGCCGGCGTTGCGATCGCCGCCTCCTCCAGATCGTCGTAGCCGGTGACCGAAATGTCTCGCCCGGGAACGAGGCCAGCGCGCGAAATGCCGTTCATGAGACCGATGGCGACCAGGTCATTCCAGCAGACGGCCGCCGTCGGCTTCTGCGGCAGCGACAGGAAATGCACCGCCGCCTCGAAGCCGCCCTGCTTGGAACGTGCGCCGGGAATACGCAGATTGGGATCGACCTCGATGGCCGCCTTGCGCAGCGCGTTCACATAGCCCTGATAGCGGTCGCGCCCCGTCGAAGTCTGATCGGTGCCGCCGATCATCGCTATGGAGCGGTGGCCAAGGCTGATCAGGTGATTGGTCGCAAGGGAGATGCCGTAGCTGTCGTCGCCGCGAAAAGTCGGCAGATCCAGCGCTTCGATCTGTCGCGCGACGAGGATGGCCGGCATGCCGTTTTCTTCCGCCAGCTCGAAATCTTCCGGCGGCGTCCCGATTGCCGGCGACATGATGACGCCGTCGCCACCGAGCTGCAGCAGTGTCTCGATGAAGGTCCGCTGCTTTTCGACGGAATCATAGTGATTGGAAAGGATGAAGGTGTGGCGGCTGCGATCGAGCTCGCTTTCGATCGCCTTCAGGATTTCCCCGTAGAAGGGGTTCATGATGTCATGAACAACGACACCGATGATGCCCGATCGGGATGTCCTCAGGCTCGCCGCGCGGCGATTGTAGATATAGCCCAGCGCGCGGGCCTGATCCTTGATCTTCTCGCGGGTATTGACCGCAACCAATGGGCTGTCGCGTAAGGCCAGAGATACCGTTGCCGTTGAAATGCCCAGCGTTTCCGCAATTGTAGAAAGCTTTATCTTTTGCGCCACGCGCGCCCTCCCCGTGAAACGCAGCCGTAACATATCCCGTTCGTTTTACGATTCCGGAATTTAAAATCTTTAATTAAAAGCTTTAATCACGCCGCGCAACACGAATTCTCGAGGATTCTCAGAATTCGTCTTCATCCTCGCCATCGTCGCCGGCCTGGAGATTATGCTCGATCGTCTTGAGCAGGCGCACAAGCGAGCGGATGTCTTTTTCCGAGAAACCGCGGGTCGCAAGCTCATCGCAGCTTGCCGCCGAACTTTCGATCTCGCTGACGCTGTTTCGCCCTGCTTCCGTCAGATAGACCTTGGTCAGGCGGGCATCGTCGGCATCCGGCCGCCGTTCGACAAAGCCTTGCGCCTCCATGCGGCCAATCGTGCGCGTCATCGTCGGCGCCTTGACGCCGAGCTTCTGGGCCAGCGTACCGGCCGGAAGACCATCGCTTGCCGCGAGCGCAAGAATGACACCGTCCTGTCCGGCATAGAGGCCACTCGCCGTCAGGCTGCGCGTTATCACCGTGCGCATGGACCGCGCCGCCTGCGTCAAGGCCGGCGACAGATCGGCAAGCGTGTAGTCCCGGTGATCCTTCTTCTTACCTGACTTACTTTTCTTCCCGACCTTGTTCTTTTTGCCCATCGTGATTCCGTTGACCTTTTCGCCGCTAAGTCATCACGCTATGACATTGCGCAGGTTACTGACATAAACAAGAGGTACATCCTCAGATGGCGCATCCTTTGCCATGTTTCGATGACAATGATGAAACATTGACGCCCGAAGAGCGAAGAAAATGGATCGCCGTACTGCCACTTGGCGCCTATGAGCAACACGGCCCACATTTGCCGTTCGAAACCGACGCGCTCATCGCGGGAGGAATCGTGTCGCGTCTCAAGGTTGCCTTGCCCGCAAACCTGCCGGTCACCTTTCTCGCCGTCGAGCCGGTTGGCTATTCCATCGAGCATATGGATGTCGTCGGTACGCGGACGTTGGCTTTTGACGAAGCTGTTCGGCGGTGGCTCGGCATTGCCGAGAAGATGAACAATCTCGGCATTCGTAAATTCGTCATGCTGAACGCCCATGGCGGCAACTCGCCGCTGATGACCATCGTGGCGACAGAGGCGCGCGTGCGCTTCGACATGCTGGCGGTCGCCACCAGCTGGACGCGTTTCGGCGTGCCGGATGGGCTGATCTCGCCGGACGAAAAGGCCATCGACATTCACGGCGGCGATATCGAGACATCGGTCATGCTCGCCCTCCATCCGGAGAAGGTGGACATGTCGAAGGCGTCGAATTTCCCATCGCGTCAATCCGAGTTTATCAAGGGCTTCAAACATCTGCGCGCCTACGGCCCTCACGCTTTCGGCTGGAAAATGTCCGATCTGAGCGCACAAGGTGTCGCCGGCAATGCCGGCGTCGCAACGGCGGAGAAGGGTAAACGGCTGATCGCGCACTCTGTCAAAGGTCTCGTCGAACTGCTTGAAGATGTCGACCGCTTCGATGTGTCGACGCTGTCGTGACTATGCGGTCAAATCGCCTCTCCGCAATCCAATGTGATCTTATAACATACAAAAGCCTTTGAACTGACGTCTCCAACTCCTTATATGGAACCCGACCAATATCTGCTCCCCGGGGCAACCTTCCATATTTCGAGGCTCCCATGACCGAAACAGCCACGCAAAAGCCCGTTCCCGTCACCGTTCTCACCGGCTATCTCGGCGCCGGCAAGACGACGCTGCTGAACCGCATCCTTTCGGAAAATCACGGCAAGAAATACGCCGTCATCGTCAACGAATTCGGTGAGATCGGCATCGACAACGACCTGATCGTCGAGTCGGACGAAGAAATCTACGAAATGAACAATGGCTGCGTCTGCTGCACCGTTCGCGGCGACCTGATCCGCGTCGTCGAAGGCCTGATGCGCCGTCCCGACCGCTTTGACGGCATCATCGTCGAAACGACAGGCCTTGCCGATCCGGTTCCCGTCGCCCAGACCTTCTTCATGGATGACGATGTCCGCGCCAAGACCGAGCTTGATGCCGTCGTCGCGCTCGTCGATGCCAAGCACCTGCCGCTGCGACTGAAGGACAGCCGCGAAGCCGAAGACCAGATCGCCTTTGCCGACGTCGTCGTCATCAACAAGTCGGATCTCGTAACGCCGGAAGAGCTGGCCCAGATCGAGGACATCGTCCACGCGATCAACCCGGCCGCCCGCGTCTACAAGACGACCCGCTCCGGCGTCGATCTTGCCCGCGTCCTGAACCAGGGCGCCTTCAACCTGGAACGCGCGCTCGAGAACGACCCGCATTTCCTCGAGCACGGCCATGAGGATCATGTCTGCGGCCCGGATTGCGATCATGATCACCACCACCATCATGATCATGACCACGATCATCACCACCATGATCACGATCACGACCATCATCACCACCACGCGCCTTCGCCGATCCACGACGTCACCGTGCAGTCGGTTTCGCTGCGCGGCGGCGAGATGAATGCCGAGCGCTTCTTCCCCTGGATCCAGAAGGTCACGCAGACCCAAGGCCCGAATATCCTCCGCCTCAAGGGCATCATCGCCTTCAAGGACGATCCGGAACGCTACGTCGTTCAGGGCGTCCACATGATCATCGAAGGCGATCACCAGCGCCCCTGGAAGGACGGCGAGAAGCATGAAAGCCGCCTCGTCTTCATCGGCCGCGAGCTCGACCGCGAAAAGCTGGAAGCCAGCTTCAAGGCGTGCGAGGCGTCCGCCTGATGCCGACTGTTGCTCCGCTTGATATCGACGGCCACGTTCTGGCCGTCGAATTTTTAGGTGATACCCCCTTCTTCGCCAGCGCCGCCGGTGCGATCCATCGCCTGGAAGGCGGGGAGAAGATCACCGAAGCTCATCATGGGATGCTGACCTGCATCCGCGATCCCTATAGCGAGAGCCTGATTTCCGGCGGCGAGGACGGCAAGGTCCTGCGGATCGCCTCCGATGGCAACACGACGGTACTGGCCGAAGCGCCGCGCAAATGGATCAGCCAGCTTGCAGCCGGCCCGCAAGGCGCCGTCGCCTATTCCTATGGCAAGAGCACCTTCGTACGGCTCTCCGACGGGACGACGAAAGAGTTCCCGGAAGAACGCACCGTCGAAGGCATCGCCTTCGCTCCCAAGGGCCTGCGGATCGCCGTCGCCCGCTATAACGGCGTATCCCTGCATTGGGTGGGCATGAGCGCGCCGCCGGTCAATCTCGAATGGAAAGGCGCCCATACCAGCGTCACCTTCTCGCCGGATGGCCAGTTCATCGTCACGACCATGCAGGAAAATGCCCTGCACGGCTGGAAGATGGATGCGAAGCCGGGTGCCGAAGCCCGCCATATGCGCATGACCGGCTATCCCGCCAAGGTGAAGTCGCTCTCCTGGTCCAACAAGGGCAAATGGCTTGCCTCCTCCGGCGCGCCAGCCGCTATCGTCTGGCCCTTCCAGGGCAAGGATGGCCCGATGGGCAAGGCGCCGCTGGAGCTCGGCACACGCGCCAACATCATGGCGACCTCGGTGAAATTCCATCCCGTCGAGGATATTCTCGCCATCGGCTTCATCGACGGCATGATCCTCGCGGTCCGCATCGGCGACGCCAAGGAAGCGCTTCTGCGCCGGCCCGGCAAGGGTGCGATCACATCGATGAGCTGGAGCAAGTCCGGCAAGTTGCTCGCCTTTGCCTCCGAAGCCGGCGACTGCGGCGTCGTGGATATTTCCGGTTAAAGCGATTCCAGGAAAAGTGCGCAGCGGTTTTCCGTCCGGTATTGCTTGAAAACAATGAGATGCAGAGAGATAGGATCATGCTCCAGCCAGGAACGGCAGTTGCCGGCGATATACCTGCCCCAGCCGAAAACGTCTGGGATGTGATCCGCTGCGAAGCAGCCGAGCTTGCTGCGCGCGAGCCGACGCTCGCTCCTCTGCTGCGGGCGCAATTGCTTGGCGGGAACTCCGATGCTGAAAGCCTTGCCAGCGTACTGGCGGCACGGCTCTGCGTTGTCAGGATCGAGCATGGCGACATGCTTTCGCTGCTGTCCGACGTGCTGGTGCGATATCCTGCCATCCTGCAGGCGACTGAAGCGGATCTCGTTGCCGTGCGAACCCGCGACCCTGCCTGCACGACCTATCTGCATGCCCTTTTGAACCTGAAGGGCTTCCATGCCCTGCAGACACACCGCATCGCCCATGCGCTCTGGACGGAGGGCCGCAAGGAAATCGCAAGCTGGCTCGCCAACCTCGTCTCGCTCGTCTTCGGCCCGGATATCCATCCGGCCGCGAAGATCGGAACCTCGATCATGCTCGACCACGGCTCGGGCATCGTCATCGGCGAAACCGCCGTCATCGAGGATGAGGTCTCCATCCTGCAGAACGTCACGCTTGGGGGCACCGGCAAGGAGAGCGGCGACCGTCACCCGAAGATCCGCCACGGCGTCATGATCGGCGCCGGCGCGAAGATCCTCGGCAACATCGAAGTCGGCGCCTTCAGCAAGGTTGCCGCGGGCAGCGTCGTGGTCAAACCCGTGCCGCCGCATTGCACTGTCGCCGGCGTCCCGGCCGTGGTCGTGCGCATCCATCGTGCCGACGAGATTCCGGCCGAGACGATGGATCAGAATATCTAGATCATCGAAAGACGGTGGCCGCCTTGAGGCCTACCGGGCCGTTTCGAAGCGTGAGCGCGTGGTGGCCCCTACCCGTGGCATAAGGTAGCATCGTAGACACGACGGCCGGGCATCTTCCCCCTTCTTTCTGCCCGACACAGCAGAATCAATAGATTGCCGGAAACAAGGCAGCGAGAGCGATATCTCCTCTCCGCACCCTTCATGGAACTGTCATACTCCATTGATAGCTCGAAAGGGTTCTCTATGCCCGGCGTGGCGCAAATGCGCCGGAGCAATGCCCCCACTCGAAGAGGATATGAAGATGACCAGTCTTTCACATCGCGCCGCCCTTATAGCCGGCAGCGCGCTTGGCCTTGTTTTGCTCTGTTCCACCTCCGGTGCCGCTGACTTGAGCCCAGCACCGAATACTGCGACTCCCATCAAGCATCTTGTCGTGATCTTCCAGGAAAACGTCTCCTTCGACCATTATTTCGCGACCTACCCCAAGGCAGCGAATGTCGACGGCGAACCGACGTTCAAGGCGGCCGACAACACGCCGACAGATATCAACACGCTCGCCAATGCCGGTCTTCTCGACAACAATCCGAACAAGACCAACACGGCAAACGGCGCCGATGCGGCTGCCCCCTTCCGGCTCGATCGTACGCAGGCGGCAACCCAGTCACAGAACCATGGTTATACCGCCGAACAGGCCGCCTACAACAACTTCGCCATGGACCTTTTCCCGGCCAACACCGGCCGCGGCACCAAGGGTGCTGCCGGCGCCTTCGGCACGAAGGGGCAGGTCATGGGCTATTACGATGGCAACACCGTCACGGCCCTTTGGAATTATGCCCAGCACTATGCGCTGAGCGACAATTCCTTCTCCACCAATTTCGGCCCCTCGACCCCGGGCGCGCTGAACCTCATCTCCGGCCAGACCAACGGCGCCATCCTGCCGCCCGGCTATACGCTGGAAAATGACGGCACCTATTCGAAGGGCCGCATCGTACCTGACGGCAATGGCGGCTGGACTGCGATCAGCGACTTCGATCCGACCGGCGACGTCTGCTCGGTCGGCCAGACGGCACTGATGTATGGCAAGAACATCGGCGACATGCTGAACGAGCACAAGATCACCTGGGGCTTCTTCGAGGGCGGTTTCGATCTGACGGCGACCAACCCGGACGGCACGACAGGTTGCAAGCGCGCGACCACGTCGACCATCACCAAGGTCAATTACACCGACTACATTCCGCATCACCAGCCATTCCAGTACTATGCCTCTACCGCCAACCCGACACATGCGCGCCCCTCTTCGGTAGCGGCGATCGGGACGACCGATGCGGCCAATCACCAGTATGACATGACCGACTTCTATGCGGCGCTGAAGAACGGCAACATGCCCACGATCAGCTTCCTGAAGGCACCTGCCTATCAGGACGGCCATGCCGGCTATTCCGATCCTCTCGACGAACAGGAATTCGTGACGCAAGTGGTCAACACCGTGCAGAATTCGCCGGATTGGAAGGACACCGCCATCATTATCCTCTATGACGATTCCGACGGCTGGTATGACCATGCCCATGCGGTCGTCAATCCATCGAAAATCCCCGTCAAAGGCTACGACGTGCTGAGCGGCGACAGCTGTTCAACCGGCACTGCCTTGCCCGGCGTCAACGGCCAGCCGGCGCAGGGACGCTGCGGCTACGGCACACGCCAGCCGCTGCTCGTGATTTCGCCTTATGCCAAGGTCAACTTCGTCGACCACACGCTGACCGATCAGACCTCCGTTATGCGCTTCATTGAGGACAACTGGATGGCCGGCGCCCGCCTTGGCGGCGGCTCCTTCGATGTGCTCTCGGGCTCGCTGAACACCATGTTCGACTGGTCCAAGGGTGACGTGCCGAAGCTGCTCCTCGATCCGAAGACCGGCAATCCGGCATCGTAAAACCATAAGGGAGACGGAAATGTCCCTGACCTATCGCCGTCTCCTGCCGCTCCTCGCACTCGCGGGCCTCTCGCTCGCGGGTGCGGCTGTGGGCATGGCAAGCGAGTCGGCCATAAACGTCACAGCGACTGACGGCTATGATGACCAAGCACCGCTGAGCGCGGTTGCGCAACTCGGCAAGAAGCTGTTTTTCGATCCGTCGCTCTCGGGCGGCGGCCAGATGTCCTGCGCGACTTGCCACGATCCGGCCAATCACTATGCGCCGGCCAATGGCCTCGCCGTCCAGCTCGGTGGCCCGCATCTCGATCAGCCGGGCATCCGTGCGGTGCCAAGCCTCGCCTACAAGATTTCGACGCCTTCCTTCTCGATCGGAGAAGGGAGCGCTGCCGACGAGGCCGTGGAAGCCTCGCCCATGGCCGAAGCATCGGGCGTGGCTCTCGCCAATGCCCCCGCCGCCGTTGTTGGTCCCCTAACGGCACAGGCCGCCGTCAAGGCCGATGCAGCAGCGGCCAATCTCGTGCCGCAGGGCGGCATGTTCTGGGATGGGCGCATCGATTCGCTGGAGGAACAGGCCCTGCAGCCGATGATCTCGCCCTTCGAAATGGCGAATGCCGATACGGCCACCGTCTATGCCAAGCTGAAGAAGGGATACGGCAAGGATATTTCGGCGCTCTTCGGCGACAATATCCTCAACGATCAGGACATGACGATCTCCGAGATCGGCTTTGCGCTCGCCCGCTACCAGATCGAGGAAAACTCCTTCCATCCCTATACCAGCAAGTATGACTACTATCTGCGCGGCAAGGCGGTGCTGACGGATGCGGAAGCGCGGGGTCTGAAGCTGTTCGACGATGCGAACAAGGGCAATTGCGCCTCCTGCCATCTCGATAAGATGACCGGCGACGGGCAGATGCCGAATTTCACCGATTTCGAATTCGAGGCTTTGGGCGTGCCTCGCAACCTAGCCATTCCGGCCAATGCCGATGCGCATTACTATGACACCGGCATTTGCGGCCCGCTGCGCAACGATACCTACTCCGCACAGCAGCAGAATTGCGGGCTCTTCAAGACGCCGACGCTGCGCAATGTCGCCACCCGCCACGTTTTCTTCCACAATGGCGTCTACCGCACACTGGAGGATGTCACCCGCTTCTACGTCAAGCGCGATACCAATCCGGAGGAAATCTATCCGAAGGATGCGAGCGGCAAGGTGCTGAAATATGATGACCTGCCGGCGCGGTATCAGGCCAATATCGATGTCATCGACGCGCCGATGAACCGCAAGCTCGGCGATGCCCCTGCCCTGACTAATGCCGAGATCGCCGACGTCGTCGCTTTCCTGAAAACGCTGACGGATGGATACGACCCGGCGAAGGACAACGTGAAGGCAGCCAAATAAAAAGGCCTCCGTCCGGACGGGCGGAAGCCTTATATACTTCGGGATGTTCGGGCGCTTTACGCAGCCTTTGATATCGGCGGCTGCGCGAGCTTGCGGCCGCTGGCGACGATCATGCCGGCGGCGCTATCGAGCCAGCCTTCCTTGAGCTCGAGAGCCAGGAAGCGCTCGCGCTGGAATGGACCTGGCATGACAAGATGGCGGGTCTTTGCGGCAAAGAAACCAAAGCGCTCATAATACGGCGCATCGCCGACGAGCAGGATCGCGCCGTGACCGCGCTTCTTGGCTTCCATGATGGCGGCGCGCATCAGCGCCGAGCCGATGCCCTTGCCTTCATAGGCGGGATCGATCGCCAGCGGACCGAGCAGCAGCGCATCGACCGGACGGGTTTCGCGATCGACGCCGGCTTCGACGTTCCAGAGGCGAACCGTGCCGATAACATGGCCAGCGCGATCACGCGCGACCAGTGCCAGGCCCTCAGCCGGCACGCGGCCCTGGCGGAGCTTCTCGGACGACTTCTTGCGGCGGTCGGGACCCATGGCGCGATCCAGAAGGTTTTCGCGCGCAACGACATCGCCTGCATTTTCCAGGTCGAGGGTGAAAGTGGACGGCGCAAAGAATGCGCGGACAGAATCAAGAACAGCGGCCATCTCGGCCTCCCGTGCCCAATACCGTTATCAGCGGTGCTAATGGGAATTGTGAGTGTGCCGCCCCGGCTGGCTACGGGGGCGGCTTTGTCAGACCTTAGATGATATAGGCCTTCAGCGGATCGAAACCGTTGAACGCCACAGCCGAGTAGGTCGTGGTGTAGGCGCCGGTGCCTTCGATCAGGACCTCGTCGCCGATGGTGAGCGATACCGGCAGCGGATAGAGGTTCTTCTCGTAAAGCACGTCGGCCGAATCGCAGGTCGGGCCGGCAATGACGCAAGGCTCCATTTCGTCGCCGTCACGCGTCGTACGGATCGGATAGCGGATCGCTTCGTCCATGGTTTCAGCCAGACCGCCGAACTTGCCGATGTCGAGGAAGACCCAGCGAGCGGCATCGTTGTCCGACTTCTTGGAAATCAGGACGACTTCAGCCTTGATCACGCCGGCATTGCCGACCATGCCGCGGCCCGGCTCGATGATCGTGTGCGGGATCTGGTTGCCGAAATGGGCACGCAGAGACGCAAAGATCGCCTTGCCATAGGCTTCGGCGGAGGGAACGTCGCGCAGGTACTTGGTCGGGAAACCACCGCCCATGTTGACCATCTGCAGGTGGATGCCCTGCTTGGCGAGCGAGACGAAAACGCGCTTGGCATCGGCAAGAGCATCGTCCCAGGCATCAACCTTGGTCATCTGCGAGCCGACGTGGAAAGACACGCCGTAGGATTCCAAACCCAGCTGATGCGCGTAGACGAGAACGTCGACGGCCATCTGCGGAACGCAGCCGAACTTGCGCGACAGCGGCCATTCGGCGCCTTCACCATCCGTCAGCACGCGGCAGAACACGCGGGCGCCGGGAGCGGCACGCGAAATCTTTTCGACTTCCTCATGGCTGTCGACGGCGAAGAGGTTGATACCGAGCGCATGCGCACGGGCGATATCGCGCTCCTTCTTGATGGTGTTGCCAAAAGAAATGCGGGCCGCGGTCGCACCGGCATCGAGCGCCATTTCGATTTCAGCGACGGACGCGCAATCGAAGTTGGAGCCGAGGCTTGCGAGCAGACGCAGCACTTCCGGAGCTGGATTGGCCTTGACGGCGTAGTAGATGGCGCTGTCCGGCATGGCATGGCGGAAGGCGTGAAAATTGTCGCGGACAACATCGAGATCGACCACCAGGCAAGGACCGTCCGGACGTCGGGTAGCGAGGAAATCGCGAATACGTTGCGTGGTCATGTCAATTCCCTTTCAATTCCAAAGGCTCCGGGGAAAACCCAGAGGACAAAGGGCGACGCTCATTTGCTCAGGAACCAGCCGGTGGAGACCCCGGTACCATGCAAATGCGCGAAGCGCGGATGATGAACGAGTGCCGCAAGCGGCGCTAATTCGCTTTGTCTGCCATGGATTGGAGGGAATATCCCAACCGCACTTCCGGCAATGAAGGTGTGCCTCTTCAGTATCCCCGGCTGATGGAAAGCCGGGAGAGAACAAAAAGGCCCGCACCGTCGTTGCTTCAGATGTCCTCGCATTTTTCGGTTGGCCGAAATAGCGACTGGAGGGGTTAGTTCCAGGTACCTTACCGATTTTCTCACCACATCGAGGATCGGCGGACACCCACGGGCACGTGCGACTTTGGGCTGATCGGGAAATAGGAATATTCGCCGTAATAATCAAGAAAATTTTTCAGCCATGCCCGAAAAAAATAATTGAACAAATCAAAGCATTTTGTTCAACATCCGGAAACAGTTAGCGGGAGGCTTCAGCATGGACACTTTGACCCGGATTCGCGCCTTTATCGACGTGGTCGAAGCCGAGGGATTTTCGGCGGCTGCGCGCAAGACCGGCCGCTCCAAGGCGCTGCTGTCCAAATATGTCCGCGAACTGGAAGACGAGCTGGGCGCGCTGCTCTTGAACCGCACCACGCGTCAGTTCTCCATGACGGAGGCCGGTCATACCTATTATCGCACCGCCTCCGATATCCTGAAGGAGATCGACAATCTCGCCGACCTCGTGCGTGAGAACAATCAGCAGCTCAAAGGTCGGCTGCGCGTTTCCGTGCCGCGCACCTTCGTCGATGCCGATGTCGGGCAATCGCTGATCGACTTCGCCAAGGAGAATCCCGATCTCGCACTGGAGATCGCCGCCGACGACCGTTTCGTCGATCTGATCGAGGAAGGCTTCGATGTCGCCGTGCGCATCACCAAGCTTGAAGACTCCGGCATGATCGCCCGCAAGATTTCCGATTTCCGCGTCCATCTCTGCGCAACCGAGGCATTTCTTCAGCGCTATCCGACGCTGGAACATCCGACTGACCTTACGCGCATTCCCTTCATCATCGACACCAACACCCGCTCGCAGGGCACTATTCGCTTCGTCGATGCCGACAGCACGACCTTCAACGTCGCCATCAACGGCACGCTCGAGGTCAATAGCCCGCATGCGACGCTGCGTGCAGCACTCGCCGATCTCGGCGTTGCCATTGTCCCGGATTTCATCGGCCGCAAGGCGATCGAAAGCGGACAGTTGCTGACGCTGTTCAACGATTACCTTCCGACGGATCGCGGCATCTATGCCGTCTATCCGCATCGCCGCTACCTCCCCGCCAAGGTGCGCATCTTTGTGGATTACCTGCACAACTGGTTCCGCAAGAACGGCTGAACGGCCGAGGTTGGTTGGCCGGTCCCAATTCCGTCTCATTTCCTGACCAGAAAACGAAGTGAATCAATGCTCGCGAAATCTATCGGACGCATGAGAAAATCCACGACCGCCTACGCTGTTGCCCTGACCGGCGGCCTGTTGCTCGTGCCGGCCACAGCATCGGCGCATCCGCATATTTTCGTGGAAGCCCGCCTGGAAGTGCTGGCCGGCACGGATGGCAACGTGCAGGAACTGCGCAATGTCTGGCGTTTCGACGAAGTGTTCTCCTCCTCCGTCCTCATGGATTTCGACAAGAACACCAACCTCAAGCTCGATCCCGACGAGCTGAAAGAGGTTGGCAAGACGGTGCGCGAGTCTCTGGCGGACTACGATTATTATGCAAACCTGACGCTCAATGGCAAAGCAATCAAGGTGAACAAGCCCGATGTCATCAATGTCGACTTCCGCGATGGCCAGCTCCTGATGTTCTTCGCCGTCAAACCGGCCGAGCCGATGCCGCTCGCCAAGGGCAACAAGCTGAGCTTCGGCATCTACGACCCGACGCTCTATACCTCGATCGATTTCCCGAGCGACAATGAATTGGTGACGGAGGGCGACGCCTTCAAAAGCTGCACGCATAAGGTCGTCCGGCCCAATCCGGATGAAGTCATTGCCGAGAACAAATCCACCTTGACGGATGCCTTCTTCAACGATCCGACGGGAACGACCATGTCGAAACTCTTTGCAACGCGGATAGATGTGCAATGCTGATTTCGCGACTAGAGAAGCTCGTCCCCGCGGCAATATTCGCCCTTCTGGCGGCAGCCAGCTTCGCCCATGCCGCAGGCTCGCCACTTGGCATTGGCACGGCCGAGCCGAGCTTCCAGCCGATGGGCGGGCCGCTTGCGCCGATCTTCCTCTATGTGAACTACGAGCAACAGGCTTTCTACCGTGCGCTCACCAAGTCCATCGAAGCCATGCGCCAGGACCCATGGCAGCTCTGGACGCTGATCGGCCTTTCCTTCGCCTATGGCATCTTCCACGCAGCCGGGCCGGGCCATGGTAAGGCTGTGATTTCTTCCTACATGGTCGCCAACGAGATCGAGCTGAAGCGCGGCATCGGCATCTCCTTCGTCTCTGCGCTCATTCAGGGCCTCGTTGCCGTCCTCGTCGTCGGCGCCGCCTATTTCGTCCTGCGCGGTTCCGGCATCACCATGACGATGGCGACCAATGCTATGGAGATCACAAGCTTCATCATGGTCATCCTGTTTGGCAGCTGGCTCTTGTTCCGTAAGCTGCGGGCGATGATGCAGAGCCGGGCGCAGCGTCAGGAAATGCAGCTCGCGACATCGGCGGGGCCAATCAGCCTCTCGCTGTTCGAGGAAGCCGCAACGGGCACGGATTCGGCAAGAGGTTTTGCGCGCAGCAGCGCCGCGATACCCGCTGCCAGCGGCTATCAATGCTATGATCCCGCCCATAAGACCAGCGACGGCGCTTACTGCGAGACCTGCGGCCACGCCCATCTTCCCGATCCGAAGATGTTGTCGAACGAAAAGTTCAGTGCTCGCGAAGCCTGGTCCGCCATCGCCGCAGTCGGCCTGCGTCCGTGCTCGGGCGCGCTGCTGGTCATGACCTTTTCGATGCTGAACGGGCTCTATCTCGGTGGACTGCTGTCCGTGCTGGCCATGTCGATCGGCACGGCGCTCACCGTTTCGCTGCTCGCCATCATCGCCGTCTTCGCGAAAGGCACCGCCGTCCGTTTCACCGGCAAGGGCTCGAGACTTTCGGTTTGGGTGAGCAACGGCATCGAAATTCTCGGCGCGCTGCTCGTCATCTGCACGGGCATCATTCTGCTCGGGGCCTCGCTGCAGAACTGAGCGATTTTCCGAAAGAATTCAGAAGAGAGCCTTGCCTCGGAGCTTACGGCCCATTGCGCCGCTGATAGCGCGCTCGCATCCAGAACACGAAGAAGAAGGCCAGAATGACCAGCACGCCGAAGCCGGTGCCGAGCCATGGTGAAATGTCTCCGAGCCAGACGATGACATTCGGCATCAGGTAAAGAACGGCTGTCGCGACCAGCAAAATAATACCAGCCGCGATCGCCGCTGAGCGGGTTTCGCTTTTCTTGTCCGTCAATGTAGCCATCCTTGACGCCCTGACATGAGTTCCGGCGAAGGCTTAGGCCAGCTGCCAATCAAAGGCAACCGGCCCTATCAATCACAGCTGAACTTTGGCGCCCGCAACCGTCGCTTCGATATGATCGACCAGCGCATCGGCTAGGCCGAGCCTTCCAGCCAGCAGATCGAGATAACCGCGCTCGGCCCGTGAATCCGGCTCGATCGCCAGTCGCGACGCGGTATAGACCTGCACGCGCTGTTCTTCGGTCTTCGCCGAAGCGACGATGGCATCGAGATCGACGGGATCGGCGAGCTCGCGCTGGAAGAAAGCTTCCGCCTCGGCCCCGACGCCGGCCTCCTGAACCTTGCCGAGAATACGCTGACGTTCGGTATCATCGATATGGCCGTCGGCGCGGGCGGCAGCAATCATGGCGCGCACCAGGGAAAGCGCAAAATCATTGCTGGCAATCGCCGGCGACGTGCTGAAACCTGAATCTGTCGGCGGCGGCAGAAATTGCGGCTCGGCCTGAGGCGTGGATTTCGGCGCCGGCTGCGGCTGGTTGCCATCGCGATAATTCTTGTAGGCCTGATAGCCGAGGCCCGCGATGGCAGCGAGACCGCCGAGCGCCAGCGCATTTCCGGCGACCTGACGCCCCGTCTTCGTCCCCAGCAGCACACCGGCAATCGCACTCGTCGCCATCGGATTGTCCCTGGCGAGATTGATGGCCTGCGTTGCCCTGTCTTTCACGGTTCCTTGCATTCCTGGAACCTGTGATCCAAGGAATTGGTCAAGAAGCTTGCGGGCGTCGATCATATGGATGGTCCTCCGTCCTTGTGATGGTGAAGGGGAGATAGGAAGCGCAACTGCAAATACCAATCCAGGTCATGCAAAAAGGCGCGCGAAAAGCTCCACGCGCCTTTCAAATCGAATTCGACAGGCTGCGTCTCAGCCTTTGAGTGCTGCTGCCTCTGCGGCGAGCTTGGTGATCCCGGCCCAATCGCCTGATGCAACGAGTTCCTTCGGCGCAACCCAGGAGCCGCCGACACAGATGACGTTCGGCAGCGACAGGTAGTCATGAGCGTTCTTCAGCGAAATGCCGCCGGTCGGGCAGAAGACCGTGCCGGCGAGCGGTGACGACAGAGCCTTGAGATAGGAAGCACCGCCTGCCTGCTCTGCCGGGAAGAACTTCAGTACCGTATAGCCCTCTTCGCGCAGCGCCATGACTTCGCTTGCGGTAGCGGCACCCGGCAGCAGCGGCACATCCGAGGAGCGCGCAGCATCGAGCAGTTCCTGCGTCGTGCCGGGGCTGACGATGAACTTCGAACCGGCTTCGACAGCCGCGTCCCATTGTTTGACATTGAGGATCGTGCCGGCGCCGACTTCTGCACCCTCGACCTCGTCGGCCACGGCGCGGATGGCGTCGAGCGCACCGGCGGTGCGCAGCGTGATCTCGATGGCCTTGAGACCGCCTGCGACGAGCGCCCGGGCGAGCGGCACGGCAGATTTCGCATCATCGACGATCAGCACCGGAACGACGGGCTGCAGTTTCAGGATGGAAAGAAGCTTCTCGGTTTTCTCGCCCATGGTCGGAGCACTCCCCTTAAAACGATTGAAATCCGGCTTTCGAATAGCCTTCCCGAAGGTGCTTGTCGAGACAAAAGCTCGCTTTAAATACGACGGGTAGGAAATTGCGGCAACTTGCTATAGTTTGTCTCAATCTGTGCCGGTGGAGCATGTCAAACGCATGGCAAAAGAGATCGAGCGAAAGTTTCTGGTGCGCGCCGATCATTGGCGGGATTCCGTTTCGGAGCGGCTGATCCTGCGACAGGGATATATTGCCTCCATGGCGGACCGTTCCGTGCGCATACGGCTGGCGAACGACACCAAGGCAACCTTGACGATCAAGATCGGCAAGGCAATGACCAGGGACGAATTCGAATATGAGATCCCCGTCGACGATGCGGAGGAATTGCTGGAAACGGCGATCGGCCTCGTCATCGAGAAGACCCGCCACAAGGTGCAGTTCAAGGGCTTTACCTGGGAAGTGGATGTCTTCCGCGGCGCCCATCGCGGCCTCGTCATCGCTGAAGTGGAAATGGACGACGAAAGCGACAATCCGGAACTGCCGGACTGGATCGGACGTGAGGTGACAGGCGAATACCGCTATTCCAACCAGGCCCTCGCGACGCAGTTCGAGCAGGAGTACGATGAGCTATCGCATACGGCCTGACCGAGCCCTTGATGACGAGGTGCACAAAGCAGCCGCGCATCAACTCGGCAAAGCAATGGCCGTATTGACGGACAGGCCGCAGGGCCTGCACGAAGCGGTTCACGCCGCCCGCAAGAACATCAAGCGCGTGCGGGCGCTCTACCGGTTGGTAGCTCCGGTCGCGCGCGAATTTCAGCTGCGGGAAAATGACCGGCTTCGGAATGTAGCGCTCACACTTTCCGGGGTGCGCGACGCAACCGCGTTGATCGAGATCAGCCATTATCTTCAGGCAACCGCTGCATCGGCGGAGGAACTGCATGCGCTGGCTCGCGTGAGCGATCTGCTGACCGCGAGACGCGACCGTATGGCGGAAGCCGAAACAGATCTCGAAGACAAGGCACGAGCAGCAGTCGCCACATGTGCGGAGGCACGTGAGGCGTTGAAGGAAATATCCTTCAACTGCGGCCGGCGCGACACGGCGCGTCTTTTTCAGAAAAGCTGGCGGAAGAATGTCCGCAAGGCGATAGAGGCGCTGTCCGACTGCCATGCGGAAGCGGCGCACGTCGAGAGCTTTCATGATCTGCGCAAACGCAGCCAGGACTACTGGATGCATCACATGTTGCTGCGCGATGTCTGGCCAGCCGCCATGCATGCCAAGCAACTGGAGGCCAAGGCCTTGGTCGACGTGCTCGGCCGCTATCTCGACATGTCGATATTGGCCGATGTCGCCGACCGCGAGCCGCATCTCTTCGACAGGAGCGACGATCACGCCCGCCTGCTGGAAGCGATCATTTCCCGGCAGCAGACCGCGCGTGAGGAGACGCTGGACCGAGCCCGTTGGGTCTTCGCCGACAAGCCGGGAAACGAGGCGCGGACTATCAAGCACCTTTGGCTGGAGGCGGCGGACTGACCGGGCCACGCCCCCGGCTCAGGCAGTTCAATCGGCATGGCCCCCAGCCGTTCCTTTAGGCACGCCACGCATCCGCCGAACCAAGCCCCACTTGCGCGAGATAGCCTTCCAGCATCGCGATGTCGTCGGCCGCAGCGATCGCGCCGATATATCCGTCCGGCCGCACGAGCACCCATTCGCCGGAGGAGAGAGCGTAGATGTCGCGAAGATAGCCCTCGGCGTCGACCATATCGCCTGACGAGCCGAAAGTATGAATATGCAAGCCCGCGCGCGGCGGCACCGATCCCCGCTGCACCCCGTAGCCGAGCAATGTCCAATGCGCGCCTCGGAACAGATTGAACAGCCGTTTCGGCTGGCCGGCAACGCCGCGGATCGGCGCGTCAGGGGCTCGGTCGCCGGCGGACAGGCGACCGCTGCGCCCCAGCGTTTCGAGCGCGAGCGAGGACGAAGGATAACCTATATCGAGCTGACGCACCTCGCGACCGCGCCGCATCTTGCCCTGTTTCTGGTCATCGAGAAGCCTTGTCGACAGACCGAGCATCGCTGCCGCGATGGGCTGACGCTCCTCCTCATAGCTGTCGAGCAGCTTATCGTTGGCTCCATTGGCGGCCGCAGCCAGCTTCCATCCGAGATTGTAGGCATCCTGCACGCTGGTATTGAGGCCCTGGCCGCCGGTCGGTGGATGAATATGGGCGGCATCACCGATGAGAAACACGCGACCGACACGATATCGATCGGCCAGACGCGCATTCATGTTGTAGGCCGACGACCACGACACGGATTGGATATGGATATCGTCGCGCCTGGTGCGCTCCGCCACCATGGCTTCGAGCCCTTCGGCAGAGAGGTCGATATCACCGTCAAGAGGGATCGGCCCCTGTATCTGGAACATCTCGGTCCCGGCGAGCGGGCAGAACATGATCTGCCGCGACATGTCGCCGTCGTTGAAGCGATGCCAGGCATCGCGCGTGAGACCGGTCAAAATGACATCGGCCACGATCGCACGGACGCCGAGGGTCTTGCCCGGAAAGTCGATATCGAGGGCATGGCGAACGAAACTGCGGCCGCCATCAGCGCCGACGAGCCAACGCACCCGGAGAGTTTCCTCTCCAGCCTTGCCCGAGAGACGCGCCGTCACGCCGCTCGGGTCCTGCTCGAAACCAACCAGTTCGCAGCCGAATTGCGGCCTATGGCCAAGCTCAAGCAACCTCTCGCGCATCACCTTTTCGGTTAGGAATTGCGGTATCATCAGCGGCAGATGATAAGGTTCTGCCGGTGTGGGGTCCTCATGCTCGGTGATGTCGGACTCGGTAAAACTGCCGTCGTCGCGATATCGCCGCTCGGGTGGATAGAGGCCGCCGGCCGCGACGACCCGGTCGAGAATGCCGAGATCCTCGAAGATTTCCTGGGTTCGCGGCTGAATACCCTTGCCGCGCGAACCACGGAAAGGCCCTTCCATCTTTTCGATCAGACGGAAGGAAATTCCCCTCCTTGCCAAATCGATGGCCAGCGCCAGGCCGGCCGCACCCGCGCCGCAAATCAGCACATCGGCTGCAAATTGCTCTGTCATTTCCATCTCCATATGTGTAATATGCACATATTAAAAGAAGGGTGATGCGGTGTCAACAAGAAGCTTGCAAAATACACATATCAGCAGTCAGCTACGCGAACTCCATAGCGCGCTGGTCGAAATCGTTGGCGTCATGAACCGGCCACAGCGCGATGAGGCGATGATCAAGGAGGCGGGCATCTCCCTCGACCGCGCACTGTTTTCCCTGTTGGTTTTGGTGGAACGGCTCGGCCCCATCGGCGTCGTCGAACTGGCCGATCGCGTCGGGCGCGACTACACCACCGTCAGCCGCCAGGTTGCGAAGATGGAGGGGCTTGGGCTTATCAGCCGACGGGAGAACGCGATCGATCGCCGCCTTCGCGAGGCCGTCATCACCGAACAGGGAAAGGTGATGACCGATCGCATCGATGAGGCGCGCGAGAGGATCGCCCGGTCCATTTTCGCCAAATGGGATGACCAGGATATCGAGGACCTTGTGCGCCTCATGCGCAGGTTTGCCGACGACATCAAGGATGATGTGCCGCCTGCACGATAGGCTCATCTTGAAATGCCTTCCTTCGACGTCGTAGGTGACACCGATCGGGCAGAATGGCGAAGACGCGGGCTGCGGCGCAAATCCCGATTGCCTGAAAGCTCACAAAATTGTATTTCACCGGCATGACCGACATGCTTCCAGATCCACGGCGCGACGCGACCGGCGCATTCCTCGTTGCCGCGCTTTATCATTTCGTTTCCTTTCAGCGCTTCGAAAGCCTGCGCGAGCCGCTGCTTGCGCTCTGTGAGGAAAAGGGCGTCAAGGGCACGCTGCTGCTGGCACATGAAGGGATCAACGGCACGATTGCCGGCACGGATGCCGCCATCGGCGCCGTGCTCGCCTTCCTGCGCGCCCAGCCGGAATTTGCCGGCCTTGAACACAAGGAAAGCCGAGCGTCGAAAATGCCGTTCGTGCGCATGAAGGTAAAGCTGAAGAGAGAGATCGTCACTATGGGCGTCGAGGATATCGACCCCACCAGGGTCGTCGGCACCTATGTCGCGCCGAAGGACTGGAACGCGTTGATCTCCGACCCCGACACCATCGTCATCGACACCCGCAACGACTATGAGACTGCCATCGGGGTCTTCAAGGGTGCGGTCGATCCGAAGACGAAGACCTTCCGCGAATTTCCCGATTGGGTGCGCGACAATACTGGCCTGCACAACAAGCCGAAAATCGCCATGTACTGCACCGGCGGCATCCGCTGCGAGAAGGCGACCGCCTTCATGAAGCAGCAGGGCTTCGACGAGGTCTATCACCTCAAGGGCGGCATCCTGAAATATCTCGAGGAAGTGCCGGCAGAAGAGAGCCTATGGGAAGGCGCCTGCTTCGTCTTCGACGAGCGTGTCTCCGTCGAACATGGCCTGAAGGAGGGCAATCACAAGCTCTGCCACGCCTGCCGCAACCCCATTACATCGGAAGAAGTGACCTCACCCTTTTACGAGGCCGGCGTCTCCTGCAGCCATTGCTATCATGAGCGCAGCGAAGAGGATCGCGAGCGTTACCGCGAAAGGCAGCGCCAGATCGCGCTCGCCCGCAAGCGCGGCCACGAGCATATCGGCTAAAGCATTTTCGGAGGAACTGTGCTGCGGCCTTCCCTGGGGAAAGCGCCAATGCTCCACGCGTATCAGGCGGCGGCGTGCTCTTTGTCCGCTGCCGCGGCTATCTGCACGGCGAGCCGCTTGCTGATCTCGGCGTCCGGCATTGGCTTGCCGTAGAAATAGCCCTGCAGCTCGTCGCAACCGAAGCCCGCAAGCGCCCTTCCCTGCTCCTCGGTTTCTATCCCTTCGGCCGTGACGGGAATGTCGAGTGACCGGGCCAGCGCCACGGTCGCCTTCACCATCTCGCGGGCGCGGTTGTCTTCCAGCACATTCATCGTCAGCGATCGATCGATCTTGATGCGGTCGAACCCGAACTGGCGCAGATAGCCGATGGAGGAGAAACCCGATCCGAAGTCGTCGAGCGCCACCTTGACGCCGAGCCTCTTCAACCGCTCGATCGATTGACGGGTACGCTCAGGATTTTGAATGATATAGCCTTCGGTGATTTCCAGCGTCACACGCTCGGCTTCGATTTCAGTACTGTTAAGCACGCTGCGGACATAATCGGCGAAGGCGGGATTGCGGAACTGGCCGGGCGAAACGTTGACGGCGATACGCAGATCCGGCCAATGTCTTGCCGCCTCGCAGGCCTTGCGCAGGACGAGCAGGCCCAATGCCTCGATTAGGCCGCTGGTTTCGGCAATCGGAATGAAGGCCTCTGGCGAAATCGGCCCGTGGCCGGCACGGTTCCACCGCACCAGCGCCTCGACGCCGATCATCTCGCAGCTCGATGCATCGACCAGCGGCTGATAGGCGAGCGTCAGTTCCTCCAATTCGATCGCGCGACGCAGATCGAGCTCCAGCGCGTTGCGTTCCTCGCGATGGGCATCCATGGCGGTGTCGTAGCAAGTCATGCGAGCGCGGCCGGCTTCCTTGGCCTTGTACATAGCAAGATCGGCACGCCGCACCAGTTCCTCCCTGTCGATACGACCTTCAGGCGAGCTTGCGATGCCGATGCTGGCACCGACGACCACCACGCGACGGCCAATTTCCAGCGGTTCGGCAAGGAAATCCAGGATCTGCTCCGCCAACCGCAAAGCCGGAGCGTCATTGAGTTCCCTCGTCGGGAAGGCGATGGCGAACTCATCGCCACCAAGGCGCGCCAAGGCTGCCTGCGGCGGCACGAGCACCTTGAGCCCGGCGGCCACCGCGCGGATCAGCTGATCGCCGGTGCCATGCCCATAGGCGTCGTTGATTTCCTTGAAACCATCGAGATCGAGGTAGAGAAGCAGGACATTGGTACCATCGGAGCGCGCCCGCTCGACCAGGCGATCCACATCGAGCCGCAATCCCTCGCGGTTGAGGAGCCCGCTCAGCCGATCGCGAAGAGAAACCTGGCGCGCCTGAACCTCTTCCGCCCGCAGCCGGCGCCCCGCCATCAATCCCAGGATCAAAAGCACGATGAAGAATAGACCCACCAGACCGAGCGCTCCGAGAACCAGCGGGCGGACCTGCTGATAGCTCATGTCCCCCGGCTGGCGCGAACTCCACACCAGCCGCCCCAGCGATTTGCCGAGCGGATCGACGATGGAGACGGCATAGCGGGCCACGGTTTCCGGCGGCACCAGCCTCAAGCCGCTGATGACATAGGTATTCGAGAGCATCTTGATCCGGTCGGCATCGAGGTAGCGGACGAGGATCAGATAGCGCCGATGCCCTTCTGGCACCGGAATGCGACCGGATCTTTCGCGGATCGTCGCGGCACCGGCCACCGCGATACCATCCCGGGTCATGATATAGCTCGAGGCTTCCGGCACCCCGGTCACACGTGTCGCGCGCGCCTGATCGACGAGCGCCCAGACCGCGGTGCCAAGGACCTCCTCTATATTGCCAGTCAATGGTTCACCGTCATGATAAGCAACGATCGGCTTGTTGTTGTCGTCGACGATGACGGCAGTGTCGAACAGCGCACCATTGGAGGAAATGTCGCCGTAATTGCCGGCGATCCAGCCTTGATTGTCGGTTCCGTAAATGCTTCGCACCGCGTCATTGCGGGCGGAATGGTCGTGCAACGTCGCTTCCAGTTGTCCCTGAAAAGTCTTCAGTGCACCGACGGTCGTCTCCCAGGAGCGCTCGTCATCCAGCTTATTGGAATAATCGGCGACGCGGCCGATCGCGGTAAGAACCATCAAGGTCACGACGGCAACGATCAATGCAAAGCAAACCAAAACGGCCGTCACGATGGAATGACGACCGATCTGTGTATTTTTGCGCAATGACCTGAAAGCTGCTCCCAACGCCTTTTCTCCTTGGCGAATAAGTCTGCCGTCAGGTCTTCAATAAACGGTTAAGGCGAATTGGAGATTCCTACAGGAAATAGTTGTAGATCTGCCGAAACCGGAAGAATTCATGCCTTCGTGGCAATCGCCTGCGCGAAACGGCGGAGACTTGCGGATAAAAGGCCGCTTTCGCGCACTTCCAGCAGCATTGCGGCCTGTATCTCATCGCTCTTGCCAGCAACCGGGAGACGCAAGAAGGCGTCTTCAACGATATGCAGCGACATGGTCTGCAAGACATCGGTGAGCTGTGCCAATACGAGATCGCCGCGATGCGACGCGTGAGCAAACATCAGCGGCTTGAACGGCACCTCGTCCCGCGACACCAGCCAGTCCAGCGCGTTCTTGAAGCCGCCGGGTATGCCATGGGCATATTCCGGACAAGCGACGATCAAACCGTCTGCCTTGCGGATCTCGGCCGCAAATCTCTGAACGATAACTGGAGTTCGCTCACCCTCATTATCCGGATTGAAGACCGGCAAGTCGCCGATCAGATCGCAAATCGCTATGGTGATGCCTTCGGGGCAGGCGAGCTGCAGCGCCTCCAGCAGCCTGCGGTTGGCTGAGGCCCGCCGCTGGCTGCCGCAAAGCGCATAAAGAAAAATCGGCCGCTGAGTCATACATGCTGTCTATCAGGCCTCGCCGATTCGGGCGACAGACACCTTCCCCTTGAGAGCGAGGCCGAACCGCGTCAGACCGCTTTGTGGTTGCCCTTCGGAAACTGCGAGGCAAGCTCCCTGTACCACTTGCCGCTCTTCTTGATCGTACGCACCTGTGTCTCGTAATCGACATGGACGAGGCCGAAACGCATACGGTAGCCCTCGGCCCATTCGAAATTGTCCATGAGGCTCCAGGCGAAATAGCCGCGCATCGGATAGCCGTCCTTGATGAGATCGGCGACGACGCCGAGATGTTCCATATAATAATCGAGACGCGGCTGGTCATCGATCTCGCCGTCGACGACGCCCATGTTGTAGCAGGCACCGTTTTCGGTGATGTAGCACTCCGGCAGCTCGTAGCGCTTGTTGAGGTCCTCGACGACATGCTTCAGGCCGGGCGAATAAACCTCCCAGCCGATATCCGTCCTTACGTCACTGACCGGCGGCGCTTCCTTCGTCCAGGGGAAATCGCCACTCTTGGAGGCGTCATCGGAGACGCGCATCGGCATATAATAGTTCAAACCCCACCAATCGAGCTTCTGGTTGATGGTCTTGAGATCGCCGTCCTCGATGACAGGCATGCGATCGCCGAGCGCCTCGACGAACTCCTTCGGATACTCGCCCTTGAAGATCGAATCGAAGAAGGCGCCGTTGTGGAACTGATGCGCACGCTCGACCGCGGCCCGATCTTCCGGACGATCGGAGCCCGGCAGGATCGAAGCGGCATTGAGCACGATGCCGACAGGCACCTTCGGCGCCACGGAGCGGATCGCCTCGACGCCGAGACCATGCGCAAGGTTCATATAATGCATGGCGTAAAGGGCGGCCTGCATGTTGCGCTCGCCCGGCGCATGAACGCCATAAAGATGGCTCAGCCAGACGATGCACCAGGGCTCGTTGAAGGTGGCGACAGAGTCCAGACGATCGCCAAGGCGGGCCATGACGGTCTTGGCATAACGCTGGAAGGCATGCGCCGTCGAGCGTGCAGTCCAGCCGCCATCGCCGGCAAGCGCCAGCGGCAGATCCCAATGGTAGAGCGTCGCAAAGGTCTTGATCCCCCGCGCCTTGCAGCCGTCGACCAGACGATCGTAGAAATCGAGGCCTGCTTCATTCACCGGGCCGATGCCTTCGGGAATGATGCGCGGCCAGGCGATCGAGAAGCGATAGGCCTCGACGCCCATATCCTTGATCATATCGAGATCCTGCTCCAGGCGGTTATAGTGATCGCAAGCGACATCGCCATTATCGCGCTGATAGACGCGGCCGGGCATGTTGGCGAAGGCATCCCATATGGATGGCTTGCGGCCATCGGCCTTGGTGGCGCCTTCGATCTGGAAAGCGGCGGTGGCAACACCGAATGTGAAATCGCCGGGGAAGCGATCAGCAAGAAGCTTCGGATCGATCATGATGAAAATCCCGTCTATTTTGGCTTCGTTGGCTGCGGTTTAACCAAGCGGCATGACAAAGTACAGAGTCGGCGCCGGAAAACTGCAACGTTGCAGGCGCCGATAAACAAGTCGGCGAAAGGCGCCTGAAAGAATTTCGTCGGCGGCGGCAACACTCTTCGCACGGCTTGATAACATCAATGTCAACAGTCGTGACTTGTCATTTCGAAGCGGATCAATTGAGGGTAGCATCCAAACTCGACGACGAAAGGACACAAATGCTCCCTGCGATCCACGCCCTCAATCCTCATCTGCTGAGCCTCCTGCGGATTGTCGCCTCTCTTGTGCTCTTCAGCTATGGAACGCAAAAAGTGCTGCATTTCCCGGCGGCCGAAAATGTGCCCGCCGTTGGATCGCTGCCTTGGATCGCCGGTCTGCTCGAACTCACTCTCGGCTTCCTCGTCCTTATCGGCTTCAAGACGCGGATTGCTTCGTTCATCCTGTCAGGCCTGATGGCCTTCGCCTATTTCCTTCGCCACGCGCCGCAAAGCTTCTACCCCGCGCAGAACGGCGGCACCGCTGCCATCCTCTTCTGCTTCATCTTCCTGTTTCTCGCCAGCGCCGGCGGCGGCCCGCTGAGCGTCGATGCACTGACGAAGCGCCAGCAGCAAGCTGCGGCCTGAACAAGCAGGTCCGAGGCGGTTCACCGCCTCGGACCTCACGTAAAGCTTAGAGCTTGACCCAGGCGCCGTTGCGCTTGGACGAGGCGACACAAGCCTCGACGAAAGCCACACCTTTCACGCCGTCATCGACGGTCGGATAGATCACAGCCGGATCGACCGCCACGCCCTTCTTGGCCGCATTGATGGCACGCGCAGCCTCGGTGTAGATCGTGGCAAAGGCTTCCAGATAGCCTTCCGGATGGCCCGAAGGGATGCGCGAGACGCGCGCCGCTGCGGCACCGGAGCCGGCACCGTTGCGGGTGATCAGCCGCTTCGGCTCGCCAAACGGCGTGTACCACAGATAGTTCGGATCGGCCTGCGTCCACTCGATACCCCCCTTGGTGCCGTAGACGCGGAGCTTGAGGCCGTTCTCATGGCCGGGCGCCACCTGGCTGCACCAGAGCATGCCCTTCGCGGGCTTTTCCTTGCCCTTCGCCTTGAAGCGCAGCAGCACATGGCCGTTGTCGTCGAGGCGACGGCCTTCGACGAAGCTGTCGAGATCGGCGGCAAGACTGTCAAGCTCCAGGCCGGTGACGAAGGAAGCGAGGTTATAGGCATGGGTGCCGATATCGCCCGTTGAGCCGCCGACGCCGGATTGGGCCGGGTCGGTACGCCACGCGGCCTGCTTCTGGCCGGACTGCTCGATATTTTCCGTCAGCCAATCCTGCGGATATTCCGCCTGCACGACACGGATATCGCCGAGCTCGCCATTCTGAATCATCTCGCGCGCCTGACGGATCATCGGATAGCCGGTGTAATTATGCGTGAGGATGAAGAGCGCCCCACTTTCATCGGCCACCTTCTTCAGCTTCTTGGCGTCGGCAAGATTGGAGGTCAGCGGCTTGTCGCAGATGACGTGGATGCCGCGCCGCAGGAATTCCTTGGCGGCGTCGTAGTGGACATGGTTCGGCGTGACGATTGAAACCGCTTCGATGCCGTTCTTCAGCTTGGCTTCCCGGATCGCCATGTCGCGGTAGCTGGAATAGGTGCGCGAGGGATCGAGACCGAGATCGCGGCCGGATGCCACGGCCTTTTCCGGCGAAGACGAGAGCGCACCGGCAACAAGATCGAACTGATCGTCAATACGTGCCGCAATGCGATGTACCGCGCCGATGAATGCGCCGGCGCCACCGCCCACCATGCCAAGCCGGATGCGCGGCTCCCGCGTCTGTTCCGATGATCCTTCGATTGCCATTTTGTCCTCCTGAGAATGGAATTGTTTGAACGCGATTGCCTGCCGCAATCGTCCCCTCTCCCCGCCTGCGGGGAGAGGGCTAGGGTGAGGGGCCGAGCCTTCTGCAAGCTCTGAATTGGTGGAAATATAGAGAAGGCCCCTCATCCGTCCTCAAACGATTTCGCTCCGCTCAATCGTTTGAGTCCACCTTCTCCCCGCACTTGCGGGACGAAGGATTCGGATTACAGCCCCAGCATGCGGCGGTTTGCCGCCTGGTCCGTACCGCTGCCGGCGAAATCGTCGAAGGCCTTTTCCGTGACGCGGATGATGTGCGCCTTGACGAATTCGGAGCCTTCGCGGGCACCGTCTTCGGGATGCTTCAGCGCGCACTCCCATTCGACCACGGCCCAGCCGTCGAAATTGTTCGCGGTCATCTTGGAGAAGACGGCCCCAAAATCGACCTGGCCGTCGCCGAGCGAACGGAAGCGGCCGGCGCGCTCGACCCAGCCCTGGTAGCCGCCATAGACACCCTGGCGGCCGGTCGGATTGAACTCCGCATCCTTGACGTGGAACATCTTGATGCGGTCCTTGTAGATATCGATGTTCTCGAGATAATCGAGGCACTGCAGGACATAGTGCGAGGGATCGTAGAGCATGTTGGCGCGCGGATGGTTCTTAACGCGCTCCAGGAACATCTCGAAGGTGATGCCGTCGTGCAGGTCTTCGCCCGGATGGATCTCGTAGCAGACGTCGACGCCATTTTCGTCGGCATGGTTGAGGATCGGCGTCCAGCGGCGGGCAAGCTCTTCGAAGGCGGTTTCGACGAGGCCCGCCGGGCGCTGCGGCCAGGGATAGATGAAGGGCCAGGCGAGCGCGCCCGAGAAAGTCGCGTGCGCCTTGATGCCGAGATGCTTCGACGCCGTCAGCGCCATCTTCACCTGCTCGACGGCCCATTCCTGCCGCGCCTTCGGATTCCCACGCACTTCCGGCGCCGCAAAACCGTCGAAGGCTTCGTCATAGGCCGGATGCACGGCGACGAGCTGGCCCTGAAGATGGGTGGAAAGCTCGGTGACTTCGACGCCGTTGGCGCGGGCGACACCGGCGAATTCATCGCAATAATCCTTCGAGGAGGCTGCCTTCTTCAGGTCGATGAGCTGGCTTGCCCAGGTCGGAACCTGCACGCCGATATAGCCTGCATCGGCAGCCCATTTCGTGATCGAATCCCACGAGTTGAACGGTGCCGCATCGCCGGCGAACTGACCGAGAAACAGGCCTGGTCCCTTGATCGTCTTCATCTGTAATTCCTCCCTAATCGCGTTCTGTAAACGTTTCCGATGCCTTTCGGACCCATATCCGAGGCGGCTGAGGTGCCGTAGCCTCCAAAAACTATAGGGTCGTCGGGCTGAAAGTCGAATGCCTTGCGACCTAATCACGGCACGCTGCAGACGGCAAGAGGTACGTGCCGCAAAATTTCCATCCGCCGCAAAACGGGGCTGATGGAACACTTAAAAAACGCCCGCCGAAACCGGCGGGCGCCCTGGAAGATCAACCGAAAAACCGATCAGAACGGTGAATCGGGGAAGTAGAAGTCCTTGGCGTTGTCCTTGGTGACGAGCGTCGCATCCAGGATGTAGTTGCCGCGAATCGGAACCTGATCATAGAAATTGGCAGCCGTCAGCTCCATGGCGGTGCCGACCATTGCTGGCGGATAGAGCACGTCGACCGGGATCAGCTTATCGCCATCCATGACCTTCTTGATCATGTCCTTCGAACCGGCGCCGGCGACGATATACTTGATATCGGTGCGCTTGGCCTGCTCGATCGCCTGCAGAACGCCAACGGCCATGTCGTCATCCTGGCACCAGACGACATCGATCTTCGGGAATTTGGTCAGGTAGTCCTGCATGACCTTGAAGGCGTCGTCGCGGTTCCAGTTGCCGTACTGGCGGTCGAGAACCTTGACGTTCGAGCCGGCGATACCCTTGTCGAAGCCGTCCTGGCGCTGCTGATCGATCGGGATCGGCAGACCACGGATGACGACGACCTGTGCATCCGGCGTGTTCTTCTTAATGTATTCGCCCGCGACCTGGCCAAGCGCCGGATTGTTGCCGGCGACATAGAGGTCACGGACGGAATTGTCGTTGTTGCTCGGCGCACGGTCGACGAGCGCCACGAACTTGCCCTTGTCCTTGACTTCCTTGATCGCGTTGACGAGCGGATCCGGATCCGACGGCAGGATCACGAGGGCATCGATGCCCTGTGTTTCAAGATCCTGGACGGCGTTTGCCTGGCTGGCGGCATCCGGCGAGGTCTTGACGATGACGTTCAGTCCCGGATGCTCCGCCATCAAGAGCTTGGCGACGCGCTCGGCATGGAACACCACGCCCGAGGTCCAGCCATGGTCGGCGGCCGGAATGGAAACGCCGATCGTCACCTTCTTGTCGGCGGCATGTACTGTGCCGGCCAGAGCCGCCATCACGACAGCCAAGCCTATGAATCTTTTTCGCATGTTTCTTCCTCCCAGATAGAGACAGGGCCTTAGCATGACGACCGGGCGCCCCCTGACCCGGTTATTCACTATTTGCGGGCAAGCGAACGCTGAACCAGCATGGCGATGATGATGATCGCACCCTGGATGGCGCTCAGCAGATACTCGCTGATGAAATTGGAAAGCAGCATGATATTGCCGACGAGTTCGAGGATGAACGCGCCGCAGATCGTGCCCCACACCCTGCCCGCGCCGCCCTTCAGCGCCGTGCCACCGACGACAACGGCGGTGATCGCCTGCAATTCCCACAGGCTGCCCGTCGTCGCCGATGTCGAACCGAGCCGCGGCACATAGAGAAGCACGGCGATGGCAACGCAAAATCCCTGGATGACGAAGGCGACGGTACGCACGCGATTGACCGCGACACCGGAATAGCGGGCAACGTCACGGTTGGAGCCGACCGCAATCACATGCCGCCCATAACGGGTGCGGTAGAGAATGAAAGCCGCAATGCCGGTGACGACGAGGATGACCACGATCGGCACCGGCACACCGAGCACGGCGCCATAATAGGCAGGCTTGTAGAGCGCCTGAATATCCGCCGGTCGCAAGGTGATGGCACCGCCCTGCGACAGCCAGGTCGTCAGGCCACGATAGACGCCCATGGTGCCGAGCGTCGCGATGAACGGTTCGATCTTGCCCATGGTCGTAATCAACCCGTTGGCAAGGCCGCATAGCAGGCCGGCAACGATCGAAAACAGCACCGCCGCCGCCAGCATCATAGAGGGATCGGCAATGACGCCCGAATTCATGAAGAGGATCATCAGGCTGGCGACGAAGGCGACCATCGCGCCGACGGACAGATCGAGATCGCCCGCCGAAATGACGAAAGTGGCACCGACCGCGATGATGGCTATGAAGGCGCATCTCGTCGCGACATTGGTGAGATTAGTGATGCCAATGAAGTTCGGATTGACCAGTGCGCCCACGATCAGAAGCAGCACCAGGGCCGCAAACGGTGCAACCGCCCTAAGATCGACATCCCGCCAGGAACGTCCGCGCCGGCCTGTCTTGCCGCTGCTGTCTTCACCCACGCTCATAACCAAAACCAACCTCCCGTCCCATGATTGCTGGGAATTCGCCCTGCTCTCCACCGCCCATTCAGGCAGCCGTCTTTTTCTTCAGGCCCGCCGCATAACGCATGATTTCCTGCTCGGTGATCTCTTCGCCTTCGAGCACGCCGACGATCCGGCCCTCGCGCATCACGGCAACCCGCGTGCAGAGCCCGATGACCTCGGGCATTTCCGAAGAGATCACGATGATCGAATGGCCGTCGCGCGCCAGCGCGGAAATGAAATGATAGATCTGCTGCTTCGTCCCCACATCGATGCCGCGCGTCGGCTCATCAATGATGATGATCTGCGGCTCGGTCTCCATGATCTTCGCGAGAAGCAGCTTCTGCTGGTTGCCGCCGGACATGCGGCCGGCAACGATGTTTCCGTCACGCACACGTATGTCGAAACGGCGTCGCGCCCGCGTCAGCGCATCCGCTTCGCTGGAGGCGCTCAGATAGCCGAACTTGCCGTGCCGGTCGAGCGACTGCAGGGTCAGATTGACGACCATGCCTGAATTCAGAAGCAGACCCTTCGATTTGCGGTCCTTGGTCATATAGGCAAGGCCGGCATCGATGGCCGCATGCACGTCATGCGGTGGCACCGTCTGGCCGTTGGCGACGACCTCGCCGGATGCACGAGCGCGCAGGCCGACGATCGCTTCCATCAGCTCCGTGCGCCCCGAGCCGATCATGCCGGAAAAGCCCAGTATCTCGCCCTTGCGCAGCTCAAAGCTCGCATCGTGGACGTAGCCGGTGGACACCGAGGCGACGCTGAGCACCACCTTCTCGTCGACATCCGGCTCGTTCTTGGCCGGATAGAGGCTGGAAAGCTCGCGCCCGACCATCAGCTGGGCGATCGATTCGCCATCGAGCAGCGAGGTCGGCGATGTCTTCACCCATTGGCCGTCGCGCAGCACCGTGACGCGATCCGTCAGCTCCATCACCTCATCGAGCTTGTGGGAGACGAAGACAAAACTGGTTCCCTGATCGCGCAGCTTACGCACCTGCTTGAACAGGAAATTGGTCTCCTCGCGGGAGAGAACGGCGGTCGGCTCGTCCATAAAGACGATGCGCGCATCGCGGCTGATCGCCTTGGCGATCTCCACCATCTGCTTGTCGGCAATGGAAAGCGAGCTGATCACGGCATTCTCGTCGACATGCGAGCCGAGGAGATCGAGCACGCGCCGCGTTTCGGCACGCATATGCTTGCGATCGAGCACACCGAGCCGTGTAACTTCGCGCCCGAGAAACAAGCTCTCGGTAACGGTCAGATGCTCAGCGAGATTGAATTCCTGATGGATGATGACGATGCCGAGCGCTTCCGCTGCACCGTTCGGCGGCAGCTTTACCGGCTTGCCATCGAGCAAAATCTCACCGGAGGTCGGCTGCTCGAAGCCGGACAGGACCTTGACGAGCGTCGACTTTCCGGCGCCATTTTCGCCCATGAGCGCATGGATTTCGCCGGCCCGAAGATCGAAGTTGACGCTGAACAGCACTTGTACGCCACTGAAGGCCTTGGAAATCCCTCTCGCAGACAGCACGACCGCACCGTCGACGGTTTCCGAACCCATTGCATCCTCCCTGCGGTCCCACCCGCTTTCCACGGTATGTAAACCTTTACATACGTCGTGTAAAGGTTTACATCGTTGGATATCGCACAAAATTTCGCGGTTACCTTTGACCTCCACGTGAGTCTGTGTAGTCTCCAGCCCGAGACGAGACCCAAGGCAGAGCGCAGTGTCGAATTCCACGCCCGCAACTATCGAAGACGTCGCCCGAATTGCCAATGTTTCGATAGCAACGGTTTCGCGGGCCATCCATACTCCGGAGAAAGTCGCCAATTCGACGCGGCTGAAAGTCAATCAGGCTATCGCCGTCACCGGTTATACCACCAATGCCATGGCGCGCAGCCTCCGGCTCGGCCGCTCGAACATGATTCTGGTCGTGGCGCCCGATATCGGCGATCCCAATTTCTCGAATATCCTGATCGGCCTGGAAAACGAGGCGCGTTCGCACGGTTACGGCATCCTGATCGGACACACGCAGAACGACGCGCAGCGTGGCCTGGAATATCTGAAATTCCTCAATTCCAACCAGGCGGCAGGTCTGATCCTCTTCACCGGTATCCTGCCCTTCGGTCATCAGACCATGACAGCGCGGCTGCCGCCGAGCGTCGGCGTTTTCGAGCCAGTCTTCAACGGCGGCATTCCCTATGTCGGCGTCGACGATATTGCCGGCGCCCGCAAGGCCATCGACCTGCTGATTGCCGAGGGCCACCGCAAGATCGCCTTTATCGGCGATTCCCGCACCCGCCTCGCCTACAGCCGGCGGCGCATGGGCTACGAGGCCGGACTGGATGCGGCCGGCATCGGACAAGATATGCGCATCGTGCTGGAAGGCGACGGCACCATCGAGAGCGGGCGGCTCTCCGTGGAGCAGTTGTTCATGCGCGATACGCTGCCGACAGCCTTCATGTGCGTCAACGATCAGACCGCGATCGGCGTGATGATCGGCCTGAAGGCACGCGGCTATGATATCCCCGAGGATTTTTCAGTGACCGGCTTCGACGACGTCCCGCAAGCCGTCTTTATGACGCCGTCGCTGACGACGATCCGGCAGCCGCGCACCGCCATCGGCAAGCATGCGATGGCGCTTTTGCTGGAACTGCTTTCGGATGGCGAGCCGCCCGAGACGGAGATCCTGTTGCGGCCGGATCTCGTGGTGCGAAATTCGGTCTCCCCACCGCCGCGCCTCCGGCGATAGGTGGACACAACGATGCCGCTCGGCAGAATCACCCTCTATGTCCGCAATGTCGAAGTGACAATCAGCTTTTACGAGAAGCATTTCGGGTTCAAGCCGCTCTATCTGGAGGGCGATCGGATTGTTGAGCTGCTCGCGCAGGATGGCGGCGCCAACCTGCTGATCCATCCGGCGGGCAAGGCGCAGAAAATGGGCCAGGTGCTGGTCAAGTTGGTCTTCGACGTCGAGCATGTCGAAGCTTTCCGCACTAAGTGTGCGGAGGAGGGACTGGAGTTCGGCCCCCTGCACCAAGCCGACGGCTATGTTTTCGCCAATGCGAAGGATCCCTCAGGGAATCCCATAGCCATTTCCAGCCGCGCGTTTCGGCTGAAATCGGGAGGCGATGAACCACCGCCTCCCGAAGTTGTCGATCAAACGTAACGGTTGACGATATTTTCCAGCAGTTCCTGCTTGCCGGACTTCGGCTGCGGGTTGACGTCCTTGGTTTCGACCCACTGAGCGATCTGATCGAGCGAATATTCACCGCGCAGCAGCTTCTGGCCTTCAGCCGAATCCCAGCCGGCGTAACGGTCGGCGAGCGGCTTGGAGAGCGCCTTGTCCTCGATCATCTTGGCGGCCGCCTTCAGGCCGCGGGCACAGCAATCCATGCCGCCGATATGGCCGATGAGCAGATCTTCCGGGTCGAGCGACTGGCGGCGCAGCTTGGCGTCGAAGTTCGTGCCGCCGGACTTGAAGCCGCCGCCTGCCAGAACCTGGTAATAGGCCAGCGTCATTTCCGGAACGTTGTTCGGGAACTGGTCGGTATCCCAGCCGGATTGGTAGTCGTTGCGGTTCATGTCGATCGAGCCGAAAATGCCGAGCGCATTGGCAAGCGCCAGTTCGTGCTCGAAGGAATGGCCGGCAAGGATCGCATGGCCCTGCTCGATATTGACCTTCACTTCGTTTTCGAGGCCGTACTTCTTGAGGAAGCCGTAAACCGTGGCGACGTCGTAGTCATACTGGTGCTTGGTCGGCTCCTGCGGCTTCGGCTCGATGAGGATCGTGCCCTTGAAGCCAATCTTGTGCTTGTATTCGACGACGAGATTGAGGAAGCGGCCCAACTGATCCAGCTCCCGCTTCAGGTCGGTGTTGAGCAGCGTCTCGTAGCCTTCGCGGCCGCCCCAGAGAACGTAGTTTTCGCCGCCGAGCTTATGGGTGGCATCCATGCAGGTCTTCACGGTCGCAGCCGAGAAGGCGAAGACATCCGGATCAGGATTGGTCGCGGCGCCCGACATGAAACGGCGGTTGGAGAAGAGGTTTGCCGTGCCCCAAAGCAGCTTTACGCCAGTATCGGCTTGCTTCTTGGCGAAATAGTCGACGATCTCGTTGAGGTTCTTGGTGTTCTCGGCAAAATTCTTGCCTTCCGGCCGTACGTCGGCATCGTGAAAGCAGTAATAGGGAGCGCCGAGCAGGGTGAAGAATTCGAAGGCGACATCGGCCTTCAGTTTGGCGGCTTCCATCGTCTCGTTGAACCAGGGGCGAAGGAAAGTCTGACCGCCGAAGGGATCGCCGCCCGGCCAGGTGAAGGTGTGCCAGTAGGCGACGGCGAAACGCAGATGGTCTTCCATGCGCTTGCCGGCAACGACTTCGTCCTTGTTGTAATAGCGGAAGGCCAGCGGATTGGTGCTGTCAGGCCCTTCGTATTTTACCTTGCTGATGTCACCAAAAAATCCGGTACTCATATCTCATCTCCTTGGGTTTGGTGTTTCGGTAGTGTTGTTCACCTGTCGGCAAGGCCCCCTCATCCAACCCTTCGGGCCACCTTCTCCCCGAGAGGAGAAGGTATGGGCGGCTGCCGCAAACTCGGTCTCACCCTCTCCCCTCGGGGAGAGGGCAGGGTGAGGGGGTTTCACCTCAAGCTATGCCCAGCGGCTTGATCGCCGGATAAACCGCGCGGTAGCGCTTATAGGCATCCGCATAGGCATCCGTCAGCGACGCAACCGGATCGATCGTGCCGGCCGTCTGCGGCGGGGTGCAGACCGCAACCGGATCGGCGCCCGTCGCGGCAATCAGGCCGAGACGGGCGCCACCAAAGGCTGCGCCGAAATCGCCGTCCGCCGGCAGGTCGACGGGCACGCCGAGCGCGGTGGCGATCGAGGCCAGCCAGTAGCGCGAACGCGAACCGCCACCGATGGCGGTTACGCGCGCAATATCCGTGCCGGCGGAGCGCAGCGCTTCGAGATTGTCGCGAATGGCGAAGGACACGCCTTCGAGCACGGCCTGCGTCAGCACGGCGCGGCCGCTTTCATGGCCGAGACCGATGAAGGCACCGCGGATCGTCGCGTCGTTGTGCGGCGTGCGCTCGCCCGAGAGATAGGGAAGGAAGGTTACGCTGGTCGGCGCCTTCAGCGTCTCGCCAAGCTCGGCGGTGAGTTCGGCAGCAGACTTGCCTGTCACATGCGAATGCCAGTTGAGCGCATCGGTTGCCGAGAGGATGACGCCCATCTGATGCCAGGTGTTGGGCAGCGCGTGGCAGAAGGCGTGAACCGCGCTTTCAGGCTTCGGCAGATAGGAGCCGTTGGCCGCGAAGAGCACGCCAGAGGTCCCGAGCGAAACGAAGGCCGCACCATGGCTGACCGTGCCCATGCCGCAGGCCGAAGCTGCGTTATCCCCTGCCCCGCCGGCAACGACGACATCGCCGCCGATACCCCATTTCGAGGCCAGTTCGCCGCGCAGCTTGCCGGCAACTTCGGTGCCTTCCACCAGCGTCGGCATCTGCTTCTCGTCAAGATTGGTCGCGGCCAGCAGCTCTGAGGACCATTCGCGCTTGCCGGTATCGAGCCAGGAGGTGCCGGCCGAGTCAGACATTTCCGACATGTGCTCGCCGGTCAGCCACAGGCGCAGATAGTCCTTCGGCAGCAGCACCCAGCGTACCCTAGCGAAAATCTCCGGCTCATGCTTGGCGACCCAAGCGAGCTTCGGCGCGGTGAAGCCGGGGAAGACGATATTGCCGGTCAATGCCCGGAAGCGCGGATCGGCATCGAGCGCGGCAGCCTCGTGATAGCTGCGCGTGTCGTTCCAGAGAATGCAGGGACGCAGCACCTTGTCGTCGGCATCGAGCAGCGTTGCGCCATGCATCTGGCCGGAAAGGCCGATGCCACGCACAGCCGCGAGTTCCTTCGGATGCGCAGCCTTCAATCCGGCCACAGCCTCTTCGGTCGCGCGGATCCAGTGGGCCGGATCCTGCTCGGACCAGCCGGGATGCGGGCGCGACACGTCGAGCCCGCCATTGGCGGAGCCGATGATCTTCTGATTGCCGTCGATCAGCATCGCTTTGACGCCGGACGTTCCGAGATCGAGACCCAAATACATCAGATATTACTCCCTATGCTCTGCCGCGTTCGAATACTCAGGGCAGATTATCCTTCAAGAAAATGTCGAGGCGTATACGCTCCTGGTCGGCGATGACGGCTTGGCCGTCGGCGGTCGCCTTCATGACGCGGATGGCGCTGCGGACTTCATGACCGGCATCCTGATTGAGGACGGCGTCGATCGTGCCATCCAACAGCGCCGCCCGCGTATGCCGCGTCAGCTCGTGCACGACCACGGTCAACTCACGCTCGGGCCGTACGGCCTTCAGCGCCGCTATCAGACCGCGGTTGCCGGCGCCGAGGCTGTAGATGCCGATAATGTCCTTGTTTTCGGACAGCGCCTTGGAGACAAGCGATTTGGCCCGCTCGGGATCGTCACGTCCTTCCAGCACGGGCAGCAGCCGGAGCTTGGGAAACTCTTCTGCCATCACGGCGGAAAAGCCCTGCAGGCGTTCGCGATGGTCGCGCACCAGCATCGAGCCGGCGAGAACGGTAAGATCGCCTTCACGACCGCCAAGGAAGCGCCCGAGCAGCCGCGCGGCAGTCCGTCCCGCGGCAATATTGTCGATACCCGCATAGTGATGGCGGGTGGAATCGGTGAGATCCGAGACCAGCGTTATGACGGGAATACGCTCCGACACGAGACGGTCGACGGCGGCCCTGACTTCCGGCGCGTCGGTTGCCACGAGAGCGACACCGGCGATATCCTGCCCCTGCAAGGCGTCCAGCGCCGCGACCAGCGCCGGCACATCGAATGGTGGCACCTCGACGATGCGGATGTCCGTGCGCTCTATGCTGGCCCGTAAGGTTGCCTGATGCACTTCGAATCGCAGCCCGTGCATGAAGGAATTGTCGCCGGTCGGCACGATGAAAACGAGAGGATAGACCCGGCTCTTGGCCAGATTGGCAGCTGCGACATCGCGGATATAGCCGATTTGCCGGATAGCGGCTTCCACCTTCTCCCGCGTTACCAGTCGGACACCCGGCCGCTGGTTCAAAACGCGGTCCACCGTAGCGAGGCTGACGCCCGCGGCGGCGGCGATGTCATGCACGGTCGGTCTCATGGGTCCCCCTGCAGAAAGCCTTACTGCGATTTTTGATGTACGTAAATCAAAAATTTCGGACCGACGAATTTTTCCGATAGATGCCACAAACAAAAAAGGCCCCTCGCGAGGAGGGGCCATGCCTTGGGAGCATTTATAAGAGCCGGATCAGTGGCCTCCGCCGCCACCGCCACCTGCGGTATTCGGCTTGCTGATCATCAGAACGCCGAGGATCATCGCGAGGAACAGCACGGTCAGCATCAGGAAAATATCCCCGAAGGACATGACAACCGCCTGCCGCGTCGCCATGTTGACCATTTGCTTCAGGGCGGCCTGGTCGCCGTCCAGACCCGCTGCATTGAAGCTGGCGGCCATGTTGTTCAATTGGGTAACGGCCGCATGGCTGCCCCAATGAACATGGTCGCGCAGGTTGAAATAATGCTGGTCCTGCCTGTTCGTCAAAAGCGTATTGATGATCGCGAGTCCGACGGCGCCGCCGAGATTGCGCGTCAGATTGAACAGGCCGGACGCACCGCGCATGCGGGCGGGCGGCATGGTTCCGAGCGCGATATTGTTGATCGGCACCATGCACAGCATTAGACCGAAACCGCGCAGGATCTGCGGGATGAGCAGCTCCCAGAAATCCCAGTCCACCGTCAGGTGCATCATGATGTAGGTGCCGGCCGAGAAGCTGGTGAAGCCGATGATCATCAGGATGCGCAGATCGACCTTGCTCGACAGGAAGCCGGCCAGCGGCGCGGTGAAGAACATGGTGAGGCCGGAGACGAACATCGTCTCGCCGATCTGCAACGAATCGTAGCCACGAATCCGCGCGAGATAGAGCGGATAGATATAGGTCAGGCCGTAGAGGCCGATGCCCATAACGAAGGAGAACACGGACCCGAAGGAGAAGTTCTTGTTCGTGAAGGCCCTGAGATCGACGACGGGGAAATCGACCGTGAAGGCGCGGTAGAAGAAGATCACGGCGCCGATGGCGGAGGCGATGGCGCCCGCAACGATATAATTGTCGTTGAACCAGTCGTTCGTATTGCCTTCCTCAAGCACATATTCGAGCGCGCCGAGGAAAACACCCATCGAAATCAGGCCCCACCAGTCGAACTTCTTGAAAAGCGACAGCTCGGGCTTGTCGAAATCGATGAAATTCCAGGTGACGATGGCAACGATGATACCGGGTGGAATGTTGACCAGAAACAGCCAATGCCAGGAAAACGCGTTGGACAGATAGCCGCCGACCGTCGGGCCGATGGTCGGCGCCAGCGTGGCGATCAGGCCGATGATCGGCGAGACGACGTTGCGCTTGGACGGCGGGAAGATCGTGAATGCCGCCGCAAAGACCGAGGGGATCATGCCGCCACCGATGAAGCCCTGCAGGGCGCGGTAGATGATCATCTGATCGATGTTGGTGGCGGTCGCGGCAAGCGCACTCGCTGCTGTGAAGCCGGCAGCTGAAATCGCAAACAGGTAGCGCGTCGAAATGATGCGTGCCAGCGTTCCAGACAGCGGGATCATGATGACTTCGGCGATCAGATAGGCGGTCTGCACCCAGCCGATTTCATCCGAGCCGGCGCTGAGGCCGGCCTGGATTTCGCTGAGCGAGGCCGAGACGATCTGAATGTCGAGGATCGACATGAACATGCCGAGCACCATCGCCAGAAAGGCGATGAGCTTTCTCGGCTCGATATGATCAGCCGCGGGCGCGGCGGGGCCGGCCGCGCGTGGGGGCGACCCGGCTGTAGTGCTGGCGGACGACATGGCGCGTCTCTCCCGAGCTCGATCGTTTACTTGTCCGGCGCCGTGCGGGTATCGACGTCGACGACGACGCTGAGGCCTGCGCGCAGACGGCCGGTATTGAGCGCATCCTGCGGCAATGCGATGCGGACAGGCACGCGCTGGATGATCTTGGTGAAGTTACCCGTCGCGTTTTCCGGCGGCAGCAGCGAGAAGACCGAGCCGGAAGCCGGCGAGATCGACTCGACGGTGCCGACGATCGGATGATCGCTGAAAGCATCGACGTGAACATTGACCTTGGAGCCGGGAACTAGATGCTGGATCTGCGTTTCCTTGAAATTCGCGTCGATATAGAGCTGTTTGGTCGGTACGATCGCCATCAGCTTCTGGCCGGGAGAGACGAGATCGCCTTCCTGCACCGAGCGATTGCCGACGATACCGTCATAAGGCGCCTTCAGCACGGTAAAGGACAGGTCGCGAGCGGCTTTGTCACGAGCGGCTTCCAGGCCCTTGATCGTGCTCTCGGCCTGACGGCGCTGAGCCTGCAGCAGGTTGATATTGGCCTGCGCGGATGCGATGGCGGCGTCGCCGCCGACCAGATTGGCCTTGGCCTGATCAAGCGCGATATTGGCGCTGTCCAAAGCGGCCGTGGTGCCGACCGACTTCGATTGCAGTTCGGCAGCGCGCGTCTGGGTGATCTGGGCGCCGCGGACCGTGGCTTCCAGGGCAACCTTCTGTGCCTGCGACTGGGCAAGGGCTGCCTGGCCGGCAGCGATCTGTGCATCGATGGTATGGAGCGAAAGCTGTTCGGTATCGAGCGAGGCCTGAGCCTGGCCAAGCGCCAGCTTGTAGTCGCCGTCATCGAGCGTTACGAGCACGTCGCCGGCCTTGACCTGCTGGTTGGCCACAACGTTTACCTTGGCGACATAGCCCGTCACCTTCGGCGAGATCGTGGCGATATCGCCGCCAATATAGGCATCGTCGGTGGAGACCATGAAGCGGCCGTTCGTCCACCAGTCATAGCCATACCAGCCACCGGCCGCGAGTGCCGCGACGATGACGATGGGGAAAACCAGGCTGCGCCGCTTCTTCTCCGGCGGCGGTGGGGCCGCAGGGGCCGGAGCGGCAGGCGCAGCCTGGGCGGGAGCAGGATTACCGCGCGTCTCGGCAAGAGGAGCATCCGCAGGTGCACCGGCTTGCCGAGCTTCCACATCTGCATCAGCGGGCTCGTTCACGATACGCGCTACATTGTTTCCATGACTTGACGACATTTCCTACCACCGAAAATCTGGCAAATTAATCGAACCGAACGGTTCGGTTCAATTGACATAAAGCCTTTTTCACTTCATATCAAGAGACATCGAACTGAGCGGTTCGATTTATTTCGCGAATCTGTTTAAGATTCAGAAAAAATGATCGAGTATCGCGTAAAGGAGACAGTGGAAGAGCCAATGAAACACGAATCCCAAAATGCCGCTGTGTTGAACGCGCCCGCACCGGGCTCCGGTGGACGTTGGGCAGCCGGCGAGGACCCAGCCAAGCGCCATCAGATTCTCGAAGGCGCCAAGCGTGTCTTTATGAAAATGGGCTTCGATGCGGCGAGCATGAACGATGTCACCCGCGAAGCGGGCGTTTCCAAGGGCACTCTCTACGTCTATTTCGCCAACAAGGAAGATCTGTTCGCCGCCATGATGGAGAGCGAGCGGACCCATTTCGTCAATCTCGTGCGCAATGCCCTTTCAGACGAAGCGGATGTCACCACCTCGCTTTATGATTTCGGTATCGTCTTCGTCACGCACGTCACCTCTGATAAGACCATCAGCGCCATGCGCACGGTCATAGGGGTGCGCGAGCGCATGCCTTCGCTCTGTCAACGCTTCTTCACCGGTCCCGAAAATCTGCGCACGGTGCTGCGCGGCTTCCTCGAGCGGCAGGCTGCCATAGGCCATCTCAAGATCGACGACTTCGACATGGCTGCCCGCCACTTCCTGGAAATGGCCAGCGGCGGCTATTTCAAGCTGCGGCTCTTCGGCGACATGGAAGAGCCGCCGTCTAAGGAAGAGATCGACTATGTCGTGCGCGGCGCCGTGCGGGTTTTCCTGGCGGGCTACGGTCCGGATCGCAGGGATTAGGATGATCAGGCCTCTCCTGCGGTCCGCGGGCGTGTAGTAATTCAACTCCGCAATGGCGATCAAGCATCGCCACCGCCACAGGCCTATGAGTGGCCCGGCAACCAGGGGAGTTGAAAATGAGCGCGATCGGCAGAGCGATATGGTTCATCGAAAGCCATTTTAAATCCGACATCTCGCTCGACGAGATTGCCGAGACTGCTGGACTGTCGCGCTTTCATCTTTCACGCGTCTTCGGCATGACGACGGGCCACTCGATCAGCAGCTATATCCGGAGCCGCCGCCTCAGCGAAGCAGCTCTCGCACTGATCGACGGCTCCTCCTCCATTCTCCAGGTTGCCCTCGATGCCGGCTACGGCTCGCACGAGGCTTTCACCCGTGCCTTCCGCGAGCAATTCGGCATGACGCCGGAAAACCTGCGCAAGCAGGGGCACGTTCGCAACCTCGCTCTACAGGAACCGATCAGAATGGACGACACCCGCCTTCCCAAGCTCGAGGCACCGCGCTTCGAGACCCATCCCGCCATGCTGCTTGC
Organism: Rhizobium sp. BK098; assembly: GCF_014193155.1. NCBI lineage: Bacteria > Pseudomonadati > Pseudomonadota > Alphaproteobacteria > Hyphomicrobiales > Rhizobiaceae > Rhizobium > Rhizobium sp. BK098. The sequence goes on along the minus strand of NZ_JACHYY010000008.1, from coordinate 56,634 downwards.
CGGCCTTGCGGAAACCTATGCCTATGAGGCGACACAGGCCATCCCCTCGCTCTGGCAGAAATTCAACCAGTATTTCGGCCATATTCCCGACCAGATCGGCAATGTCGCCTATGGCGTCTGCACCCAGGCGGAAGACGGTAACGAAAGCTTCCGTTACATGTCGGCAGCCGAAGTTTCCGCCCCGGACGGCCTGCCCGAAGGCTTCGTGACGACGAAACTGCCGCAACAGCGCTACGCGATCTTCACGCATCGCGGCCATATCTCCGGCATTTCTGCGACGGTGCATCAGATCTTCGGAGACTGGCTGCCGCAATCGGGTCAACAGCATGCCGGCACCCCCGACATGATGGAACGCTATGATGACCGCTTCGACCCACGCACGGGCACGGGCGTTACGGAGATATGGATCCCCCTCAAAGACTAGAAACCATGCCTGGGAACAAGACCCGGAAACAAGGCCGCCGCCATGAAAATGGCGGCGGCCTTGTACGAACCATGACACTCCTTACATTACGGCCATTCTGGAGAGGCCGGGCTGGGGGTCAGCATCGGCAAATGCTGATCAAGGGGGCATCGTCAATGGATATTGTGGGGCTGATACAGGACCCGGGGGCGTGGGTGGCACTCGTCACGCTCGTCGTCATGGAAGTGGTCCTCGGCATCGACAACCTCATCTTCATCTCGATCCTGACCAACAAGCTGCCGGCCGAACGTCGCGACAGAGCCCGCAAGATCGGTATCGGCCTCGCCCTTATCATGCGCCTTGCGCTGCTCGGAACCGTCGCCTGGATCGTCCAGCTCACCCAGCCGGTCTTCGAAATCTTCGGCCAAGGATTCTCCTGGAAGGACGTGATCCTCATCGGCGGCGGTCTCTTCCTTGTCTGGAAGGCGACGAAGGAGATCCATCACAATGTCGATCCGCAGGAGCAGGGCGAGGATTTCATCGCCAAATCGACGACCACGACCTTCGCGTCGGCGATCGGCCAGATCTTGCTGCTCGACCTGGTCTTCTCGATCGACAGCATCATCACCGCCGTCGGCATGACGCCGCACCTGCCGATCATGTTCGTCGCCGTCATCGCCGCTGTTACGGTCATGCTGGTCGCCGCCAGCCCGCTCGCCAACTTTATCGAGAAAAACCCGAGCATCGTCATGCTGGCGCTAGCCTTCCTGCTGATGATCGGCACGACGCTGATCGCCGAAGGCATGGGCGTGCATGTTCCCAAGGGCTACATCTACGCCGCCATGGCCTTCTCCGCTCTGGTCGAAGTGCTGAACATGATGGCGCGGAACCGTCGGAAAAAAACCTCGGGCAGTCACTAATCGGGAAAGCCGCACCGATGATGAGGTGCGGCTTCATCATATCGATCAATCCTGGACGTGCACGTCGACCCATTCGCCGACATCACCGCGGCCATAAATGTCGACCTTGATCCAGACGTTGCCGCGAACGATATAATTCCCGGCATCGTCGGCGATATTGCCGTTGGCCAGCATGGCTTCCAGCTTCTGGCGATTGGAGGGCAGTGAGAAGAAGCTGTCGCCCTTGTCGCCACGGTCACGGCGGCGATAAGCGTGATAGTTGGCGCGGTCCTGGCGGATGATCTGCCAGGGTGCGGTCAGGCGCTCGCCCTTGGAATTATAGAGATCGTCGTTGCCAATATAGGCGCGATAGGATTCGATCAGTTTCGCCGAGCCATCGCGCGTAATAGTCGATTGGGCAGCGGCGGCGTCGGCCATCGAGACCGCCAATAGCAAGCTCAAAATTAGTTTCTTCATGGGATCCCCGGAATGACGATTGAAAACCTATTTCGCCACTGCCGCGAAAATTGCAAATCAAATTGGGCAAGCATAAGGCTTTTCTCCTGAAACACTTACGTAGTGTAAAGACGCTTCGTGAAATTGGAAGGCAGGCCCTTTTCGATGCATCACGGCGTCCTCGGTGCCTATGCCTGCCCTCGCGGCGCAGTTTCCCTTGACGTCACCCCTTGAATATGGCCTAAGGCCAGCCATACGGAAAACGCTGATAGAAGCGGCAAGACGCCCTTTTCCGGCCGGTTTCCTGATCCAGATAGACATTTTCGGCTGGACGGCGCTTGTCCCAAGCGCGGCCCGGCCTTTTATGACGGGCAAACAAGATGACCACTTCAGGCGTTCGCGTCCGCATCGCACCCTCCCCCACCGGCGAGCCGCATGTCGGTACCGCCTATATCGCGCTGTTCAACTGTCTCTTCGCCAAGAAACACGGCGGCGAGTTCATCCTGCGCATCGAGGATACCGACGCGACCCGCTCCACCCCGGAATTCGAGACAAAGGTGCTCGACGCGCTGAAATGGTGCGGCCTGAAATGGTCGGAAGGCCCGGATATCGGCGGCCCTTACGGCCCCTATCGCCAGAGCGACCGCAAGGACCTCTACAAGCCCTATGTCGAGCAGATCGTCACGGCCGGTCACGGCTTCCGCTGCTTCTGCACGCCGGAGCGCCTGGAAAAGATGCGCGAGGCGCAGCGCGCCGCCGGCCTGCCGCCGAAGTATGACGGCCACTGTCTGAACCTCTCGGCCGAGGAAGTGACCTCACGCGTTGCTGCCGGCGAGCCGCATGTCGTGCGCATGAAGATCCCGACTGAAGGCTCCTGCAAGTTCCATGACGGCGTCTACGGCGATGTGGAAATCCCGTGGGATGCCGTCGATATGCAGGTCCTGCTCAAGGCCGACGGCATGCCCACCTATCACATGGCCAACGTCGTCGACGATCATCTGATGAAGATCACCCATGTCGCGCGCGGCGAGGAATGGCTCGCCTCGGTGCCGAAGCATATCCTTATCTATCAGTATCTCGGCTGGGAGCCGCCGGTGTTCATGCACCTGTCGCTGATGCGCAATGCCGACAAGTCGAAGCTGTCGAAGCGCAAGAACCCGACCTCGATCTCTTATTACACAGCGCTCGGCTATATCCCCGAAGCGCTGATGAACTTCCTCGGCCTGTTCTTCATCCAGATCGCCGAAGGTGAAGAGCTCTTGAACATGGACGAGCTTGCCGCAAAGTTCGATCCGGAAAACCTCTCCAAGGCCGGCGCGATCTTCGACATCCAGAAGCTCGATTGGCTGAACGGCCGTTGGATCCGCGAGAAGCTGTCAGAAGAAGAGTTCCAGCATCGGGTACTGATCTGGGCGATGGAAAATGATCGCCTGAAGGAAGGCCTGAAGCTGTCGCAGTCGCGCATCACCAAGCTTGGCGAACTGCCCGACTTGGCCGGCTTCCTGTTCAAGTCCGACCTCAACCTCGACCCCTCTGCCTTCGCGAAGATCAAGTCGACGCCGGAAGAACTGCTTGAGATCCTGAACACTGTGCAGCCGGATCTGGAAAAGATCCTCGAATGGAATGTCGAGACGATCGAAGCCGAGCTGCGCGCCATTGCAGACCGCATGGGCAAGAAACTGAAGGTCATCGTCGCGCCGCTTTTCGTCGCCGTATCGGGCTCCTCGCGCTCCCTCCCGCTTTTCGATAGCATGGCGATCCTCGGCCGCTCCGTCGTCCGCCAGCGACTGAAACTTGCCGCGCAGACCGTTGCGACCCTCGTTGGCCCGAAGAACTGAACCGGACTTTAAAACCATGAACGACAAGACCGAAGCCTCCGCCCTCTCCTCCGACGCAACGGAAGTTCGCGCGCAGAAGCTGAAGCTGCTGCGCGAGCAGATCGGCGACGTCTATCCGGCGCATTTCCACCGGACCATGACCAATGCCGAGCTCGCTGCGAAATACGAAGGCCTGGAGCCGGATACCGAAACCGGCGATGTCGTCACCGTTGCCGGCCGCGTCTATTCCTCGCGCAACTCCGGCATGTTCATGGACATCCACGACGCCTCGGCCAAGATCCAGATCTTCAGCCACAAGGACGTGACCTCGGAAGAAGCTCGCGCGTTGCTGCCGATGATCGATATCGGCGACATCATCGGCGTCACCGGCGTCGTGCGCCGCACCAAGCGTGGCGAACTGACGATCAATGCCCAGCAGATCACCATGCTGACAAAGTCGTTGTTGCCGATGCCGGAAAAGTGGCACGGCCTCTCCGATATCGAGCTGCGCTACCGCAAGCGTCATCTCGACATCATGACCAACGAGGAATCGAAGCTCCGCTTCCAGCAGCGCAGCCGCATCGTTTCCGGCATCCGCCGTTTCATGGAAAATGACGGCTTCATGGAAGTCGAGACGCCAATGCTGCATTCGGTCTATGGCGGCGCGACGGCCGAGCCGTTCAAGACGCATCACAACACGCTGAAGCTCGACATGTACTTGCGCATTGCGCCGGAACTGTTCCTGAAGCGCACGCTGGTTTCCGGCCTCACCGACAAGGTCTTCGAGATCAACCGCAACTTCCGCAACGAAGGCGTCTCCACCCGGCACAATCCTGAATTCACGATGATGGAGTGCTATTGGGCCTATGCCGATTACGAGGACATCATGGACCTCGTCGAGCGTCTGTTCTCGACGCTCGCCATGTCGATCCATGGCAGCACCGAATTCGCGTTCGGCGACAAGCAGATCTCCTTCAAGGGCCCGTTCCGCCGCGTGCCGATGCCCGATGCCGTCAAGGAAGCGACCGGCATCGACTTCCTGGCGATCAAGACCGACGAAGAAGCCCGCGCCGCCTCCAAGGCTGCCGGCTTCGCCGTCGAGAAGGATGCGACCTGGGGTGAATGCCTTGCCTTCATCTTCGAAGAGAAGGTCGAGGGCACACTGATCCAGCCGGCACACGTCACGCATTTCCCGAAGGACATCTCGCCCTTCGCCAAGGAAGTGCCGGGCGAGCCGCGCCTCGTCGAACGTTTCGAGACCTATTGCAACGCCTGGGAACTCGGCAACGCCTTCTCGGAACTCAACGATCCGGAAGAGCAGCGCGCCCGCATGGTCGAGCAGCTCCAGCAGGCGCACGCACGCGGTGAGAAAGAAAAGCAGCTGGACGAGGAATTCCTCGATGCCATCGACCAGGGCATGCCTCCGGCAGGCGGTCTCGGCATTGGTGTGGACCGCCTCATCATGCTGTTGACCAACTCGCCATCGATCCGCGACATCATTCTTTTCCCGGCCCGTCGCAACAAGGCCGATTGAGACCGGTTTGGTCCTTCGAACATCAAAGGTGCGTATTATGACGGATAAAGAGATGCCAGCCGCAGACGATAGCGAGCATCAGCGGCTGGCCGATCTCGCTGAGATCGGCGACATCGATCTCTCGCAATACGCACCGGGAACGTTCGGTTGCCACGAGGCGATGCACACGGTGTCGATCATGCTCGACATGACCGACGACCTGCTTCTTCAGCACCCTGCCATCCTGGCGAATCCGGACTTCTATCGTCTTGCAGGTGAGGTTCACGAGGCGCTTTTCGCGCTCTACCAGGCTATCGGCGAAAAACATCTGGCGGAATAAGACTGTTACTTGTCCGCCGGATGGTGCGAAGCCAGCTTTGATCAGTTGGTGACGGGCGAGCGACGGTCGGCTGCACCCGTCATGGTCGGGTCCAAACCCGGTGATGGGCTCTTGTCTTTGGAACCGGCATCAGCCCCGATGAACTCGCCGTTCTCATCATAGCCCGGCCGCACATTGCCGGTCGATTTCGGCTCCGGCATCGGCGGCTTGGCATCGCGGCTCTCGCCCTGTTTTGCGGCCGTTTTCTCTTCCGCAGCGATCGCTGCCTTCATCTTGTCCTTCTTGGCGTCGCCGCCATTGTCCGCTGCCAGCGCATTGCCGCAGTCGGACAGATCCTTCAATCCAGCGATCGCCGCATCGATATCCTGCGGCAGCATGGTAATCTGCTCGCCGTAAAACAGGCCAGCATTACTGGCGCCACCATCGTAATAGCGCGCCGTCAGCGGTGCTTCGGAGCTGCCATCGACCAGCCGGTCGGGATGGGCCACATAGACGACATCGGCGCCAAAGGCCCGGCCGCGCAGGTCGGAGCGCAACGTCGGTCCGTTCTGGTCGAGAACCACAACCTGTACGAGATCCGGCTTCTGTTCCTGATAGACGGCCTTGGCAACGCGGAGCGCGGTTCTGACCCGCGTCAACCCATCGGTCGGCTCGGTGCGAATATATTTGCGAACCCAGAAGCGGTTGTCCTTGCGGATCGTGATGAGATTGACGTCGGTGCACTGGAGCCCGTCGGGGGAAGCAGATACAAGACCGAGCAGCCTGTCCTTGCCAACATAAAGCGCAAAAACGCCGGAGGACCCCACGAGAAGGGCCACTCCGCCGATCAGTACGACAAGTTTCCGGGGTACCCGGAAAATGTGCAGTAAGGCGCTCACGCCAACTGCTCCCTCATAGACCACTCCAAGGCGACAAAAATGATCAACCCTCACGTTAGGGAACTGGCGTTTCGGAATACTTAAAACCGAGGTAAAACTTGCATCGTGTTCGACATCGTTACCAAAAAAGGTCCAAACTTTCACAGCTATGACGAGCACTTGCCTTTCCTGACGCGAACATGCTCTAACCGGAACATGGCCTTCACGCTGAGACAGCTGCAATACTTCGTCGCCGTGGCGGAACAGGGCTCCGTGACGCGGGCCGCGCAGAACCTGTCGATCTCGCAATCCTCTGTGACCGAAGCCCTCAAGGAGCTGGAAAGCGACCTCGGCGTCGAGCTGTTCGAGCGCCATCCGCGTGGGCTGTCGATCACCCACAACGGTCATCAATTCCTGCGCCACGCGACGAAGATCCTCGCAACCGTTTCCGATGCTCGCACCAGCTTTTCCGGAAAGCGGAACGAAGCCGGCGGCACGCTGAATATCGGCGTGACGTCGCTTGTCGCCGGCTATGTTCTGTCAGATCTTCTGGCACGCTATCGCCGTGCCTGCCCCGGCGTCGAGGTCAGCGCCATCGAGGATAATGGCGGCTATCTGGAACATCTTCTGGTGGGTGGCGAACTCGACGTCGCCGTCATGGTCATTTCCAACCTGCGCGACCGCATGGCCCTGCAGGCGGAGATCCTCGAAACTTCGCCCTACCGGCTCTGGCTGCCGATGGGCCACCCCCTTGTCTCGGCCGATATCATCAGTGTCGCCGACATCAGCCGTGAGCCGCTGATCATGCTGACCATCGACGAAATCGAGGAAAACACCGGCAAGCTTTTGACCGCGCTCGGCGCCCGCCCGCATGTCGCCTTCCGCACCCGCTCTGTCGAAGCGGTGCGCAGCCTGGTTGCGACGGGCGCCGGTGTCGCACTGCTGCCGGACCTCGTCTATCGCCCCTGGTCGCTGGAAGGCGATCGCATCGAAAGCCGCGACGTCTCCGGCTCTTTGCCGGTCGTGCAGGTCGGCATGGTCTGGCGCAAGGGTTCCAGCCTGCCGCAAGCGGCCCGCGATTTCGTCGGCGTCGCCGAAAGCATGCGCTCGGGCCGGCAGCGGTAGCAGAGGCTCGCTACCAGCTCATGCATATGCGCTAGGAATCGGAATTTCCGATATCGCCTTTCTGATAAATGAATTTGCGAATGCGGCAAAATCGCGTCACCTTTTCTTCCGGGAACAAAAAGCCAGCCACTGGCTCCACGCCATCAAGGCTCAAAAACCGGGAGAGTCCGATGAAGCATCTGCTGAAATCATGCACGGCCGTGCTCGCATGCCTTAGTTTTGCAACACAGGTCATCGCCGCCGAGCCATTGAAGACGCTCGGCAAGGGCGAGGGCGCCGTCAGCATTGTCGCATGGGCCGGCTATATCGAACGCGGCGAAAGCGACAAGAATTACGATTGGGTCACCGGCTTCGAGAAGGAGACCGGCTGCAAGGTCAGCGTCAAGACGGCGGCGACATCGGACGAAATGGTCGCCCTGATGAACGAAGGCGGCTTCGACCTCGTGACCGCATCCGGCGATGCCTCGCTGAGACTCGTCGCCGGAAAGCGCGTGCAACCGATCAACACCGACCTCATCCCGAGCTGGAAGAACCTCGACGAACGCCTGAAGAATGCCCCCTGGCATACTGTCAACGGCGTCCATTACGGCGTTCCCTATCTCTGGGGACCGAACGTGCTGATGTACAACACCGCCGCCTTCAAGGACCAGGCGCCGAAGAGCTGGAATGTCGTCTTCGAAGAAACGACGCTGCCAGATGGTAAGTCCAACAAGGGCCGCGTTCAGGCCTATGACGGCCCGATCTACATTGCCGATGCCGCCCTTTACCTCATGGCGCACAAGCCAGAACTCGGCATCAAGGACCCCTACGAGCTCAACGAAGATCAGTACAAGGCCGCACTCGAATTGCTGCGCGGCCAGCGCAAGCTCGTCAGCCGCTACTGGCATGATGCCATGATCCAGACCGACGACTTCAAGAACGAAGGCGTCGTTGCCTCCGGCTCCTGGCCGTTCCAGGTGAACCTGCTGCAGGCCGACAAGCAGAAGATCGCCTCCACCTTCCCGGATGAGGGAACGACGGGCTGGGCCGATACCACCATGCTGCATGCCGATAGCGAGCATCCGAACTGCGCCTATATGTGGATGGAACACTCGCTGCAGGCCAAGGTTCAGGGCGATGCCGCCGCCTGGTTCGGCGCCGTACCTTCCGTTCCGGCCGCCTGCAAGGGCGATGAGCTGCTCACCGACAGCGGTTGCGCCACCAATGGCTATGACCACTTCGACAAGATCAAGTTCTGGAAGACGCCGGTCGCGAAATGCAGCACGCAGAGCGAATGCGTGCCCTATCATCGCTGGGTCTCAGACTATATCGGCGTGATCGGCGGGCGGTGATCTCTATCTTCTCCCCAGCGGGGAGAAGATGCCTGACAAGGCAGATGAGGGGGATGAGGAGCGAAGTGACGAATGTCCTGAGCAGCTAGCGAAGGACAGCGTTATGCCGCCCCCTTCATCCGACCCTTCGGGCCACCTTCTCCCCGCTAGGGAGAAGGGAAAAACAACCTCTTCCCTGGAGAAACCAATGAACGCCGTTCGTTTCCAGCAGGTGTCGCGCCATTTCGGCCAGGTCCGCGCCGTGGACCGCGTCGATCTGGAGATCGCGCCCGGCGAATTCTTCGCCATGCTCGGCCCTTCCGGTTCCGGCAAGACCACCTGCCTCAGGCTGATCGCGGGTTTCGAGCAGCCGACGGGCGGCCATATCGAGATCTTCGGCGAAACTGCCGAAGGCGTGCCGCCCTACCGGCGTAACGTCAACACGGTGTTCCAGGATTATGCGCTCTTTCCGCATCTCAATATCCTCGACAACGTCGCCTACGGGTTAATGGTCAAGGGTGTCGGCAAGGCCGAACGGCTGAAGGCCGCCGAACAGGCGCTGGAGCTGGTTAAGCTACCTGGCTATGGCGCCCGCCGTCCCGGCCAGCTCTCCGGCGGCCAGCGACAGCGCGTGGCGCTCGCTCGCGCTCTGGTCAACAAGCCGAAGGTGCTGCTGCTTGATGAGCCGCTCGGCGCGCTCGACCTGAAACTGCGCGAGCAGATGCAGGAGGAGTTGAAGAGCCTGCAGCGCGCGCTCGGCATCACCTTCGTCTTCGTCACTCATGATCAGGGCGAGGCCCTATCCATGGCCGATCGCGTCGCCGTTTTCAATGACGGCCGCATCGTGCAGCAGGGCTCGCCGCACGATATCTATCAGCGGCCGAAGACCCGCTTCGTCGCCGATTTCGTCGGCTCCTCCAATGTCATTGCCCCCGACACCATGTCGTCGCTCGGCGGCGAACGGCGTTGGGCGAGCCTGCGCCCCGAAGCCATCCGGTTGACTGAGGAGAGCGGCGTGGCGGCGACCGTGAAAGCGACGAGCTTTCTCGGTGCCGCTACCCGCCTCTCCGTCGAAGCAAACGGCACCCGGCTGCATGTGACAGTACCCGCCGGACAACTAGCCCCGGATACCGGTGCGTCCGTTCGCCTCGCATGGCTGCCTGCCGATATCCATTACATGGATGACGCCGCATGAACGCCGCCGCCTTCCCCGCCTCGTCGAGCCAGGCACCGGCCTCGATCCTGCCGCGGCGCGGCGGCGTCTTCGGTCGCCTCTCCGATCTCTTCTGGCGGCACCCGAAACTGCTGTTGTTCCTGATGCTGACGCCGCCGCTGCTCTGGCTCGGCATCATCTATATCGGCTCGCTGATTGCGCTGCTGCTGCAGAGTTTCTTCTCGATCGACGACTTCTCGGGAATGGTGAATTACGAATTCACGCTCTCGACCTATGCGCAGCTGCTGAATAGCGCGAACTTCGACATCATCGTGCGCACGGTGGTCATGGCCGCCCTCGTCACCCTTGCCTCCGCTTTCGTCGCCTTCCCCATCGCCTATTATGCGGCGCGCTATGCGCAAGGGAAATGGAAGGCACTGTTCTATCTCGGCGTCATGCTGCCGCTCTGGTCGAGCTATCTGGTGAAAGTCTATGCCTGGAAGCTGATCCTCGCCAAGGAAGGCATCCTCACCTGGATCTTCGACAAGCTGCATCTCGGCTGGCTGCTCGACGGCGTGCTTGCTTTGCCCGTCATCGGCGGCAACTCGCTCTCGGTCAGCTATATCGGCACCTTCCTCGTTTTCGTCTATATCTGGCTGCCCTATATGATCCTGCCGACGCAGGCCGCTCTCGAACGCGTGCCGGCGAATCTGCTGGAAGCCTCCTCGGATCTCGGCGCGACGCCGAACCAGACTTTCCGCACGGTTCTATTACCGCTGGCCCTGCCGGGTGTCGTCGCCGGTTCCATCTTCACCTTCTCGCTGACCTTGGGCGATTACATCATCCCGCAGATCATCGGCTCCTCGCGCCTCTTCATCGGCCAGGCCGTCTATGCGCAACAGGGAACCGCCGGCAACGTGCCGCTTGCCGCCGCCTTCTCGGTCGTGCCGATCGTCATCATGGCCATCTATCTCTGGATCGCCAAGAAACAGGGAGCTTTCGATGCGCTCTGATCGTGGCCAACGCGCCTCATTCCCGCTGAAGATCGCAGCAGCAGGTGGCCTGCTCTTCCTGCATCTGCCGATCCTGCTGATCTTCGTCTATGCCTTCACGACGGAGGAAAAGAGCTACCAGTGGCCGCCGCCGGGGCTTACCTTGCAATGGTTCGGCATCGCTTGGAACAGGCCGGATGTCTGGTCGGCACTCGCGTTGTCCGTTCAGGTGGCAACCATCGCCACCATTATCGCGCTCCTGCTCGGCACGCTCTGCGCCGCCGCAGTCAGCCAGACAAAGTTCTTCGGCCGCGAGGCGATCTCGCTGCTGGTCATCCTGCCGATCGCGCTGCCCGGCATCATCACCGGCATCGCACTGCGCTCCGCCTTCAGCCTGTTCGACATCCCCTTCTCGGTCTGGACCATCGTTCTCGGCCATGCCACCTTCTGCGTCGTCGTTGTTTATAACAACGCCGTCGCCCGTTTCCGCCGCACCTCCGGTTCGCTGATCGAGGCCTCGATGGATCTGGGCGCGGATGGCTTCCAGACCTTCCGCCATGTCGTCCTGCCGAACATCGGCACGGCACTGCTTGCCGGCGGCATGCTCGCCTTCGCGCTGTCCTTCGATGAAGTCATCGTCACCACCTTCACGGGCGGCCAGCAGATGACGCTGCCGATCTGGATGCTGGAGGAACTCATTCGTCCGCGCCAGCGACCCGTGACTAACGTCGTCGCCATGGTCGTCGTGCTTGTCACCTTCCTGCCGATCCTGGCAGCCTACTATCTTACCCGCGACGGCGATCAGATCGCCGGCGGCGGCAAATAAAAGGGAGAGAATAATGGATACCCAAATGCTGATCGGCTCCCGCTTCGAAGCCGGCACGGAAACGGAGGAACGCGTTCTCAACCCGAAGACGGGCGAGACCGTTCTCAACTTGCCCGAGGCGTCACTCGGCCAGATCGATGCCGCCGTCGACGCTGCCGAAAAAGCCTTCTCGAGCTGGTCGCAGACGACGCCGAGCCAGCGTTCGGCCTATCTCCTCAAGATCGCCGATGCCATCGAGAAGGACGCCGAAGGCTTCGCCGCGTTGGAAGCGTTGAACTGCGGCAAGCCGATCAATGCCGTGCTCAATGATGAAATTCCGGCAATCGTCGACTGCTACCGCTTCTTTGCCGGTGCGGTACGCAACCTACACGGCCCGGTCGCCGGCGAATATCTGCCCGGCCACACCTCGATGATCCGCCGCGACCCGATCGGCATCGTCGGCTCGATTGCACCGTGGAACTATCCGCTGATGATGATGGCCTGGAAGCTGGCGCCGGCGATTGCCGGCGGCAACACCGTCGTCTTCAAGCCCTCCGAACAGACGCCGCTGACGGCGCTGAAGATGGCGAAGCTTTTGGCTGATGTGCTGCCGGAAGGCGTTGTCAATGTCATCCTCGGCCGCGGCGAGAGCGTCGGCAACGCACTGATCAACCATCCGAAGATCGGCATGGTCTCGATCACCGGCGATGTCGCGACCGGCAAGAAGGTCTTGCAGGCGGCCGCCAAGACGGTCAAGCGCACGCATCTCGAACTCGGCGGCAAGGCCCCCGTCATCATCTTCGATGACGCCGATATCGACGCCGTCGTCGCCGGTATCCGCACCTTCGGCTACTACAATGCCGGCCAGGACTGCACCGCCGCCTGCCGCATCTATGCCGACGCCAAGGTCTACGACAACTTCGTTGCCGACCTGACGTCTGCCGTCTCCAGCATCAAGTTCAACCTCGCTGAGGATACCGAGAACGAAATCGGCCCGCTGATCTCCAAGCGTCAGCGCGACCGCGTCGAAAGCTTCGTCACCCGCGCCGCCGAACACAAGCATATGGAGATCACAACAGGCGGCAAGATCTCCGGCGAACGCGGCTTCTTCTATGCGCCGACGGTCGTTGCCGGCGCGACGCAGGATGACGAGATCGTCCGCCGCGAAGTTTTCGGTCCTGTGGTCTCCGTCACCCGCTTCACCAATCCCGACGATGCCGTCGCATGGGCCAATGACAGCGACTACGGCCTCGCCTCCTCTGTCTGGACGAAGGACATCAGCCGCGGCATGCAGACGGCCGCCCGCCTGCAATATGGCTGCACCTGGATCAACACCCACTTCATGCTGGTCAACGAAATGCCCCACGGCGGCCTCAAACAATCCGGCTACGGCAAGGATATGTCGGTCTACGCGATCGAAGACTATACGGCCGTCCGGCATGTGATGATCAATCATGGGTGAGGCGCGGTTCGGCGTAGCCGAAGTAATCGATCCAGTGGATCGATTACAGCGCCGAACGCCCTGAGCCATGCGAAGGGCCGGCAAGCCCCAATATGAACGAGGCCCGATCCAGCCTTAACCAGCAGAATCGGGCGTTAATCGAAACGCCCTCGGAACAAATCACCCTCCTCCCGCGTCTTTATGAAGTACAACGCAGAGGAGACAGCTAAATGCTGAAATGGGCTCTCATTTTCTTTGTGATTTCGCTGATTAGCGGCTTTTTCGGCTTTTCCGGCGTGTCCGCCGCAACCGCAACCATCGCGCGCGTTCTCTTCGCCATCTTCCTGATCATCTTCCTGGTGTTCCTGGTTCTCGCCGTCATGGCCGGCAATGCGGTCGTCTAGCAATATAAGCCGCGACTATCGAAGGGGCGGGCCTAGATCAGGCTCGCCCCAACGTTTATGGCGAGCGCCAGGATCGTCGTATTGAACAGGAACGACAGGATCGCATGGAGGAGCGCCAGCTTACGCATCGAGACTGTGGAAATACCGATATCGGCGGTCTGCGCCGCAACGCCGATCGTGAAAGAGAAGTAGAGGAAATCCCAATAAATCGGTTCCTCCAAAGGCTCGGCGAATTTCAGCCCCTGCCCCTTGCCCGGAATGCTGTAAAACCGGTGCGCATAGTGGATGGTGAACAGCGTGTGCAAGAACGTCCATGATATTAGGATCGTCACGATCGCCATCATCACGCGGTAGAAGGCGATTTCCGGTGAAGCGTCTTTGACGCCAAGCAGATCAAGCGCGATGCCGCCGATGCTTGCGAGCGCTGCCGCAATCGACAGGAACAGCAGGAAACCATCCGAGAAATCGAGATCGGCCGAGCGCTTGCGGATGCGCTGCGGGTCGGCCGTCAGCATGTGGTAAAGGCTATAGACGATGAAGACGACGGCGGTCGTATCCCAGGCGATCAGCAGATTGCTGGCATTGAAGTCTCTGGAGGTCAGAAGCAGGAAAACGGCAAGACCAGCAAGCACCGAGATCACGATCACATAGTGCTTGCGCCACAGCACGAGGCCTCTTGAACGATGCAACAATCCGTTCGCATCCATGCCGCTCTCCCGATCGCAAACCGTCTGTTACAAACCGATTCGCAAACGAGAGTGGCAAATAAAAGGAGGCCCCGCAACACGAAGCCTCCGATAGCGAAAAACGGCTTCAGCCCGTCCAGCCGCCGTCGATGACGTGGATCTGGCCTGTGGTGAAACCCGCCTCGTCGCCGGCAAGGTAGGTCACCAGCGCGGCGATCTCCTCGGCGGTTGCGATGCGGCCCATCGGCTGGCGGGCGATGAAATCCTTGAGCGCCTTGTCATAGTCACCGGTTGCCTTCAGCCGCTCATGCAGCGAGGGGCTATCGACCGTGCCAGGGCAAATCGCATTGGCACGGATGCCCTTGGCAACAAAATCGGCAGCGATCGACTTGGTAAGGCCGATTACGGCAGCCTTCGAAGCGCAATAGGCAAAACGGTTGGGCACGCCCTTCACGCTGGAAGCGACCGAGGCCATATTGACGATCGAACCCTTGCCCTTTTCCAGCATGCCCGGCAGGAAGGCGCGGCACGTCGTGTACATCGCCTTGGCATTGAGGTTGAAGGAGAAATCCCAATCCTTTTCCTCACAGTCCAGGATCGTGCCGGCATGCACGAAACCGGCGCAGTTGAAGAGCACGTCGATCGGGCCAAGCTCTTCCGCGTAGGCCTTGACGGCAGCGCTATCGAGCACGTTCAACACATGCTTGGTCGCACCGTCCAGCGTAGAGAGTGTCTGCTCGTTGATATCGGTGGCGTAGACATGCGCACCAAGCGAGATGAAGCGCTCCGCCGACGCCCGGCCGATACCCTGTCCCGCCGCCGTGATGACGACCTTCCTGCCTTCCAATCCATGACCCATAATCCTGATCCTTTCCTCCGGTACCATGATCCTATCCAGTTCCGCCAGCTACATCGCGGGCACCAGGGATAAGATCATGCAATAACAATCAGTTAGCGTAGCCTTGCGCTACCTTCTGAGGACCGCACGAAGCGGCCGCTCAGCTTGTCAACGAGGACTGTATGTCGTTCGCCACTTGGCGGTCCATCGCTAATCACTCCCCTCCAGGCTGGGACCAATCGTCCGATTGCCCTCTGGACCCTTTACAGGCCAATAATTTATAAGCAAACATCTTATTCACTGATCGTCAAGTCGCGTTCACTCACTTGTAAAATTCCATCATTCATATATGAATGATTGATATATTTTATCGCATGAGGGCTTGTTCATGAGCATAGAAGACGACAGTGATCGTTATCGCGCACCGGCCTTGGACAAGGGGCTCGACATTCTCGAATTGCTGGCGAGGATCGATGGCGGGCTGACGCAGGCGGAAATCGCCAAGGCGCTCAACAAGAGTCCCAACGAATTCTATCGCATGCTCGATCGTCTCGTGCGGCGCGGCTATGTGCAGCGGCAGGACGGCGATCGCTTCTATCTCACCCTGAAGCTTTTCGGCCTGGCGCATTACCATGCGCCGGTGCGCCGCCTCGTCTCCTTCGCCACGCCCCTGATGCGCGAATTCTCCAACCGAGCCGAGCAGGCCTGTCATCTGGCGATATACGATCGCGGCTCCGTCGTCGTCATTGCCCAACAGGATTCGCCGACCTATTGGGGCATCTCGATCCGTGTCGGTGCCCAGCTCAATCTCTATAATACCGGCTCAGGTCACATTCTCCTGGCATTCAAGGATGAAAAACAGCGCCAGATGATGATCAACGAGCAAAGGCGCCAGGAACCGGACCCTGAGGAGCCACCTGCCGATCTCGAAGAGAAGCTCTCGGCAATCCGCGAGAACGGCTTCGAAACCATGGACAGCCTGCAGACGAGTGGCGTTCACAATATTTCCGCGCCCGTTCTGGCGATGGACGGCAATGCGCTGGCCTCGTTGACCTGCCCCTATATCCAGGCCGTGAACCCGAAGGCGCCCACGCGTCAGCAAGTGGTCGAATATGTGCGGCAAACAGCCAAGGCAATCTCTGAAATCGTCGCAGGAACTGTGGATCAGGCCGAGCTATAATTTTTATTTGAATGAATAATTTTTCTGTGAGTATGTAGAGAGCTAGCAGCTCGGGGGGAACGCCATGCTTTTCGACAGCCATCTTCACATCGTCGACCGCAAGCGGCTCGGCTATCCTTGGCTGGCAGATGCCGGCGCACTCGATCGTGACAGCCTTTATGAAGATTATGCGCGAGAGGCCAAACGCCTTGGGATCACCGACACGCTGCACATGGAAGTCGATGTCGCCGAAGAGGATATCGAGCGCGAGACCGAATATGTCAAAGGCCTGAGCCGCGAGCCTGGCAGCCTGCTGCGCGGCGCCATCGCCGCCTGCCGCCCCGAAAATGCAAACTTTCCCGCATATCTCGAGCGCGCGCTCGCCGACCCCTTCGTCAAAGGCTTCCGCCGCGTGCTGCATGTCGTGCCGGATGACGTCTCAGAGGGTGTCCTCTTCCGCGAAAACCTGAAGCGGCTAAGCGATACCCGCTTTACCTTCGATCTCTGCGTCCTGCCGCATCAGATATCCAAGGCGATCGCACTCATCGACCTCAATCCCGATGTTCGCTTCATCCTCGACCATTGTGGCGTGCCGGCGGTGAAGGATGGGCTGAGCGAAAGCTGGTCGTTGGGCATCAGCGAGGTGGCGAAACGGCCGAATATCATCGTGAAGATTTCCGGCGTCGTTGCCTATGCCGATCCGGACAACTGGTCGCCGGAAACGCTGCGGCCATTCGTCGAACATTGCATCGCAAGCTTCGGCTGGGACCGTGTCATCTGGGGCAGCGATTGGCCCGTCTGCACGCTTGGCGGCAATCTCTCCACCTGGGTCGCCGCCACTCATGCCCTGATGCATGGTGTCAGTGCCGATGAACGCGATCGGCTTTATCACCTCAATGCAAAGCGCCTCTGGTCTCTCTAAGGCCGCGCATGCCGTCTAACTGCGGCGACCTCAAAACCCTGTCTTCAAACAAAAAGGGCGCCGCATCCCTGCGACACCCTGTCGAATCATAGCTCCCCCGACGGAGAGACGCCCGATCACCGTCAAGCGGCTGCGAGCTGCAGTTCCTTGCTGACCATGGCGCGCAGCGTGCCGAGATCCTTGGCGAAGGCGCGGATGCCTTCGGAGAGCTTCTCGGTAGCCATCGCATCTTCGTTCATCATCCAGCGGAAGGTCTTTTCGTCGACCGCGATCTTCTCGACCGAGCCCTTGGGCTCCGGCGAGAGCTTGCGCTCCAGCTTGCCTTCATCCTTGGAAAGTTCGTCAAGCAGGTTCGGGCTGATCGTCAGGCGATCGCAGCCGGCCAGCGCTTCGATTTCGCCGGTATTGCGGAAGGAGGCGCCCATGACGATCGTCTTGATGTCGTTGGCCTTGTAATAGTGGTAGATGTCACGCACCGAGACGACGCCCGGATCTTCCTCTGCCGTGTAGTCCTTGCCGGTCGACTTCTTGTACCAGTCGAGGATGCGGCCGACGAAGGGCGAAATGAGGAATGCCTTGGCGTCGGCGCAGGCAATCGCCTGGGCCTTGCTGAAGAGCAGCGTTAGATTGCAGTCGATGCCTTCCTTTTGCAGCACTTCGGCAGCGCGGATACCTTCCCAGGTGGAAGCGAGCTTGATCAGGATGCGGTCACGCTCGATGCCGCGCTCTTTGTAGGCGGCGATAATGGCGCGGGCCTTGGCAAGCGAAGCTTCCGTGTTGAAGGAGAGGTCGGCATCGACTTCGGTCGAGACACGACCGGGAACGAGGCCGGAAAGCGCTGCACCGACGGAAATTGCCAGGCGGTCGGCAACGGCGGCAACCACGGCCTCGGAGGCACCGCCCTGTTTCTTGCCCCAGGCAACGGCTTCCTTGATCGCGTCGGCGAACATCGGCGTGCCCAGTGCCTTCAACACGATCGTCGGGTTGGTGGTGCAATCCACCGGCTTCAGGCGGGCAACTGCCTCGATATCGCCGGTATCGGCCACGACCGTGGTCATGGCGCGGAGTTGGTCAAGCTTGGAAGTCATAACAGGTATCCTTGTTGAATGAAGCCCATTGGAATGGGAGATGTTGGCAGCAGATCCGGTCTTTTCGCCGGACGGGACCGAAGGCGTCGGGGTGTAGCCTTCCTTCTCCTATGTGTCGGTAACGGGATAAAACGCGCTGGAGTTCCATTTCCGGTGAACGGCCGAGCGGTGAAGAAACAACCTTCCGAAAGCAGGCTTTTCACCGGCACCGGGCGCCCTATATGGCTCCCTGTCCGGTCTGGCACTTGCTTGCAGCAGCACTCGCACATTGTCCTCCTCGGTTGGACAAGACCGAATTCCTCATCACCGACTATCAGCAATCTCGCATCGAAAAGTCAAGGACATTTGTGCAATTCGATTGACATAAGTTTCATGTCATAGAATATCGGCAGCAGAAGAGCCGATCTCGCCTGCTCCAGTCATCCGCCATCATTCCTTTTCGCATCTCAAGCGGATCATGACGTTAAACGGCGCATGCGACAATCTCGCCGGAGGACCTGTGGCCAAACTGAGACGCGGAACCCACACCGCCTATTCGGAGACCTCCTCCCTGAGGCTCCGCGCCGCCTGGCTTTATTACAACCAGGGACTGACGCAAAAGGATGTCGCCGAACAGCTGGGCATCAGCCGCACCACCGTCATCCGCCTGCTGGATGAGGCCATGCGCCGGGCCGAGGTGCAGATCTGGATCACCGAAGGCATCGATGACTGCGTTGAACTGGCGATCAAGCTCGAGCGCACCTTTGGCCTCGATGAAGCGATCGTCGTTCCCGAGCCGGCCAATGGAGATGTGAACGCACAGGCAAAGAGCGTCGGCCTGGCGCTCGGCCAGTTCCTGACCGAAGCCATCCCCGACAACTATACGATCGGCGTCGGCTGGGGCCGGACGATGACCGCGTCGCTTGCAAGCTTCCGCCCGACCCGCCGTGACAATTGCAAGGTGGTTTCCCTGCTCGGCGGCATCGTCGCCGTCCATCAGACCAATCCGATCGATTACACCTGGCGTCTGGCGAGCCAGCTCGGCGCGGAGTGCTACATGTTCCTGGCGCCGCTTCTCGTCGACTCGGTCGAGACCAAGCGCAATCTCATCGAGAAATGCGGGCTGGAGGCGATCTACCGGCTGGCGGAAAACCTCGATCTCGCCATCGTCAGCTGCGGCGACATCGGCCCGCACTCGACATCGCTGTCGGAAGGTTTCATTTCGAAACGCGAGCTGGAAGAGCTGATCGAAATGGGCTGCGTCTGCGACACCATGTTCAACTTCCTCGATGCCGAGGGCAATTCCGTCGATCACCCGATCAACAAGCGCGTCATGTCCGTCGATCTCGATACGCTGAAAAAGGCCAAGCACATCGTGATCTCCTCCGGCGGCGCCCACCGCGCCCGGGCGATCAGCGCCACCATCAAGCGAATCGGCTGCAATACTTTGATTACGGATGAAAGTGCTGCGAAGGCGCTGCTGCAGATGGCTATGGCGAAGGCGGCTTGAGAAGCTTGATACGAGTTTACGGAGAGTGCGCACCCCCCTCCGCAAACTTCAGAGCCTCAGCCCCCCTCAAGCATCCCCGGCTTCCCATCCCAGCATCGCCCGCTTGCGCGTCAGCCCCCAGTGATACCCTGTGAGCTGCCCGTTCTTCCCGAGCGCACGATGGCAGGGCACGACAAAAGAGATCGGGTTGCGGCCGACAGCCGCACCCACGGCCCGCATCGCCGTCGGCTGGCCGATATCCCTTGCGATGTCGGAATACGTCACCGCGCGGCCCATCGGGATCTTCAACAGGCTTTCCCAGACGCGGAGTTGGAAATCCGAACCGATCAGCACGACCCGCAGCGGCTGATCACTCGACCAGTTCCCTCGCTCGAAGATGCGGGCCGCGTAAGGTGCGGTCGCATGCGGATCCTCGATGAACTCTGCATTCGGCCAGCGGCAGGTCATGTCGGCGAGACAAGCCTTCTCATTGCCGGAATCGCTGAAGGCGAGACCGGCAAGGCCGCGATCGGTGACCATGATCAAGGCAAGACCAAAGGGCGAGATGTGAAACGCATAGCGCATCACCAGGCCGCTGCCCCTCGCCTTCCATTCGCCCGGAGACATCGCCTCATGCGTGACGAAGAGATCGTGCAGTCGGCTTGGTCCGGAAAGGCCGACCTCGAAAGAGGTCTCCAGCAGCGGCAGATCCTCCTTGCGCAGGAGCCGCTTGGCATGGTCGAGCGTGACGGCCTGAAGGAAAGCCTTGGGTGACAGCCCGGCCCAGCGTGTAAACGTCTTCTGCAGCTGGGTCGGCGACTGGCCGAGCCTTTCGGCCAGCATCTCCAGCGACGGTTGGTCGCGATATTCCTCAGTGATGAGCTCGATGACCTCCCGCACGGTGTCGTAATCCTGACCTTCCGGGGTGATGTCTTTCTTCAGCTGTGCAATCGCATTCATGATCTTTCTCCTTGAAAAGGAGAAAACCACGGCAAGACGGCTAAAACCACCCGTTTCTTGCGCCAGTGGTCTCTCTGCAAAAATGTGATATCGCCGGTCTGTAAAGTCCGCTCATATCCGTTGCGTCACGGTCGCCAAGGCACGCTTGAAGGCCTTGGCAAAGCTCTCACGATCTTCCGGATTGAGGAAGGAGCCGACATCGGTGTCGTGGCTTCTGTCGCGGACATGCATGGAAACAACGCCGATCTCGCTGTGACGGCGAACCAGGAACCGCGTCCAAAACGGATTGAAATCATGCTCCACCATGCGGCCCGTCGGCGAGAATTTGCGGATGGAAACGTTGGTGCGCGATACCGTCACCTCTTCGCGCACACGGCCCGAGCGGTAGTTCAGCCAGAAGGCGCCATAGAGCAGGAAGAAATCGGCGCCGAAGAAAATGCCGATCGGCCAGGCGCCGCGCGTGACGAAGAGAATGCTGTAGAAGAGACAGAAGATGCCCGCCAAGACCAGCATGACCCTGAACCCCTTTCGCGACAGCGAGCGATGGGGAAACAATTCGGCAGCGAAAACCGGCCTGTTGCCGTCTCCAGCCGTATCGGCGTTGCGTTTCGTCATAGGACTTGAGTATAGGTCGCTTATGGCAAATCCAAAGATCAAATCCAGCGCCCAAACCGCGAAAAAGTCAAATGCGACCGCAGGCCGCAAGCCGGCGGGAAAGAGCCTTTATTCCAAAGCGGACTTGGAAGAGATCTTCCGGCGTTTCTCCATCCAGCGGCCGGAACCGAAGGGCGAGCTGGAGCACGTCAATCCTTTCACGCTGGTCGTTGCCGTGGCGCTTTCAGCGCAGGCGACTGACGCCGGCGTCAACAAGGCGACGCGTGCCCTCTTTGCCGTTGCCGATACCCCGCAGAAGATGCTCGATCTCGGCGAGGAGCACATCCGCGAATATATCAAGACGATCGGCCTTTACCGCAATAAGGCGAAGAACGTCGTGGCTCTGTCGGAAAAGCTGATCACGGATTTCGGCGGCGAGGTGCCGCGCACCCGCGAAGAATTGATCACCCTGCCCGGCGTCGGCCGCAAGACCGCGAATGTCGTGCTTTCCATGGCCTTCGGCCAGGCGACGATGGCCGTCGATACACATATTTTCCGCATCGCCAACCGGCTGCTATTGGCTCCGGGCAAGACGCCCGACGAAGTCGAACAGCGGTTGATGAAGATCATTCCCGACCAGTATCTCTATCATGCGCACCATTGGCTGATCCTGCATGGCCGCTATGTCTGCAAGGCACGCAAGCCCGAATGCGAACGCTGCGTAATCGCAGACCTCTGTCGCTCCCCGGAAAAGACCTGGGACATACCTGCTCCTCTGGTCGAACTTCCGCCTCAGATCATCGGAGCGGAAGCGGCGAGCTAAGCCTATCTTGACCGCACCTTCGCCTCCCTGTGCGAGATCAGCTTGTGCAGATGTACCATCATGCCGGCAGCAAAGAGCGGCGTCAGCAGATTGAGCAGCGGGATCGCCAGAAACGCCGCGATCACCAGGCCGGCCAGGAAGACCGTGAGTGCGTGCTTGACGCGGAATTCCCGCGCCTCGTCCGGCGAGCGGAAACGCATGGCGGCAAATTCGAAGAATTCCCGCCCCAGCAGATAGCCGTTCACCAGAAAGAAGGCGACGAGATTGACGCCCGGAATGAACAGTAGGAACAGCGCCACGATGTTGCCGACGATGACGACGCCGAGAAAGCGTAGGGAACTCTTCATCGCCGCGACGATTGGCATTGCCGTTCCCGGCGCATCACCAGGATAGTCGCGCTTTTCCACCACTTCGGCGACGTCGTCGAGAAATAAGCCGGCAATCAGCGCCGTGACCGGTGAAATCAGCAGCGCCATCGCCAATGCCAATGCAATCCCGGCGAAGATGGCAAGAAGGAATGCGAGCCAACCCGTCCAATCCGAGGTGGATGGCATGAAGCCCTGCAGCCAAGGCAATACGAGGAAATTAAAGACGCCCCGCAGGACGAACCACAGCACGAGGAGCGCCAGCAATGTAAGGCCGAGTACCTTCCAGAAAACTTTGCGCGTTTCAGGCGCAAAAAGATTCTCGAAGGAGCGGCGGGCGGCAAGGCCAATCATTCGTTCTACCTCTCTTAGTGGCAAATGGACACTTAAGAAACGGTTGTATCGATATCAATATCCCGCAGAGATATATGAATGTAACAATTAAAAATTTGAATTATTGTAATACATTTTGCACTAATATATTCTGTACGCCACATTAGGAACAACAACCGCAACAAGAACGGCGGCCCGATCAAAATTGAATAGCCAATTGGCGTAGAAATTGGCGCAACATAACATCGAAAAGACCATCAAAGAGGCGCAAAACTTGGAAGACCTTAGCCAGAAACTTAGACAATATATAAAGATCGGCACTCCGGCCGAACGAAGAATTGCTAAGTATTTCTCCGAGCATTTGAATGAACTACCCTTCGAGACGGCCTCCTCCGTTGCCGACAGGCTGGAATTGAGCCCGATGACGGTAGGTAGGTTTCTGCGGTCGCTCGGCTACCACGGTCTCGATGGGATAAAGGTGCACCTCAAGGAGAATGCGCCCGGTATCACATCGCAATTGCCCAATATCCTGGAACAGTTGCAGAAAGATGCGAGCGAAGGGCGCCCGCTTGCGACGCAGATTGCCGAACAGATCGAGATGCTGCAGCATATCTACAACCTCGCCGGCCAGCCGCAATGGCGCGACGCGGTTTCGACAATTCTGTCCTCCGGACATGTCTTTGTCACCTCTCACCCGAGTCTCGCAGGGATCGGTCGCTATTTTCGCGATCGCCTGACCTTCGCCCGCGATCAGGTCCTTTTCCTTGACGGCGCCAATGGCAGCTACATCGAGCTGTTCGGCGAGCCCGCCGAAGACGGATTGCTTGTCGTCATCGACTCCCCGAGCTTTGTCACCTCACGGCTTCTGGCTCGCTCGGCTCGTCGGGCAGGCTACAAGGTATTGCTGTTAACTGGACAATTCACGGAATGGGCGCATGAATTCGCAAACATCACGCTGTCCCTGCCGCCGCAGCGCGCCAACAGCCGCGAAAATCTTTCAGCCATAATGGCGCTGCTGGAATATCTGGCGACTTCTGTCGCTCACGCCGCGGGCGAAGCGGCGGAAACGAGGACGCGCCGCATAGAAGAGCTTCAGGGCATGTTCGCCCAGGCACCGCTCCGGTAATCCGCCTATTCCATGGCATCCAGCTCCGCGCGATGGCGATACATGGCGAGGAAACGTCGGTAGTCACGATCGTAGAGTTTCGTCTTTTCGGCATTCGGCAGCCGCTCATGACCGCCCGGATACATGGCGGCGCCGGCAACGCCGAGGCTTTCGTGAATCCCGCAGGAGACGGAAGCTGCGATTGCCGTGCCAAGCAGCACGGTTTCGTTCATCTTCGGGATGACCACCTTGCAGCCGGTCACGTCCGAGTAGAGTTCCATCAGCACCGAATTCTTCACATGGCCGCCGGCGACGTGCAGCGTGTCGGGCACATAGCCATAATCCCGCATCCGCTCCAGGATATGGCGAATGCCGAGCGCAATGCCGACGCTGGTGCGCCAGTACAGCCGGCAGAGGCCATCGAAGGACGCATCCAGCGTCATGCCGCTGATGACACCCAACGCATGCGGATCGGCAAGGGGAGAGCGATTGCCGTGAAAATCGGGCAGCACATGGATACGCCCGCCAAGGGAATCGCCCTCCGCACGCCTGAGCTCCGCAATCCGCCGGACGATACGATCGTGCAACGCCGCTGTCGGCGGCCCACCGGCCGCATGCATGCTGACGATATGATCGAGCAGTGCGCCCGTCGCCGACTGCCCGGCCTCGGCGAGCCACATCCCCGGGAAGACAGCCTCGTAATATGGCCCCCACATGCCTGTGCTGCGCTTGCGCTCGCGCGCAAAGGAAACGACACAGCTCGAGGTTCCCGCAATCAGCGCCAGTTGATGTTCCAACGTGGTGGCGTCGCCGGCATGGGCTGCAAGCGCGCCTAGCGCGCCCGCGTAGGCGTCGATCATGCCCGCACCGACATGGCATTTACGGTCGAGACCCAGCGCGTGCGCCGCCTCGGCCGTCAGTGTGCCGATAGACCGTCCAACGGCAACGCTCTCGTCAGGCAGGCTGCCGCGTTCGCGCAGATCGCCAAGGCCGATCACATTGAGGAAATCGGCCTGCCAGCCCGGCTCGCGATGCGCAAGATAGTTCCATTTCGCCACCAGCGTCGAACGCGACCGTGCAAGCGAACCGGTCGCCTTCCATGTCATGAAATCGGCGAGGTCGAAAAAATAGCCGGCCTCAGCCCAGGTTTCCGGCAGGTTTTCCTTCAGCCACATCAGCTTCGGCATTTCCATTTCGGGCGACATGAAAGCGCCGGAATATTCAAGAACCGCATGCTTCGTCGCCGTGCAGTAATCCGCCTCAGCCAACGCCCGATGATCGAGCCAGACGATGGTGTCGAACCTTTTCTCGCCGCCGGTGGAAACGGTGAGCTGCCCGCCATCGCGGTCACGCACGACCAGCGAGCAGGTCGCATCGAAGCCGATCGCGCCGATGACAGAGGAGTCGACACCGGCAGCCTTTACCGCTGCGCGAACGACGATGCAGACGGCAGTCCATATGTCTTCAGAATCATGCTCGGCGTGGTTTTCACGCGGGCGATTCATCAGGATCGGATGTTCGCTTTTACCCAGCAGTGAACCGCTCGCGGTGAAGACACCAGCGCGCGCGCTGCCTGTGCCGATATCGACCGCAACCACGTGATCACGCATGCAAAAGAGGTCCCGCCCACTTATCTCTTGTTGCGGACAAGTTGTATCAATTCCGGCATCGCGTCAAACACGACTTCCGGCGAAAGCTGCTCCAACTCCGCCCGGTAACTCGGCGAATGGGCATGCGAACCACCGGTGAAGGCAAAGACCGTCATGCCGGCCGCACGCGCTGCCGTGATGCCCGCCGGGCTATCTTCTACGACGATGCAATCCTTCGGCGGCACGCCCATCTTTTCGGCCGCATAGAGGAAAAGATCCGGCGCCGGCTTGCCGCGTTTCACCATGCTGGCACTGAATATATTCGGCTCCAGTCTGTCCAGCAGTCCGGTCACGCCGAGCGAGAGGCGGATGCGCTCCAGCTGGCTGGACGAGGCGACGCAGCGCGGCAGCGAAAGCGCATCCAGCGTCGCGCCGATACCGTCGATCGGCTTCAGCTCATGCTTGAAGCGTTCATAGAGATCGTTGCGGATGCGGTCGAGAAATGCCTGATCGATAAAGACGTCGAATTCCGTCTGCATCGTATCGACGAGCGTCGCCAGGCTCTTGCCGAGGAAGCGGCTATAGACATCCTCTTCGCTCATCTCTACGCCGACATCATGCATCGCCTGAATGAGCACGCCGACCGACAGCGGCTCGCTGTCGACAAGCACACCATCGCAATCGAAGATTACGAGCCCTGTTCCCGCATCCGCCATCACAGATCCAACCTGAATTCTATTCGTAGCCCTGTCATGCCCGAAACACCGGCGGGACAATGGAAAACGGCCGGAACAGGAGAGGTCCGACCGTTCGAAATTATTCCGCGAGTTTGTTGTCCAAGTATAGCTGCAGGGTGACGCGGGTACCCTTTTCCCACAGCGTTTTCAGTGCATGCGCAAAGCGCTTGCGGAAAAGATCGGATTTGGCGACATCTCCGAAGATGTCGTCGAACACGAGGAAGGCATTCGGATCGTCCTTCGCCTTGAGGGCCGCCTCATGCAGCCGATCGGCGCTGGCATCGTTGAAGACGATCTCCTTGCCGCTGTCGCTCTTGCCGGCGAAGTAACGGCACCACAACGCCGAAACGAGCGCGAGGCCGACAATATCCTCGCCGCGGCGGAGACGATCGGCCGTCGATGGCAGAATGAATTTCGGCTGGCGGTTCGAGCCGTCCTGCGCCAGCCGCGGGATGGTATCGGCGATCTTTGGATTGGCGAAGCGGTGCTCGATCAGCTTGAAGTAATCCGCAAGCACGGTATTTGGCACCGGCGGGATGACGGGGATGATCTCGTCATTTTCGAGCTTGGCCAGAAAGGCGCGGATCAGCGGCTCTTCCATGGCTTCATGCACGAAATGAATATCCATCAGCGCCGCCGGATAGGCGATGGCCGCATGGCCGCCATTGAGGATGCGAATCTTCATGTGCTCATAGGGAGTGACGTCGGGCACGAAGGTGACGCCGACCTTTTCAAGCGGCGGACGATCGGCCGGGAAATTGTCCTCCAGCACCCATTGCTTGAACTCTTCGCAATAGACCGGCCAGTTGTCTTCGATATCGAAAACGTCCTTCAGGAGATCGATCTCACGCGCACCCGTTGCCGGCGTGATGCGGTCGACCATGCCGTTCGGGAAGGCGACGTTCGCGGCGATCCAATCGGCAAAGGCCGGGTCGGAAAGCTTTGCCGTGCCGACGACGGCGGCTTTGGTGACGCCGCCATTATGGGGGATATTGTCGCAGGACATGACGGTGAAGGGCGGCAGGCCGGCAGCGCGACGCGCCTTCAGACCGGCGACGATCAGGCCGAACACCGTCTTCGGCGCATCCGGGTTCTGCCCATCGGCCACGATTGCCGGATGGGCGGGATTGAACTTGCCCGAGGCATCGATGAAGTAGCCACCCTCGGTAATCGTCATCGAGACGATGCGGATTGTCGGGTCAGCGAGCTTGGCAATGATCGCCCTGGCGTCGCCGACCGGCAGGATGTCGATCATGGGCGCGGTGACACGCGCAGCCGTGCGGTTGTTGTCCTGCTCGACAACGGTCGTCAGGAAGTCCTGGGCGGCCAGCTTTTCACGCATGGCTGCATCCGACGGCAATACGCCGGCGCCGATGATCGCCCAGTCATGCGCCTCGCCCGTATTGAAAAGGTCGTCGAGATAGATTGCCTGATGGGCACGATGGAAATTGCCGACACCGAAATGCACGATACCAGCCGAAAGCGACTTCCGGTCATAGGCAGGAATGGCCACCTTTGCAGCCGCCTGCTGGAGAGTTGCGAGCGATAATTTGCACGTCATGTCTCTGGTCCTTCTGAAAGGTCTTGGCTCCGGGCGGCAGGGAAACCCGCGCCGGCTGGTATGCTTGACCGGTGCACGCAGATCGATGATGCGAACCGGAACAGATGCGTCGGCCGTGCCCGCTCCAGCGCACACGGCCTTGGCTTTTAAGCTGAAATCGCAAGCCCTTCGGCGTTGAACCGGTGAATATGCGCCTTGTCCGGTGTCAGGTAGACGGTATCGCCGGCCCGGGCCGGGAAATCGCCCGAGCCGCGCGCAGTCACCGTGCCGATCCCGTCAACGTCGATATGCAGGAAAGTGTCGGAGCCGAGATGCTCGGCCACGAGCACCTTGCCCTGCCAGTCGCCTGCGGTAGTCGACAGCAGGGTATGTTCCGGCCTGACGCCGATCGTGTCGCCGCCAAGGCTCTGTGCATAGGCGCCCTTGACGAAGTTCATCTTCGGCGAGCCGATGAAGCCCGCGACGAAGAGGTTGCGCGGGCTGCGGTAGAGCTCCAATGGCGAACCCACCTGCTCGATATTGCCGCGGTTGAGCACAACGATCTTGTCGGCCATGGTCATGGCCTCGACCTGGTCGTGCGTCACATAGACCATCGTCGTCTTCAGCTGCTGATGCAGCTCGCTGATCTCAAGGCGCATGTTGACGCGCAGCGCCGCATCGAGGTTCGACAAGGGCTCGTCGAATAGGAAGGCGGCCGGCTGGCGCACGATGGCGCGGCCGATGGCAACACGCTGGCGCTGACCGCCGGAAAGCTGGCGCGGCTTGCGCTCCAGATAGTCCGTCAGGTTGAGGACCCGCGCGGCATCCGCAACCTTCTTGTCGATTTCCGCCTGCGGCATGTTCGCCATCTTCAGCGGAAAGGCGATGTTCTTGCGCACGCTCATATGCGGATAAAGCGCGTAGGACTGGAACACCATGGCAAGGCCGCGATCGGACGGCTTCAGATTGGTGCCGTCCTTGCCGTCGATCATGATCTGACCGCCGGAGACGTCTTCGAGGCCGGCGATCAGGCGCAGCAGCGTGGATTTGCCACAGCCCGACGGGCCGACGAATACCACGAACTCGCCGTTATCGATCTCGAGGTCGATGGAAGGGATGACCTTGGCTTCGCCGAAGACCTTGGAGACTTGTTTGAGAACAATACTACCCATGTTTCTCTTCCTTACTTAACCGCGCCGAAGGTCAGGCCGCGAACGAGTTGCTTCTGGCTGAACCAGCCAAGGATCAGGATCGGAGCGATCGCCATGGTCGATGCCGCCGAAAGCTTGGCATAGAACAGGCCCTCGGGACTGGAATAGGAGGCGATGAAGGTGCTCAGCGGCGCCGCGTCGACCGCGGAGAGGTTGAGCGTCCAGAAGGCCTCGTTCCAGGCGAGGATGATGTTGAGCAGCATCGTCGAGGCAAGGCCCGGGATCGCCATCGGCGTCAGGACGTAGATGATCTCCTTGGCAAGCGTCGCACCGTCCATGCGGGCCGCCTCGAGGATTTCGCCGGGAATTTCCTTGAAGTAGGTGTAGAGCATCCAGACGATGATCGGCAGGTTGATGAGCATCAGCACGACGACCATGCCCACCCGGCTGGCGAACTGGTTGTTCAGGAGACCGAAGCTCTGGAACAACAGGTAGATCGGGATGAAGGCGCCGACCGGCGGCATCATCTTCGTCGACAGCATCCACATCAGGACGTCCTTGGTCCGCTTGGTCGGCGAGAATGCCATGGCCCAGGCGGCGGGTACTGCGACGAGCAGACCGAGAATGGTCGAACCGAAGGCGATGATGACCGAGTTGCCGAAGTGGAGGAAGTAGTCCGAGCGTGACTGCACCTCGAAATAGTTCTCCAGCGTCCAGTGGAAGAAGAGGAACTGCGGCGGCGAGGCAATCGCATCGCCTTCCGTCTTGAAGCTCGTCAGGATCGTCCACAGGATCGGGAAGAAGATAAGGATTGCCACGATCCAGGCGGCGATCGATACAACGATCTTGCGTTGCGTGGTGACTTTGCGTGCCATCTCAAGCCTCCAGATTCTTGCCGACTGCGCGCATCAGGAAGATCGCGACGATATTGGCGAGGATGACGGCGATGATGCCGCCCGCCGATGCGCCGCCGACGTCCTGCGACAGAACGATCTGCGAATAGACGAGATAAGTCAGGTTCGTTGTCGCCGTGCCCGGACCGCCATTGGTGGTGACGAGGATCTCGGCGAAGGCCGACAGCATGAAGATCGTCTCGATCAGGATGACGACGGTGATGGCCCGCGCCAGATGCGGCAGGATGATATAGATGAACTTCGAAACCGGTCCGGCGCCATCCATCTCGGCGGCTTCCTTCTGCTCCTCATCCAGCGACTGCAGGGCAGTCAGCAGGATAAGTGTCGCGAAAGGCAGCCACTGCCAGGCGATGATGATGATGATCGACAGCAGCGGAACCGTCTCCAGCCAGGTCAGCGGATCAAGCCCGAAAAACCGGAAGAGATGTGCCAGGAGCCCGTTCACCGGGTTCATGAACATATGCTTCCAGATGAGGGCTGCGACCGTCGGCATCACGAAGAAGGGCGCAAGCACCAGCATGCGCACGATGCCCTGGCCGAAGATCGGCTGATCAAGAAGGAGAGCCAGCGCGATGCCGCCGACGACGGTGATCAGCAACGCACCGCCGACAAGCAGCAGAGTTACGATCAGAGAGCTGAGGAAGGCCGGATCGGTGATGAAATATTCGTAGTTGAGAAACCCGAGGAAATCATGCGTGCCGGGATTCAGCAGATTGTAGTTCAGCGTCGAGAAATAGATCGTCATCACGAGCGGGACGATCATCCAAGCGAAGAGGAGCAGAACCGAAGGCGCCATCATGACGCGTGCGGTGGAACGGGTGTGCAACGTTGCCATGGCAAGTACCGACCTATCTTTAAAGGAGGGGGTGGCCGCGGACCGGCTGAAACAAAAGGGCCGCCAAGGGCAGTTCGGCGCTCGGCGGCCTAGGGGAAAGCAGTGCTCGAGAGGGTGCGCTGCTTTCCTTAGCTTCGAAGGCCCTTACTTCGGGTAGCCGGCCTTCTTCATTTCGCGTTCCGTCAGCTGCTGGGCAGCCTTCAGAGCCTGGTCGACCGATATCTGGCCGGCGAGAGCAGCCGAGAACTGCTGGCCGACAGCAGTGCCGATGCCCTGGAATTCAGGGATAGCAACGAACTGGACGCCGACATAGGGAACCGGCTTGACGGTCGGATGCGTCGGATCAGCCGAGTTGATCGAGTCGAGCGTCATCTTGGCGAAAGGTGCTGCCTTCTGGTAGTCCGCATTCGCATAAAGCGAGGTGCGGGTGCCGGGAGGTGCATTCAGCCAGCCTTCCTTCTGCGCGACCAGGTTGGTGTATTCCTTGCTGGTTGCCCAGGAGATGAACTTTTCCGCCGCTTCGGTCTTCTTCGAGGAAGCCGGGATGGCGAGGTTCCATGCCCAGAGCCAGTTGCCGCGCTTGCCGAGGCCCTTATCCGGCGCCAGGGCGAAGCCGACCTTGTCGGCGACCTTCGATTCCTTCGGATCGGAAACGAAGGAGGCAGCAACGGTCGCGTCGATCCACATGCCGCACTTGCCGGACTGGAACAGGGCCAGGTTCTCATTGAAGCCGTTGGAAGAAGCGCCCGGAGGGCCGGCATCCTTCATCAGCTTGACGTAGAAGTCGAGCGTGTTCTTCCATTCCGGCTGGTCGAACTGCGCCTTCCACTTCTCATCGAACCAGCGAGCGCCGAAGGAATTCGACATCGCCGTCAGGAACGCCATATTCTCGCCCCAGCCTGCCTTGCCGCGAAGGCAGATGCCGTAGACTTCATGGTCCTTGTCGGTGATCTTGCGGGCCGCATCGGCAACGAAGTCCCAGGTCGGTGCGTCCGGCATCTTAAGACCGGCCTTTTCGAACAGGTCCTTGCGGTACATCACCATCGAGCTTTCGCCGTAGAACGGTGCTGCATAAAGCTTGCCGCCGGTGGTCAGACCGCTGCGAATGGCCGGGAGAAGGTCATCCACGTCATAGTTCTTGTCGGCGGAAAGCTTGTCGAGCGAGGCAAGCCAGCCGAGCTTGCTCCAGATCGGCACTTCATAGGTGCCGATAGTCAGCACGTCGTACTGGCCGGCCTTGGTAGCGATGTCGGTCGTAACCTTCTGGCGCAATACGTTTTCTTCGAGCGTGACCCATTGAAGGTCGATGCCGGGGTTCTTGGCTTTGAAATCGTCCGTAAGCTTCTGCATACGGACCATGTCGCCGTTATTGACCGTCGCAATCGTGAGGGTTTCGGCAGATGCCAGGCCGGCAAACATCAAGGCCGAGCAGGCGCTCAGCAGTAAAGTTTTCAATTTCATATCTTCCTCCCAGAAGATTAAAATGAGCATTCGCTTTGCTCGTGAGCAATTACTCACTTCTTGCGACAAAATGTCAATGCAGATTCGTTGCTGCATTGCCGAGCAAGCAGCCTATCTCTTTGTTTTTATGAGTTAAATTTTTTGCTCACGCCTTGAGCAAAAATTCAGCAACTGCCTCGTCGGTGATCAAACCATTGATCTGCTGACCGACGACGGCCGCCTTGATTGCCTCGAATTTGCGCCGGCCCTTGGCGATTCCGATGACGCTGCAGGTATCGCGCGACGGCAAGGGCGCACTGGCGACGCGCTCGTTGACATCATCGGGCATGAGCTTGCCATTGCCATCGAAAACCCATCCGCAGATCTCGCCGGCAGCGCCCCGATCCATCAATGCCAGCATCTCGTCTCTCTCGAGAAAGCCGTCGAGACAGAGCGGCGCCTCGACACCCATCTCGCCGATGCCGACGAAGGTCACGTCGGCCTGCGCGCTGATATCGAGCGTCGAGCGCACCAGTGCCTGCGCATGCAACAATTCGCGCTCCTCGGCGGAAGACACCAGTACCGGCAGCGGCATGGGAAAATGCCGCGCCTTGACGACATCGGCCATGCTGAAAATGACGTTGTAATAGGCGGCCGAACCGTCGGGGCCGATATTGCCCGTCAGCGACACAACCCGGTGCTGCAGACATTCGATCGCCGGCAGCTGATCGACCGCAGCCTTCAGCGTGCGCCCCGTGCCGATCGCCAGCACGATCGGTTCGGGCCGCCGCAGCCAGCGCTCGATTTCGGCAGCACCCGCTTCGGCAATGCCGATGGTGGAGGATGTGCTGTCCGGATCGCTCGGCACGATATCGATATGCCGCAGATTGAATTTCTTCTTGAGCTCTGCCGCATATTCCATGCAGACGGCGATCGGATGATCCAGCCGGACCTTGATCAGCCGCTCGGCGACGGCAAGCGACACCAGCCGCTGGGCCGACTGCCTGGATACTCCCATCGCGACGGCGATTTCGTCCTGCGTGCGGCCGGCAACATAATAGAGCCAACCGGCTCGCGCCGCATCATCAAGCCGTCCCTGGGAATCCAGCTTTCTCGCCATCGCCTTCCTTTATCGAAACAGCGCCCTTGCCGCCATCCGGATCAAGCGTGCCTGATCACTCAGCTTCCGGCGGGATGACACCCTTGGTCAAGGTAAAACAACCGTAGAAACGGCGCTCGCCGGTCTGAATGACGCAAAAGGCATCCTTGGCACGCTCATAGAAGGCAAAACGCTCGACCGGCGTCAGCGGCCAATGCTTGCCCTCGGCTTTGTCGATCACGGCCTGAACTTCACGCTGCACCTGCGGCACCTCATCCGGCGCACCAACCACTTCCATGCGTGCCGCCGCATCATCGATGAAGGTATCGAGCGGCATTAGCGACAGGATCGCCGCAACCGCTTCGGCAGACGACACGTTGTCGATACGCAGCAGCTCGCCCAGAACGGTCTGGCTTGCCACCGATTCGGCGGGGAAATTCGTGTCGACGACAGCGAGCATATCGCCATGCCCCATGGATTTGAGTGCGTAGAGCACATCCGCATTCAACAGCGGTGAAATTCCCTTCAGCATGACCGATATCCTCCGATAGCCTCCGGCGGCACCCGTGCCGCCTCGTTCTCCGCACAAGTAACCATCGCGTTTCTGTCTGTCCATAGGTACCGGGAACGTTTTCGCTGTGTCAGCGAGCCATGAACTGTGCATCCAGTCATGGCTTATTTCAGCCGTTATTGACCCGATAGGTTCGTCGGCATTAACTGAAGTACGTTCAACGGTTGAGAGGTGCAGGTGCGCATTCTTGTGGTGGAGGACGACGACACGATCGGCGGTGCGGTTCGCGACCATATCGCGGCAGGGCCTCACGCCGTGGATTGGGTCAAGAACCTGGCCGATGCGGAAGAGGTCACCAGCGCCGTGCAATACGGCCTCGTCCTGCTGGATCTGCAACTTC
Source organism: Rhizobium sp. BK098 (assembly GCF_014193155.1). Lineage (NCBI taxonomy): Bacteria > Pseudomonadati > Pseudomonadota > Alphaproteobacteria > Hyphomicrobiales > Rhizobiaceae > Rhizobium > Rhizobium sp. BK098. The sequence continues at coordinate 22,562 of NZ_JACHYY010000008.1, read as the reverse complement.
CGGACGGCAGCGGCATCGATTTCTTGAAGCGGCTGCGCCGCAGGCCGGATGAAACCCCCGTCATCATCCTGACGGCACGCGACCAGATTTCCGACCGAATAGAGGGCCTGAACAGCGGTGCCGACGATTATCTCGTCAAGCCGTTCAATCTCGGCGAACTCACGGCCCGCATCCTGGCGGTTGCCCGACGGTATGCGGGCAGCCCGCAGCCGACCCTGCGCTTCGACGACCTGGAAATCGATCAACCGCAGCGCCGCGTCAAGCTGGCAGGCAAGGATGTCATCCTGACCGGCCGGGAATGGGCCGTGCTCGACCTGTTGATCACGCGGCCGGGCGCCATCGTCTCCAAGGACAAGATAGAGGAAGCGCTCTATGCCTTCGGCTCCGAGATCGAGAGCAACACGGTGGAAGTCTATGTCAGCCGCCTGCGCAAGAAGATCGGCAAGGATCGCATAAAGACGGCCCGCGGTGTCGGCTATTGCCTGGGCGAACGATGAGTGAGGCCAAAACCGCGAGCCGCGCCAGCATCACCCGGCGTCTGATCACTGCGCTGACCGGCACGGTCGTCATCTTCTGGCTGATCGCGGTCGGCATTGGCGTTTATGTCGTCAACAAGGAACTCTCGGAAACCTTCGACGGCGCATTGCAGGAAACCGCCGAGCGTCTACTGCCGCTGGTGCTCGACGATCTCGCCAACCGCGACCATTCCGGCGATCCCCAGAGCCTGGAAGCGCTCAACAAGGGGCTGAACCGCGAATATCTGACCTACCAAGTGCTCGATGGGAACGGCAAGGTCATCCTGCATTCCCACGATGCCCCTCCAACCGCCTATGAGGTGCCGCTGGCAATCGGCTTCCACAATACATCACGATACCGGATCTATACCGAATCCTCGGCTGATGGGACGATCTTCCTGCATGTCGCCGATGCCTTCAAGAATCGCCGCGAGGCATTGCGCGAGAGCGGCGTCGCGCTGCTCTGGCCGCTGCTGGCGCTCATTCCGGCGAGCATCATCGCCATCGGCATCATCGTTGGCCGATCGCTGCGGCCGATCGACCGCCTGCGCTCCGAGATCGCCACCAAGGACGGCGGCAACATGGCGCCGCTCGAGAGCGAAACGCTGCCGCTCGAACTGCAGCCGATCGCCCGTTCCGTCAACCTGCTGCTCGAACGCCTGCGGCTCGCCCTTGAAGCGGAGCGGGAATTCACCGCCAACAGCGCCCATGAGCTGCGCACTCCGATTGCGGGAGCGCTTGCCCAGACGCAGCGGCTGATCGCCGAATTGCCGCAAGGGCAACTGGCGGAACGCGCCGGCCGCATCGAAACATCTCTCTCCAATCTCAGCCGGTTGGCGGAAAAGCTGCTGCAGCTTTCTCGCGCTCAGGCCGGTATCGGCACCGGCGACAAACCGGCCGATCTTACGGCCGTCATCGAAACGGTCATCGGCGATTACAACCGCGATACCGGCACGGCGGGCCGCGTCCTGTTGGAAAACGAGACTTCCGGGAAACTGATCCGCAATGTCGATATCGATGCCTTTGCGATCGTCATGCGCAATCTGATCGAAAACGCTTTGATCCACGGTCCGGCCGATGACGAGGTCACCGTGAGCGTTGACGATCGTACCGTCCGCGTCGTCAATGGCGGCGCCGTGCTGTCCGCCCATGAGCTTGCCGGCCTAAAGAAGCGTTTCTGGCGCGGCAAGACGAAAGCGGCGGGCTCAGGCTTGGGATTGTCGATCGTCGAGCGCATCGTTGGCCAGATCGGCGGTCATCTCGATCTGCTCTCGCCGGCGGCCGGCAGGACCGATGGCTTCGAAGCAAGAATCACCTTGCCGCTTCCAACGGATTGACGACTGCCCGCCCGGGAAGGATTGGCCCGCACCGGATTGATCTTGCAAAGACCGGCAAAGGGTGCGAGCAAGTGCGCCATGTTTCCAGCGGGTCGGTATCCATGATCGTTTCCTTCGACATCGGCGGCAGCGCCATCAAAGGCGGCATCGCCCGCTCCATGACGGATATCGTTCCGCTGGCACGGCGCCCGACGCCCAGGCATGACTTCGTCGAATTCGTTGCCGCCCTGCACGACGTGATCGCGGAGGCGCAAGACAAGCCGGATTGCCTCTCCTTCTCGATCGCCGGCGTCGTCGATCCCGATACGCAGGCACTCACCTGCGCCAACATTCCCTGCATTCACGGCCGACACCTTGCCGCTGACCTCGAAGCGGAACTCGGCTATCCCGTGCTGATTGCCAACGATGCCGATTGCTTCGCCATGGCCGAAGCCATGTCGGGCGCAGGCCGTGGCCATCGCATCGTGTTCGGCGCCATTCTTGGCACCGGCGTCGGTGGTGGCCTTGTCGCTGATGGCCGGCTGGTCAATGCAGCCGGCGGCTTTGCCGGGGAATGGGGCCACGGCCCGATCATCGCCTCCCTTGCCGGCAATCCGCCGGTTGCCATTCCCGCCTATCCCTGCGGCTGCGGCCAGAAGGGCTGCGTCGACACGGTCGGTGGCGCCCGCGGTATCGAACGCCTGCACAAGACGCTTCACGACCTGGAACTTTCCAGCGAAGAGATCATCGGCGACTGGCTGAAGGGCGAAAGCCGCGCGGAACGCACGATCGACGTGATGGTCGATCTGGTCGCCTCGCCGCTGGCGCTGACCATCAACATAACCGGCGCGACCATCGTGCCCGTCGGCGGCGGCCTTTCCAACGTCGAACCGCTCCTGGTACGACTGGACGAGGCAGTACGTGCCCGCATCCTGCGCAAGTTCGGCCGGCCTCTCGTCGTGCCGAGCGAGTGCAAGCTGGAACCTGGCCTCATCGGTGCCGCTCTGCTGGGCCTGCAATATGCCGGAGAGCGCATCCATGCTGCTTGAGGTCTGCGTCGAGGATATTGCCGGCCTCAAGGCCGCTGTCGAGGGCGGCGGCGATCGCATCGAGCTTTGCAGCGCGCTTCCTCTTGGTGGGCTGACGCCGAGTGCCGGGCTGATGGCCGCAGCGGCGAGGATGCCCGTCCCGGCATACGCCATTATCCGTCCGCGCGCCGGCAGCTTCGTCTACTCGGCGGATGAACTTGAAATCATGAAGCGCGACATCGATGCGGCGCGGACCGTCGGTCTGGCAGGCGTCGTGCTCGGTGCCTCCCTGCCCGATGGGCGACTTGATGTTGACACGCTCTCGGCTCTCACCGCCTATGCGGAAGGCCTCGGCAAGACGCTGCACCGCGCCTTCGATCTGGTGCCCGACGTCGAGGAAGCCGTCGATGTCGCTATCTCCCTCGGCTTCGAACGCATCCTGACATCCGGCGGCGCAAAGACCGCGGCGGAAGGGCTCGCCGTGCTCGAACAGGCGATTGCAGCCGCCGCTGGTCGCATCTCCGTCATGCCTGGCTCCGGCGTGACGCTTGCGACGGTCGGCCAGTTATGGCCGCACCTGCAGATCAGCGAGATCCATGCCTCCTGCTCGGCACCCGTCTCCGAGACGGATGAGCGAGCCATCACCCTTGGCTTCTCGGCGCCATCGGCCCGCCGCACGGATGCCGCCACCGTCAAGGCACTCAAGGCATATTTCGCGTAGAACAGACTACACAGGGACGTGCTGCGGTTCTGCGACAAGAACATGCAAAAAGCCAGAAAAACCGGCTGCCCAAGATCGCGGTCTGCTTTGAGCAACATCATGAATTGACAAAGAAACATTAGAATGATCAATCGTTCATAAACGCATATGCTGTAGCCATGAACATGGCTGCGCAACATACAGTTATTGCAGCAAGTAAGTTTCCTCGGGAGTAGCTGTGATCTGAACCATGTCGGTGGCGCCACCTCGCAAGAAAAGCAGAGCTGTCTTTTGGATTGCCGCCGTTGTCATCGGTTCGATCATCCTCGCAACCGCGCTCCTGGCTAACGATATGCGCAATCTGCGAGCGCTGGATGATCGTTATCATCTCAATCTTTTTCCGAAACCGGAACAACACGCAGCAGCGCCGACTACGCCCGTGCAGGAACCACAGCCATCTCATGCAGCCACGCCTCCGGCAGCGGCGCCAAAGACATCAGCCCCGGCATCAAGCAGCGTCCGCGTCAAGCCGGCGACCGTCACCGCCAAGCCATTCGTCAAGAAAAGATCCCATCTACTGGACGAGCCTATCGACGCTCTGCTGAGTGCCTTCGTGCGAAGCTGGCGGATATCGGGCCAGACGCTTTGCGCTGATCTCCAGAAATTCGGCCTATCCGTGGGCGAATGGCGGCAAAGCGAGCTGGGGACCGGCACTTCGGAGTGCAGCTATGCCGTTCAGAAGGGCGCCTATGGCGATCCCAAGGCGGCTTCCTTCTTCATCATCGCCAGGGGCAAACCATCAGGTGAAATCGATGCCATCCGCATCAAGGTCATCATGCCGGACAATGACGACGGAAAGGCCGTTGCCGGCACTTTTGTCGATACTGTCGTCCTATTGCTGAACGAGACCCATTGGTTGGACTTTCAGGCCGCGCTCGAGGCAATCGGCAAACTGCAGGACGTGACGCTGCAAGCCTTCGGCGCCAAGCTTGCCTTCTTCAAGGAATTCCAGAGCAACAACAATTTCAATCTGCAGCTGGAATTGCGCAGAACCTCGCCGGAGCAGCTCCGAACCGCGATCGTCTTCGACAAGGCACGCTGGACATTGCCCTCTCCCCCATCAACCAACTGATCATATGGATTTCCGGGAATTCAAGAGGCCGTGTTCCTGTTGCACCGCGCCAGGGATGATGCTCATATAGGCAACGATTCCGATGGCCGGCGGATCACCGGCCGCCAGCACCATGTTTCCCGAGAGCACGAGGCGGTTTCCGAAGGGATCCATGCAAATCGTCAAACGCGCCGGTCCCCAGCCGGGCGTTGGAAAGCCGTTACATTCCATGGATTCGATAGATCCCAATCCGCAGGGTCAGACTTTTGCGGTCGAACGCAATCCTCGCCTGCGCTACATCATCCCCGCCGTGGTCGCCGTCGCCTTCCTGATGGAGCAGCTGGATTCGACCATCCTCGTCACCGCCGTTCCCGATATCGCCAAGAGCCTCGATACGACGCCCCTTCGCATGAATCTGGCTGTCACGACCTATATTCTAACGCTTGCCATGTTCATTCCGGTGAGCGGCTGGTTTGCGGATCGCTTCGGCGCCCGGCGCATCTTCACGCTTTCCCTTTTCATCTTCACGATTGGCTCGATCCTCTGCGGGCTGGCGACCAGCCTGCCGATGCTCATCGCCACGCGCGCGTTGCAGGGCTTTGGCGGCGCGATGATGACGCCGGTCGGGCGCCTCATCCTCATCCGCAGCTTCCCGCGCAGCCAACTCGTGACTGCCATGACCTACATGACCCTGCCAGCCGTCATGGGACCTGTCATCGGCCCGGTACTTGGCGGCTTCCTGACGACCTATCTGTCCTGGCGCTGGATTTTCTGGGTAAACCTGCCCTTCGGGCTGATCGGCATGGCCATGGCGCTGCGCTATGTCGAGGATACCGAACGCGACGCGACGATCAAATTCGATTTTCCCGGCTTCATCATGGTCGGCCTCGGCTGCGTGCTGCTGCAATACGGCATCGAAAATATCGGCCGGCCGACGATCCCCGGCTGGGCTATTGTCCTCACGCTTGCTGCCGCGGGTCTGCTGCTCGTCGGTTTCATCCGCTACGCAAAAACGGCGGCGTCGCCAGCCGTGGATCTCACCCTCTTCAAGCTGCGCACCTTCCGCATCGGTACCCTTGCCGGCGGCATCTGTCGTGTCGGGCTTAATGGCGTGCCCTTCCTGCTACCGCTGATGCTGCAGATCGGCTTCGGCTTGAGCCCGATCGTCTCGGGCACGCTGACCTTCGTCAGCGCCCTAAGCGCGCTTGCCGTGCGGCCGGTCTCGGCAAAACTGCTGAAGCTCTATGGCTTCGATCGCATGCTCACCTGGAGCGCCGTATTCGGTGCCGCCGTCGTCGCGGGCTTCGCATTGATCACGCCCGACACGCCGCACTGGTTCATCATCGTCTATGTTTTCATCTTCGGGCTGGCGCGGGCCGGTCAGTTCATGACGTCCAACACGCTGTCCTATTCCGATACCCCGGCGGCACAGCTCAGCCGCGCGACCAGCTTGGGCGGCGTGCTGCAGCAATTGAGCGTCAGCTTCGGCGTCTCCGTCGCCGCCATGCTACTGGGGCTGGTGACCTTGGATGGATCGCCGCTGACGCCGGAAAAATTCCACATTGCATTTTTGCTGATGGCGGTCATCCCGCTGCTCGGCATACCCGGCTTTCTGAAGTTGCAGCCTGAGGATGGCATGCAGGTGAGCGGCCACCACCGGCTGCCGAAGACATAAAACGGGGATAGAGGTGTTTACGCCGCCAGCGCCGAAGACCGTGGATGCACAAGATGATCGCGCAGCACCGCGCCCGAGCGATCGACCTCTTGCATCAGCACGTCGTAGCTCCAGAGATCGGCCAGATGCTGCAGCACGCGCTTGGCATCCATGTCGTCGAGCATCGCGCCGTTCAGCACCGTATGCTTGACCAGCAGCCGCCTATCGCCGGCAAGATCCACATCGACGATCTCGATATGCGGATCGATCCAGCCGACATCATATTGCCGTGACAACTCGCGGCGGATACGCCGGTAGCCGCGCTCATCATGAATGGCTGCAACCCTCAGCCCCTCTTCCTCCTCGGGATCATCCGTCAGCTGGAACATGCGCATCTTGCGCATCAGGTGCGGGCTGAGGAACTGCGCAACGAAACTCTCGTCGCGATAATTGGCCCAGAGATCGCGCAGCACCGCCATGGCATCGCCGGTGCCGGCGATTTCCGGGAACCATTGGCGATCCTCTTCCTCCGGCTTCGTTACGATGCGCTCGATATCCTGCATCATGGCAAAACCGATCGCGTACGGGTTGAGGCCGGAATAACGGGGATCGTTGAAGGTCGGCTGGAAAACCACGTTGGTATGCGATTTCAGAAATTCCAGAAAATCGCCGTCGCCGATGCCGCCAAGCTCGTGCAGCCGCGTCATGATGCGATAGTGCACATAGGTCGCCGTGCCCTCGTTCATCACCTTGGTCTGGCTCTGCGGATAGAAATATTGCGCGACATGCCGCACGATGCGGATGATCTCGCGCTGCCAGGGTTTCAGCCGCGGCGCCATCTTTTCCAGGAAATAGAGGATGTTCTCCTGCGGCAGACCGGCCAGCGCACGCCGGCGCTCCAGATCGAGATCATGGGTCTTCTTGCCAGACCCGGCCGGAACCGTGCGCCAGAGATCGTTGAAGATCTTCTCGTCATATTCGCGCCGCTCGCGCTCGCGCTTCTCCTCGTCGCGCAGGTCCGGCGTCTTCTTGCCCGCATAGCGATGCACGCCATGCGACATCAGCGCATGCGCGGCATCCAGCGTGCGCTCGACCGCGGCGTGACCGTAGCGCTCCTCGCAACGCGCGATATAGCTCTTGGCGAAGTTGAGATAATCGAGAATGCCTTCGGCATCGGTCCAGAGCTTGAAGAGATAATTGTTCTTGAAGAAATGATTATGGCCGAAGGCGGCATGCGCGATGACGAGCGCCTGCATCGTCGCCGTATTCTCCTCCATCAGGTAGGAAATGCAGGGCGAGCTGTTGATGACGATCTCATAGGCAAGGCCGCGCAGGCCCTTGCGGTAGAAGGCCTCGTGATGGGCGAAATGCTTGCCGAAGGACCAGTGCTTGTAGAACAGCGGCATGCCGATCGAGGAATAGACGTCGAGCATCTGCTCGGCAGTGATGATCTCGATCTGATTGGGATAGACATCGAGACCGAGTTCGCCGACGGCGATCTTCTCACAGGCATCGTGAATTCGCTGGATGGTGGCGAAATCCCAGTCCGCACCTTCGAAAAGCCGCTCCATCGATGCCTTCTTTGCCATTATCCGCTCCTTGTTTCCGCCGTCCGGCGCTGGAAGAGATCGTGGAAGACCGGATAGATCTGGCTGCGATCGCTGACACGCCGCATGGAAAGCACCGGCCATCCCGCCTGCAGCCGTTCGTAGAGCGACCAGATCGCCGAGCCGGACGAGATTGCGACGCTGCGCGATTCCCCCACTTCGAGATAGGCGAAATATTGGCAGACGGGCAGGATCTCGCTCGTCATCAGCGCTGCCGTCGTCGCATTGTCTGAATAGGCGTTGTCGCCGTCCGACGCCTGGGCGGCGTAGATGTTCCAGTCGGACGCCGGGAAGCGGTCACGCACGATCCGCCGCATCGCCTCGAGCGCGCTCGAAACCTGGGTGCCACCGGTTGCAGGGCTGCGGAAGAAGGTCTCCTCGTCCACCTCCTCGGCGACGTCAGTGTGGCGGATGAAGACGATCTCCACACGGCGATACTGCCGGGTCAGGAAAATATAGAGGAGCATGTAGAAGCGCTTGGCGAGATCCTTCATATGCTCGGTCATCGAACCGGAGACGTCCATCAGACAGAACATAACGGCCTGTGCCACCGGTTTCGGCTCGTTCTCGAAACGACGATAGCGAATGTCGATCGGATCGATATAGGGAATGCGCCGGACCTTCGATTCCAGCCTCTTGATCTCTTCTTCGAGCTGTGCGCGGCGCTTCTCGTCCGTGCACTCCTCGGCCTCCTCGATGAGCTTTTCGACCGTTTCCGGCTTCGGGCGATGCAGCGCGACACGGCGCATCATCGCAAGCCGCATCGTACGGTTGATGGCGAGATTGGCGGGAGATCCCGTCACCGAATAGCCCGAGCGCACCGGGTTGATCTGATCCGCCGACATCAACCGCCGCTTGGCAAGATCGGGCAATTCGAGATCATCAAGGAAGAGATCGAGGAACTCATCCCGCGTCAGGATGAAGCGGAAGGCATCCTCCCCAGAGCCGTCACCACCGGCGCGACCTTTGCCGCCGCCACCTTCTGGCCGCGGCAGAACATCACCTTCGATGAAGTCCTTATTACCGGGAAGAATATGTTCCTTCAGGCCCTCTGGGCCACGATGGAACCGAGGTTCCTCGGTTCCATCCAGGGGAATGCTGACTTCGCCACCCTTCAGAATGTCCTGAATGTCGCGATTTTGAGAGGATTCATAGACCGCTCTCTGCACCAGCGCTTTTGCTCTTCGCAAAAATCGTTGACGATTTTCCAGACTTTTTCCGCCTGGGTTCAGGCGTCTGTCAACAATGTGCATTCCTTCTTCCTTGGTGGCTCATCCCGCCTGTTTCACACGCATGTACCATTCCACAAGGCGCCGGACCTGCCGCTCGGTGTAACCCCGCGCGACCATCCGCTCGACGAATTCGCCATGTTTCTTCTCCGTCTCGCCATCCTTCTTGGAACCGAACGAGATGACGGGCAGAAGGTCCTCGACCTGGGAGAACATCCGCTTTTCGATGACTTCACGGATCTTCTCGTAGCTGGTCCAGGACGGGTTCTTGCCGCCGTGGCTCGCTCGCGCCCGCAGGCAAAACTTGACGACCTCGTTGCGGAAATCCTTCGGATTGGCGATGCCGGCCGGCTTCTCGATTTTGGTGAGCTCCTGGTTGAGAAGCTCGCGGTCCAGAAGCTGGCCTGTATCGGGATCCTTGAAGTCCACATCCTCGATCCAGGCGTCGGCATAGTCGACGTAGCGATCAAAGAGGTTCTGTCCGTAATCCGAATAGGATTCCAGATAGGCCTTCTGGATCTCGTTGCCGATGAACTCCGCGTAGCGTGGTCCGAGTTCGCTCTTGATAAACTCGATATAGAGCTTCTCGGTTTCAAGCGGCAGCTGTTCGCGGCGGATTGCCTGCTCCAGCATGTACATCAGATGCACCGGATCGGCACCGACTTCTGTCGTATCGTAATTGAAGGTCGCCGCCAGCACTTTGAAGGCAAAACGGGTAGAGGCCCCATCCATACCTTCATCGACACCGGCCGTATCGCGATATTCCTGCACGCTGCGCGCTCTCGGATCGGTCTCCTTCAGGCTCTCGCCGTCATAAACCCGAAGCTTGGAGAAGGCGGTCGAATTCTCGTGCTTGGAAAGCCGCGTCAGAACCGTGAAGCGGGCGAGAGTTTCCAGGGTCGACGGCGCGCAGGGCGCGTCGCTGAGCTCGGATTCCTCGATCAGCTTCTCGTAGATCTTCTGCTCTTCGGTGACCCTGAGGCAATAAGGCACTTTCACCACGCAGATACGGTCGATGAATGCCTCATTGTTCTTGTTGGCCTTGAATGTCTGCCATTCCGACTCGTTTGAGTGCGCCAGGATAATGCCGGAGAAGGGTATCGCACCGATATTTTCCGTACCGATGTAATTGCCTTCCTGCGTCGCCGTCAGCAACGGGTGCAGCATCTTGATGGGCGCCTTGAACATTTCGACGAACTCGAGAATGCCCTGGTTGGCACGGTTCAATGCGCCGGAGTAGCTATAGGCATCCGGATCATTCTGCGCGAGACTTTCGAGCTTGCGGATATCCACCTTGCCGACCAGCGAGGAAATGTCCTGGTTGTTCTCATCGCCCGGTTCCGTCTTGGCGACGGCAATTTGCCGCAGCCTTGAGGGCTGTATCCTGACGACGCGGAAGCGGGAAATATCGCCTTCGAACTCTTCCAGCCGTTTGAGGCACCAGGGGCTCATAAGCCCGGTCAGACGCCGACGCGGAATGCCGTAGCGCTCCTCGATCATCGGCCCCATGGTGACGGGATCGAACAGGCTGAGCGGGCTTTCGAAGACCGGGCTCAGCTCGTTTCCGGCCTTCAGCACATAGATGGGATGAACTTCCATCAAGGATTTCAGCCGCTCGGCAAGCGATGACTTGCCGCCGCCGACTGGCCCGAGCAGATAGAGGATCTGCTTGCGCTCCTCCAGCCCCTGGGCCGCATGTCGGAAGAAGGCGACGATGCGTTCGATCGTCTCTTCCATGCCGAAAAAGCCCGAAAAAGCCGGATAAGTCCGGATGGTCCGGTTCATGAAAATACGCCCAAGCCTTGTATCCTTGGCCGTATCGATCAGCAGTGGTTCGCCCATGGCTGCCAGTAGCCGCTCTGCCGCATTTGCGTACATGAGCGGGTCATCCCGGCAGGCTTCCAGGTATTCTGAGAATGACATCTCGACTTCGCGCCGTGCTTCAAAAGTACGGGCGAACGTGTTGAACAGAACATCGTTGTTTAACATGGCGCCTCGGTAGCTTGCTATTGCAATTAACGCCGGCTTTTACGAGATCACTTTATCCCGCCATATCTAAAGTGCGGTATGACTCGCTTCGAATCAATAGGTGATCTGTCAATAATTCGTACGCTTGATTCCGAATGTCATCAATATCTTGATGGGATCATGCACCGAATTAATGAAACACAACCATAAGATGGTTGCGATCAAAACACCGCACGCAAAAATCTTCACTTCAATGACCAAGCATGCACGGCGGGCACTCATCCGAAAACGCGATCTGAACGAAGAATTGGTCGAAGCCAGCGTCGCGCTTCATTGTCCGCATGATTTGGGAGAAAAGATGGTGCCCAGCGCCGGAATCGAACCATTCTACCATTCGTAGACATTCTAGCATGTCATGTCGCAATTGTATCGATATCGCAGCCGCGCAGTTCCGATGCAGGCAGGGTCTACCGATCAGGCAATGAAGCACGTCGGGACGTGTTCGATTACATCGAGATGTTCCACAAGCCGAAACGCAAACACGTCAGGAACGGGATGCTATCGCCTGTCGCGTTCGAGAAGCAGCAAAAAATCTGACCCGAGATCTCTACGAAACTCGGGGCTATTCAATCTCTCCCAATGACAGAGCCAAAACAGTAAGTTACCGCTAAAATTAACAATCAAAAATATTATGAAAATTTTCTAAAAAATGTGATAGTATGCCTAAATCCTAGAAAATAATTATAACAAGGAGCCAAAATGCAAAACGTTCTTATTGCCAACACAGTACGACGCTCGATGCGCATGCTGATAGAGACCTCTGTCTTGATCGCTGGTGCGGCGGCTATTCTCAGCCTCAGCCTTCCGTCAGTTCATCTTTGGTTGTGATCATGTCAAAACGTTCAAAGCGGTTCCAATGCCCCATCAGAGAGAAAACCGACACGGTCTTCCGTCCCATTACAACAGGTGACGTTGCCGCCCGAATCGAGAAGGCTGCAATGCTTAAGGCCCTACGGATCGAGCGCGATCGGCCAACGCGTCCTCAAACTGTACTTTAGCCGCCCCCCTGAATCCGGAAGCATTCAATAGTTCCTTTGGGCGCTTCCAGCGCTAGGCTGGTTGAAAGGGATACCATGGAGCGTTTGCAACGCCTCTCCAATGACACTTTGATGCCGAACGATTTGGACAAAGTTCGAATAGTGTTTAATGAGGTGGTAAAGCAGGCATGGTTCGATCCAAATGACTATAGTAAGGAAGGTTTTGAATCAAAGCTGATCGTTTTGTTTCAATGCGGCATAGTCCGCTCTGATCAACTGACCAAGGTCGCCTTTCTTTTGGCGCTGAACGATTTCTGTCATGACGCCGAACGTTCAGCGAGCGAAGCTGAAAGCCGCTTACAAACACTCTCCCTCCATCGGACGAGCGCCGTTGGCTATTTGGCTTTGAGCTGCGAGCCATGATCCTGAGGATCGCGGAGGAGTTGGCCTCCGCCGCGCCCATCGAACCGCCGAAGGACCTGACCCCGAAGAGAGCATCGTTTGATAATTCTTCCGACTTGATAGTCGTATGGACGCAGAAGCGTACTCCACCCTCGTTCCGAGGTCGCCAGGACCGACCAGGCATCCGACAGAAGTGGAAAATTTCGAAAGTTGGTAGTGGTGCCCAGAGCCGGAATCGAACCAGCGACACGCGGATTTTCAATCCGCTGCTCTACCAACTGAGCTATCTGGGCATCCGTGCTTCGCGTCGAGAGAAGAGCCGTGAAAGGCGCTGGGCGGTTGGTTCACCCCGGAAGCGAGCGGGGTTATAGCATCTTGTTCGGCCATGTCCAGCCGCAAATGACTCTTTTTTGACAGGAAATCGAATTTTGCCAATTCGCGAACAAAATGAGGAGGTTCGCAACATAGAACCTCTTTGGAAAACCTCATTCAGTCCTGATGGGAGCCGTCGGCCTTCGTCTCGTCTTCGGTCACTGGGATGGCATAGGAGCCGTTGAGCCAGCGCGAAAGATCGACGGAACGGCAGCGATCCGAGCAGAAGGGATAGTGCTCGCGCACCGACTGGCGGCCGCATTCCGGACAGGGACGCGTCTTGCGCAGCGGCTCGACCTTCGAGCCAACCTTGATCTCTTCAGCCTTCGTCATCAGCTCTATCCTTCCTGCCATCCGGCGTGGACGTCGAACCCCTCGCCCGCGAGCAGCAGCATGGTCTCATAAAGCGGCAATCCGACGACATTGGTGTAGGAACCGACCAGCTTCTGCACGAAGGAGCCTGCAAGCCCCTGTATGCCGTAGGCCCCGGCCTTGCCCCGCCATTGTCCGGAGGCGAGATACATGTCGATGTCGCGGCCGGAGAGCCGCTTGAAACGCACCTTGGTCTCGATGACCTTCTGGCGCGCCTTGCGGTCCGGCGTGATCAGGCAGATGCCGGTATAGACGACATGGCCGCGCCCGGAGAGCAGATGCAGCGCCGCAGCCGCTTCATCGACGAATTCCGCCTTGGGCAGGATGCGCCGTCCGACGGCAACGACCGTATCGGCCGAAAGGATATAGCTCCCCTGCCAGGCGGCATCGCTCTTGATAGCCGCAAAGGCTGCATCACCCTTCTCCGCCGAAAGCCGCCGCGCCAGCGAGCGCGGATGCTCCGCCTTCTTCGGCGTCTCGTCGATGTCCATGGGCATAAGGCGCGCGGGCTCGATGCCTGACTGATGCAGGAGCTCGACGCGACGCGGCGATCCGGAGGCCAGTATCAGCTTGTGTTTCAACGCCATCAGATCTCGACCTGTCATGCGGGAATGAGAGCCGGCTCCGGAGCATGATGCCGAAAAATGTCGGGGCATCCGGCTCCAGCGAGCGGCGTACTATTTGAAACGGTAGGTGATGCGGCCCTTGGTCAGGTCGTAAGGGGTCATTTCCACCAGCACCTTGTCGCCGGCCAGAACGCGGATGCGGTTCTTGCGCATGCGGCCCGCGGTGTGGGCAATGATCTCGTGCTCGTTTTCCAGCTTCACGCGAAAGGTTGCGTTCGGCAGGAGTTCGGTAACGACACCGGGAAATTCGAGGACTTCTTCTTTCGGCATTAAAGCTTCTTTTCCTGTCGGTTGAGGTCGGCGCCCGTGACAAAAAGGCTGGGTCGCCGGAAATTTGGGCGGAAACTACACAATCGCCGCGGTTTTGTGAACCACGTTGATAAGGGTTTCTGCATTTGTTTCACTTGCGGCTCTAAAGCGAACCACGATGTTCCACAAGCCTGCTCTCGATGAGACCGAGAAGATAGTCCCTTACGCCGCGATAGGCATCGAGAATCTGCTCGCGGGTTCCGTCCGTGGCGGAGGGGTCTATCGTCGGCCAATAGATAACGTCGACGGCATTGGCCCGCGTCAGTTCCAGCGCGGCGTGATGCGCCTCGGGAGAGAGCGTGATGATGACATCGAAGAAATCGTCCTCCAGCTCCTCCATGGTCTGCGGCTGGCGCCGGCCGAGCGAAAGCCCCATCTCGGAAAGCACGACATCGACGAAGGGATTGCGCTCGCCGGCACGCACGCCGGCCGAGGCGATATAGGTGCCCTGCGGCAGCATCTGCCGAGCGATCGCTTCGGCCATCGGCGAACGGATGGTATTCAGGCCGCACATAAAGAGGATGGCACCGGGGGATTTGCCCCCGGACGACCTGCCATTGTGCTCGATCGCCTGCGGCTCGTCCATGGCAATCACCCGCGCCAATAGAGCACGCAGACGAGCGTGAAGAGCCGGCGCGCCGTGTCGAAATCCACGCTGATCTTGCCGTTCAGCCGGTCCATCAGCGTCTGCGAGCCTTCGTTGTGGATGCCGCGCCGGCCCATGTCGATCGCTTCGATACGGCTTGGCGTGGCCGAGCGGATCGCCTCGTAATAGCTCTCACAGATCATGAAATAGTCCTTCACGATCCGGCGAAACGGCGTCAGCGACAGGATATGGGTGGCGACAACGCCGCCATCTTCCATGCGGATGTCGAAGACCAGCTTCTGGTCGACCAGCGAAAGATTGAGCAGATAGGGCCCGCCCTCATGCCCGACGGGCGTGAAGCTGTTTTCCTCAATCAGGTCGAAAATGGCGACGGCGCGCTCATGCTCGACATCGGGCGTCGAACGGCCGATCGTGTCGTCGAGGACCACATCGCTCAGCCGGAAGACGCCCTTGGTCATGCCTTACCCCTCGAGATTGAGGCGGATCGCGACCGATCGCGCATGTGCATCCAGCCCCTCGGAATTGGCAAGCGCGATCGCCGCCGGCCCGAGTGCACGAAGCTGATCCGGCCCAAGCCGCAGGATCGAGGTGCGCTTGACGAAATCGAGCACCGAGAGCCCGGAGGAAAAGCGCGCGGAGCGGGCCGTCGGCAGCACATGGTTCGAGCCGCCAACATAATCGCCGATCACCTCCGGCGTATGACGGCCGATGAAGATCGCGCCGGCATTGCGCACGCCGGCAAGCAGCGGCTCGGGGTCGTCGACCGCAAGTTCCAGATGCTCGGCGGCGATCCGGTTGGCAAGCGGAATGGCCTTCTTCAGATCGGAGACCAGGATGACCGCGCCGAAATCCCGCCAGCTCGCTGCCGCCGTCTGCGAGCGGCTGAGCTGCTTCAGCTGCCGCTCGACCGCCGCTTCCACGGCTCTGCCAAATTCGGCATCGTCGGTAATCAGGATCGATTGAGCACTTTCGTCGTGCTCGGCCTGCGCCAGCAGGTCGGCGGCGATCCAATCCGGATCGTTGTTCTTGTCGGCAATGACGAGTACTTCGGAAGGGCCGGCGATCATGTCGATGCCGACGGTGCCGAAGACCTGGCGCTTGGCTGCGGCAACATAGGCATTGCCCGGGCCGGTGATCTTATAGACCGGCTCGATCGTCTCGGTACCGTAGGCAAGCGCGGCAATCGCCTGCGCGCCGCCGATACGGTAGATTTCCTCGACGCCGGCCATGCGGGCGGCGGCAAGCACGGCCGGATTGACGGCGCCATCCTTGGTCGGCACGGCGATGACGACGCGGTCGACACCGGCGACCTTGGCCGGCACGGCATTCATCAGCACCGAGCTCGGATAGCTAGCCGTACCGCCGGGTACATAGAGGCCGACGGCCTCGATCGCCGTCCAGCGCGATCCCAGGCCGACGCCGAGATCGTCCTCATAGATATCGTCCTTCGGCAGTTGCCGGCGGTGATGCGATTCGATGCGGGTGGCGGCGACCTTCAGCGCGCCCAGGACCTCGGCCGGAACGGCGGCAACGGCCGCATCGATCTCGGCTTCGGTGACGCGCATCGGTGTCACGGCGAAATCGATGCCCTCGAATTTCTTGGAATAGTGAGCAAGGGCGGCATCGCCCCGCGCCCGCACATCGTCGATGATGCCGCGCACCACCGCATTCACATCCTCGGACACTTCCCGCTTGGTCGTCAGGAATGCGGCGAACTGCTGCTCGAACCCTTCCGACGCCTGATCCAGCCAGATAGCCAAACTGATATTCCTCTTTCACTGCGGCCGCCTGCGGCGGCAAAAATCCAAACGTCGCTATCTATTCGCCCGCGTCGGGATGTCGAGGCTTATGGGCCGTTTCCCATGCGCCGCCGATATCCGCGAGCTGGGCCTCGATGCATTCGACATCAAGCGCAATCGTGGCGTCGGCCGCAAGGGCAAGCTCGATCGTGCCGTCAGGCCCCTCGCCCTTCTGCTCGAAGCGGATGGCAAGCAGCGACAACACCTCATCACGCTTGCGCCGGTCGATGCCACTGGAGCGGACTGCCTTGACGCGCTTGAACACCAGCGCGGAACGATGGCGTTCGTAAGGCTTGCTGCGCTGATCCGACTGCTCCCACACGAAACGGTTGGCCGCGAGCGAAAACTGCTCCTGCTTCGGCGCAAAGGACATGTCGCCGACCTTGAAGACGCTATCCTGCATATAGGCAGAGATGACATCCAGGTCCTCGGTGTCGAGTGCCATTAGCTTGAGATCGCTCATTCGTCCTTTTATCCCTAATCGCGCCAATAGAGCGTTTCTGCTTTTCTTCGAATCGCGAAAACGCTCTATCCTTTCTACTTACGCAATTCCGGACGGAAAACCGCTACGCACTTTTCCTGGAATTGCTCTAGAACGCCCGGCAAGCACGATTGCCGAGGTTTCTCCATTCTGGACATAAAATGCGAGCGCAAAAGACGCAACCGAAGAAAGCGGGGTTGTCCGCTCTCTTCTCGCCGATGGATGGAAATAGGCCGGATCCCGCAAAATGCTGTCGCGCTTTTGCGACAGCGGGATGCAAAAACCGGAGCGCTGCTCGGGGGGGTGCGCGACGATCTTAGTCGCTGATGCGCTCGACCACTGCACCACAGCGCGTCAGCTTGTCTTCGAGCCGCTCGAAACCGCGATCGAGGTGATAGATGCGCGACACCAGCGTCTCGCCTTCGGCGGCAAGGCCAGCGATCACGAGCGAGACGGAAGCGCGAAGGTCGGTCGCCATCACGGGCGCGCCCTTCAGCTTCTCGACGCCCTCGATGCGGGCCGTCTGGCCGGAAAGGGAAATCTTCGCGCCGAGGCGGGCCAGCTCCTGCACATGCATGAAGCGGTTTTCGAAGATGGTCTCGGTGATATGCGAGACGCCCGAAGAGCGGGTCATCAGCGCCATGAACTGCGCCTGCAGGTCTGTCGGGAAGCCGGGGAACGGATCGGTGACGACGTCGACCGGCTGGATACCGCCGCCATTGCGCATGACGCGGATGCCGTTGTTGGTCGGCGAAACCGTGGCGCCGGCGCGGCGCAGACTTTCAAGCGCCGTGTCGAGCAGCGCCACATCGGTGTTTTCGAGCGTGACGTCGCCGCCGGCCATGGCGACGGCCATGGCATAGGTGCCGGTCTCGATACGGTCGGGCAGCACGCGGTGACGCGCGCCGGAAAGCGAGGTAACGCCCTCGATGGTGATCGTGCTGGTGCCGGCGCCGGAAATCTTCGCGCCCATGGCGATCAGGCAGTTGGCGAGATCGACGATTTCAGGCTCGCGGGCAGCATTGCCGATGACGGTGGTGCCGCGGGCAAGCGTGGCCGCCATCATCAGCACATGCGTCGCACCGACGGAAACCTTCGGGAAATCATAGCGGGCGCCGATGAGGCCGCCCTTCGGCGCCGTGGCGTTGATATAGCCGCCGTCGATTTCCATGGTGGCGCCGAGCGCCTGCAGGCCTTCGATGAAGAGATCGACCGGACGCGTGCCGATGGCGCAGCCGCCGGGCAGCGACACGCGCGCCTGGCCCTCGCGGGCGAGCAGCGGTCCGATGACCCAGAAGCTCGCGCGCATCTTGGCGACGAGCTCATAAGGCGCGGTCGTATCGACGATGGTGCGGCAGGTGAAATGGATCGTGCGGGAATAGCCGTCTTCCTGGCGCTCGCGCCGGCCGTTGACGGCGACATCGACGCCGTGATTGCCGAGAATGCGCATCAAAAGCTCGACATCGGCCAGATGCGGCACGTTTTCGAGCGTCAGGGTATCGCTGGTCAGAAGCGAGGCGATCATCAGCGGCAGCGCGGCATTCTTGGCGCCGGAGATCGGAATGATACCGTTGAGCTCGTTGCCGCCGACAATCCTGATACGATCCATATAAGCAATACGGGCGAGGCCCGCCTTTCCTGATAGTTCCGAGCGCCCGGGTTGCGGGCGCCGAGTTTTGCGCACCTAAGTTTCGTGCACCTTGGTAAAAGGCGCTCTTTAGACGAAATAGATTAACGCATCAATTCGTTTGATGATGGACGACATCAATCATTGCGATTCGTCCCTTTTTGCGGCGGAATCGGCATTATCCCCAGCCTTTGCAGCCGGCAGCCCATCCGTCTCGTCCGCCTGGCCGGCGCGCCGCGCCCGGACCTGCTGCTTGCGGCGGGACAAGTTCTCCCGCAGCTTCTGTGCCGCGCGCTCGCGCCGCCGATCGGCCTCCGTGACCTGCCTGCCGCTCACGGGCTCGCCCGCCTCGCCGCTGGCCCCACTTGGAGCAGAACCGCCCTGCAAAGCCTGCCCTTCATCGATTTTCGTCTTGTCCGCACCCATGTCTTCCTCATAGCGGAAAACCTTAGGCGTCAAAAGACCGACACATTTTTTCCAACGATCTTTCACAGAACTTGCAATTTGCGGCTTGCACTCCGCCCCGACCTATGGCAATAGCCGCCTCGCCCAATACGGCGCACGACACCGCGCCACGGAATGCTGCTATAGCTCAGGGGTAGAGCACTCCCTTGGTAAGGGAGAGGCCGAGAGTTCAAATCTCTCTAGCAGCACCATCTTACCCCATTGATTTCATTGAAGCCCTTGCATTCCAGAGGCTTTCGTACATTCTTCCGTTACAAATCGCGTTACAAAACGGAAGCTAGATGGCCCGCCAGCCCAGATATTTATTGAACAGAGAAGGTCGCTATTTCGCCCGTCTCGTCATCCCTAAAGATCTACGTCCTTATCTCGAAAACAGGACAGAACTTCGCGAAGCGCTGGGACCGGACCGCCGACTTGCTCTCATACGGCTCCACAGTGCCGTTGCCAATCTACAGCACAAGCTTCATCTGGCGGAAAGGCGGGCCGAGCAAGAAAGCGGCATTCGCGCCGCACCCGGCCGATACCCGCTCACCCCAGAACAGATCGCAGCCCGAAACTATCAAGAGCGGCTGTCGCTTGATGACTACTTTCGGAGAAGCGGTGCCGGCTGGCCCGCCGTCGGCATCAATGACATTTACGTCTCAGATCTCCGTGCGGGCATAGCTGGTAAGCTAAACGATCAGGCTCTCCTTGAGCTTATTGGTGGCCGGCTAGAGCGATATCGCCAACTCGGCAACACAATAGCAGAGTTCGGCACCGATGAATGGCGTGATGTAGCGCGTGCCCTTTGCATATCCGAGCTCGAGGCTTTGGCGCGTGTCGCTGAGCGGGACGAAGGCGACTATTCTGGCGAGCCGGCGCATCCAGTCATTCGGAGGTCGATGTCCGTCGAAGAGGAACTTCCGCCTGTGCCGATGGAGCAACTTTTCAATCGCTACATGGCTGAGCTGAAAGCAAACGGCAAAGGCGCCGGCGCAGAGAAGCGCTGGCGCCCTATTATCGAAGATCTCGTGAAATTCACTAAGATCTCAGATGCCAAGAAGCTTACCAAAAAACACATCGTCGAGTGGAAGGACGCGAAAATCACCACACTTGCTCCTCGCACAGTCAGGGATGTCTACCTGACGGCTGTGAACGCTGTGTTGAACTGGGCCGTCTCAAACGACCTGCTCGAGACCAACCCGGCCAGGGACGTGAAGCTGAAGGTAGCACTCAAGCCGGTGACACGCCCCAAGGGCTTTACCCGCGAAGAAGCGGTTGCCGTATTGAAATTCTCTCTCGCTTACGAAGCTCCCAAATCTGACAATCCGCAGACACGCGAAAAACCGGGCACCAGCGCGGCCAAGAAGTGGGCGCCACTGATCTGTGCGCTGACGGGCTCACGTATTTCAGAGATTACACAATTGCGGAAGGAGGATGTACGAGAGGATAATGGTGTCGCCTACATCAGGATCACGCCGGACGCCGGGAAAGTGAAGAATCGACAATACCGGGACGTTCCGCTGCATCCGCAGATCATCGAAAAGGGCTTTCTGAAATTCGTGCAGAACTCACCTGGCGGAGCCTTGTTTTACCCTCCTATGGAGGGCAAGAGGACCGCGGACCCCGCTCAAACGGTCTCTGGGCGAATTTCCAATTGGCTTCAAAAGAACCATGTCATTCCTGACGGCGTTTCGCCCAATCACGGTTGGCGGCATGCGTTTAAGACATTCGGCCTCGAGGCCGGGATCGATGGCCGAGTTCTCGACGCGATACAAGGGCACGCACCGCGCACCGCAGGCGAAAATTACGGTGACGTGACGATTTCGGCAAAGAAGATTGCCATCGACAAGCTCCCATCATTCGCTGTTTGATCGACGGCGCACACCGTCGCAATGCCTTGTGATCTCGCACTCCTGCACGGGCGCTAGCGAACTGATGGAATCGACAAAGGAGAGCTTGCCTTGATTAGCAGAGACGAACTCTACGAACTCGTTTGGTCCAAGCCCATGACCAAGGTCGCCGAGCAATTCGAAGTGTCAAACAGCTACATGGCCCGCGTTTGTGCTTCGCTGAATGTCCCCCGCCCGGAGCGCGGCTATTGGGCGAAGCTGGCTGTCGGGAAAGCACCATCACGCGAGGACCTTCCTGAGGCTCGACCTGGTGATCAGCTTTCTTGGTCCAAGGGAGGAGAGCTTAGCACTCCAGAAAAACCTCGGCGTCATCACCGTTCGGTTAAGGCTCCGCCTGCTTCTTTGGAGGCACGTTTGGCAAAGTCCGGCACTCACGCGCTGGTGCAAAGTGCCCGAGAACATT
Organism: Rhizobium sp. BK098; assembly: GCF_014193155.1. Classification (NCBI taxonomy): domain Bacteria; kingdom Pseudomonadati; phylum Pseudomonadota; class Alphaproteobacteria; order Hyphomicrobiales; family Rhizobiaceae; genus Rhizobium; species Rhizobium sp. BK098. The sequence continues at coordinate 1,042 of NZ_JACHYY010000008.1, read as the reverse complement.
TCGAAAATGGCCGGCCGGTCAAGGACGGCGCCTACCTCAAACCGTACAAAAAGGTGCTTCTCGATGTGACGACCTCCAAAGCTTGTTTGAGCAAAATCCTTGGCTTCGCCAACAATCTCTTCAATTCGCTTGAGACGGCAGGGCATCGTGTGGTTCTGGCCCCATCTGATCAGCGATTTTCGCGACCACGGATCGACGAGCGCCAAGATACCGGCAAACAGCGCAACCATTATCAGAATAGCCTTTGGTCGCCGGGGCGCTCGACTTTAGTGTATGTCGGAACGATTCCCATCGGCCTCGCGATCGTGGAGACGTCCGAAGAGGTGCTCATGCGTTATATTGGTGACAGCAAATACATCCGCGAGGCGGACTACGTTCCTCCGAAGGCTTCCCGATATGCGAGAGATTTTACCTGGACTACAAACAAGGAGATCCCCTCCGGGCGGCTGAGACTTATGGCATACAGCCCCTATCATCGTGTTTCCTGGTCCAGTCGTTGGGACGAGACCGCAAATTCCACCTTGGAAAAGACGCTCTCCGCCATCGTAAAGGCTATAGAAGGGGCGGCGGTCGAGCTTGCTACTAGACTTGAGGAAGCGGACCGCCGGGCTGAGATAGCTCGCCAAGAGCAACTCGCAGCCCAGGAGCGCCGGGCGAAGGAGGAGGATCAACGTCTGGTCGAAAAATCTTCTCGCGAAAGCCGGGAGCATTTGACCGAAATTATTCAACGATGGTCTCACGTGATTGGAGTGGAACAGTTTCTGAGGGGCGTAGAGGAGCGTGCTGCTATGCTAGTCGACGACGAGCGAAGACACGTGCTGGAAAGACTTGCGCTCGCTCGCGACTTCCTAGGCAGCCAGGATCCACTGGACTTTTTCCTGGCCTGGAAGACGCCATCTGAGTTTTACAAACCTCGATACAATGACCCAGAGGATGCCTCCCAACTCTAGGCCCTGTTGACAAAGTATGGCAGCCATATTTTGGCTGCGGCCAAAGCGAGGAATGCCGAGAATGATTTTTGGGTCTTATCGTATCTGGTGGC